>NZ_JAJOMC010000059.1 GCF_021129155.1 Arthrobacter sp. AK04
CCCCCGCGCCGAGCGCCACCGCGGCCCCTGCCCCCGGCGGCGGCGGAAGTGCCGATTCGGGTGCGCAACTCCTGCCGTGGCTGCTGGGTACGGCAGGAGTCCTGGGGATGGCGCTTTTGCTGGCCACGCCCCGGCTCATCCGGGCGGGCATCAGGGCCCGGCGGCTGCGGCCCCGGGACCCTGGCAGCGCGTTGCCCCTTGGCTGGCGTGAGCTGCTGGACCTCGGCACCGATTATGGCCTTGCCCCCGGACCGAGTGAAACGCCGCGCGCTTACTCAGCGCGGCTGCGCGGCGGGCTGCTGGGCAATGCCGGCGGCCTGGACCAGGCGGCACACCAGGCCGTCGTGGCACTTACGGCCGGCTTCGAACGCCACAGCTATGGCCCTCCGTCCGGTGCCCTCCCTGACGGGGCGGCCGACGGCGGACAGCCCGGTTCCGCGCGCGGCACCGTTGCGGCGCAGGTCGCGGCGGTGGAATCATCGCTGCAGGCCAACGCGGGGTTGGCGCGCCGGCTTCAGGCAGCCTGGCTCCCGCCGTCGGTCATGGGACGGCTGGGCAGGCTGCTTGCTGCACCGTTCCTGGCCACGGGCCGGATCCTGCGCAGGACGGCAAAAGCCGCCGCGCACTCCCGCCTTGGTCTTTCCAGGCAGGGAGCGCGCGACGGCGTCCGGAGGCAGAGCGGCAGCTGATTGCCGCTGCCGGTGTTATCCGGCGTAGGGGTCGGCGATGCCGATGTACTGGGTGTAGAGGTATTCCTCGATGCCTTCGAGGCCGCCTTCGCGTCCAAGGCCGGACTGCTTGACGCCGCCGAAGGGTGCCGCGGCGTTGGAGATGACCCCGGCGTTCAGGCCGAGCATGCCGGTTTCGAGCTTTTCGCCCATCCGGATGCCGCGGTTGAGGTCCTTGGTGAAGACGTACGCGACGAGTCCGTATTCGGTGTTGTTGGCCAGGCGCACGGCGTCGTCTTCGGTGCTGAAGGTGATGATCGGGGCGACGGGTCCGAAGATTTCCTCGGACAGGATGCGGGTGCCTTCGGTGACGCCGGAGAGGATGGTGGGCTGGTAGAAGTAGCCCGGACCGTCCACCGGTCCGCCGCCCAGGACGGCTTTGGCGCCGGAGGCGACGGCGTCAGAGACCAGTTCATGGACCTTGTCCCGGCTCTTGGCATCAATCAGCGGGCCCACCTTGGATTCGGGCTCGGTGCCGCGGGCGGTGGTCATGTCCTTCATCTTCGCGGCGAACTTCTCCGCGAACTCGGCCGCGACGGACTCATGGACGATGAACCGGTTCGCCGCGGTGCAGGCCTCGCCCATGTTGCGGAGCTTGGCGAGCATCGCACCGGCGACGGCGGCGTCCAGGTCAGCGTCCTCGAAGACGAGGAACGGGGCGTTCCCGCCCAGTTCCATGGAGGTGCGCAGGACCGTTTCGGACGCGTCCGAGAGCAGCCGGCGGCCTACCTCGGTGGAGCCGGTGAAGGAGAGCTTCCGCAGCCGGGAGTCCTTGATCAGGGGCCCGGTGGTGGCGCCCGCGGTGGAGGTGGGGATGACGTTCAGGACACCGGCGGGCAGGCCGGCTTCCATCATGACGGCGGCGAACAGTTGGGAGGTCAGCGGGGTCAGGTTCGCTGACTTCAGGACCATGGTGCAGCCTGCGGCGACGGCCGGGGCGATCTTGCGGGTGGCCATGGCCAGGGGGAAGTTCCACGGCGTGATCAGCAGGCACGGGCCCACCGGCTTCTTGGTCACCAGCAGCCGTGACTTGCCATCCGGCGATACCGAGTAGCGGCCAAAGGCGCGGACGGCTTCCTCGGAGAACCAGCGCAGGAACTCGGCACCATAGGTGACCTCACCCCGGGCCTCGGCCAGCGGCTTGCCCATTTCCATCGTCATCAGCAGCGCGAAGTCCTCGGCCCGCTCGGTCACCAGGTCAAACGCCCGGCGCAGGATCTCGCCCCGTTCACGCGGCGGGACCTTCGCCCACGACTCCTGCGCCGCAGCGGCGGCGTCCAGCGCGGCCGCACCGTCCTCGGCACCGGCGTCGGCGATGCTGAGCAGCACCTTGCCGGTGGCGGGATCCTCGACGTCGAAGGTCTTCCCGGAAATGGCGTCCCGCCATTCGCCGTTGATCAGCAGGCCAGTGGGGACAGAGGCCAGAAGCGCGCTTTCGCGGTCTGCGGAAACGGCCGGCTGTGCAGTGACAGTCACGATGACTCCCTCGTCAGTAGGGTTGGTGCAGCCCTTTGGCGGCGGCCGGAGTGACCGGGCCCATACAGGCTGAATTACTGCCAGACTACTGCGGCGGCTTCCGGCAGGTCTACGCCGTTGCGCACTGCCTCATCATTGCGTTGCTGTGCAGCTGCACAGCGGTCCGGCACGTTGCGCGCGAACGTCAGCGGGCGGCCAGGACGGCGGAGTAGAGCTCCCGCTTGCTCACCCGGACATCCTCGGCCACCGCTGCCACCGCCTCCTTGAGCCGGATGCCCTGGGCCACAAGTTCGTTCACCGCTGCCACATGGTCCTCCGGCGTCCCGGCCGCCTTTTCCGGCGCCCCGCCGAGGACAACAGCGATCTCGCCCCTGATTTCCGTGCTTTCCGCCCACACCAGGAGTTCACTGAGGGAGCCGCGGATGACCTCTTCATACGTCTTGGTCAGCTCACGGCATACGGCAACGGGACGGTCCGGCCCGAACCGTTCGCGCAGTGCCCGGAGCATCACCTCCAGCCGGTGGGGCGCCTCGAAGAACACCATGGTCCTGCGCTCCCTGGCAAGCTCGGCCAGCCGTGACGCCCGCTCACCGGCCTTCCGCGGAAGGAACCCCTCAAAGCAGAAGCGGTCCGTGGGCAGGCCGGACAATGCCAGGGCGGTGAGTACCGCTGACGGCCCCGGGACCGCCGTTACGGTGAGGCCGGCCGCGACCGCCCCTTCAACCAGGCGGAAACCCGGATCCGAGACTGAGGGCATCCCGGCGTCCGTGACCATCACCAGGGTGCTTCCTGCCTGCACCTGTGCCAGCAGTTCGGCCGTCTTGGTGGCTTCATTGTGCTCGTGGTAACTGATGACCCGCCCGGCCACGGTGACGCCCAGGCTCTGGACCAGCCGGTGCAGGCGTCGGGTGTCCTCGGCAGCCACGATGTCTGCGGTTCCCAGCAGTTCCACCAGCCGGGCGGAAGCGTCACCGGTGTTTCCGATCGGGGTGGCGGCAAGCACGATGCGCCCCGCAGGTGCCGGGCCGGAATCAGGAAGGGTGCTGGGGTTAGGGTCCACGCCACCAGCCTACTGCTGCCGGGGACCGCCGGCCGCAAACGGTAGCATGGGCTGGTGACGCAGACCTCGACGCGGCCGGGCGGGGCCGGACAGGCCGCCCCCGCGGCATCCGGCAATGAAACCGGGGGGACAGCAGCCGGTTGGGGCACTTCCCCCCTGCGGCCCTGGGTCAGCCGCCCCGCCGAGGCCTTCACGCTCGAAGCCCTGCTGGCACGGCTCGTGGGCAACGCCCGCGGATGGCGCGACTACCCGCCGTCGCTGCGGCTGTGGTTCCTTCTGGTCCCCGTCCTGACCGCCGTCACCGGCGGGATCCTCAGGTTTGTCCGGCTTGAGGCGCCGCCCAAGCTGGTCTTCGACGAAACGTATTACGTCAAGGACGCTTACTCCTACCTGGTCAGCGGCTATGAGCGCGGCTGGCCGGACAAAGCCAATGACGCATTCAACGCCGGAAACCCCGGGGTGCTGCTGGACTCCCCCGAGTATGTGGTCCATCCGCCCGTGGGCAAGTGGATGATTGCCGCAGGCATGGGACTCTTCGGCCCGGAGAACCCTTTTGGCTGGCGGTTCGCGGCAGCACTGACCGGAACGCTGTCCATCCTGCTCCTGTCCCTGATCGCCCTGAAGCTCTTCCGGTCGCTGCCCCTGGCAGGGGCCGCCGGACTCCTCCTGGCGGTGGACGGCCACCACCTGGTCATGTCCCGCACGTCGCTGCTGGATATCTTCCTGATGTTCTGGGTCCTGGCCGCGTTCGGGGCCCTGCTGCTGGACCGGGACAGCGGCCGGCGGCGGCTGGCCCTGCGGCTGGCACGGGCCGCCGCGGACAACGGAGGGCGTCCGACGGCGGTCAAGCTGCTGTCCGGTCCCTGGCTCGGCATCCGCTGGTGGCGCGTGGCAGCGGGGGTGTGCCTGGGGCTCGCCGTCGGAACCAAATGGTCGGGGCTCTTCTTCCTTGCCGGATTCGGGCTCCTCACGGTTTTGTGGGACCTCAACGCCCGGCGGGTTGCGGGCATCCGCGGCTGGATCAGCGGCGGCGTCATCAAGGACGGAGTCCCCGCGTTCCTCAGCATGGTGCCGGTGGCCGCGCTCGTCTACGCGGCATCGTGGACAGGCTGGTTCCGGTCCGAAAACGCGTACTTCCGCAGCTGGGCCGAAAGCAACCCGTCGGCCCAGTGGGGCTGGCTGCCGGAGGCTGTGCGCTCGCTGGCCCACTATCACCGGGAGGCCTACACCTTCCACCAGGGCCTTGGATCGGACCACCCGTACGAAGCGAGCGCCTGGAGCTGGCTGGTACTCGGCAGGCCGACGTCGTTCTTCTACGAAACGCCGCCGCAGGGCAGCCCTGGCTGCGGGGTGGAAAAATGCACCTCTGCGATCCTGTCCGTGGGAAATCCGCTCATCTGGTGGGGTGCCGCCATTTCCCTGGTGGTCCTGTTGTTCTGGTGGGCCGGACGGCGGGACTGGCGCGCCGGCGCGATTCTGGCCGGTGTGGGCGCAGGCTACCTGCCGTGGTTCCTGTATCCCGAACGGACCATGTTCTACTTCTACGCGGTGTCCTTCGAGCCGTTCCTCATCCTGGCGCTCGCATACTGCCTGGGCCTCGTCCTGGGCAGGGCCACCGACCCGCCCTGGCGCCGCAGGTCGGGTCTCTACCTGGCGGCACTGCTCGTTGCTGCCGCCATCCTGCTGTCCGCCTTCTTCTATCCTGTCTGGGCTGCCGAAACCATTCCCTACGACGCCTGGAAAGTCCGGATGTGGATGCCGTCCTGGATCTAGGGCAGGATGGCATCAGACCCCCAACGGAGCCGCTGCCGCGGCGTGGCAGCGGAACGGAGACCTGCTGTGAGAGAAGCGAGCACGGAGCTGCTGGTTGAGCTTGACGCCGCCAGCAACGTCACTGACCTGCTGCTGGAGCAGCATGCCGCCAACCCGGCCCATGCCCTCTACCGGCGGAAGGGGCCGAACGGCTGGGTGGACGTCACGGCTGCAAAATTCCTCCAGGACGTCAGTGCCCTGGCCAAGGGCCTGATAGCCGGCGGCATCGAGCCCGGGGACAAGGTGGCGGTCATGTCCCCCACCTCCTACGAGTGGACGCTGGTGGACTTTGCCATCTGGTTCGCCGGCGGAGTGACGGTCCCCATCTACGAAACGTCCTCCGCGCGGCAGGTGGAGTGGATCATCCAGGACGCGGGGGTGCGCCGCGTCTTTGCCGGGGACCGCGGCATTGCCGCCCTGGTGACCGGCGTGGTGGCTGGGTCCGACGTCCTGCGGGACCGGCTGGTCAACGTTGTGAGGATGGATTACGACGGCGACGCGCCGGACCTTGCCAGCCTCGCCGCTGCCGGGGCCGGGGTCACGGACGCGGAGCTTGAGCGGCACCGCAGCCAGGCGGGGCTGGATGACATTGCCTCCCTGGTTTACACCTCAGGCACCACGGGCAATCCCAAGGGCTGCGAGATCACCCACGGGAATTTCGCCCTGGTGGCAAAGAACATCGTGGCGTTCCTTCCGGAGCTGCTGCTGCAGGACCAGGCGCGCACCCTGATGTTCCTGCCGCTGGCACACGTGCTGGCCCGCGCCGTGCAGGTGGTCTGCCTTACCGCCGGGGCCACCCTCGGCCACACGCCCGGCGCGGCCCAGCTCCTGGAGGACCTGGGCACGTTCCGGCCCACGTTCCTGCTGGTGGTGCCGCGGATCTTCGAGAAAGTCCGGGCCACTGCCGCCCACAAGGCGGCGCTGGCGGGCAAGGCGCGGCTTTTCACTGCGGCATCAAACGCCGCGATTGAGTACTCGCGGGAGGAGGACCGGCGCAACCGCGGCCAGGGCGACGGGCCGGGGCTGCTCTGCCGCGCCCGGCACGCGCTCTTTGACCGGCTCCTGTATCCCCGGCTTCGGCAGGCCCTGGGCGGCCAGGTGGGGTATACCGTATCCGGTGCCAGCCCCCTGTCCCCCGATGACGCCCACTTTTTCCGTGGCGCGGGGATACCCGTGCTGGAGGGCTACGGCCTGACCGAAACCACGGCACCGTGCACGGCCAACACCCCTGCCCGGACCCGCGTGGGCTCCGTGGGCATACCGGTCCCGGGCACCACCATCCGGGTGGCGGCGGACGGCGAGATCCTGGTGAAGGGGATCGGTGTGTTCAAGGGCTACCACAACAACCCGGCCGCGAACGCAGAGGCCTTCGTGGACGGTTTCTTCCGGACCGGAGACCTCGGGGAACTTGATGCCCAGGGGTTCCTCACCGTCACCGGCCGCAAGAAGGACCTGCTGGTCACCGCGGGCGGCAAGAATGTGGCGCCGGGTCCGCTCGAGGAAAAGATCCGCGCCCACCAGCTTGTAGGCCATGCCGTGGTGGTGGGCGACGGCAAGCCCTTCGTCTCGGCGCTGGTGACCCTGGACCCGGAGGGCATGGACAACTGGCTCTCCGAACGGGGCCTGCCCGCCCTTGCAGTAGGCGAGGCGGTCGGCGATCCGGACGTCCTCGCGGCAGTCCAGGAAGCGGTGGACCACGCCAACCTGCTCGTGTCCAAGGCGGAGTCCATCCGCAGCTTCTCGCTCCTGGACGCCCAGTTCACTGTGGAGTCAGGCCACCTGACGCCGTCCCTCAAACTGAAGCGGGCCGCCGTCGTGCGCGACTACGCCGAGGAGATCACCAAACTGTACGCCTAGGGTGCAGTCCCCCCGGCTGCCTGGCACGTTTCGTGCCTTATTCCGTGCCAGCGGCGGGTGCCGCCCCGTCCTTGGCCAGGCCGCGCCGCCGGCGGGTGGGCCAGGTGAGGACCAGGGTCACGAGTGCGGCCAGCAGCACCAGGCCCGCAATCACCAAGCCGGCATCAATCCAGAACTGGCCGGGGAACAACCGGATGAGGGTGTCGTCCAGGCTGAACGTCCAGGACCCGTCGGCGAAAAAAATGCGGTGGAACTCGGTAAAGAACTGCTGCCAGCCCAGCACGGCCAGCGTGCCCAGGCCCAGGATGGTCACCAGGGTGATGATGGAACCCGCGAACAGGCCCCTCCGGACTCCGCCGGTGCTTCGCTTCCGGAGGTAAAGGATGGCGATAATGCTGAACAGGACCAGCACGAGACCGGCGCCGAACGTGGACAGGATCACCAGTTTGACGTCCGCCATGTGGCTGACCTCGCCGTCCTTGAACAGCTTCTCGCCGCCGCGGTGCACCAGGTCCCCGAGGTAGCGCGGGCCGGACCAGTTGCTCAGGTAATCCACGGCGTAGGAGCCGTAAGTCATCCGGTCATCCGTGCTGAAGCCGTACCCGTCGCCGGGGAACCCCGGCCGGTTGTACTCCACCCAGAGGAACAGCGGGCTGGTCACCGCCCGGACAGCCAGGATCAGCAAGACCAGCGGGAAGAAGATGGCGAGCAGGACCTGCATAACCCGGGGCGCCACAGGTTTGGCGTTGGCGGCGCTCTCCCGCTGGGCATTGCGGCGTTCCACCTCTTCCTCCGGCGGGCGGACCTGCAGCGCGGAGGTAGGGAGCGGTTCCTTGAAGACCGGCGAACTGTCCTCCCCCGGAGCCTCAGCGGCAGCTTCAGCGGCCTTTCGGTCGGCCCTGCTCTCCGGCTGGAGGGACCCGTTTCGGTGGGCCGGGGCGGTTCCCGCGCCCCCCGCAAGGGCAGAGCTCCGCGCAGCTGCGGAAGGAGCGCCAGCGCCCTGGCGTGAGGGTTCGCCGTCAACGGTGGAAGAGCCAGCCGCGGGGCTGGAAACAGCAGGCGGGGCGGAAGCAGCGGGCGAAGCGGAGGACCCCGCTGCTGTGCCGGAGCCCTTCCCTGCGGGGGTCAGCCAGGAAAAGGCGGGCTCGTCGGAGTCCCCGGACGTGTCCAGATGAGGTTCCGGCCGCGGCTCGGCGCTCTTGGCGCGGGCCGGTTTTTCGTCTTTCACAGCAGCGTCACTTCCGTCGTGTTCCTGCGCCGGGCCGGGCTCAGCCGGCGCACTTATCTGGTGTCGAGCCTACCGTCCGGGCCTTGGGCTGGACGAGGAACCACCCCGGCGGAATTACAACGATTCAGGCAGCGATTTCGGTGTAGCCCGCGTCCTCGCGCCGAAGATCCCCGCGTTCTCCCGCGAGGTAGGCGGGCCTGCCCCACCTCAGCACATAGAACCAGTACGCCGCCAGGACAGCGGCTCCGATCCCGATCTTGGCCCACACCGGCAGCGCGCTGGGGGTCACGAATCCTTCAACCAGGCCCGAAACAAACAGCACAAGGACTAGGCCCAGGGCAACAGTGATCAGGGACCTGCCCTCCTCGGCAACAGCCCGTCCCCTGGTCATCCGGCCCGGCGACACCATGGCCCAGAAGATCCGAAGGCCGGCCGCGCAGGCGATGAACACGGCCGTGAGTTCCATCAGGCCGTGCGGCAGGATGTAGCTGAAGAAGACGTCGCTTTTGCCCGCGGCGCCGAAAATACCGGCCGCGATGCCCACGCCCTGGGCATTGCTGAACAGGATCATCGGTACCCAGAACCCCGTAATCCCCAGGGCTACGGCCTGGGCGCTGATCCAGGCGTTGTTGGTCCACACGGCACCGGCAAAAGACGCCGCGGGGTTTTCAGAGTAGTAATCGATGAAGTCTTCCTCGACGTACTGCCTGGCCGCTGCCTCGGTGGCCACTGCCCGCAGCGCCTCGGGGGACGTGCCGATCCACAGCGCGTAGGCCGCGCCTATGAGGATGAAGGCAGCTCCGCAGGCCAGCGTGAGCCAGGTCAACCGGTAAAACGCCGCCGGAAGGGCCACCACAAAAAACCGTGCCAGGTCCGCAGGCACGTTGGACCTGGCCCCGGTAAAGCGGGTCCGGGCCTGCGCCAGGGTGGCGGACAGCGAGGCGGAAAGCCCGCTCTCGGGCGCAACTGACCTGATCAGGGAGAGATGGGCGGACGTGGACTGGTACAGCGCCAGCAGCTCATCGGCCTCGCGGCCGGAGAGCCTGCCCTTGGCGGCGAGCTCGTGCAGCCGTGCCCACTTGTCCGCGTTGGCTGCGGAAAAGGCGTCCATATCCACGCGACCAGCCTAGCGCCACCGCACTAGACTTTGAGCGACGCACCGGAGGGGCGGCGGAACGGGGAAGAACAGTGAGTTCGATCATCACAGGCGAGGCCGTGGTCCTGGAGCTGCGGCCGGCATCTTTCGCGGCCCGCGCCCTTGGGCTGGTCCTGGATGTCGCCTTCAACATCATCCTGCTTATTGCGATCCTGATCGGGCTTGCCGCTGCGGGAGAGGACCTGGATGGGGCTGCTGCCCGTGCCCTGACCCTGGCCAGCGTGGTCTTCTGCCTGGTCATCGTCCCCGTAGCAGTCGAAACGCTGAGCCGCGGCCGCTCCCTGGGGAAGCTGGCCACCGGCCTTCGGGTGGTCAGGGACGACGGCGGTGCCATCCGTTTCCGCCACGCCGTCATCCGCGGACTGACCGGATTCCTGGAAATCTACCTGACCTTCGGCGGGGTGGCACTGACCGTGGCGCTGTTCAATGACAGGTCGCGGCGGCTCGGAGACCTGATGGCCGGAACCTACGCGGTCCGCACCCGCGTGCCCGTGGAGCAACCGGTTCCGGTGTTTGTACCGCCGCGGCTCCGCGCGTGGGCTGCCGCCGCGGACATTGGACGGATTCCCGACCCGACAGCGCGCAGGGCTTCCCAGTTCCTCCGGCAGGCGGGGCGGATGGCGCCGGCGTCCCGGTCAGAGATGGCCGCATCGATCGCCACGGAACTGTCCGCCCATGTGGCCCCTCCCCCGCCGGCGGGAACCAGCGCGGACGACTTCCTTGCCGCCGTCGTTGCTGAACGCCGGAGCCGGGAACTGGCCCGGCTGAAGGAGGCACGCCGGCGCAACACCGATATCGGTGAGCGGCTGCAGCGGCTTCCTTTCGGCAGCTGAGCTAGTTGTCGTACTCGCTCCACGGGATGTTCCAGTCGCCGAACCCGTCATCATGGGCGGCGTAGTCGCCCTCGGTGTTCACGATCTGCACAACGTCGCCGGTGCCCATGTTGTCGAAGACCCAGGCAGCGCCGTCGGGAGCGAACCCAATGCAGCCATGCGAGACGTTCGCGTTGCCGATGAACGGATAGGCAGACTCAAGCGCCTGGTGGATGTAGGCGCCGCTGAGGGTGAGGCGGATGGTGTATTCCACGTCAACGTCCCCGTAGTAGGCAGGATCGTCCGGCTTGAGCCCGATGCTTGAGGCCCGGAAGTGGTCGTAGCGCTTCTTTTCCATCAGTACCCCGTAGCCGCGGGCTGACGGGAAGCGCTTGTCCCCCATGCTGACGGGGAGTGTCTTGACCACCTGGTCATTGACGCTCAGCGTAAACGTGTGCGCGGCGGAATCCGCCACCGCCACCTTCTTGTCCCCGATGGAGATGTTCACCTTCTTGTTGAAGTTGGCGATCTGCCCATTGCCGAGGTCTACCCCGAACAGCTTCATGTCCATGGCAATCGTGGAGTTGGCCGCCCAGAAGTTCTCCGGCCGGTACCTGACCATGGTGTCGCTGTGCCAGTGGAAGGCGCCTGTCTGGCCTGCACTGCTCGTAATGCTGATGGCTTTCTCCACGGCCTCGCGGTTGACCACGGGCTCGCTGAAGATGACCTGCAACGGCTGGCCCACGCCGACTTTCATGCCGTCCAGGGGGTAGATCGCGGCGTCGGCCTCATGGGAGCTGGAGACGGTACTGAAGGACTGCGTGGTACTACTCTCCCGTCCCGCGCCGTCCTTGACCACGTATGTGTAGCTGTAGTCAGTGTTGAACTTCAAGGGGCCGGCGGCGGTCCAGCCGGTTCCCTGGGAGTCGATGGAGCCCTCCACGGTCTCGCCGCCGGTGCTGGTGAGGGTGACGCGTTCGATGGTCCCGTTAGTGACCTTCAGGGACACCGGCGCTGCAGGGTTGACCTGTTTCGCGCCGTCTGCCGGTGCGGCGTCGAGCGTGACCGGAGCCACCACCGGAGCTGCGATGCCCGGGGACGTCCTCACTGCGGAGCTGGCCTCGGATTCGATGGCACCGCGGGCGATGTCCGGCGCCACAGCGGCGAAGACGCCGCCCACGGCAGCGAGGAGGCAGACGGCGGCCACCACAAGGACCTTTTTCATTCGACCGGGACGGCGGGACGGGACTTCAGGCTCCATATTTTGATCCTAGGCGCAGAAAGTAACGGCCCGGGCGCGCTGGGCGCCCGGGCACTTTACTTCTTAGTAACGATAGTGCTCGGGCTTGTAGGGACCGGCGACGTCGAGGTCGAGGTACGCAGCCTGCTCCTTTGACAGCTCGGTCAGTTCCACGCCGAGGGCGTCGAGGTGCAGCCGTGCGACCTTCTCGTCCAGGATTTTGGGCAGCACGTACACCTGGTTCCCGTACTCCCGTTCGCCTTCCGGCTGGTTGCTCTTGGTGAAAAGCTCGATCTGCGCGATCGTCTGGTTGGCGAAGGAGTTGCTCATCACGAATGACGGGTGTCCGGTGGCGTTTCCGAGGTTCAGCAGGCGTCCTTCGGACAGCACGATGATGGAGCGCTCCCGGTCTGTTCCCTCGTCGAGTACCCACTCGTGCACCTGCGGCTTGATTTCGATCTTCTTGATGCCGGGGATGCGGGCCAGTCCGGCCATGTCGATCTCGTTGTCGAAGTGACCGATGTTGCCAACGATCGCTTTGTCCCGCATCCCGGCCATGTGCTCGGCCAGGATGACGTCCTTGTTGCCGGTGGTGGTGATGAAGATGTGGCCCTCGCTGAGGACGGATTCCAGTTTTGCCACCTGGTAGCCGTCCATGGCTGCCTGGAGCGCGCAGATGGGATCGATTTCCGTGACGATGACGCGGGAGCCCTGTCCACGGAAAGCCTCCGCCGCACCCTTGCCCACGTCGCCGTAACCGCAGACGACGGCGATCTTGCCGCCCATCAGGACATCCGTTGCGCGGTTGATGCCGTCCGGCAGGGAGTGCCGGATGCCGTACTTGTTGTCGAACTTGCTCTTGGTGACGGAGTCGTTGACGTTGATGGCCGGGAACAGCAGCTTGCCCTGCTCCGCGAGCTGGTAGAGGCGGTGCACGCCGGTGGTGGTTTCCTCCGTGACGCCCAGCAGGCGGGACCCGATCCGGGTCCACTTCTGCGGATCCGCCTGCAGCGAAGCGCGCAGCACCTCGAGGAAGACGCGGCCTTCCTCGGACTCGTCGTCGGCGGCTGCCGGGACGGCACCAAGGGCTTCGAATTCGGCGCCCTTGTGGACCAGCATGGTGGCGTCGCCGCCGTCGTCGAGGATCATGTTCGGGCCGAGGTCCGGGTTAGTGTCCGCGCCGGGCCACGTGAGGATCTGCTCGGCAGTCCACCAGTATTCCTCCAGCGTCTCGCCCTTCCAGGCAAACACGGGAACGCCCTGGGGGTCCTCGACGGTTCCGTTTCCGACCACGACGGCCGCGGCGGCCTCGTCCTGGGTGGAGAAGATGTTGCAGGAGGCCCAGCGGACCTCGGCACCAAGCGCCGTGAGCGTCTCGATCAGCACCGCGGTCTGCACGGTCATATGCAGGGATCCGGCGATCCGGGCGCCCTTGAGCGGCTGCGTGGGGCCGAACTCGGCACGGAGCGACATCAGGCCCGGCATCTCGTGTTCGGCAAGGCGGATCTGGTGCCGCCCGGCATCCGCCAGGGTGATGTCGGCAACCTTGTAATCAAAAGTCATGGGTAGTCCTTCGTCCTGTCCGAAAGTGCTGTGCCTTCCGGTACTGCTGTGTAAAGTTCGACGGCGGCCGTGGCGCCTGCGTCCAGGCGGGCAGCGCTGCTATGCGGTCTGGCCCGTTCCGCGGGCTGAATCGTGCTGGTCCGATCCTGCCGCAGTGGCCGCTGCCAGCAGCTCGGGCGGCAGGAGGAGCGGTATGCCGTCCTCGATGGCGTAGCGCGGCTTCACTCCGGAGTCCCCGGCAACGGCCGCCACCAGTTCCTCGCCTTCCTGAACCAGGGCTGAACCCGTCATGGGACAGCGGAGGACGGACAGCAGCTCAGGACTGACATGTGGCATTTTTGGTGCTCCCTGGCGGGCGCGCTCGCGCCGGTAGCGGACTGGTGTGCAGTTACCAGCCTACCGCCAGAGGATGTCAGGAGGGTTCACGCAGGACGCGCAGGTGTCCCCTGCGTGTACCCTCGGCGCCGGCCGGTGCTTCCAGCGCCGAATGGGGCGCGCGCTGCGCTGGCGGCTGCTGGCCCTGGGCCGGCAGGGCCGCTGCGTCCCGCACCGCATTGGCGAGGGCCAGGAGGTCGTCGGGGCCCGGCTGCTGCGGTGTTGTCGGCATGGCCAGCCGCAGGACTTCCCAGCCGCGGGGAACGGTCAGTGAGTCGGCGTGCTGCTCGCACAGGTCGTAGCAATGCGGCTCCGCGAAGGTGGCCAGGGGACCAAGGACCGCGGTGGAATCTGCGTAGACGTACGTCAGGGTAGCCACCGCTGACTGGCGGCAGGCAGATCTTGAACACTGACGGATAGCTCCCACGACATCACAGACTACTCCGTGTCCGCACCAAAACCCTGCATTGCCCGCCCGACCCGACGCGTCCCGGCCGCCGGGGGAATGTATCGCATAAATGTTCCCCCGGGTTTAGAGTCGATGTATGCAGTCATCGAACCAGAAATCAGGTTTCACGGTCCGGTTGGCTGGTCCGGATGCCCCCGGTAATCCGGGTACCGGCTCCTCCGGCAAGAGCTTCATGATGCGCCGCCGAAACCGCCACGGACGCGGACTCCGCGGGGAGGTCATGCTCCCCACGCACCCCGGTTACCGGACACGTTCGGACCGCTTTGATGACATGGTGATGGACTCCGCACAGAGGCTGCACGACATTTGGGGCAAGACACTGGACGGCGTGCGGTTCGGCGTCGATGAGATCCCTCCCGACCTCGAACAGCTGGCGGCCAACTCCGCGTCGGCGCCGATGGGCTCCTACACTCCAGCCGCGGACGGCGAAGGGCCGATGATCACGGTGTACCGGCGCGTGGTGGAGCAGGGCTGCCCCGGCCCCGAAGAGCTCCAGGACCTGGTCCATGACGTTGTGGTGGAGCACACCGCAGAGATGCTGGGAGTGGCTCCGGAAACCCTGGACCCGGTCTACCGCCGCAGGTACTGACCTCCCGGCGGCAGCCGAAGGTCACACCAGCGGCTGAGGGCTCCTAGTGGCTCAGGGTAACGGGCACTGTCTCCTGGCCCGCCGCCGCTGCCAGGAACGCCAGGGTTGAGACGTCGCTCCTGCCATCCTGCTGGATCAGGACGGCACCGTAGGCGGCATCCCCTGACGCGGACACCACGTATCCCACCACGTCGGCGTCACCCTCCTTCTCCGGAACAGCGATCGAGGACGTGGTTCCGCCGGCAATATCGGCGGTGGCCGCTGCACGGACTTTCCCGTCCGACGTAATGGCGGCGTACGTGATGGTTGCCCTGGTGTCCAGGGCACCGAACACCAGGCTGCGGATCCCGCCCTGCGGCACCGGAACGACGTGCTGACTGCCCAGCCGCACTCCGGCCGGGGCCCAGGCAACATCCGTGGGCTGGCCATCCTGCAGCCCGCGGGTGACCCGGGTCGCGGCGACAAACGAAACGTCCGAGGATGCCGCCACCGTGTACTGCCCCGCCGGGACACCCGCGAGGGAGATTTCGGTGACGGCTCCAGCCTTTGCAGTGATGACCCCGCCCGAGGGCAGGGCAACCTGCCCGTCCCGGCCGTAAATCCGAACTTCCACCACTGCATCCGAAGGCCCCGGAACTGTCAGGTGAAGTGCCGGTCCGGCGTCCCCATATCCCGGCTTTCCGGTCAACTGGGACAGCCCGGCGGGGTCCTGGATATCCACTCCTGTCATGACCTGCCGTACGGCCGGAGCCGCTCCCGGCGCGATGAAGTCAACGCCACCGGGGGTGAGTCCCCGCAGGACGCTCTGCTGTATGACGGCGGCAACGGGCCCTCCGGCACTCCGGACGCGGACGCTCAACTGCTCCTCCCCCGGCGCCAGTCCAGCGAGGACCACGGCCCGCGAACTGCCCGGCGCAACCAGCAGGCCCCTGCTGCCGGGTGCCTGGATCTGGCCCTGTGCACCGAAGAGCTCCAGGCTGACGGTGGCGGGCGTGCTTGAGGCGTTGGTCAACAGCAGTACTGACGCCCGGCCCACAGTGGTGCTTGCCCCCGCGATCCACTGGTCGTTCGAGGGCTGGTGGCAGTTGGATGCTGCGGTGCCCTGAAGATCCCCGTCAGTGGCGGTGAACTTCATCGCCGCAGCAGCCGAGGCTTTTTGGTTTGCCAGTGCGTCGGCGCTCAGCACGCTCACCTGCTGCACGGGACGGGCCGCCACCACGCCTGCCAGGAGTTCCTGGGGCGCCCCGGCAGAAGTGCCCTGGCCGGGCCCTTCTGAGATTTCGACGGCGGTTGTCCCGTCCAGCTGGGACAGCCGGCTGGCCGGCAGTATTCCTGCCGCGCCGAGGACCGCGCCCGTCACGGCGCTGGCCGCGGTGGCTGATACCGGGCTGAACTGGGGGTCCACGCCGGCTTCGGTGCCCTCCAGCAGCCGGGCAGGGCCAGGACAAACGCCCAGGCTGGCCCCGGCGGGGACGGCTGCCGCGGCTGCGGCTACCACACGGCTCGATTCCGGCGGTGGCAGCAGTGATCCCCCTGCCACGACCGCCCCTGCGCCGGCGAGGATCATTGCAGCGGACGCCAGCCCCCCGAAGGTGGTTTTGCGTCCCTGCCGATGGGGCCGCTGCCCGGAATCCCCGGTGTCCGGGCGCACTGTGTTTGCGTCGTCCAGCGGCTTGCCGGCACGGCCGGAGGACTGGGTCTCCTGCGCTGGCGACGGCGTGGTGTGCTCATGCATTCTGGTGTTCCTTACGCAGGGAGCCCTCATCCCGGGAGATGCCCGTCCGTGGTCTCCTGGCCGGCATCGGTATGGCGAGCAGGACCGTCAGGCCGATCACCGTGATCTGCGCAATGGCCGCACCCAAGGCCCAGGGGTTCTCGTAGCGGATGGTGAGCTGGCCTCCTGATGCGGGAAGCGTGAAGGCCTGCGACCAGCCGGAAGTAGTTGCAGTCAGTTTGCGGCCGTCAAGCCACGCGGTCCAGCCGGCGTCCGCTCGTTCGGCCAGCACCACAAGGCGGCCCTCAGGACCGGCCGGAACGGGGGCATCCACGTCGCTGTAGCCGGAGGGAACCAGCCCGATGGCAGCACCGCTTCCATCGACGATCCGCACGCGGTGCGCAATGTCTGCAGCCTGCAGCGCCGGCTGGTTCAGCGGAGTGATCCGCCAGAGCCACCCCACATCGGTCTGGCCCACGGCAACAAGGCCCGGTACTGCGTCCACGCGGCTGGCAGTCAGCTGGGCAGCCGTATCGGCGGAGCGGAGGACAACGAAGCCCACGCCCAGCTGTTCGAGATCGTTCCGGGGGTCAACGCCCTGGCCGGCGACGATTGTGGCCACCACGCGCCGGACGGCAGCGGTGACATCGTCGTCGTCGCGGATGGTTTCGGCGCCCGGGCTTCCGATGATGTTCCGCGCGGAAGCAATAGTGGAGAGGCTGTCCAGGGTGGTTCCGGCGCCGCGCATCAGTGAGGCGTCGAACGTCCCGTTGTCCCGGGTGCTGATCAGCAGCGTGCGTGTTTGCTCAGGCCCCGTGCCGCGGTCAATGGCCGTGGCAGGCAGGGTGCGCGGGTTGGCGGGCTCCACAAGCCGGGGCGTGCCAAGCGAGCCGGCGTCATCATCGGGGGTGGCTGTGCCCGCAGTCTCGGCGCCCGGCGCGGCGGCACCTGTGGCGGCGGAGGCCGTGGCAGGGCGCAGCAGGTTCTGGGCTGACCAGGCAGCCATCCCGGCCAGGGGCCCCGCGAGCAGGATGGCCATTCCCACGGCGGTGGCGGATTGGAGGGCCGCCCGGCGCTTGGCGCTGCCGGCGGCCGCTCCCCTGTGCGCCATGGTCAGAAGATGTTCCGCTCCCAGGATGCCCGCCGCCAGGAGGGCGAAGGCCGCAGCAGAAACTGCCGGCCCGGAAAACGGGGTCACGAGGTTTTGGGCGTTCATTCCAGTGGCCACGTGGCTGGCCAGCCAGCCGCCTGCAAGGACAAGCACGGCGGACACCCAAAAAACCCTCGCCATGGCGGCGCGGTGACCGGGCACGGCCAGTCCGGCGACAGCCAGTGCCAGTACCGGTGCAGCGACCAGGAGTGCCAGCAGCAACGCCCAGGGTGCACTTCCGCCGGCAAAAGCGGCAAGCCCTGCGAGTCCCCCTTGCGGATCGAACCGCAACGGCTGTCCCAGCAACTGCTGCCACAGCGGAGCCGCTTCAAAGGCAAGCGGCAGCCCGGGGTCGGCCAGTAATGACCTGGGCCTGTCGAGGACGGAGAGCCCGAAGGGAATGAACAGGGCCGCTGTGGGAAGCAGGGCCCACCAGACCGTGCGGCCGCGGCGTCCGGGCAGGAAGCCGCAGAGCACTACCACCACGACCGCCGGTACGAGGAGTGAGGGTGCCGACGCCACAACAACCGCCAGTGCAAGGCCGGCTGCGGCCGCGGCGGTCCAGGACGGCGTGCCGTTGATACCGGGCCTGATGGGGGGCCTCTCGCCGGGACGGCCTTCGGCAGGGGAAGGCAACGTAAAACGGCCGTGTCCCACTGCGGAGCCGGTGGCCCGCAGCAGCGCCAGGACCACCAGGGGAAGCATGATGTGCGCAATCAGTGCTCCGGCCCTGCCCTGGTTGAGCGCAACCTGGAGTGCGGGCGCGGCGGCCCACAGGAGGGCCGCGGCGAGCCGGAGCCGGCGGCGGACGGTCAGCCCGCCGGCGGCGAACCATGCCGTGAGTCCGGACAGCGGCGTGGCGAGCAGCAGCAGCCAGGCCATGGCCGGGTTGGCGTCACCTCCGCCCAGGACTCCCAGGATCCACAGGACGTATCCGAAGGGGTCTCCCCGCCCGGGCAGCCCCGCCCCCAGGGTGATCCACCAGCTCGAAGCGTGGTGCCAGATGTCGCCGAGACTTGCAGCGACGGGAATGAGTGCACCGCCGGAAACGGCGTCGGCCCGGAAGAGACCTG
This sequence comes from Arthrobacter sp. AK04, assembly GCF_021129155.1. Taxonomy (GTDB): domain Bacteria; phylum Actinomycetota; class Actinomycetes; order Actinomycetales; family Micrococcaceae; genus Arthrobacter; species Arthrobacter quantipunctorum. The sequence goes on from NZ_JAJOMC010000059.1 coordinate 18,303, forward strand.
TCAGGGCCAGGAGCGACGCCACGGACGCAACAATGACCACGGCAAGGGCTCCGTTGCCCACCCATCCACGTTTTGCGGTGGCCAAAGCCGCGAAATCGTCCGATGCGTCGCCAGTGGGCTGGTGCGCCAAAGGATCCTGTTCAAGCTCGTCCGCTGGGGTATTGTCCGAGCCGAGCGCTTCCATCAGGGACCGCCTGTGGCTCCAAACCTCTCGCCTGGGGGTTTGGAGCTTACGGATCACGGACCGGCGGATGCGGCGGGTCCGGCGGGCACTGCGGCGTGCCTTAGCCACTGCGCGCGGCCTTCCGAGAGCCGCGCAGGTGGCAACCAGCTGTGACAGGCCGTGCGCAGGATCCTTAACCAGGATGCTCAGCACGAGTTTGAAGAGGCTGCCCAGGAGTGCCCCGGCTCCATGGACCGGCACCATCCATGGCGTGGAATGCTTCAGGCGCAGATGGACCTGGGCTTTCCGGGCCGCCGCCGCGTTGCCCAGGGCGTGTGGCCTGTGGGCAACGTGGAACATGCGCGCTGCCGGCACCACGACGACGCGGTGCCCCGCCAGCCGGTTGCGCCAGCAAAAGTCGACGTCGTCGCCGCTGCCCGGCAAGGCGGGATCGAAGCCGCCCAGTTGCTCCCAGATGTCACGGCGGACAAGCATGCCGGCGGAGTTGACGGCGAAGGTGTCGCTGCGGCCGTCGTACTGCCCCTGGTCGAGCTCGTCGGCATCGATCAGGGTGAGCCGTTCTGCCCACCGGCTGGTGGACAGGCCGACGTCGATGAGCTTGCGTTCCGCGTGCCAGTCCAGCTGTTTGCACCCTGCGACAGTGACCGACGGCGCCCGTTCAACGGCGCTGAGCAGTTCGGCGAGTGCTTGCGGAGCCGGTGCTGCATCATCGTGCAGCAGCCAGATCCACTCCGCCCTGTCCGGGGCCGCGGTCCCCCGCCATGGGGCGAGCTCCGCCAGCGCGGCGGAAACAGCTGCGCCCATACCGCCCTTGCCGCGCGGCTGGCTGGTGACGTTGGCTTCGCCCAGGGCCCGCTCCAGGAGGACCTTGGAGTCATCCAGTGACCCGGCATCAATACCGATGGCGTAGTCGGCAGGCCTGGTCTGGGACGCCAGGGCGGCAAGTGTTCTGGGCAGATAGGCACTGCCGTTGTGGGCGACCACAACGGCAGTGACATGAACTTCCTGGTGAATTAGATTGCTCGCTTCCTCAGCCGCCGGCGCTCACGCTCGGAAAGGCCTCCCCAAATGCCGAACCGTTCATCGTTTGCCAGCGCGTACTCAAGGCACTGGGAGCGCACGTTGCAGGCCCCGCAGACTTTTTTCGCATCCCGCGTGGAGCCGCCCTTTTCAGGGAAAAAAGCCTCGGGGTCCGTCTGGGCGCACAGGGCGTCTGTTTGCCAGCCCAGTTCGCCTTCGTCGTCGAAATCCTGCTGGAAGGGAAGCCCAATCCACACAGGCTGGCTGCTGCCTCCGGCAGCCAGTTCCATGGGCGGATCGAGGTCATCCTCCGACTCCGCCCCACCGTCAAGAAGTGCCTCGTGGGCGGCGAGGAAGGCAGTGGCCTGGTCTTCCAGGAGCCCATCCGCATTTTTGTTGTACCGGTCGGCAGCATCAGGATCGGCGGGGTCCACGTACCAATCGCTCGGCACCCCCCGGGCACGGTACTTTGCCGTTGCCTGACCGGCTACGACGGCATCTTCCTGGATACGCTCTGCTTGCCCCATCGGCGACCCTCCTGATTTGCAGCAACTGCCTGGATACGCGGCACTCGGTTGTGTGCCGGCATTTACGCAGTTGCCTTTAGTTATCTCTAATTACACGTGTGTAACTTGGGCGAGTCAAGCCGCCGCCGGATAATAATCACTCCGGACGGCGAAGGCCGCATACGCCACGCCCGGGAATTTATTACGGATGCACGGCGTGGCTCACCAGGACATCGGAATCGCTCCCGGGGACCACCCGGATCGCCCCCAACGGCGGGGAAAATACCTGCAAAGACACGAAATAGCAAGCAGGCTGAGTATCCAATGTGATATATCTCACTCCAGCTTGTGCTGCTGTTCCTTCCCTCGACGACTGTCCGGAAACGACGGTCCGGAGTCAACGGTGACTGGGCCCGGCGCCGGTGGCAGGATGGTGCCATGGGCAACCCGCTATCTGATTTGATGTCAACGCTCCGTTCGGGCAATTCCACGGCTCCCCGGCTCACCTGGTATGGCCCGGACGCTGAGCGGGTGGAGCTCTCCGGCAGGGTCCTGGACAACTGGGTTGCCAAAACGTCCAACCTGCTTCAGGACGAGTTGGACGCTGCCCCCGGCATGCGCTTGCGAATGGAACTGCCCGCCCACTGGAAATCCATGGTCTGGGCGCTGGCTGCCTGGCAGGTGGGGATGCAAACCGTGCTTGACGACGGTGCAGCGGACTACATGGTCACCGCCGATCCGGAGTCAGCTGAGGGGAACTACGACGCCGTCATCGCCGTCGCCCTGCCCGCACTGGCGATGCGGTGGCCGGGTACGCTTGCCGCCGGCTTCCTGGACTACGCTGCGGAAGTCCGCTCCCACGGGGACGTCTTCATGGCGCACGCCGAACCGGACCCGTCGGGGTGCGCGGTGGTGGCCGGAAACGGCCGCGCGTACTCCCACCAGGACCTGCTCAATGGCTTCGCCGCGCGCCACGACGAAGGCGTCCGCCTTCATGTACCGGCCGGGAACGGGCTGGAAGGGGCGCTGTCCAATGCTTTGGGCGCGTGGCGGCACGATGGATCGGTAGTCATGACGCATCAGGATGTGGAACTGACTGACAAGCTGCTCGCAGCGGAGCGGATCCACGGCAGCTAAAAAAGCGGGGCCCACTGCGGCCAACCTGTCCGCCGTGAGCTGTCCAGCTATGGCTTGGCGCGGCCGTCCCTCGTAGGTGCACGCTCCTCTTCGCGCTCCACCCCGGGGCCCTGCTCCTTGTGGTGGTGGTGAAGCTCGATGAGCTCGTGGTCGTGCGAGAACTCCGGCTCCTGGTCCAGTTCCTGGTTAAACACCAGGAACCGGTAAGCGAAGAAGCGGACCACGGTAGCCACAAGAATGCCTGCCACGCCGGCCAGGAACAGCATGTTCTTGTCCGTGACGCCCAGCCCGTATTTCGCGAGGGCGGTGAAGCCCGTGGAGATGCCGATGCCTATTCCGTTGATGAGGACGAACATCAGGAATTCCCGGAGGACGTTGGCCTGCCGGCGGTGCCGGAACGTCCAGAGCCGGTTGGCGATCCAGGAGAAGACCGTGGCCACGGAGGCGCCGACAAACCGCGCCTTGGCCTCACTGTCGGTCATCGGGCCGTGCATCAGGTAGTACGTGAGTCCGTTGTCGATCACGAAGGCCACACCGCCCACGGCTCCGAACTTGGCCACTTCGCGCCAAAACAGCGAGGCGAGCCCCCGGATACGGTCTGCAAGTGTGGTGAACATGGCCCTCCATGGCTGTGTGAACTGTGGGCCATTGGGCCGGAGGCCATTTTAGCCCCCAAACCTGTGAGCGGGCCTTCCCAGCTGCCTTACAGGGGCAGTCGGGGGGCCGAAATACTCCCGGCCCGCCGGACCGGAACGCGGGATACCGGACGGTCTTCGGTAGGCTGGCCTACGTGACTTTTCCAGTAATAGGCGTTGTTGGCGGCGGCCAGCTAGCCCGAATGATGGCCCCGGCCGCAACTGCACTCGGCTTCGAACTCCGTGTCCTCGTCGAAGGGGAGGACGTCTCCGCCGTATCGGCTGTGTCCTCCTCGCCGGTGGGAGACTACAAGGACCTGCAGACGCTCCTGGACTTTGCCCAAGGCCTGGACGTTATGACTTTCGACCACGAACACGTTCCGACAGACCACCTCCGCGCACTGCAGGACGCGGGCGTCAACGTCCAGCCCGGGCCTGATGCACTCGTGAACGCCCAGGACAAACTGGTCATGCGTGCTGCCATCGACCGGCTGGAGCTTCCCAATCCTGCGTGGGCCTCCGTCCCGGACGTCGCTGCCCTGGTCAGCTTCGGCGAGGAGACGGGCTGGCCGGTTGTGCTGAAGATGCCGCGCGGCGGCTACGACGGCAAGGGCGTCAGGATCGTCGCCTCGGCGGAAGAAGCCGCTGACACAACCGAGTGGTTTGACGCCATGAGCCCCCTCCTCGCCGAGGCCAAAGTGGAATTCACCCGGGAGCTTTCGGCACTCGTTGCCAGGACGCCCGACGGCGAAGCCCGTGCCTGGCCTGTGGTGCACACCATCCAGGTGGATGGTGTCTGTGATGAAGTGATAGCTCCTGCCCTGGATATCCCGGTGGAGGTCGCTGCTGCCGCAGAGGACGCCGCCCTCCGGATTGCCGGTGAGCTTGGTGTTACGGGAGTGCTGGCCGTTGAGCTGTTCGAAACCCCGGGCGTGGGTGCAGGGTTCCTGATCAACGAACTTGCCATGCGCCCCCACAACACAGGGCACTGGACGCAGGACGGCTCGGTAACCAGCCAGTTCGAGCAGCACCTGAGGGCGGTACTGAACCTTCCCCTGGGCGCCACGGACGTCCTGGGCCCCGTGGTGGTCATGAAGAACTTCCTGGGCGGCGACAACCAGGACCTGTTTTCCGCGTTCCCGATGGCGCTTGCAAGTGAACCTGCCGCAAAGGTGCACTGCTACGGCAAGTCCGTCCGCCCGGGCCGCAAGATCGGCCACGTGAACCTGGTGGGTTCATCCGCCGCAGACGTTGATTCAGTCCGCCGCCGCGCCACGATGGTGGCAACCATCATCCGCGACGGCCGGGCACCGGCAGAAGAACTGCCAAGCACTTTCGAGGAGAAGCCATGAGCGACCAAACCACTCCCGCCGCCGCTTCGGAGGCCGCCCCGCTGGTTGGACTGGTCATGGGATCAGATTCGGACTGGCCCGTCATGGAAGCCGCGGCGGACGCGCTGGCGGAGTTCGGCATTCCCTTCGAGGCCGACGTCGTATCAGCCCACCGGATGCCCACCGAAATGATCCGCTACGGGCAGACGGCCCATGAGCGCGGGCTGCGGGTCATCATCGCCGGGGCCGGCGGCGCAGCCCACCTCCCGGGCATGCTGGCCAGTGTCACCCCGCTCCCGGTCATCGGCGTTCCCGTTCCCCTCAAGACCCTGGACGGAATGGACTCCCTGCTGTCGATCGTCCAGATGCCCGCCGGCGTTCCGGTGGCCACCGTGTCCATCGCCGGGGCACGCAACGCCGGGCTCCTGGCCGTGCGGATACTTGCTGCCGGCACGGACGAGCTCGCCGCGTCGCTTCGCGCGGACCTCCTTGATTTTGCAGCAGACCTCAACGCAGTTGCGGCCCGCAAGGGTGCCAACCTGCGCCAGAAAGTCACCGAGGTGTTTGCGGACGGCAATGGCGCCCTGCGGGGCGGCCGCTAGGCGGCGCGTATGTCCAGCAGCAAAGTGCAGCAGCCCGCCCCCGGCACCTCCATGACGGACCCGGTCCGTTACCCTGCCAGCGCTTCCTCCCCGGTACGCACAAAACGGGCCTTTGTCCTGATCCTCCTGACCCTTCTGGTTCCGGGCAGCGCCCAGATCGTGGCCGGCGACCGCAAACTCGGGCGCGCCGCTTTGCGGGTAACGCTCGGCGTCTGGGCGGCAGTCGCGGCCGCCGTGCTCCTGCTGCTCTTCAACCGGACCCTGCTGATCAGCCTCATCACCAGCCCCTTCGCGTCACTGGTCATCGTCGTCCTGCTGGCAGCCCTGGCCGTGGCCTGGGCATTGCTGTTCCTCAATACCCTCCGGCTCATCCGCCCCATACTGCTGGCACCCCGGGCACGGCCGGCAGTCGGCATAGCCCTGGTACTGGCCATGGTCCTGGGCAGCGGGTCCCTTGGTTATGCTGCCTACCTGCTCAACGTAGGGCGCAACGCCATCGGCAGCATCTTCTCCTCCGGCCCCAGCATTGATCCCGTGGAAGGCCGCTACAACTTCCTGATGATGGGAGGAGATGCAGGCGAGGACCGCACGGGCAGGCGCCCGGACAGCCTTTCCGTCCTCAGCGTAGACGCCGAGTCGGGGCAGACCGCCATCATCTCAGTGCCCCGGAACCTCCAGAACGCCCAGTTCAGCGAGGACTCCCCCATGCGGGCCATCTACCCGGACGGCTACGACTGCGGTGATGAGTGCCTGATCAACGCCATCAACACCGAAGTGACGAACGAGTACGCCGACCTCTACCCCGGCGTGGCCGACCCCGGCGCGCAGGCCACCCTGGAAGCAGTTTCCGGGACGCTTGGAATCACGGTGCAGGCTTACGTCCTGGTGGACATGGACGGTTTCTCCCGGCTGATCGACGCGATGGGCGGCATCAGGATCAAAGCCGGCGGCTGGGTTCCCATGAGCGGCTACTTCGACGATTTCAGCCAGACCCACGGCATGCCGCTGGGCTGGATTCCGGCCGGTGAACAAACCCTCGACGGCAACCAGGCACTCTGGTACGGAAGGTCGCGGGAGTATGTGGACGACTATTCGCGCATCCAGCGCCAGCAGTGCGTGCAGCAGGCCATGCTCAAGCAGCTGGACCCGGCCACCCTGCTGGCCAAGTTCGAGGACATCGCCGACGCCGGCACCAAGGTGGTGGACTCCAACATTTCCTCCTCGCAGCTGGGAAGCTTCGTGGACCTTGCCATGAAGGCCAAGGGCCAGGAGATTCGACGGCTCACCATCGGCCCGCCCGACTTTGACGCCTCGTTCTCCACTGTTCCGGACTTCGACGAAATCCACGAGCGCGTGGACCAGCTGCTGGCGTCCGCGTCCTCGCCACAGGCGGCGGGCGTGCAGGACGACACCATGGTGGAAGCAGGCACCGCACCGGGCCGTGTCCAGGCCGCGGCAGCCAGGCCCGCCGGCATCTTCCCCCTTGCCGGCGCCGTTCGGGCACAGCAGTCGCCCGCGCCGTCGGACTTCACTCCGGTGACCACCACGCCGGATGGCGAGCTCATCACCGAAGAGATGCTGACCCAGCTCAAGCTCGAGGGCAACGAGCAGGCAATCGCCGAGCTCGTGGCAACCAACGGCCAGTGCGCGCCGCTATAGCCGCACACATTATCCAGCAGACCTAGGGAACGGAACCGGTTTTGTACGAGATTGAGAACGTCCTGCGCGATTACGCCTGGGGTTCGACGACGGCTATCGCGGCCCTCCTGGGACGGCCCGAGTCCGGCCGCCCGGAAGCCGAACTGTGGATCGGAGCCCACCCCGATTCACCCTCCACCGCCCGCGTCCCCGGGGACGGGGCGGTGACGGCGCTGGATGCCCTGATCTCCCGCGATCCGGGCCATTTCCTCGGAGCGGACTCGGTGGCCCGCTTTGGCCCCCGGCTGCCGTTCCTGGCCAAGATCCTCGCCGCAGCCCAGCCCCTCTCCCTGCAGGTCCACCCCAGCCTGGAACAGGCGCGGGCCGGCTTTGCCCGCGAGAACGCGGAGGGTGTGCCGGCCGGCGCCCCGAACCGCAATTACCGGGACGACAACCACAAACCCGAGATGATTCTCGCCCTGACCCCGTTTGAGGCGCTGTGCGGGTTCCGCCCGGCTCCGGAAACGCGGCAGATCCTGGCGCACGTGGCCTCGGCATGCGGCTCCACCGAAGCCGGGGTCCCGGCCCTGGTGGGAGCGCTGCAGGAGGACCTTGGTGCAGCCGATGAGGGCCAGGGCATCCGGAAGGCCTTCGAGCGCCTGATCACCGGAGGCCAGGCCGTGGCCGACGATACGGCGCTGGTGGTGGCAGCACTCCTGTCCGCGCCCGGCCTTGCCCCTTACGAGTCCGAGCTGAAAACCGTCATCAGCCTCAACGAGAAGTACCCCGGAGATCCGGGTGTCCTGATTTCCCTGCTGCTGAACCGTGTCTCACTGGCACCGGGCGAAGCGGTGTACCTGCCGGCCGGAAATGTCCATGCGTACCTGCACGGCCTCGGCGTAGAGGTGATGGCGTCCTCGGACAACGTCCTGCGTGGCGGTCTTACCCCCAAGTTCGTGGATGTACCCGAACTGCTCCGCACCGTTGATTTCCAGCCTGTTGCGGTGCCCAGGCTTGCCGCCGAGCGGACGGTCCTTGACCAGGAAGTGTTCCGCCCGCCGTTCGAGGAATTCCAGCTCCAGCGCATCGAGCTCGCGCCCGGGGCAGCCCCCGTTCCGCTGGCACAGTCCGGGGCGGCCGTGGTCATCGTTGTGGCCGGAGATATCTACCTGGACTCGCCCAAGGGCGATCTGCAGCTCTCCCGGGGCGGCAGCGCCTTCCTGGCTGCCGCCGAGGCTCCGGTCAACGTCCATCCCGTGGCCGGAGCCACGGAGCCTGCACTCGCTTTCGCCGTGACCACCGGCCTTTAGCAGCCGGCCCGCTTCAGGCAGCAACGGCCAAGGGGGGGCGGGGGCGGGGCCGGGGGGGGGGGGGGGGGGCGGCCGGGGGCCGCGGCGGCGGGGGGGGGTCGGGCGGCGGGCGGG
>NZ_JAJOMC010000006.1 GCF_021129155.1 Arthrobacter sp. AK04
ATGTCATAGCGGGCCAGCCGCCAGTCAAAATGCGTGGACTTGCTCAGTGCCGCCAGGGCGTCGGCGGGGCCGCCGGCGAACCGGCCGCCCCCCAGTGCGCCGGTGTTCGTCCCCGCGCGCCCCCCCCCCCCCCCGACCGCGGGCCCGGGGGCCGCCCGCCGGGGGCGGCGGGGGGGGCGCCCCCCCCGGGGCGCCCCCCACAGCCGTGCTGTGGGACAATTGAGTGTCATGGTTGGCATCTCAAGGAGTACGTCTTGGCCGTAGTATCAACGCCGCCCACGCTGGAGCGCGCCCTGCCGGTCATGGATAACGCCGAAGTGCTCCGCATTCGCAACGATTTCCCGGTCCTGAACCAACTGGTCAATGGCCAACCGCTGGTCTACCTCGATTCCGGAGCTACCTCCCAGAACCCCCTGAGCGTCATTGAAGCCGAGCAGGAGTTCTATGAGCAGCGCAATGCGGCGGTGCACCGGGGCGCACACCATCTTGCCGTGGAAGCCACCGAGGTGTTCGAGGACGCCCGGCAGACCGTCGCGGCCTTTATCGGCGCTGACTACGCGGAAACGATTTGGACCTCAAACGCCACAGAGGGCCTGAACCTGATCAGCTATGCGTTGTCCAATGCAGGCCTGTGGGCTGCCCAAGGCAGGGGTGACGCCGGGCTGAAGGAGCTTGCCCTGAACCCTGGCGATGAAATTGTGGTGACGGAGATGGAGCACCACGCCAACCTGATTCCCTGGCAGGAACTGGCGTTCCGCACCGGGGCCACCCTGCGCTACATCCCCGTCGATGACGCCGGATCACTCCGCATGGACCTGGCCGGGGACATCATCGGGAGCCGGACCCGGGTGCTGGCGTTCACCCACGCTTCGAACGTCCTGGGGACCATCAACCCCGTAGCCGAGCTCGTGGGACTGGCCCGGAAAGCCGGCGCGCTGGTAGTCCTGGACGCGTGCCAGTCAGCCCCGCACCTTCCCCTGGATGTCAAGGGACTCGGCGTCGACTTTGCTGTATTTTCCGGCCATAAGATGCTTGCCCCCACGGGAATCGGAGTCCTGTACGGTAAGCAGGAACTGCTGGACATCCTGCCGCCCTTCCTCACCGGCGGCTCCATGATCACCACCGTCACCATGGAACGCGCTGAGTACCTTCCCGCACCCCAGCGCTTCGAAGCCGGTACCCAGCGGATTTCCCAGGCCGTGGCGCTGGCGGCAGCGGCGAACTACCTGACGGAGACGGGCCTGGACCGTATCCACCAGTGGGAGTCCGGGCTCGGCCAGCGCATGGTTGCCGGGTTGGAGTCGATTCCGGGAATCCGGGTCCTGGGTCCCGCCGCGGGCCAGGAGCGGATCGGGCTTGCCGCCTTCGACGTCGAGGGTGTCCACGCCCATGACGTGGGGCAGTTCCTTGACTCGCGGGGCATCGCCGTGCGCGTGGGCCACCACTGCGCCCAGCCGCTGCACCGCAGGCTGGGACTGACCGCCACCACCAGGGCCAGCGCCTACCTGTATAACACCACGGACGACGTCGACCAGTTCCTGGATGCCGTCGCCGGCGTGCGGGCCTATTTCCGCGCCTAGCAGGGAAGATTGAAGGTAACACCATGAGCCTTGACCAGTTGTACCAGCAGATCATCCTGGATCACTCCAAGGCCCGGCACGGCAGCGGCCTTGCGGGGACGGAGGCGCCTGAGGGCGCGAACACCGGCCAGTCGCACCAGCTCAATCCGGTGTGCGGGGACGAAGTCACCCTGAGGGTCGCCGTCGAGAACGGAAAAGTGGCCCAGGTCTCGTGGGACGGGGCCGGATGCTCCATCTCCATGGCGTCCGCTTCGGTGCTCAGTGAGATGGCCGAGGGGATGACGGTGGCGGAGCTGCACGAGGCCATCGACAGCTTCCGCGAAGTCCTGCGCTCACGCGGGAAGGTTTCCGCGGATCCTGACCTGCTGGGGGACGCAGCGGCGTTTGAAGGGGTGGCCCGCTATGCGGCCCGCGTCAAGTGCGCCATGATTTCCTGGGTCGCCGCGGAGGACGCGCTCAACCAGGCTGCCTAGCGGTACCCCCGCTACCAGGTTACTTCCGGAACCGGAGCTGGTTTCCGTCGTCGCACGTTGAAGTAGCTCTTTGTAAGGTTGCCCGCTCTTTCCTGAAGGGCGGCCGTCCGCTTCCACGAAGTGGGAACGGCCCTCCCTGCGTTCAAATATGCAGGAAGGTTGTAGGCGACTGCGCCGTTGCCGAGTTGTAACACCAGTAGATGGCCGCGTTTGATCCGAGTACAAACGCGTAACGGCTGGATCGAAAACAGGTAACGACTACCGGTGCACCTTCTGGACTTGGACGCTTGACTGTTCCCAGTCGAGGAACCACAACAGAAGAGGTCTCAGGATGGATACGGTTACGCGTTTGACCGCGCCGGAAATCATGTTCGGCGGCAGACCCACAGGCGCTTATCTTTTCACCTGCTGCGTGTTCACCTCCTCAAACCATCCTCTCTGGCCGTAACGACGGCTTCGCCGTGATTTTTGTATACGGCTGATACAGGGAGTAGTTGGCGGAATTGGAAGGAGGCAGACGATGGAACACAGGATCGGCTATGCGCCAGGCGCCTTTGATTTATTTCATGTAGGGCACCTCAACATTCTTAAGCACGCAAAATCGAAGTGCGACTATCTGATTGCCGGCGTGGTCTCTGACGAAAATCTGGAGAAGGTCAAGGGCCGCCGGCCAGTTGTTCCACTTGCCGAACGCCTTGAGATCGTTGGCCATATCAGCTACGTGGACATGGCCTATGCGGAGGAAATGCCGGACAAGCTGCAGGTGTGGGAGGAACTTCGGTTCAACCTTTTTTTCAAGGGGGATGACTGGCGCGGAACGCCCGAAGGGCAGCGCCTCGAGGTGGCTTTCGGCCAGGTGGGCGTGGAGGTCATCTATTTTCCGTACACCGTCCATACCTCCAGCAGCCTTTTGCGGCGAGCCCTGGGACTGGTGACCGAACCCGAACATGACATGGCGCCTGCTGGCCTTGCTAACTCCTCAACCCGTCTCTTTTCAAGGGAGCCCCAACGTGGCATTACATGAGCACTCGATTTCCGGCAACGGCGCTGGTCTTGGGGGTGCCGCTCATCGTGTGGACATCCTCGGGGTGGGTGTCAGCGCTGTCAACATGGAGCAAGCTTTGCAGAAATTAGTCCAGCACATCGAAGCCGGAGAACGCGGTTATGTCTGCGTGACGGATGTGAACGCCTTGCTTCACGCGAGCAGGGATCCGGAACTGTGCAACATTTTCAACAGGTCTACGATGACTGTCCCGGACGGCGTGCCGCTGGTGTGGGCGGGCAGAAGTGCCGGGGCTGAATGGATGGACCGGGTCTGCGGACCCGATCTGATGCCCGCACTCCTGAGTGTGGCAGCGGAGCAAAAATGGTCATCCTATTTCCTGGGAGGCGCTCCATCTGTTGCAGAAGAAATGATCGAAAGTTTCAAGCGGACCATACCTGATCTTAAGATTGCCGGGTGGCAATCACCGCCTTTTCGCGAGTTGAGCTGCCAGGAAGAAACGGCGATGGTCCAAGAGATTAACGATTCCGGTGCCCAGATTGTGTGGGTGGGTCTGGGCGCTCCCAAGCAGGAACGCTGGATGGACCAATATCGGAGCCAGTTGACTGCGTCGCTTCTTGTGGGAGTCGGCGGGGCCTTCGACATGCATGCCGGGAGGGTCAGGCGCGCGCCGCTTTGGATGCAGCGCAGCGGCCTTGAATGGGCATTCCGGCTGGCGCAAGAGCCAGTCCGGTTGTCTGGACGTTACTCCCGGACCATCCCCGCCTTCGCCCTCGGCATGTTGCGGCACGCTCCCAGGCTTGTGATTGGCAGGGAACAGCCGTGAAGGCACCGGCTGACTCCATCAATGCGGCTGGCCGAGGACCGGTGAAGGTGGAGCGACGGGGCACGATGAGGCGGGTGGGTTGGGGCCTGGCCGACCAGGCTCTGAGCAGCATGACCAATTTCGCGGTGGGCATATTTGTTGCCCGTTCTGTCAGCGTCTCAGATTTCGGAGCCTATGCCCTTGCCTTTTCGGCCTACTGCCTAGTATTGGGCGTGTCCCGGGCGCTCTCAGCTGAACCCTTCGCCGTGCGGTTTGTCATAACCGAGCCGGAATCCCTCAAGCAGGCACGTGCTGGTGTCTTCGGCGTGGCCCTGGCGATCGGACTGGCATCCGTCGCCTTAGCGGCTTTGCTTAGCCTGGTGATACCTGTAGAGCATCGATCGCTCGTCCTGTGCCTGGGCTTTGTTCTCCCAGGCCTGCTGGTTCAGGATAACGCCAGGCAGGTCCTGTTTACGGCGGGACGTGGCCGCTCCGCGTTCAATAACGATCTTTTATGGGCGCTTCTGCTAATTCCAGCATTCGCCACCGTCTTTTTCGCTGGCGAAGTGACCGCCGCCACCCTGATCCTGGCATGGGGAGCAGCAGCAACAGTGGCGGGCGTCGTCGGTTGCTGGCAATGCCGGACGGTGCCCAGTCTTAAGCAAGTACCGTCTTGGCTTCATTCCCAGCGCCGTCTGTGGCCGCGCTACCTGGCGGAAGGGGCTGCGGTCAACGGCTCCCAGCAGGTTACTTACTTCGTTGTCGGAGCTGTTGCCGGGCTCGCCGCAGTGGGCGAACTGAAGCTTGTTCTTGTTCTCTTAGGACCAGTGAATGTTCTTGTCCAGGGAGTGGGCGTTGTTGCGGTTCCAGAGGCAACAAGGGCCATAGCTGTGGGTCGAAAGAGGTTCGTCCGAGTTATGGCGATGTTCTCAGTTCTTGTCGGATTTGGCGCCTTTCTCTGGGGCGTGAGCGTCTCTGCCCTCCCGGTGTCATGGGGAGTTGCAGTTGTTGGCCAGGGCTGGCTGGCTGCGTCAGTCCTGGTCTTGCCCCTGTTCCTCGTTCAAGTGCTTAACGGGATAAAGACAGGCTCTGCCGTTGGACTTCGCGGCATGTGTGCGGCAAAGACAAGCATGTGGACGCGTGTGGCCGCGTCTCTTATCAGTGTGGCCTCCTCAGTTATCGGTGCGGCGACTGCAGGAGTACAAGGGGCAGCGTGGGGGCTTGTCGCGGCCGCGGCTGTCAACGCGGCCCTCTGGCAGGTGCAGTTCAGACGCGTCCTTGCGACACATTCATTCCCTGCCAATGAACAAGGTTCATCCCGCCATCCGGTGGGGCCGGTCTCAACCGAAAGAAACAGAGGTCCCCGATGACTGACTCGTGGTCCGTGTGGCACGAAGCCAAACAGCTAATCAGGATGCACTGGCGGGTGATCGTGTCAGTCATGATATTAGGCGGCTTGGTTGGTGCTGGGTTCGCCCTGCGAAATCCCGTGAACTACACTGCGCGTGCGGAACTTGTAACTGGCAACTACTCCCTGCCGGAGGAGGTAGCTGTACAACCGGCAATTGACAAAGCGGGCGCACTTGGCCTCGAACTGCCGGCTGAAACCCAAGCTCGCATTGTGGCAAGCCCAAAAATCGTAGACGTTGCTGCGGACGCTCTTCACCTTGACGAGGCGGGCAGGATTGGACTCCTGTCCAATGTAAAAGCAAGCGCCACCACGGATAACTCCCTCTCAATCTCGGTTAAGGGAGCAACGCCCGAGGCCGCAGCAGCTAGCGTGAACGCCGTCGCCACCGCATACCTTCAATACCGCGCTGATATCGGCCGGGCCGAGATGAACGCTTTGGCACAGCGGGCTCATACAGCCGCCACGGACAGCCTCGACTCAGCGGCAGCACTCGATGAGCCGCTCAGAACCGCCCAGGCATCCAATGCGGGGTACGCGGCGAGCATTCTTGCAAAGCGTGAAGAACTTGAACGGGCAGCGCGAGCCGCCGAATCTATTGCCGCGGCGTTGGATGTAGCTGTTCAGAGCTTCAATGGTGGGGGTGCGTTAGTGCGGCCCGGTACACCGGAGGATGTTGACGAGTCCCTCTCCCCGCCGATGTTCGTTATTCTGGGCCTGGTCGTGGGCCTTCTCGCTGGCCTGGCGTTTACCGTTATCCGCCGTCAAATCAGCGATCGAATTATGGACCGGCGTGACATTTCACGTGCTACGGGCCTGGCTGAAATCTTCGAATTGGACGGCAAGCGGGATATCGCTGCCGTCGGGCAGCTGCTTCTAAGGTCAGTCGCGCAGTCCAGCTCCCAACTTGGTGTTCCGTACGAGCAGGTTGCTGTTAGGCCACTAACGCCTTCACGATTTGGGGCTGCAGGGCTCCTGGCCCTGGCGGCGGGTGGGCAAGGCGATCTCAAATCCGTAGCCGTAGTGGCACTCCCGGAAGATACCGGGGCTGAGATGTCCCGCCTGATGGGCAACCGCACTTCCGCCCCTCTTAATGCCCTCACCGGTCAAGACCTTGCCAGCGTCAATAGCGAGATCGGCTGCACAGCAGCAGCGGCGTTCGGAACCACCCCCGCGCCTGGCGGAACATACGATCTCCTCCTGCTGGCCACGGGTCCCCACTTTGATGCTGCCGGCCGTCATAACACCTTGCCAGCGGGCTTCTCCGGACCTACAGTCCTCGTGGTCCATCGAAAGAGAGACCGCGTGCAAGACCTGGAACAAGCACTCGACGAGTTGAACGCCGCCAACCTTCCAGTTGTTGCCATCCTTTTTGCCGAAGCCGAAAAGGGCAGCACAGGAAAGCGGCATCTAGGCAGCCTGGCCGGTGTGGAACGCAGTTGGAAAACCACAGGCATGGCCCGTATTGACCGCCTGCGGGGTACACCAGCCCGCCGATGGGGTTGGGCAGAGAACCAGCGTGCTACCACGGGAAGCCAGCCGTGACCATTCATAAGACGACGTCCAAGTCCCCTCGGAGCGGCTGTAAGGCCGACATTCCGGCCCTGACGGATGCAGCGGCCGGACGCAGGACAATCGGACGGGGAGCGCACGGCCGGTTCGATGACCGCACGGCCTTTATTGTGCTCTTTGTCGTATGGTGGCTTGTCCTACTGACGGTCCAGCCCTGGACGAGGACCGATCCTGCAGGTGCGGGGGACGGCAGCAGTGCCTTAAAAGGGGCTTTGTTGATGCTGTGCATCGTCTGCCTGCTAATGATGCTGCCGCCAAGGGCAGCACTCCGTGTTCCTGGCCCAACAGCTCTATACCTGCTTTACGGCTCCTATGTGGTGATCTTTTCCGTGCTGCAGCCCAATGCCGTTGAATCGGCATTCCGGGGAACGCGATTGCTTCTGGGACTGCTGGTTCCGGTGATGCTCTGGCCAGTCGTTCGAGGGCGCCCCCGCTTGATGATCTATGCCTGCACGGCAGCGTACGGGGGGCTGGCGCTAACTGTTCTGGCAGGAGCGGCGCTATCCCCTGAGCAGGCGTGGCAGGAAGGAAAGCCGTTCCAGTCTGCTCGGTTGGTGGGTGCATTCCTGCCGATGATGGCGCCCAGGGTGGGTGAAATAGGCGCGATCCTGGTGGGATTGACCGTAATCCTTTGGACGCAGCGGAAACTGCACCTCGTGCTGCTGCTCGCGGCAGTGTCGGTTGGAACAGGACTTATAGTTTTCAGCCATACTCGCACGGCTGCGTTAGCTCTGGTCCTCGCGTTGTTGGCGGCGTTCCTTACGTGCTTAGGCTCGCCAGGGGGACGGCGGGGTCTGGTCTTAATGATTTCTGCGTCTGCCGCAGCCTTGCCATTCATGCCCACGGTCATCGCGTGGGCTCTCCGCGGACAAGAAACCGAACAGTTGCAGAACCTGACCGGGCGCACGACTGCCTGGGACTTCATCCTAAGTCAGCCGTATGACCCCCTGCTGTTTTGGTTTGGCCATGGTCTCGGGGATAAAAGAATCGTCCTTCGTCGAGGCCAAGGGGACATAAACGTCGTGCCCATTGACAACAGTTGGCTCGACGCCTTCTGGGAGACAGGGGCCATCGGGACGATTCTTGTTGCCTTGGCAGTTTTGGCTGCTTTGCTGTACTCACTGACAACGCCCGGGCTCGCGGCTAGGGCGTTTGCTGTCTTCCTAATGTCTTACGTAATGGTTTCGTCCGTCAGTGAGAGCGGTCTTTGTGACTTCTCCTCGTTAACGCTCCTGGTTCTCGTTGCTGTCCTGGTCAGTGCTGTTGACAGGGCAGATGCGCGGGAAAAGAAGCCGCATCGGCAAGCCCCCTTCGGTCCAGCTCGCCTAATGTCTTCGGGCCAGGCTTCATCGCATCCAGGAACAATTTAGGAGAGGTGCTAAATGCACAAAGAATATGTTTGGCGCCCGGCCAGTGTACTGGCGGCGATGCTGCTGCTCGTGGCAGGTATAGTGTCTCCGGCCTTTGCCCGTGAGACAGCACTTTCTGCAACAAGTTCCCCTATTTGGCAGACTAATAACACAGTCAGGGCCGTTGCCTACGCTAATGGGAAGGTGTTTGTCGGCGGGGAGTTTACCACCGTGCGTCCACCCGGTGCCGCCGCCGGAACCCAGGAGACTTCACGGACATACCTGGCGGCTATGGACGCGGCAACGGGTGAGCTATTGTCTTTCGCCCCGCAACCTAACGGAATTGTCTGGGCCCTGGCAGCGTCCGAGGACCAAAGCCGAGTGTATGTTGGCGGTGATTTCACCCAGGTCGCCGGGCAGTCGCGGCAGCGTATAGCAGCTTTTGATACAAATACTCTGTCCCTGATTTCCACCTTCAGGCCGAATGTGAGTTATCGAGTGGCAACTATCGCCGCCCAGGGTGCCAACGTGTACTTCGGGGGCTCTTTCGGCGCTGTGACAGGTGCTGTTCGTAATCGATTGGCAGCTGTGGAGGCGAGCAACGGGGCCCTTCTGCCTTGGAACCCGAACGCCAATGCCGATGTCAAGGTGGTTCGGCCAGCCCCGGACGGCAGCAAAGTCTACGTGGGAGGCATGTTCGACACCCTCGGCGGTTCGCCTTCCTGGGCAGTTGGCTTAGTAGACAGCACTCAAGGCGCGTTGCTTCCATTTCCGGCTGCATCGGCGATCCCGGCGAAGTCCAGCGCTTGCGTGTCAACAGTAAGGGACATCGTGGTCGATCAAACTACTGCCTATTTCGCCAACGCTGGCAAGGGAGGGGGATGCTTTGATGGCACTTTCGCTGCCGACCTTGACACCGGTGCCCTTAAATGGCGGAACAACTGTCTTGGTGCCACTGAGGCTCTCGCTCTTGTTGGAGGTTGGCTGTACAAGGGATCACATGCACACAATTGCAGCAACGATGGAGGATTCCCGGAAGGGCCGAACCGATACCTTCTCGTGCAACGACCCGATAACGGGCAACTGGCTGGTTGGTACCCTCAGACCAACGCTGGCGGAGTGACGCGGGTTGGCCCTTTCGCCATGGCGACGGATGGGAAACAGTTGTGGGTCGGGGGGGACTTCACCACGGTGAACAGGACGGGCCAGCAGGGCATGACGCGGTTCCAGGCAGATCCGGAAACACCACCGGTCCGTCCTTTGACACCCTCAGGCTCGAGCACCAAGCCGGGGGAAGTAAAGGTTACGTTCAAGGCCACGCTCGACAATGACGACGAGAACCTCACGTACAACTTGTACCGGTCCGGGACGGCAGAGCCGATCCTCACTCAGGTGTTGCGCTCCAGGTTCTGGGATATTCCCTCGGTGACTTTCACCGACAAAAACCTCACTCCGGGGACACAGGCGGCATACAGGGTTGAAGCCTCAGATGGCGTGGCCGTAGTTCAGTCCTACTGGACGCTTTACATTACTGTCGCATCCCAGCCTGCAAGCTATCAGGACACGGTAGAGGCTGACGGGGCGGGAAGTTTTTGGCGGATGGAAGAGACAGGCGGCACGACGGCGGCCGACTCTGCCGGAAGCAATACGGGTACTTATGGGTCGATGAATTTGGGGATGGCGGGAATCCTGCCCGGATCCACTTCGGCCGCTTTGGCCGCAAGCAACAGCAATCTCACAAGTAGCGTGCTGCAGTCCAACCCCCAGACTTTCTCTTTGGAGGCATGGGTCAAGTCGTCCACAACTTCGGGTGGGCGAATAGTGGGCTTCGGAAACAACCGGAACACGACCAGCGGTAACTACGACCGCCACGTCTATATGCGGAACGACGGCAAAGTTGTTTTCGGTGTGTGGACAGGGTCCGCAAGCACTGTGACCAGTGCGGCTGCCATCAACGATGGGCAATGGCACCACGTTGTTGCAACCATGAGTCCGGGAAAGACCGAGCTGTTTGTTGACGGAGTCAGCCAGGGAACCAACACTCCGGCCGCCGCCCAAGCCTATAACGGCTACTGGAGGATTGGTGCCGACAACCTGAACGGTTGGCCCAACCAACCGGCATCGGCGGCGATGGTCGGCAACATTGACGAAGTAGCCATCTATCCCATTTCTCTTTCGTCATCTGATGTTCAATGGCACTACAGCTTGGGTAAAGCCAACCAAGCGCCGGTGGCATCCTTTAGTTCGGACTGCAGCGGGCTTGATTGTGGTTTCGATGCATCCGCTTCCGGGGACCTTGACGGGACCATCGCCGAATATGCATGGGACTTCGGCGACGGACAGACTGGCGCCGGTGCAACGCCCTCGCACGTGTACAGCGAGTCAGGAACATACCAGGTCCGGCTCACGGTGACGGATAACTTGGGGGCTGCGGGCACCACAACAAATGCCGTGACAGTGGCTGCTCCCAACCAGGCGCCTGCTGCCGAGATTGCCACGTCATGCACCGGGCTGACGTGTTCCTTCGACGGGTCCGCTTCCTCGGATCCAGACGGAAATGTGAGTGCTTGGGCATGGGACTTCGGTGACGGAACAACAGGTACCGGCGAGACCGCCTCGCACACCTACTCTGAGGCGGGCAATTACGCTGTAAAACTGACCGTCACGGACGACAAAGGTACTTCCTCGGAAACCGCCGTAAACCTTCCAGTGACGCTGCCGGCTGCGGGTACAGTCCTGGCAAAGGACAGCTTCGCACGGACTCTTACACAAGGGCTGGGCTCAGCGGACCTAGGCGGATCCTGGACCACCACCGCTTCAGCTAGCAGATACTCAGTTACTGGAGGTACAGGGAACTGGATTATGCGGGCTCCTGGAAACGCACCGGCTGCCCACCTGAAAAACGTGGTTACCGCTGACGCAGACCTCTCCTTTAACGTAAGCCTGGATAAGAACGCAACCGGTGGCGGAGTCTACCTGAGCGCTGTGGCTCGCTCGGTCACAAACCAGGGAGAGTACAGGGCCAAGGTTCGGTTTACCTCGACCGAAAGGATCTACCTGCGCATTGTGAGGACAACAGCCACAGGAGCCGAAACTAATCTGACAAGCGAAACGCTAATCCCAGGGCTGACTGGAACCAACGGCGAGCAGATTGCCGTTCGCGTGCAAGTCACTGGGCAGGGAACTGCTGCCATCAGAGCAAAGGTGTGGCTCGCGGGTGAAGCAGAACCGGCACCCTGGCAACTTGAGGTATCAGATTCCACTGCCGGTCTTCAGGCCCCTGGCTACACAGGCGTCCTGTCGGCACTTTCGGGTTCGGCAACGAATGCCCCTGTAACTGCGCGTATTTCGGATTACCTGCTTACAAGTCCTCGATGAGAAAGGCACCCACTGTGCAATGCCCACGCAAGATTGAAGGCGCCGGCGACAAACGGGCTCCTCGGCGCCGGGACAGCCGTTTGACGGCCCGGATCGGGGTTGCACCTGAACTTGCAGTAACTCCGATTAGGCGCGCGTGGGAGGTGAAGAGGCATGGCAGGAGCTGAATTTCGGCGGACTTCCGGGAGGGAGTGGCTGTCACGCAGACAGCTCTTTGTGGCGGCTGGAGCAGGATTCCTGCTATCCGGGTGTAGCACTAACGGAGCCGTGAATGTGGTTACGCCGACTCCGCGGAACCGAGCGGCGGAGGTATTCACTGTCTCGGGTTTACTAAGTACCACTCCATTTCACATCGCGCATAGAGGATCAGGAGACAACTGGACCGAACACACGGCTGCCTCCTATCTCGGGGCGGTGCAAAGTGGTGCCAAAGCCATTGAGGTCTCGGTAAGCTCAACGAGCGACGGTGTGTTGGTGTGTCACCATGACCTCAGTACAGGACGCATGACGGGCCGAAACCTGCCAATAAGCGAGGTCACTTATGCGGAACTTGAAGCCTGTAAAAATGACGCTAGGTCCTGGATAGGACCGCGGGTGCCCTTTGAGCCCATCCCGCGACTAAAGGACGTATTGGATGCCCATGCGCCTAACAATGTCATATTCATCGAAGACAAGCAGGGCGTGAACACGGTTCAGTTACTGGATCTTATGGACAGCTATCCCGACTCAAAGGATCACTTTGTGTGGAAACAGACAGCTGCCGGTAAGCACCACGCGGAGGCCAAGGAACGCGGGTACAAAACGTGGGGATACTTTATTGACAATGTTCAGGTTCCTTTTTCCGAATATGCTGACCGCTTTGACTACCTGGGCATCTACCACGGTGCCACCGATGATGAGATCAAGGCTCTGGTGGCCATCGGCAAACCTGTCATTTGCTGGGAAATTCACACCCGATGGATGCGGGAACGCGTCCTCGCACTCGGCGTCCAGGGGCTCATGTGCTCAAACTTCCCCTACGTATCAAGCAACAAAGCAATCAGCGGACAGGACGCTTTTGCGTCAGGCGTGCGGGCTGCTGGAGATCTGCCGTATATTCTGGCACCTGAATATCAGCCCACCTTGCAGCCGGAATTTGCTTCCCTAAGCCTCAACCATGAATCAAGTTCCAGTTATACCTTGGGTTCGATGTGCCCTATAGGGAAAGACTCGTATTCTCTATCCTTCGACATGAGATGGCCGCTGGATATCCCAGGGAGCGGCAGCGCCGGAATGGCCTTCGGCCAGAACGACGACCAGCCTTATCGCCCTACCGTCCCGGCCACTGTCGGCGGGTACCACTTAACCATCGATCGACTGGGCACCATGCGTCTCTTTGGGCGGGCAGCAGGGGCACTGGACGGCGAGCTGCTTCAAGAACTCCGCACAGAAGCGCCCAAATCGGGCGCCTGGATGCGCTTTAACATCGACGTGGGACCTGCGGACATTACTGTCAGGCGTACGGATGGGGAAGTGGTATCGGGTGTAGTGGCGAATTCCGCCTACCGCGGAGGTTATTTTGGTCTTACAAAAAACTACAAGGGCCGGCAGCCCGTCGAATTCCGGCAGGTTGGAGTGACATGAAATTTTGCCGAGGAATTATTGCTTCGCCCCCAACGGGAGAGCTAGGAACGGGACGCATCGTAGTTCCGGATGACGTCCTCATAAATGCCAACCAAGGCCAGAATGTTACTGGAAGGGGTGAAATGGGCGAGGTAATCCTGCCGTGCAGCCGCGCCCGTGCGAAGTGATACCACCTCGACCTCCGCCTTTTTGAGGGCGCTGCGAAGGGAGTTAGGATCTCCGGGACGGAACGTAAACCCGTTGTAATCCTGGCGGACCAACTCCGGGAAGACGCCCTGATCGGGGACCACGGCCGGTACACCGTGGGCAAAGGCTTCGACAACACTAAGGCCGAACGTCTCGAAAGCTCTGGACGGGGTTACAAGATAGCGGGCGTCCACTAAAAGTTTCAGTGCCTCTGGGCGGGAAAGTGAACCCAGGAAGCGTACGGAGTCCCCGTGCACAGCTGCCTGAGCTTCCAGCTCTTGGCGGAGTGGGCCGTCACCGGCAATCATGAGGGTCCCGAGGGTAGGATCCCAGGCTTGGATGAGAGTGGACACCCCCTTTTCCTCAGAAAGCCGCCCCAAGTAGAGCCCATAGGACCCGGCGGTTTCCCGCACGCGGTCCGGAAAAGGAATGAAATGGGGTTTGCGAGTAATGCGCTCTGCTGGGATGCCCGCTCGGGTCATTATGTCCCGCGCGAACTCGCTCATCACCACGAACCGGTCCACACCGCGCTGCCAAGTCTTAAGGGCGCCATGGGTTGCTATCGAGAAAGTCAGGGGAGCCGTGGCCAAGCGGCTGCCACGATAGCAGGCATGGACCAAGGAGGGCAGTGGTGTACCTTCCAGGCATTTAAGGCAGGGCAGCCCGTTCCTAAGGAGGGTACCTGCCGCACAAACGAACCGGTAGTTATGAAGGGTTGCCACGACAGGCACCGACATATGCCGCGCTGCCGCCAGGATCGAGGGGCTGATCAACGGGAAGGAATTATGTACGTGAATGACATCAAAGCGCTCCCGCTTAAGCTCTCGCGTCATGGCTGCCTGATCCTCGAACGACCAGATGACCCGCAGTGGCAGCTCCGCCTTACGCATCACCGACATGGCCTCGATGTCATCGCTCTTGCGGATGTACTCCACTACGTTATGCCCGGCGTCCTCCAGCAATTTGCGCTCCTGCTGCACCACCGTATCTTCTCCGCTAGGATGATCCGATCGGTAACGGTTGTGGACCAATAAAATGCGCAAGAGAATCCATCCGCTAGTTTTTCAATTTCATCGCATGCTACCCAACGGTGGGGATTTTTGCCAGAGAAGGATGACGACGTGATCCATTTCCGAGTTGGCTACGAAATCTTATTGCTGTTGGCCATTGCCCTGATTATCAGCGGCTGTAGCGCGCCGGGTCCAGGAGCTCCGGCGCCATCCTCGCCGATTCTTCCGACTGCTACTCCGGTGTCAGGGCCACGGCCCGAAGTATCTTCCGGTAGCAATGCCCCTCCGTGCACAGTTTCAGTTGAACCCGGCGTTGATATATCAGTCGTCACGAGTAAGGAGCCTGAGGGTGCGGTTATTTGCCTTGGTCCCGGGTTGTACCGAGTGCCCCACACGATTGAACCGAAGGCCCTGCAAACTCTCCGCGGAAGTGAAGGCACAGTTCTTACGGGTGAAATACCAGTGGAGGGGTGGAGGAAGGATGGCGAACATTGGGCGGTCTCAGGATATCTCCCTCCGGACTACGAAAAGGTCGGCCAATGTGAAGACACTACTGCAAACCCGTGCCAGGTGGCCGAAAGCTTTTTCCTGAACGGCAGTCCTGTGCGCAGGGTGATGTCAAGGGGCGCCGTCGATGAGGCAACATTTTTTGCCGACTATTCTGAAAATGTTCTTTATGTTGGGCAGAATCCGCAAGGGCAGGTCGCAACACTGGCAAGAACGCGCACAGCTATCGGTTCCACCGAGCCGAGCGTTGTCATCGAAAAATTGACCGTCCGAGGCTTTGCCAACCTAGCCCAAAAGGGTGCGGTGCTGGTCGGAGGCAAAGACTGGACCGTTCGCAACTCAGTTATTACCGCAAATCATGGAGTGGGAATCATGATAGTGCGAGCGGAAAATGCGCGAATTCTGGGTAATACCATTACGGCGAACGGTCAGATGGGTATCGGCCAGTATCGTTCTCCAGCGGGCCGCATAGAGAACAACCGTATCACTGCAAACAATACGGCTGAGTTTTGGCGGGCAGATTGGGAATCCGGCGGGATAAAGGTCACCAAGTCCTCCAGCACCATCGCCAACAACCAAATTTTCGACAATCTCGGTGTAGGCGTTTGGATAGATGAAGCCGGAGATGATGTGTCAATCCTGTCTAACGACATCCAGGGCAATGCTGCCTGCGGTGTTCGTTACGAAATTAGTCGCAACGGCAGAATCATAGGAAATACGATCAGGGAAAATGCGCTGGCGCTCAAACGCGGTGCTGGCACAAATATTTTTACTGGCGCCGGCATAACCGTCAACACCAGCAGCGACGTGACTATTGAGAATAACAAGCTGTTGGGAAACTTGAACGGCATCGGGGTGCAGGCGCGGCCAAGGGGAGAAGGGCCATGGGGTGAGTATGTCCTAGAGAAAATTACAGTCAAGGGCAATCACATCGACCTGAGAGCCCCGGCTACTGCAACAACCGGCTACGTTGAGGCGGATTCCTTGGTCACAACGCCTCCCGCTAGCGCTGTGATCTTCCACGGCAACCGCTACGTCTTCACGGATCCAGCATCCGCAAGGTTTAACCTAAAGGACCGCCTCGTCGACTTCCGGGCCTGGCAAGCGGCGGAAAAAGATAAAGACGGAACCGTGGCCGGCAGGTGACATATCCAGCGTCCCTGTTAGGGACAAACCTTGAGTTCCGATTAGGCCTTGCCCGTCGCTCCGTAACTGCGCACCTCCCGGTACCAGCGAGGCAACGCCAGTACGACAAAGCAAACATTGACGACAAACAATGAAGCGTAGACGGCGGTGAAAGCAGGAGGTACTGCCCACAGCAGGAATGCCACGGCCAGTACGCCGTATTCCGTCGGCATGACGGCTAGTGAATAGATGAATGACGAGCTTCCTTCACCCGCCAAGCGCATGGAAGTAGATCCGCGATGAGCCCTCCTCATCTGGTCCGTCAAGATGATCGCGAAGAAAAGCACAACAGCCAGCAGCTGATAGAACAAAGGAACTAACAGCCATACCTCATGCTGTGCGTACCCCCGGTACCAGGCAACCAAAACGGCTAGGTGTATTGAGGCCATTTTGAAGGCGTCCACCACATGGTCCAGCCATTCGCCGGCGAAACTGCCGCCACCGCGAAGCCGTGCCAGCTGCCCATCAGCCGAGTCGAGGGCATAGCCAAGAACGAGCAACACGACAACAATCATGCTGACGGTCCACGTGGCGGGAGCCAGCGCGATGAGCGCGATTCCGGAAAAGCTGGAAAGGGCGCTTAATGCGGTCACGCCATTGGGTGTCATCTTAAATTTGTATGCCAATGCGGCCAGGTGGCGTCCGGCAGGTCGATTTAGATAGCGCGCGTAGGCCGACGCACCCTTGGATGTCTTCTGTTTGGATCGCAGAAGATCGACGATCTCCCGGTGCGATGCAGCGGATGCCATTGCCGAATGGCTTTGCTCTACACCCATCGCAGTGATTTCCGGGCGGTATTCAGGGCAATTTCGCTATTTGTCAAAAGCATGGCTTTATAGTAACCGGATGGGCCTGAAGGGCCTAGGGCTTCAACTGGCCACACGGATTCAGCAGCCAGCAGGACCAACTGCTTGCAGTGCCCTAGTGGTACGCCTCGCTTTCTCTATGCCTGGACCAGCGCCATCACGCCGATGACGGCCGTGGCGGCGCCCAAAACCATCGACATGCTGACCAGCACCACATGGACGGTCAGGAATTTGGTGGCTTTGCCGGCGGAGTCGCGGGCACGGGGATCCTTCATGACCCGGCGCAGGAACTGCGGCCAGACCACCAGGGACCAGATTCCCGCGATGATCAGGACCAGTGAAGCGAAGACGGGCAGTTCCACGGGTTAGTGGCTTTCCAGCCAGGCCTGTGCCTGCTTCGCCTGGAGGTTCAGGGCCTTGGCCACCATGGGCTCCGCGGCATCGGCGATCTTCCCGCCAAGGAACGGCACCGAGGACTTTACGGCGCCCTCAAGCTCAACGCGGGTGCCGCCGTCGGCAGCCACGAGCCGCTGCACGGCGGTGACATCAACGGGAGCGCCGGCAATCTTCAGCGAGATGCTGCTCTGGCGGGAGCCGTCCGCAGCCGGAGCCTCCCAGTTTTCCACCTGGGTCACCTTGAGCTGCTCACCCACGAACTTCCGGGCAATTTCGGGAAGGCGGGT
The DNA here is from genome assembly GCF_021129155.1 of Arthrobacter sp. AK04. Lineage (GTDB taxonomy): Bacteria > Actinomycetota > Actinomycetes > Actinomycetales > Micrococcaceae > Arthrobacter > Arthrobacter quantipunctorum. The sequence continues at coordinate 17,569 of NZ_JAJOMC010000006.1, forward strand.
GGTGGGCAGGGTCCGCACCGAAGTGGCACTGAAAGCTCCGGCAACGTCTCCGTCCACGGTGAACGATTCCAGCGAGCCGCCCACGAGCTGGCTGACGTGGCGCTGGAAATCCTCGTTCACCAGGACAGCTGCGACGTTGTCGACGGAGTGCGGAAGGGTGGTGGTTGCGCTCAGGGCCATGTGTCCTCCTGGGACGTGCGGAACGGTTTTAACTCCACACATCCTACGGGCTTTGTTCTGCGTGCTCCGCATCCACGATCTTTTGGGCAGCGGTGGTGATGTTCCGTGCCATGGCCGGGAAGATCAGGCTGTGGAAGGGAAGCACCGCCAGCCAGTACAGCCTTCCGCTGAGCCCCTTGGGGAAGAAGATGGCCCGCTGGCGGTAGCGGCTCCCGGTCCCGTCGGGCTCCACGGAGAGCTCCAGCCAGGCACGCCCCGGAGCGCGCATTTCTGCCCGCAGCCGCAGCAGCTTCCCGCGGTCTATCCGTTCCACACGCCACCAGTCAACAACCTCCCCGGTGGCCAGGGTGTGGGGATGCCGCCGTCCGCGGAGCAGCCCGGCGCCGCCGGTCAGCTTGTCCAGCCACCCGCGGACCTGCCATGCCAGGGGAAGGGAGTACCACCCGTTCCGCCCGCCGATGCCCTCGATCACTGTCCACACATGGGCCGGGTCCACATCTCCGTGGAAGGTCCGTTCGTCGATGTAGACCTTGTGCCCGGCCCACTCGGGGTCGCTGGGCAGCGGATCGGAAGCGGCCCCGGCATTGGCCCACGTCGTTTGCACCTGGCCGTCGCGTTCCTTGCCGAGGGCCAGGGCCACCGCCGTGCGGTAGGTGGTCAGTCCGCCCTCGGGCTGCGGGATGTACTGGTCGATGTCGTGCTCGTCGGACACGGCATCGTGCTGGAGGGACTGGACCAGCGGTACGGCCATGGATAAGGGGATGGGGGTGGTGAGGGCCACCCACATGCCGGCGAGCTTGGGCGCCGGGACGGGAAGTGCCAGCACCACACGGTAGGGGAGCCCGGCTTCGGCGGCGTACTCCTTCATCATCCCGGCATAGGTGAGCACCTGCCGGCAGCCGATATCGAACGTGCGGTTGATCGGCCCTTCAAGGGACGCCGCCGAGACAAGGTAGTAGAGGACGTCCCGCACTGCGATGGCTTCGATCCGGTTGCGGACCCAGCTGGGTGCCGGCATGAGCGGCAGCGTCTCGGAAAGGTGGCGGATCATCTCGAACGATGCCGAGCCTGAGCCGATGACCACGCCGGCCTGGAACACGATGGCATCCACCGGGCTGTCCAGGAAGACTTTCCCCACCGCTTCCCGGGAACGCATGTGGGTGGACAGCTCGACGCCCGTGGGGTGCAGGCCCCCTAGGTAGACGATCCTGCCGACCCCCGCCGCCGCAGCGGCTTCCGCCGCCGTCCGGGCCATGGCCTGCTCTTTGGCTTCAAATCCGGACCCGGCCGCCATGGAATGCACCAGGTAGTAGAAGACGTCAACGCCCTCTAGCGCCTTCCGCAGCGCACCGCCGTCGTCAAGGCTGCTTTCCACAACCTCCACATCGTCCCGCCACGGCACCCCGGCGATCTTGTCCGGGGAGCGCACCAGGACTTTGACCGTATGGCCGGCCTCCAGGAGCTTGGGCACAAGCCGGCCCCCAATGTAGCCGGTGGCTCCGGTGACCAGGACAGTCCTGGGTGTCCGCGGGGTGCTGCTGGTTTCAGTCATGGTGGCTCCTTATCGTCCACAGGCCATTCGGAGCGGCCAGCGGTCTGGACGGCTGCTGCTTGCGTAGACTGCCGCCAGCTTCAGCTGCCTGTCTTGTCCGTAACTGCCAGCCTAGCCCTGTGCCAGTGAGCCAGTCCTGCGCCAGCACGCATTGTCGGAGCTGCGCGGTAGGCTGGGTTTACCCGGGATTCGCAGCGAATTTCGGGTTTTCGCGTTGCCTGCTTTTCCGTAACACCACAGGAGCTTCTGCCATGAGCCTTCCCGGCCCGTCCAATCACGGCCCGTCGCTGGACGGTCTGCGCCGCGCACTTGCCGCGGACCAGACCTTCGCGCGCGTCCGCGCCGAGGCTGCCCGCGGGTTCGCGGTCCGCGGCCAGGATTACCAGATCAGTGCGCCCGCCGGGCTGCGGGCGGTGCTTCTTGCTGAGATGGCGGACGGCATTGCCGCCGCCGGCGCAGGGGACGACGCCGGCGGGTCGGGTGTGGTTCTTGCCGTCACCGCGACGGGCCGGGAGGCTGAGGACCTGACGGCCGCGCTGCGGGCATATCTGCCTGCCGACTGCGTGGCTGAGTTTCCCAGCTGGGAGACCCTGCCCCACGAGCGACTCTCGCCCCGGTCGGACACCGTAGGCCGGCGCCTCTCGGTGCTGCGCCGCCTGGCGCATCCGGAAACGTCGACGGCGGGCCCGCTCCGGATTGTGGTAGCTCCCGTACGCGCCGTGGTCCAGCCGGTGGTTGCAGGCCTGGGTGAGCTCGTCCCGGTCACCTTGAAGGTGGGCCAGGAACGGCCCTTCACCGAGGTTGTCCGGAGCCTCTCCGACGCAGCCTACGCCCGGGTGGACATGGTGACGCACCGCGGTGAATTTGCCGTCCGCGGCGGGATCATCGACGTTTTTCCGCCCACCGAGGACCACCCCATCAGGGTGGAGTTCTTTGGTGACGAAGTGGACCAGATGCGCTGGTTCGCCGTGGCAGACCAGCGCTCGCTGTCCTCGCCCGGGCTGCACCACCCCACCGAGCTGCACGCGCCGCCTTGCCGGGAAATCCTCATCACCCCGTCCGTGATGTCCCGGGCAGCGACCCTCAAAGCACAGCTCCCGGCCGCGGCCGACATGCTTGAAAAGATCGCCGGCGGGATTGCCGTGGAGGGCATGGAATCCCTGGCGCCGGTGCTGGTGGACTCCATGGTCCCGTTCGTGGAGCAGCTGCCGGCAGGCTCCATCTCGGTGGTCATCGAACCGGAAAAGGTCCGCACCCGTGCCCATGACCTCGCGGCCACTAACGAGGAGTTCCTTGAGGCGGCATGGTCCACGGCGTCCGACGGCGGGACGGCACCTTTGGACCTGAGCTCCCAGGCCAGTGCCGCACTGCACTCCGCGAGCTTCCGGTCCCTGGCAGAAACGCGCGGCTCCTCCCTGGAGCACGGGGTGTCCTGGTGGTCCATCACCTCGCTGGCCCAGGACGAGGAACTGCTGCCGGAGATCGACGTCCTGAACCTGCACGCCCGGGAGCCCCGCGGCTACCAGGGCGATGTGGCGGAGATGATGGACTTCATCGGCTCCCACGTCCGGGACCAGTGGCGGATCGTCGTCGCCACCGAAGGTCCCGGTCCTGCCCAGCGCCTGGCAGAGCTGTTCCATGAGAACGACATCCCCTGCGCCAGGGTGGACAGCCTGGACCACGAGCCCCAGGCAGGCATCATCGAGGTGACCACTGCCGCCGTCGGACGCGGTTTTGTCCTGGACGGGCTCAAACTGGGCCTGCTCACGGAAGCCGACCTGCTGGGCCGGACCTCCGCAGGGTCCACCAAGGACATGCGCCGGATGCCCTCCAAACGGCGCAACGCCGTTGATCCGCTGCAGCTCGTCGCGGGAGACCACGTGGTCCACGAACAGCACGGCATCGGCAAGTTCGTGGAACTGATTCAAAGAAAGGTCGCCGGCGGCGGCGACGGGGTACGGGAGTACCTGGTCCTCGAGTACGCGCCGTCCAAGCGCGGCGCGCCGGGGGACCGGCTCTTCGTTCCCACAGACCAGCTGGACCAGGTGACCCGCTACGTGGGCGGTGACACCCCCGTCCTGAGCAAGATGGGCGGCGCGGACTGGGCCAGCACCAAGTCCAAGGCACGCAAAGCCGTCAAGGAAATCGCCGGGGAGCTCATTCGGCTGTACTCTGCCCGGATGGCGTCCCGCGGGCACGCCTTCGGCCCGGACACCCCCTGGCAGCGGGAACTGGAGGAAGCCTTCCCGTACGTGGAGACGCCGGACCAGCTGACCACCATCAACGAGGTCAAGGCGGACATGGAGCGCGAGATCCCCATGGACCGGCTGGTCTCGGGTGACGTGGGCTACGGCAAGACGGAGATCGCCGTGCGGGCCGCGTTCAAGGCAGTCCAGGACGGCAAGCAGGTCGCCGTGCTGGTGCCCACCACGCTGCTGGCGCAGCAGCACTACGAAACGTTCACCGAACGGTTCTCCGGCTTCCCCCTTCGCGTAAAGCCACTGTCCCGTTTCCAGGCGTCCAAGGAGGCCAAGGAGACGGCGGAGGGCGTCAAGAACGGCACCGTGGACGTGGTGATTGGTACGCACCGGCTGCTGTCCAAGGACTTCGAGTTCAAGGACCTGGGCCTGGTGATTGTGGACGAGGAACAGCGCTTCGGGGTGGAGCACAAGGAAGCGCTGAAGAAGATGCGCACCAACGTGGACGTGCTCGCCATGAGTGCAACCCCCATCCCGCGCACGCTTGAGATGTCCCTCACCGGCATCCGGGAAACCTCCACCCTGGCCACGCCGCCGGAGGAACGGCACCCGGTCCTGACGTACGTGGGCCCCTACACGGACAAGCAGACCTCCGCCGCCATCCGGCGCGAGCTGATGCGCGAAGGCCAGGTCTTCTTCGTCCACAACCGGGTGTCCACCATCGAACGGACGGCGGCCAAGATCCGCGAACTGGTGCCCGAAGCTCGCGTTGAGGTGGCGCACGGCAAGATGTCCGAGAGCCGCCTGGAACAGATCATCGTGGACTTCTGGGAGAAGCGCTTTGACGTCCTGGTGTGCACCACCATCATCGAAACCGGGTTGGATATTTCCAACGCCAACACCCTGATCGTGGACGGCGCGGACAAGTACGGCCTGTCCCAGCTGCACCAGCTCCGCGGACGCGTGGGCCGTGGCCGTGAACGCGCCTACGCCTACTTCCTCTACCCGTCGGAGAAGCCGTTGGGCGAGGTGGCCCTGGAGCGGCTCAAGGCCGTGGCCACGCACAACGAGCTCGGCGCGGGCATGCAGCTGGCCATGAAGGACCTGGAGATCCGTGGCGCCGGCAACCTGCTGGGCGGTGAGCAGTCCGGCCACATCCAGGGCGTCGGATTCGATCTGTACATCCGCCTGGTGGGCGAGGCCGTGGCGGACTTCCGCGGCGAGGCCGAGGAAAAGGCAGCAGAGATGAAGATCGAACTGCCGGTGAACGCCCACCTTCCGCACGACTACGTACCGGGGGAGCGGCTGCGCCTGGAAGCCTACCGCAAGCTCGCGGCTGCGCTCACCAACGAGGCCATCGACGAAGTCCTGGCCGAACTCGTGGACCGGTACGGGGAGCCGCCGCTGCCGGCCCAGAACCTGGTGTCCGTGGCCCGCTTCCGCGTGGGCGCCCGTGAAGCCGGCCTGTCCGATGTGGCCCTGCAGGGCAACTTCATCAAGTTCTCGCCGGCCACCCTGCCCGAATCCAAGGTCATGCGGCTGAACCGGATGTACCCGGGGTCCCAGTCCAAGCCGGCGCTCGATGCCGTGCTGATCCCCAAGCCCAAGACGGCAAGGATCGGCGGGCGGGACCTGCAGGACGCGGAAATCCTGGAATGGGCCAACGGCGTGATCCGGAATATCTTCTCCGACGCGCCGCTCACCGCTCCGGCAGTCAGCGGATAAGAGGTGATGGGAGGTCATCACGCCGCGTCGGGAGCCGCGGCGTGGGTAGCTATTGCCTCGACGGGCCCGTACACGCTGGGCTGGTACCCGCTGGACGCCACCGGGATCCTGATTGGTGGGATGGCGACGGCGGGAACAGCCCTGGTGTGCGACTGGGACCACCGGCACAGTACGGTGGCCAATTCGTTGCCGCCGCTGTCCAACGTGATCGCCGTCGGCATCGAGAATGCCAGCGGCGGGCACCGCCAGGGGACGCACTCCGTCCTCGGGGCGGCCTTCTTTGTCCTGCTGGCTACGCTGGCGGGGCAGGTCCAGCTGCAGACTGAGTGGGGGCTGCTGTCCGTGGGTGCGGGGCTGCTGTGCATGTTCATGATCAACATTGCGGCGAAGGCCTTGAAGCTGTTTCCGAAGGCGGGGTTCATCAGCAACTGGATCTTCGCGTTGACCATGGCGGGCCTGGTCACCTGGTTCGCGCCGGACCAGTGGACCTGGCTTCCGGTGTCCATGCTGACCGGCGTTGTGGTCCATATCGTGGGGGACCTGGTAACCACCGGCGGTGTTCCCCTGCTGTGGCCGCTGGTGATCAGGCCACCTAAGCCCCTGCGGCGGGTGCCACTGCTGCGCCAGGTGTGGCGGCCCAATGGGGCACTGTCCCTTCCGCTGCTGGGACGGGCGGGGTCCAAGCGCGAGTGGCTTGTCCTGATTCCGGTGAGCGCCTACGCCATGGTGGGCCTGAGCATGGCCGCCTGGACCGTAGCGCATGCGCACTGGGGCCGCGCCGCCGAGGCCGCAGTGGCGTGGGCTCGCGTCTGGTTCTGAAAGCAGAAAAGAACCCTTGGGCTGAACAGTCCAAGGGTTCTTTGTGGTTCATTATCCCGACTGGGTAGCACTAAGGGCCGTTCTGGCGCTTCATAACGGCACTTAGCGCTACTTAGTTGGGCCTAGTGTTCGCCGGCGGAGTCCGAGCGTCCCAGGATGCTCTGCGGAATCCAGAAGGCCAGAGCGAACAGGCCAATGCAGACTGCCATGGGCCAGGGGTTATCCAGCGTCAGGAAGGAGAGGGAGTACACGGCTCCCAGGAACAGCGCGATCATGACCACAAAGAGGAGGATGCTCGTGCCGAGCTTGTTCTCGTTCTGCGGGGTCTGCATGATCCCTTCCTGGGCAGATGAGCCCTGGCTGGACGCCGTGATCTTGCTGGACATAGTTCCTCCTCGGCCCCGCGGGGCTCAATCTGTGGCGGCTTCCGGTGCCGTCAGTACGACGATGAACCCTGTTCACCCTTGACAATGGCAATTCCGGAGCTGGCACCAATACGTGTTGCACCTGCTGCAATCATAGCCTGCGCGTCAGCCAGGGACCGTACTCCGCCGGAGGCCTTGACGCCCAGGCCCGGCCCCACCGTGGCGCGCATCAGGGCGATATCCTCCGCTGTTGCACCTCCGCCGTTGAACCCGGTGGAGGTCTTCACGAAGTCCGCTCCGGCTTCTACGGCTGCCTCGCAGGCCGTGACCTTCTGGCTGTCGGTGAGCAGCGCGGTTTCAATGATGACCTTCAGGATCGCGCCGCTGGCGTGCACTGCCTCGGCCACGGCGGAGATGTCCTCGACAAGCGCGCCTTTGTCCCCGGCCCTGGCAGCGGCGATGTTGATGACCATGTCCACTTCATCGGCCCCGTCCAGGACCGCGCCGCGGGCTTCGAAAGTCTTGACGTCCGTGGGGGTGGCCCCCAGGGGGAACCCCACCACCGAACAGGTGAGGACGCCGGTGCCCCTCAGCGCGGTCTTGACGGTTTTGACCCAGATGGGGTTGACGCATACGGATTTGAAACTGTACTCCGCCGCTTCGGCGCAGACCTTGAGGACGTCCGCTTCCCCTGCCTCAGGCTTCAGCAGCGTGTGGTCGATGTAGGACGCTATGGCGCTGGAACCTGCGGCGCCGGTGGCTGCAGTCTGAACGGAAGGGGTGGCTTCGTTGCTCATGGTGGTCCTCTCCAAGGGGCCTGTGGGCCGGGCGTTGTAACGCCCATGACTCGTTTCGGAACCATCTTGCCACAGCAAGGCCTTGGGCCCCGGCCCGCGACGGGACCCGCCGCGGGCGGTAAATGACCGCCGCGTTGTGGCGGGCTCAGGCGGCAGCCTGCAGGGGGACGGCAGCAGAGGCAGCGGTCAGCAGCTGCGTGGCGCAGGCACCCGCAGCGGAAGCCGCGGCAACCAGCAGGCCCAGCCGCACGCCGTCGAACGCTGCGGCGTCACCGAGGGCCCAGATGCCGGGGACTGACGTGCGGAAGTCCTGGCTGATAACGATCCCACCGCTGGGTGCCGTCCGCAGGCCGGCGCTGGCAGCCAAACCGTCCCGCGAGATCCGCTCCTCGGCCAGGACCACCAGGTCACCGTTCATGCTGCTGCCGTCCTCGAAGATCACAGCGGACGCAGCAAAGCCGGACCCGGACGTGCCGGGAACGACCGCCGCGGGGCGGGCCGTGGTGCGGACCGGGCGGACACCCTGGGCGCGGAGCACGGCCTCGGCCTGGCCTGCCGCCGTGCCGTTGCCCACCAGGATTCCCAGGGGGCGGCGGCCCAGCTCCCTGGCTACCTCGCTGACGGCCTCCCCGATGCGGGCGGCGTCATCGATGGTGGAGTAGCTCAGGCACGCGCCCGCCCCCTCCACCGGACTGGCCACGGGTGCCGATCCGGTGGCGATAACCAGCTGGTCGTAGGCGAATTCCATGCCGTCCGCAGTGGCAACGGTGCGGTTGACGGCGTCGATGTGGCTGGCGGGCTGGCCGAACCGGACCGAGACCTGCGGCAGCAGCGCCAGCTCCAGCAGTTCCTCCGGGGCGTCGTCCCGGTTGCTCAGCACGGTGATGGTGCCGGTGAAACGGGCCCGGTCAAGCTGGCTGACAAGCGCCTGGGCAGCAGGACCCGCCCCTGCAATGACGATGCGGGTGGCGGAGGAGGTGGATGTGGAGGGTGCCGGAGCGGACATGTGCTGGCCCTTTCGCTGGCGGCCGGGAGCGGCCGGAACTTCGTGATGGAACCCAGCGTAGGCCCGCGCTTTTTCCGGCGTGTTTCCCTGCAGTTGCTGTTTAAAGGCCCTGTGTTCGCCAGTGTTTACCGGCCGGTAACAGAACCCGTGACCTGCCTCTCATCCGCCAGCCGGCCGACACATTTGCGCTGTGGTGCGGCCCGTTCCGGCACCGCTAGACGCGGATACGGTAGCCGCGCTTCACCACAGTCTCCACCAGGCGGCCGTCAGGCAGGGAAGAGCGGAGACGGCTGACGGTCATGTCCAGGGCGTGGACGGAACCGCGCAGTTCCAGCAGGTCGGACAGCGATTCCCGGGACAGGACTGCGCCGCCGGCACCCAGCAGGGCACGGAGCAGCAGCAGCGGCGCAGGGGCCAGTTCCACGGCCTGCCCGTTAATGCGCAGGCTGCGCCCGCGCAGCTCAATGTTGCCGGACCTGGTGTCCAGCCGGCGCACGTGGTTGAGGGCGAGGTGCTCGCACACCAGCCGGATCAGCGCACCCATCCGGAACCGTTCGGGGATCAGCGGAGTCACGCCTGCGTCCAGCAGGGGCTGCGCCGTGACCGGACCCACCACTGCCGTGGTGACGTTGGTCTTCAGGCTCTCGATCAGCTGCTTGTAGACGCCCATCTCGTGCGCGGTGCTCCACATGGCATCCACCGCAGGGGCGCTGGTGAAGGTGAGGACGTCCAGGTTCCCGCTGCAGGCCGCCTCGATCAGCCGGGGGAGCCGGTCCTCGCCGTCGGGCTTTACCCAGCGGTACGGCGTGACTGTCAGGACGGTGGCACCGGACATGCGCAGGCGCTCCAGCTGACGGACGTCGGTGTAGCCGTGCAGCTGCACGGCAACGGTTTTGCCGCGCACGCCCTCGGCCAGCAGCATGTCCACCAGTGTCGCGGTGGTTTCGTCGCTGCTGATTCCGACGTCGGCGAGGCCGGCGGCGCGCACCGCGCCGCGGGCCTTGGGGCCGCGGACGAACATCCGGCAGGCGCCCAGGGTCTCGAGCAGCTGCTCGCCGATACCGAAGGAATCCGCGGCCTCGCACCAGCGCCGCATCCCGTACGCTGTGGTGGCAATGCAGAGGTCCGGCCGGGCCGCGATGATGGCCCTGGTGTCCTCGATGAGCCGCATGTCCTCCTGCACGGGCGCGATTTTCAGGGCGGGGGCATGCAGCACTTCCGCGCCGCGGCGTTCCAGCGCCTCGATCAGGTCCTGGGACCGCCGGTGCGAGGTGACACCGATGCGGAAACCCTCCAGGGGAGCCTCTGCGGCATCGGGTGCTTCCTCAGGCGTTTGTTCGACCTGCGATGGTTCGGCCGGTGCAAGTGCAGTCATGGGGGTCAATCCTTTCACGAACCCAGCAGCGAGGCCGCCAGCCTGTCCAGGTCGGCCGCGGCCTCGGCATGCCCGCGGTTGGCCTCAGCCACCCGGACCACCTCGCCGATAACCAGCACGGCAGGGTTGCTGCACCCGGCCGCGGCGGAGGCAATGGTGCCAAGATCCGCGATGGTGGTGCGCTGGCCGGGACGGTAGCCGCGCTCCACCACTGCCATGGGCATGTCCGCCCGCATTCCGGCCCGGCGGAGACCGGCGGCGAGCTGGTGCAGCGTTCCGATGCCCATCAGCACCACGATGGTCCCGCCCAGGCCGGCAAGGTGCTGGTGCTCCTTTTCGGTCAGCGGGGCGTGGCCGGACACCACTGTGAACATGTGGCTGACTTCCCGGTGGGTGACGGGGATGCCAGCGGCGGCGGGAACGGAAATGGCGCTGGTCACGCCGGAGATGACGCGGACCTTGACCCCTGCGGCGACGCAGGCGGCAACTTCCTCTCCGCCGCGGCCGAAGACGTACGGGTCCCCGCCCTTGAGGCGGACCACGTTGTTGCCGGCCAGGGCGCTTTCCACCATGAGCTTCTCGATGCCCGCCTGGCTTACCTTGTGGTGGCCGGGCTTCTTGCCCACGTCCACCAGTTCAGCTGAGGTGAGCGACGGAAGTTCCTGGTACGGGGCCAGCCGGTCATAGAACACCACGTCGGCGTCGCGGAGTGCCTTGACGGCGGCCACGGTCAGGAGCTCGGTGGTGCCGGGCCCGCCGCCTACCAGGGTGACGTGCCCCGGGGCGCCGGCGGCGGGCTCCGCAGCCACCGGAATTCCGGTATCCCGGCATCGGCCAAGGAGGGAATCCCAGCCGGGCTGTCCGTCCTCCACAGCCGCAACCAGGAAGGGGCGTTCGGGCAGGGGGCCGTCGTGGGCTGCGCCCTGCGGAGTGCTGAGGCGGTGGACGACGGCGCCGGCGGCTTCATAGCGGCGGACCGCCTGGCGGGCGGCATGGTCCGAGCCCGTCACCAGTACTTCACGGCCGGTGAGATCAATGCTGAGCTGCATGCCTATACCTCGTTCCTGATGGGTTCCGGTGTGCCGGGGCGGACCGGGATGGAAGCTCCGATGAGGACTTTCCCCTTCTCTTCGGGCGTCGCGGGGCGCATCTGGCCGCGCTCGTCGGGGACGAAGGTGATGGAATCGTCCTTCTGGTCGGGCGCGTTGACGAAGGAACGGAAGCGGCGCAGCCGCTCGGGGTCCTTCAGGGTGTCTGCCCATTCGTCGATGTAGGTGTCCACGTGCTTGGCCATGGCAGCCTCCAGGTCAGCGGCGATGCCCAGGGTGTCCTTGACCACCACGTCCTCAACGTGCTTGATGCCGCCGTCGAGCTCTTCCTGCCACCGAGCGGTGCGCTGCAGGCGGTCGGCGGTGCGGATGTAGTACATGAAGTAGCGGTCGATGTATTTGATCAGCGTTTCGTCGTCGAGGTCCTTGGCGAGCAGCTGGGCGTGGGCCGGCGTGGCGCCGCCGTTGCCGCCGACGTACAGGTTCCAGCCGTCCGCGGTGGCAATGACGCCCACGTCCTTGCCACGGGCTTCGGCACATTCGCGGGCACAGCCGGACACACCCATCTTCAGCTTGTGCGGGCTGCGCAGGCCGCGGTAGCGCAGTTCCAGCTGGATGGCCATGGCCACCGAGTCCTGGACGCCGAAGCGGCACCAGGTGGAACCGACGCAGGACTTCACGGTGCGCAGGCTCTTGCCGTAGGCCTGCCCGGACTCGAAACCGGCGTCCACCAGCTCCTTCCAGATCTCGGGCAGCTGCTCCAGGCGGGCACCGAACATGTCGATCCGCTGGCCGCCGGTGATCTTGGTGTACAGGTTGTACTTTTCGGCGACGGCGGCGATCACGCCGAGCTTCTTGGGGGTGATTTCACCGCCGGCGATGCGGGGGACCACCGAGTAGGTGCCGTCCTTCTGCATGTTGGCCAGGGCGCGGTCGTTGGTGTCCTGCAGGGTGCCGCGGCCGGCATCCAGGACGTAGGCGCTGTTCTGGCTGGCCAGGATGTTGGCGATGGTGGGCTTGCAGATGTCGCAGCCGGCGCCGGTGCCGTACTTGGCCATGATCTCCTCGAAGGAGGTCAGTTCCAGGACGCGGATGGCGTCGAAGAGTTCCTGGCGGGACAGCTCGATGTGCTCGCAGAGGGCCTTGGAAACCTCGACGCCGGACTTGGTGAGCTCGGTTTCGAGCAGCTTCTTGAGCATCGGGACGCAGGAACCGCACTGGGTGCCGGCGCGGGTGCAGCCCTTCAGTTCACCCAGTTCCTGGACGGGCGCGTCGCCCTCGCAGGCGCCGCAGCCTTTGATGGCGTCGCGGATGCTGCCGGCGGTGACGTTGTTGCAGGAGCAGAGGGTGGCGTCGTCCGGAAGGTCGGTTTCGGGGGCTTCGCCGCCGCCGGCCGCACTGAGGAATGCACCCGGCTCGGCGGGAAGTTCACGGCCCAGCAGGGGGCGCAGGCTCATGTACGGTGAAGCGTCGCCCACGAAGATACCGCCCAGGAGGGTCTTGGCGTCGTCTGTGGTGACGATCTTCTGGTACACGCCGCGGGCTGGGTCGGCGTAGACGATTTCGAGGGCGTGCTCGGTTTTGGCGAAGGCGTCACCGAAGCTGGCGACGTCCACTCCGGACAGCTTGAGCTTGGTGGCGGTGTCGAAGCCGGGGAAGGTGGCGTCGCCGCCGTGGAGGCGGTCGGCAACGATTTCGGCCATGGTGTTGGCCGGGGCAACCAGACCCAGGCACATGCCGCCGAAGTTGGCCACTTCACCGATGGCCCAAATACCGTCCACCTCGGTGGCGCAGTAGTCGTTGATGACCACGCCGCCGCGCTGGCCCAGTGAGAAGACCTGCTCTTCGCCTTCGGCGGCGCGGAAGAGTTCGTCGCGGGGCCGGACGCCGATGGCCACGATGACCATGTCCGCTTCGATGATGCGGCCGTCCGCCATGAGCACGCCGGTGACCTGGCCGTCGTCGTCGGACAGAACCTCGGACGGGAAGACGCCGCCGTGGACTTCGAAGCCCTTGGCCTTGATGAGGCGCCCCATTGCCTGGCCGGCGCCCTCGTCGAGCTGGGTGGCCATGAGCCACTGTGAACCGTCGATGACGATCGGGTTGGCACCGAGCTGCTCCGTGCCGGCGGCCGATTCGAGGCCAAGGAGGCCGCCACCGATGGTGACTGCGTTGACCTTGCGGCCCAGCTTCTCTTTCAGCCCGGCGATGGCCTGGTTAATGGCCCAGACGTCTTCAAGCGTGCGGTAGACGTGCGTGTGCTCGGCGCCGGGGATGGGCAGGCGGGCGGCGTTCGAACCGGTGGCCACCACCAGTTCGTCGTACCCGAAGGTGTTGCCGGCGGCGGTCTCCACGGTTTTGGCTCCGGCGTTGATCCTGATGACCCGCTCGCCGGTCTTGAGCTCCAGGGAAGGGTGGTCCCACATGGAGGCAGTGCCCAGCGTAAGGTCCACGTCCTTGTCCGTGAGCGCCTTGGACAGGGCAACACGGTCGTAGGGAAGGTGGACTTCCTCAGTGAGGACCGTGACATGCCAGCCGTCGAGGCCACGGGCATGCATTGCGTCCGCAAAACGGTGGGCCGCGGGGCCGCCGCCGGCGACGACGATGCGGCGCGGAGTCTCTGTGCTTGAAGTCTGTTCGGTCACTGATGGCCTTTCGCATGGGCCGCAGTGGAACTGCAGCCTTCTCTGTCGAGCTGTCCATCCAGACTAGGGAGACGCAGTTTCGCTTCAGTTTCCCAATTGTTTCGTCAACTTAACTTCTGCATCACGAACGCATTTCCGGCCGTGTGAGGTGTCTTTTACGCGCCGGACACATTCGCTGCACGCCGCTGAAACACCCGGAGCCTAGCGTGGTTCACGGCTGCAAAGGCGGCCCACTGAGAAGGATTACACGCACAGGGAGAGGAGCCGGACATGACGGCAACACTGGAACTTGGGGCACTCGAAGCCGGCCTCGACGAGGCGGTATCCGGGATCACGGGCGGCTGGCACAGCGTTTGCCCGGTGGAGGACCTGGAAATCGCCTGGGGCGAGGCAGCCCTGGTTGCGGGACGCCAGATTGCCCTCTTCCGCACCGGTGCCACCGAAGTTTTCGCGGTTGCACACGAGGACCCCGCCACCGGAGCCCATGTCATGGCGCGCGGAATCCTCGGCTCCCGGGGCGAGCGCCCCACCATCGCGTCGCCGCTGCACAAAGAGGTCTACGACCTTGAAACCGGTGAATGCTTCAGCACCCCGGGCCTGGCCATTGCAACGTTCCGCACCCGCATCAGCGACGGCATCGTGGAGATTGAGCTGTAGCGGCGGCTAAAGCCCCAGCGCTTCGCTGACGTCGCGGAGCACCTCATCCAGCGCTGCCCGCGCCGCCTGCCGGGCGGCGGGAAGCTCCGCGGCGGAACCCACGTGCTGGATCACCTCGAGGTAGCACTTGAGCTTCGGCTCGGTGCCGCTCGGACGGATGATCACGCGCGTCAGGTCCCGGGTGACGTACAGCAGCCCGTCCGTGGGCGGCAGCTGGTCAGTGCCCTCGGCCAGGTCCGTGTAAACCTCGACGGCGGATGATCCGAAGGTTTCCGGCGGGGAGACCCTGAGCCGGTTCATCATCGCGTCCAGGAGCCCCAGGTCCGCAACCCGGATGCTGAGCTGGTCGCTGGCGTGCAGGCCGTGCTGCAGGTAAAGCTCGTCCAGGGTGTCAAAGACAGTCTTGCCGTCAGCCTTGGCCGCTGCCGCCAGTTCTGCGATCAGCAGGGCAGCCGAAATCCCGTCCTTGTCCCGCACCAGATCCGGCGCCACACAGTAGCCCAGGGCTTCCTCGTAGCCGTACACCAGTCCGGGAACCCGGGAAATCCACTTGAACCCGGTCAGTGTCTCCTGGTGGACATAGCCGGCTGCTGTGGCGATGCGGGCAAGCAGCCGGGAGGACACGATCGAATTCGCGAACACTCCCTGCGCACCCTCTTCCGTGCCGGCGTCGTCCTTTGCCTTCCCCGCGGCAATCCGGGCGGCGATGTGCGCTCCCAGGAGTGCACCCACCTCGTCGCCGCGGAGCATCCGCCAGGCGCCGGTGTCAGGGTCCTTCGCCGCAACAGCCGCCCTGTCGGCGTCGGGATCATTGGCGATCACGATGTCTGCCCCGCGCCGCTCAGCGGACTCCAGCGCCAGGTCCAGGGCGCCGGGTTCTTCCGGATTGGGGAAGCTGACGGTGGGAAAATCCGGGTCCGGTTCGGCCTGCTCCGCAACCAGGGTGATGTCTTTGAAACCTGCGGCATTCAGGACCGCCAGCGCGGTCCCGCCGCCCACACCGTGCAGCGGAGTCAGGACGATGCTCAGGTCACGGGCCGGGAACCCGCCGGGCATGGCCAGCGCAGCTGTGGCACGTTCGTAGTCGGCTGCAATGGACGCGTCCAGGACAGTCCAGCCGGAGGGGGCAAGGGTGATCGATTCCAGCGGCCCCGCCGCATTGATCCGGGCGACGATGGCGGCGTCGTAGGGGGTCACGATCTGTGCGCCGTTGCCGTTCTCCGGCACGGCGTGGCGGCCCAGGTACACCTTGTAGCCGTTGTCCTGCGGCGGGTTGTGGCTGGCGGTCACCATGACCCCGCCGTCGCATTCCAGCGCCCTGACGGCGAAGGCGAGCAGGGGAGTGGGCAGCGCGGCAGGCATCAGGAACGTTTCTATCCCCGCTGCCGTGAAAATCGCGGCGGTTTCCTCGGCAAAGATGTCCGAGTTGTGCCGGGCGTCGTAGCCGACGACGGCGCGCGGCCGGGTTCCCGGCGAGGTCTCGCCTACGGCGGACAGGAGGAAGTCCGCCAGGCCGGCGGCGGCCCGCCGCACCACGATCCTGTTCATCCGGTTCGGGCCCGGCCCCAGCGCCGCGCGAAGCCCCGCCGTGCCGAACTGCAGCGTCCCTCGGAAGCTGTCTTCGAGTTCCTGGCGGGCTGCCGGGACGCCGTTTTCCACCTGCCCGATCAGCTCGAGGAGGGAGGCCGAGGTCACCGGATCCGGATCTTGGGCAGCCCACGCGCGGGCATCATCGAGCAGGCGGATTTCGGCATCGGAAGACGTCATGGGCATAACGCTATCGTCATTGGCCGGCCACTTCTTCCAACCGCGGCCACTAAACGCCCGTGGGAGGCGCGCCGCAAGTGACCGGCTGCCTGGTCAGAGCCGGGCGATGATCCCGGCCAGCAGCTTCGAAATCCGGGGGCCGGCAGCCTGTCCGGACTCGATGACTTCCTGGTGGCTCAACGGCTGCGGGCTGATGCCTGCGGCAAGGTTGGTGACCAGTGAAATGCCGAACACCTCCATCCCGGCGTGGCGTCCGGCGATGGCTTCCAGCGCCGTCGACATGCCCACCAGGTCCGCGCCGATGCGCTTGGCGTACTGCACCTCGGCTGGCGTCTCATAGTGCGGGCCGGGGAACTGGGCGTAGACGCCTTCTTCCAGGGTGGAATCGACTTCCCGGGCCAGGCCTCGGATCCGGGCAGAGTAGAGATCGGTCAGGTCCACGAACGTGGCGCCCTCAAGCGGCGAGGCGGCGGTGAGGTTGATGTGGTCGCTGATCAGCACGGGGGTGCCAGGGACCCAGTTTTCTTTCAGCCCTCCGCAGCCGTTCGTCAGCACCAGGGTTTTGCAGCCGGCGGCGGCCGCTGCGCGGATGCCGTGCACCACCGAACGCACGCCTTTGCCCTCGTAGTAGTGCGTCCTTGCACCCAGGACCAACGCCCGCTTGCCGTCCGTGGTCAGGACCGAGCGGATGGTGCCCACGTGTCCTTCCACCGCCGGGGCGTGGAAACCGGGGACCTCGTCGGCGGACAGGGTGGCAGTGGTCTCGCCAATGAGGTCGGCTGCTTCGCCCCAGCCGGAGCCAAGCACCAGGGCGACGTCGTGGCTGTCCACGCCGGTTTCCTCGGCGATGTAGTCGGCGGCGGCACGCGCGGCGGCGAAAGGATCGGTGTTCAGGAAGTCAGTTGTACTCACAGGTACAAGCTATCCTGCCGCCCGTGATGCCGCCCACCCCGGGCCGGTTCTCCTCAGAGACCGTTTTCTTTGGCGGTGCGGGGGAGTTGCAGGAGAATGATTGTTTGTGACTACGCATCCAGATTTCAGTTCCCCCCGGATCGCAATCCTGGGAGGTGGTCCCGGCGGGTACGAAGCCGCCATGGTGGCCGCCTCGCTGGGGGCGCAGGTCACCATCATCGAGCGTGCCGGACTGGGCGGCTCGGCTGTGCTGACCGACGTCGTCCCGTCCAAAACCCTGATCGCCACCGCGGACCTCATGACGCGCGTAGGCGAGGCGGGCGAGCTGGGCGTGAAGTTCGACGTCGACGGCGGAGACTTTGTGCCCGTGATGCGCGCCGACCTCAAGCACATCAACGACCGTCTGCTGAACCTTGCCCGCAGCCAGTCCAAGGACATCCACGATGGACTGGAAAACCTGGGAGTGCGGATCATCACCGGATCCGGCCGCCTGCTGGATGACCGCACCATCGAGGTCCTCACGGCCGAAGGCACCGAAACCGTTGAGGCGGACACCATCCTGCTCGCCGTGGGCGCCCACCCGCGCGAGCTTCCCACGGCCCGGCCGGACGGCGAACGGATCCTCAACTGGACGCAGATCTACGACCTTGACGAGCTGCCCGAAGACCTGATCGTGGTGGGTTCCGGTGTCACCGGGGCCGAGTTCGCCTCCGCGTACAACGGACTGGGATCCAAAGTCACGCTGATTTCCAGCCGCGACAGGGTGCTTCCCGGGTCCGATGTGGATGCGGCAGTAGTTCTGGAGGAAGTGTTCGAGCGCCGCGGCGTCCGGGTCCTGTCCCGCTCCCGCGCCGAGACCGTGGAACGGACGGACGACGGCGTTGTGGTCACCCTCAGCGACGGGTCCAAGGTCACCGGCAGCCACTGCCTGCTGTGCCTGGGTTCCATTCCCAACACCGCCGGGATCGGCCTCGAAGAGGCAGGCGTGGCGGTCAGCGAGAGCGGCCACATCAAGGTGGACGGCGTATCGCGCACCTCAGCCCCCAACATCTACGCCGCCGGTGACTGCACCGGCGTGCTGCCGCTCGCCTCCGTGGCGGCCATGCAGGGCCGCATCGCGGTGGCGCACTTCATGGGCGACACCGTCACCCCGCTCAAGCTGCACCAGGTGGCATCGAACATCTTCACCTCCCCGGAAATCGCGAACGTGGGCGTCTCGGAAGCTGAGATCGAGTCCGGCAAGTACCAGGGCGACATCATCAAGCTCTCGCTGCGCAGCAACGCCCGCGCCAAGATGCGGAACCATAAGGACGGTTTCGTAAAGATCTTCGCCCGCAAGGGTTCCGGCACCGTCATCGGCGGCGTGGTTGTGGGACCGAACGCCTCAGAGCTGATCTTCCCCATCTCCATCGCGGTGAAGCAAAAGCTGCACGTGGACGACGTCGCCAGCACCTTTACCGTCTACCCCTCCCTGAGCGGATCGATTTCCGAGGCGGCGCGGCGCCTGCACGTCCACCTGTAAGGGCCGAAAGGCCCACTGTCCGGCTGTACCCCGTTGCTACACTCTGCTCATGACTGGGCTTCCCTTCGCGGGAAACGGGCTGGTGCATGCCGGCTTTATGGGGCTGGGGATTCTCGCGGCCCTGGTGTTCTACGCCTATGAGAAGCGCCGCCGTGGCCTTACCGACCCGAGACTGTGGCCTATTGCAGGCTTTGCTGTTGCTTTCGGGGCGATTGGTTCCAGGCTGCTGACGTGGGACCTGTCCCGGGAGGTGTCGCTGGCGGACTGGTGGGGCAACGGTGACCGCAGCATCCTTGCCGGCTTGGTCGGGGCATGGTTCGGTGTCCATCTCGGAAAGCGGCTGACTGGGTACCGGGAGAAAACCGGTGACCTGCTGGCACCCGCAGTGGCCTTGGCCATGGTCATCGGCCGCGTCGGGTGTCTCCTCACCGAGCTGCCCGGTACGCCGACCGGGGGACCATGGGGAATCACCCTAACCTCCGGGCAGGCTTTGGTGATCGGCGGGCCGGCCGGGGTGGGGCTTCATCCGTCCTTTGCCTATGAGATCGGGTTCCATCTGGCCGCTTTTGCGCTCATGTGGCACTTTCGCGACCGCCTGCCCCATCCCGGCGACCTCTTCATCTGCTACGTGGCGTCCTATGCCGTGTTCCGGTTCGGCGTCGAATTCGTCCGCGGCAACGAGGTGATCTGGCTGGGGATGAGCCGTCCGCAATGGTTCCTGCTGGCAGTTCTGCCACTCCTGCTCTGGCGGGTGCTGCGGGTATTCGAGAAACCACTCCGCCCGACGTTGGAAGGAAGGGTGACATGAGTGAGGACATCCCTGATGTTCCCCGGAACCCGCCACCGCCGCCCCATCACGAGGAGCCACCCCCTGAACCACGACGTGGCTCCATGATGCTCGGATTCCTGCTCGGAGCTGTGGCCCTTTATGCCCTCTATTTCGGAACAACAGCTGGTATTGCTCCGGATGAAGGCTATAAGACCTTCCTCGCCGGGCCTGCAGCGTTAATACCAATTGGCGTCTATCTGGCGATAGCCGGTGCCCTGGCGATCTGGCCACGCACCTCCCGCTGGGGTGCGGGGCTGTTGTTTGGCCTGGGGATCTTCATCCTGCTCGGCGGCGGGATCTGCGTCATGGCCCTCTCCCAGATGAGCAGCCGGATATGAATCCGTCACCGTTCTCCTCACGGCAGGCGCTTCCCGACGACCCCGGCCACCCGCGTCGCGGCCACGACGTGTTGCTGGGGATGAGCCGTCCAGAGTGGCTCCTGCTGCCCATCCCGCCCCTGCTGGTCGGGCGGATCCAGCGGGTATCCGGGAAACCGCTCCGTCCGACGTTGGAGGGGAAAGCCGCGTGAGCGAAGAACCCTACGATGTTGCCCGGGAGCGTTCCCCTGCGGACCCCGGTGGTGGCCTGCAGCAACCGGAAAAGTCCGGATCCATCGGAGCGGGGGTCGCCTTTGGGGTACTGGGGTTGTGGGCCGTATATGTAGGGGGAGGGGTTGGGCAGGGGCCCTATGCCTCGTCCGGAAGGTTTCTCGCACTGTCCACGCCGTTCATTCCGATCGCCGTCTACATGGCTGTGGCAATTGTGCTTTCCATCGTGCGCCGGACATCGCGGTTTGGCGCCGGAATGCTGATAGGGATGGGCGTCTTCATTCTCCTCGACGGCCTTTGCCTGGGAATTCTTGCCCGGGGTGGCGCCTGAGATGAACCCTTCCCCACCGCCAGGCCTGGGCAAGCCGCCGAAAGAACCGCGGGGTGGCTCAATAGGCACCGGAATTTCGATCGGGGTCTTCGCGCTCTATGCCCTCTACCTCTGGGCAACGATCACCCTCGGCTCACCGTACTCTTGGTCCAACAGCCTCCTCGCTGGGCCTGCTGCTTTCATACCGCTTACCGTCTATCTGGGTCTGGCCATCGTCCTTGCGGTCAAACCCCGGACGTCGCGCTGGGGTACAGGGCTCTTGATCGGGCTGGGGATCTTCATCCTGCTCGGCGGGGGACTGTGCGTGGCTGCCCTGGTGCAGGCTGGAATCTGAAGGAGGAATATTCCATGATTCGTCGAGAGCTGCCCGGTCCGGGCCAGCCGCTGCGCGGTGACCGTATCCACCGGTACGTCACCGCCTTCTGTCCCGAGTGCCACGTGACGAACCCGCCGCTGGCCCAGGTGCGGCGCCTCTCCGGCGCCCTGCTGATCCGTGATAACCGCGTGTGGCTGGAACGCGGCTGCCCGGACCACGGGCTGGTCAGAACCCTCTATGACGAGTCCCCCGAAATCCTCCGCTACCTCGAGAAGTGGCAGGCGCCCACTAAGCAACACATTCCGGACCAGTCTGACAACTACCGGGCCGTTCCGGAGGCCTACGCCTACGGGCTGCCTGCCATGCAGACGCAACACACCTGCATCCTGCTCCAGGACATCATCGAGCACTGCAACTTGCGCTGCCCCACTTGCTTCACTGCTTCCGGCCCCCAGCTGCAGGGAGTGGCGCCACTCAGCGAGGTGCTCGCGAACATCGATACCCGGCTTGCCCGCGAGAACGGGCGGCTGGACGTGCTGATGCTGTCCGGCGGTGAGCCGACACTCTACCCGCAGCTGGCTGAGCTGTTGGAAGAGCTGGTGGCCAGGCCGATTGTCCGAATCATGGTGAACAGCAATGGCATGCTGATAGCCACTGACGACGAACTGCTAGCCCTGCTGGCCAAGCACCGGGACCGCGTGGAGGTGTACCTCCAATACGATGGCCCGTCCAAAGAAGCCTCAATCCACCACCGCGGGGGTGACCTTACCCGCTTCAAGGACACAGCAATTTCGCGGCTGTCGGAGGCTGGCATCTTTACCACCCTGACCATGACGGCGGCGCTGGGAGTGAACGACGGCGAGGTTGGCGCCGTCGTGATGCGTGCCCTGGAAACCCCGTTTGTGGGCGGAGTAGCGCTCCAGCCGGTCTTTGGTTCAGGACGCGGTCACGGCATAGACCCCCTGGAGCGGCTCACGCACACGGGCGTCCTGGAAAGGCTGGAGGAGCAAACCAACGGTGTGGTGTCATGGCATGACCTGACTGCCCTTCCCTGCTCGCACCCGCACTGCGCCTCCGTGGGTTACATGCTGAAGGACGACTCCGGGGTGTGGCGGTCACTGACAGCCCTGATTGGGCACGACCAGTTGCTCGCGTGGCTGGAGCTCAACCCGGACACCATCGCCAACCGGATCGCCGATTCCGCAGTCCCGCTTGAACTGCGCAGCCTGATGAAGTCCTCGCTGCTGGACCTGCTGAGCGAGCAGTCCTCATTGTCCCACCCGAGGACGGCGGACCTCTGGAAAAACATCTGCACCCAGTGCGACCTCGGCATCGGAACTCTTACCACTCTGGCGGCCGGCAAGCTGCCGGGCCAACAGCAGCGGCTGCGCAGGCTCCTCGCGGAGCGCGTCACCAGGATCATGGTGAAACCGTTCATGGACATCTCGACCATGATCGAGGAACGGCTCACCCAGTGCTGCGTCCATGTGGGAACCAAGAGCGACGCCGGGGATCACCAGTGCGCTCCGTTCTGCGCTGTCCAGGCGTGGCCGGCCCTGGCCAGGCAACGGATGAGTACGGCGACAGGCCGCGAACTTCTCCCTGTCCGTCAGAAGTAAGGAGCACTTGATGGGTTCCGATTCGGATGCCCGGCGCATCGCAGCTGGATCACCGCCGTCGGAGCTGGTTGCCTCCAGGCACGCCGGCGGACAGCCGTCCCATCCTGATACTGGCCCGGACCGTCCGTCCGTTACACCCTTCGATCCGCTGCGCCTCTGCATCTTCGCCACCATCGCCTTGCTGGGGTGGATCGCCGGTCCCGCAGCTTTGACCGTTTTCGCAGCGGTCGGATTTTATGGTTACTGGAAAGCACGCCGGCAAGGCCTCAAAACGTCCAAGTGCTACCTCCGCGACACCAGGCTTGTCATGGCCTATCTGGGCATCCTGCTGGCAGCCGGCCTCTTCGGGATGTACGTGCTGGCGGCCCGTTTATGGGGCTCCTGAGTCTGGACCCCTCGCAGGCCACGTGCATAGACTCCTCAAAGGAACGGCCGGGAACTCCGTCAGCGGACCTTCCCGGCTGTCCCTGGCCCAGCCACCAACGCAAGGAGCAGCCCGTGGAACTGAATGACGTCAAGTGGAACGAACAGGCGCGCGAAAAGATCCTCCTGGACGCTGACCGGGCCCTGCAGGAAGCGGTCCGTGAAGCAAGCTCGTCCTTGGCGGACGCTGATAAGGACGAGGTGTACAAGTTCCTGTTTGAGCAGCTGAAGGACCAGTTCGTCGACTTCCAGCCCGGCCCGGACCTCACCCGCTACGCGGAGGCGGTAGCTAACGGTGACTTCGGCTCCAACGGTTCAACCGGCACGGAAAGCTAGGTGGGGGCAATGACAACAGCTCTCGTCAGGCCCCGCAGCGGCAAGATCATTGGTGGGGTGTGCGCGGCCCTCGCAGCCCGCTTTGGGCTCCCGAAGTTCCTGGTCCGGCTGGGCTTCATCATCTTTGGCCTGGTGGGGGTTGGGGAACTGGCCTACATTGTGCTCTGGATCCTCATTCCCAAGGCCCCTGCCTGACCGGGCAGTGTGGAAGGGCTGGCCCCCTAAGCGGGGGCCAACCCTTTGGCGTTAGTGCTCCTCCATCGGGGGAGTGTTCGGGTTGCAGGCCAGGCCGGGATTCGGGAATTCGGCTTTGACACCCCGCTTAACCAGTTGGCCGTACGACTGGACCAGTCCGTCGAACGGGAAGGCCTCCTCGGGATCGTCATTGAGCCCCGAGTAGGCACAAATGGAGTTTGCCGTGTCCACGCCCTGTTCCACCTGCCCGGGGACGTCGTGTCCTGCGGCTGACGCCGGGCCCGCGCCCAGGCCCACCAGGGCGAGCGTACAGACAGCAGCGCCGAGTAAAGACTTTTTGTGCATGGCATTCCTCAATCTCTAGGAGTTCTCCACCGAACCGGGACGGGGCCCGTGCCGGGAAGCCTACGGGGGCCCGGCCGCTAGGGATATGAGGCGGGAGCCGCCCTGTGGAAAGCCGCAGAAAGTGTGCGGCCCGCTGTCCCTGCCGGGCCGTTGGTCCCTGTTGCCTGCACGTACCCTAAGGGCACAGTTGAATATGGCCAGGATCTATATTGCGTACGGCAGCGTTGAAGGGCAGACAGCCCATATCGCGGAGTACATTGCCGATGTGGTCCGGGCGCACGGGCACCAGGCCGAAACCGCGGACCTCAAGCATTCTGCGGACACCATTCCGGACGGGCAGGACGGCGTCATTGTGGCTGCGTCCGTGCACGTGGGCAAGCACGAGGGCTATGTGGCCGACTTTGTCCACAACAACCGCAGCGAACTTGAGCGTTTGCCGTCCGCCCTGGTCTCCGTCAGCCTGGCCGCCCACGGCGATGAAGCTGGCGCCGAGGGCTACGTGGCGACGTTCGAGGCGGAGACCGGCTGGCACCCCCGCCAGGTAGCTATGTTCTCCGGTGCGCTGATGTACACCCAATACAACTTCCTGAAACGCCAGCTGATGAAGAAGATCGTCAAGGACAAGGGCTCCCAGGACCTGGACACGTCCCGCGACTACATCTACACCGAGTGGGACGGCGTAAAGCACTTCACCGAGGAGTTCCTGGCCGGCGTGGCTGCACCCGGAGGCCAGGGTACCGGGACAACTCCACCAGAAGTTCCTGGGAACCCGGCAGGCTTCAACCCGTGAGAAGCCGCGCCGCCGTACCCGTCCTGTTCCTGGCTGCGTCCGCTGTTCTTGGCGGGTGTTCGCAGCCCGGGAACCAAAACACTCCGGCGCCTCCGCCCAGCACCTCCACCGGTGCAACCAGCCCTGCCTGCGACCTCATCACGCCCGAAATTGCGGCGAAGGTCGTACCCGGGATTATGCCGGCAGGCCAGAACAGCAGTGACAGGCCGCCCGGAAGCAAGGCCTATCTCTGCACGTATTCGAGTAAGTCCATGGAGGGAGGCATTACTGCCCTGTCCGTGGCCCTCATCTCGCCCGCCTCCCCGCAGGACATTTCCAATGCGGAGTCGGCGTCCGACTGCTCGCCCCTCACCGGAATCGGTGACTTCGCCTGCCTACAGTGGACCGGCTACTTCCGCGGTGAGGCCGGGGGCGCGTCCGCGAACGTTGTCCTCACGGCT
Organism: Arthrobacter sp. AK04; assembly: GCF_021129155.1. Lineage (GTDB taxonomy): Bacteria > Actinomycetota > Actinomycetes > Actinomycetales > Micrococcaceae > Arthrobacter > Arthrobacter quantipunctorum. The sequence goes on from NZ_JAJOMC010000006.1 coordinate 42,310, forward strand.
GTCCGGGGCGACGAGACGCTCGAAATGCCCTATGTAACCTCCGCGCCCATGGACGGCGCGCCTGCTCCCGACGGCGACGCGATGGCCCGCGCGCTTGCACAGGCAGCAGTGGACGCCGGTTGGGGCAACGGCAGCCCGCTCGGCGTTCCCGCGGCCCCGGCTCCAGCTTCCTAGTCAGGCGGCCTGGACCGCCCCGAAGTGTTTTTCGATGAGCCCCTTGATGTCCTCGTGGCAGCCGCCGCAGCCGGTTCCGGCGCGCGTTGCCTTGGAGACCTCAGCCACGGTTGAGCAGCCCTCTTCCACGGCGCCCTGGATGATTGCTCCGCTGACTCCGGCGCACCGGCACACGGTGCCGGCGGGATCGGCGGCACCCGTGCCCGGCAACTGGTCCGGGCCGTCAAGCCGCAACAGCAGGGACCTGTCCGCGGGGAGTTCGGCACCGCGTTCGAACAATCCCACAAGCTCGGCTGCCGTGCGGGGCATTCCCACCGCCACCAGGCCCTCCAGCACCCCGCCGCGGGTGGTCATTTTGACGTAGCGGCCGTGCTCCGGGTCCGCCCATTGGGAAACCTGGAGGCGCGGGCGCCCGTTCACCGCGCCGGCAGCGAGGGCGTCCTCGTCCCAGGGCTCCGCCGAATTGTCACCGGCCACGGCCATGTTCATGCCGCGTGCCTTCAGGACGATGACACCCGGCTGCTCCGCCGGCAGCGCCGGCAGCAGGGCGGCGTCCCCGCCGTCCGCCAGCAGGGTCAGGTATTCGGCGAGCCATTCGGCCTGCCGCCAGCCCGGCCCCACCAGGCCGGAGGGGCCCTTCGCGTAGCGGCAGGGTGCGCAGTCCGGATCCGGGCAGCGCACCTCGGCGCAGTCACCAATGGCAAAGATGTGCGGCTCGTGGTGCGCGCGGAGTTTGTGGTCCACCAGGATGCCCGCCCCCGTGGAGAGCCCGCAGCCCTCGGCGAGCTCAGTGCGGGGACGGACGCCGCAGGAGAGCACCAGGAGGTCGCCGTCAATCGCGGAGCCGTCATCGAGCAGCAGCGCCGAGAAACCGCCGTCGGGCGCGTTGTGCTCCACGCCCGTGGAGCGCGCGTTGCCGGCCATCCGGACGCCGCAGCGCCGCAGGCTCGCCGCCAGCACTGAACCGCCGCCGCGGTCGATGTTGCGGCCCAGCGGATGCGGGCCGTTGTGCACCACCGTGACGGTGGCTCCTTCTTCGGCCGCGGCCAGTGCTGTCTCCAGGCCCAGGACGCCGCCGCCCAGCACCACCACCCGCTTGCCGCCGTCCACGGCCTGGCGCAGCACCCCGGCGTCGCGAAGGTCGCGGAGCGCGGTGACGCCGGCAGGGAGGACCGGGTGGGTGGGGTCGGGGTTGATGCCCGTGAGGTTGGGAATGACCGGGCGCGAGCCCGTGGCGAAGACCAGCCGGTCGTAGTGGACGGCGCCGCCGTCGGACAGGAGGACCTGTTGCCGGGCCCGGTCCACGCGCTTCACCCGCACACCCAGGCGGATGTCCACTCCGTCCCCGGCCAACTCTGCGGCGTCGGAGAGCGCCAGCGCATCGGCGGTGGTGCGGCCCACGCCGAGATCGGCTACGAGCACGCGGTTGTAGGCGGCTTCAGCTTCCTCGCCCACGACTGTCAGGCCCACCTTGCCGCTGCGGACGGCAGGCAGGAGTTCGTCGACCAGCCGGGCAGCCACCGGGCCGAATCCCACAATGACAATCTGCTCGCTCATGAGGCCTCCGTCGTTTGAAGCACGCTGGTGGAAAGGGGCGCGGCCACAGGCCGGACCCACACGGTGTTGAATTTGAACTCCGGCATCCCGGAGATGGGGTCCGTGGCCGCTTCCGTGAGGCGGTTCGCACTCTCGAGTTCGGGGAAGTGGAACGGCAGGAAAACAGTCTCGGGGCGGATGGCGGTGCTGAGCTGGGCCCGGCACTCCACCTCGCCGCGCTCATTGGCCACGGAAACGAGCGACCCTTCGGTGATGCCCATCGACGCCGCGGCTGCCGGGTGGATCTGCACCTTTGCTTCCGGCTGCGACGCCAGCAGCTCCGACACCCGCCGGGTCTGCGCGCCGGACTGGTAGTGCTCCAGGAGGCGGCCGGTGATGAGGGTCATGGTTGTGGCGGCGGCGCCGCCCCCTGCAGGGGGTACATCAGGCGTACGACGGCGGCGGGGCGTCACCGGGGTCATCACGGCTTTGCCGTCCGGGTGCGCGAAGTTGTCCTGGAACAGCCGGGGCGTCCCCTGGCTGCCGGCGGGGTAGGGCCAGTATGCGGCGTCGCCGCGGTCCAGCATGGCGTAGTCGATTCCGGAGTAGTCCGCGAGGCCTCCGGCGGAAGCGAGGCGGAGTTCCTCGAACACGGTCTCGGGGTCCTCGCTGTAGGTGGACGGGGCGTCCAGGGCTTCGGCCAGCCGAGCCATGATCCACAGCTCGCTGCGGGCTCCGGCCGGCGGCGTCAGGGCCTGGCGGCGGCGCAGCACGCGGCCCTCGAGGTTGGTCAGGGTTCCCTCTTCCTCAGCCCACTGGAGAACGGGAAGGATGAGGTCCGCCTCTGCGGCGGTCTCGGACATGAAGAAGTCACAGACCATCAGGAAGTCCAGGCTCCGGAGCCCTTCGATCACGGCATTGGCGTCGGGGGAGGCGACGGCGATGTTGGAGGCGTGGACAAAAAGGCAACGGACGCCGTCGGCCTTGCCCAGCGACTGAAGCAACTGGACGGCCGGCAGGCCGGGGCCGGGAATGAGGTCCTCGGCCACGCCCCAGACCTTGGCCACATGGGCGCGGGCGGCGGGGTCGGTGATCTTGCGGTAGCCGGGGAGCTGGTCCGCCTTCTGGCCGTGCTCGCGCCCGCCCTGCCCGTTGCCCTGGCCGGTCAGGGTGCCGTAGCCGCTCCGGGCCGAGCCGGGCAGGCCCAGCAGGAGGCTGAGGTTGATCGCCGCCGTGGCGGTGTCGGTGCCGTCCACGTGCTGTTCCACGCCGCGGCCCGTGAGGATGTAGCTGCCGCCTTCGCGTGCGCCCCGGGCCAGCCGGCGTGCCGTTTCGCGGATGAGTTCGGCCGGGACGCCGGTGAGGGACTGGACCCGTTCGGGCCAGAAGGAGTTCACGCTGCGGGCTACGGCGCTGTAGCCGGAGGTGCGTTCAGCAAGGTACGCGGCATCCACCAGGTTCTCGTGGATGACCACGTGCGAGATGCCCAGGAGGAGGGTGAGGTCGGTGCCCGGAAGGGGCTGGAGGTGGAGGCCGCCGCCGTCGGCCGTGAAGGCGGCCGTGGCGGAACGGCGCGGATCCACCACGATCAGCCCGCCGGCGTCGCGCGTTCCCTTGAGGTGCTGCACGAACGGCGGCATGGTTTCCGCAACGTTGGAGCCGAGCATCAGGATGGTGCTGGCGGTGTCCAGCGCTTCGAGGGGGAAAGGGAGGCCGCGGTCAACGCCGAAGGCCCGCATCCCGGCCGCTGCGGCCGAGGACATGCAGAACCGGCCGTTGTAATCGATGCGGGAGGTGCCAAGGGCAAGCCGGGCGAACTTGCCCAGCATGTAGGCCTTTTCGTTGGTGAGTCCGCCGCCGCCGAAAACGCCCACCGCGTCAGCGCCGTACCGTGCACGGGCGTCCTTCACCGCGGATACGGCGAGGTCCAGGGCCTGGTCCCAGCTGATGGGCCGGTGGACGCCGTCGGGGCCCTTCAGGAGCGGCTCGGTAATCCGGCCGGGGTGGTTCAGCAGCGTGGGCGACGTCCAGCCCTTGCGGCAGAGGCCTCCGCGGTTGGTGGGGAAGTCCCGGCCGCTTACTTCGAGGGGTGCCGCCAGGGGGATTCCGGGGGCGGCAGGTCCCGGCACGGGGACTGACCCCGGCTGGGAAGCCGGGGCCAGTGCCGTGGGAGGCGTGAGCGTCATGGCGCACTGCAGGGCGCAGTAAGGGCAGTGCGTGTCGGCGCTTTTGGTCATGTTAGACGTGTCCCATCGCATTTCGGTTGGCGTTGCGGATGTAGCAGGCCCAGCACACAACCAGCATCAGGATGTAGGCCCCGACGACTCCGTAGAAAGCGGGGGTGTAGGAGCCGCTGGCGGAGTTGGAGGCGTTCAGCACCTGCGGGATCACGAATCCGCCGTAGGCGCCGATGGCGGAGATGAGGCCCAGGGCGGAGGAAGCGAGGCGCTGGGTGGCCACCGAGCTGGCACCGTTCCGGGCAGCGCGGCTGTTGGTGGCAAAGATGATGGGGATCATCCGGTAGGTGGCACCGTTTCCGAAGCCGCTGGCGGTAAAGAGCATCAGGAAGAGGACCAGGAAGAGCCAGAAGTTCTTCAGCGGGAGGGTCCAGATCATGGTGAGGGTGATGACGGCCATGGAGGCGAAGGCGGCCACGGTCATGCGGGCGCCGCCCATCCGGTCAGCCATGCGTCCGCCGTACGGGCGGGCCAGGGAGCCCACCAGCGGGCCGAGGAAGGCCAGGGACAGTGCCACGGTGCCCACTCCGATAGAGGAGAAAGCCGGAAAGTAGTCCTTGATCAGCTTGGGGAAGACGCCGGCGAAGCCGATAAAGGAGCCGAACGTGCCGATGTAGAGCAGCGCCATGATCCACAGGTGCGGTTCCTTCAGCGCTGCGATCGAGCCCGCCACGTCGCCCTTGGCGCTGGTGAGGTTGTCCATGAACTTCCAGGCACCGAAGGCGGCGATCAGGATGAACGGGACCCACATCCAGCCGGCCAGGGGCAGGTTGACGGTGCCGACGGCGAGGAGGGTGATGGCGATGGGGACTGCCAGCTGTGCCACTGCGGCACCCATGTTGCCGCCGGCGGCGTTCAGGCCCAGGGCCCAGCCCTTTTCGCGGGCGGGGTAGAAGAAGGTGATGTTGGCCATGGAGCTGGCGAAGTTGCCGCCGCCGAAGCCTGCCAGGGCGGCCACCAGGAGCATGACGCCGAACGGGGTTTCCGGGTTGGAGACGCACAGGGCCAGGCCGATGGAGGGGATCAGGAGCAGCAGGGCGGAGACGATGGTCCAGTTGCGGCCGCCGAAGCGGGGGACCATGAAGGTGTACGGGATGCGCAGCGTTGCACCCACCAGGCTGGGCATGGAGATCAGCCAGAAAATCTCAGAAGTGGAGAAGGTGAAGCCCGCTGCGGGGAGCTGGACCACCACGATGGACCAAAGCTGCCATACGACAAAGCCGAGGAACTCGGCGAAGATTGACCAGTTGAGGTTGCGGCGCGCAATGGAGCGGCCTGCGGTTTCCCACTGTTCCTTGTTCTCGGCATCCCAGTTGGCGATCCAGCGGCCGGGGCGGAATTCAAGGGCGGGGGTGTCTGTGGTGCGGGTAGGGCCGGGCTGTGCGCTGGCGGATGCGGCGGTTCCAGGCATGGCGGAATCTTCGAGATCAAGGGAACTTCCGGTGCCGGCATCGGCGGTGCGGTCAACAGTCACGGGGTACCTCCTTCTGGGGGATGTTGTTCCTCCAAGGTAGGGAAGCCGCGTTTCATGGACCGACGCCGCGTGTTAACGCGCTGTGACATTTGCCTATCGGCGGGCATCGGCGGACGTGAGGCGGGCAGTCTGCACCAGAAAGTGAGACACATCGCACAGGTCCACATGCTGGACCTTTCGTCCATTGACTGGACGGGGGGAACTAATATTGAACTCTGACTATTTCGAGCCGTTCCCTTACCCGGGTCCGGCCGGTCCTCACGAAAGCGTTTACCTATGTCATCCACTGAAACGACCACGGAGCCCGGCGCCGCGAAACCGGTGAACTCCAAGGGCAAGGTCATCTTCGCCAGCCTTATCGGCACCACCATCGAGTTTTACGACTTCTACATCTACGCCACGGCATCTGTACTGGTCTTTCCGCGGCTCTTTTTCCCGCAGGCCACCGAGATCAATGCTTTGTTGAGCTCTTTTGCCATATTTGGTGTCGCGTTCATCGCCCGCCCCGTAGGTTCCGTCCTGTTCGGCCACTTCGGTGACAAGTTCGGCCGCAAGGGCACCCTGGTTGCGTCGCTGCTGACCATGGGCATTGCCACCTTCCTCATTGGCCTGCTGCCCACGGCATCGCTGCCCGGCTGGGCTATCATGGCGCCGCTGATGCTCGTGGTCCTCCGGTTTGCCCAGGGCCTGGCCCTGGGCGGGGAATGGTCCGGTGCCGCGTTGCTGGCCACAGAGAACGCCCCGAAGGGCAAGCGGGCCGTGTACGGAACGTTCCCTCAGCTTGGCGCGCCGATCGGATTCATCCTCGCCAACCTGCTGTTCATCTGGCTCAACTTTGCGCTGTCCCCTGAGGCGTTCCTCGAGTGGGGCTGGCGCGTTCCGTTCCTCCTGAGTGCGGTTCTGGTCATCGTGGGCCTCTACGTTCGGCTGAAGCTCGTTGAAAGCCTCTCCTTCCAGAAGGTCCTGAACGAGGAGAAGGTTGCCAAGGTGCCCTTTGCCGCCACCTTCAAGAACCACTGGCGCCCTGTGGTGGCGGGAACCTTCATCATGTTCGCCACCTACGTCCTGTTCTACGTGATGACCTCCTTCACCCTGACCTACGGCACCAAGCCTGCCAGCGTGGAGGCGGCACAGGCTGCCGCCGAGAAGGCCGGGAAGCCGATGTCAGCTGCGGAAATCGCAGCGTTCGTCCCGGGGCTCGGCATTCCCCGTGGTGACTTCCTCTGGATGCTGATTCTCGGCGTCGTCTTCTTCGGCATCTTCACCCTTGTCTCAGGCCCCCTGGCCGAGAAGTGGGGACGCCGCAAGTTCCTGCTCGCTGTCACGGCAGGGATCTTCGTCTTCGGCCTCCTCTGGTTCACCATGTTCGGCCCGGGGACGGTTGCAGCCATCATCGGACTCATCGTGGGCTTCACGCTGATGGGGCTGACCTTCGGACCGATGGCCGCCATCCTCCCGGAGCTGTTCCCGGCAAATGTCCGTTACACCGGCTCGGCCGTCGCATACAACCTGTCCAGCGTGATCGGTGCGGCTCCGGCGTCGTTCGTCGCCATTGCCCTGTGGCAGGCCGCGGGCGGAAGCACCTGGCTGGTGGGTGTCTACATGGCCGCCGCCGCAGTGTTGACGTTCATCGCCTTGTGGATCACCCGCGAAACGAAAGACACCGACTACGAAAACAACGTGGCCTAGCAGTACACGCCGTACGTTCCAGCCCGGTTCGTGCCTGAGGTGCCCGGTGCGTTTCCCGTCAAAAAGGGAGTGCGCCGGGCACTTTTGTGTCCCGGGGCGGAGCAAATGGGCGGGGACGCACGACGGCGGCGCTTCGGAGCCGTCCCCGGTGTTACCGCGCGTAGCGGTCCACGAAGTTCCGCAGCACCTTCATGGGTTCGGTAACAGTGAACTGCCGGGCATTCTCCATTAGGTCTTCAGCCGATTCCGGCGGGAAGTAGCCGGCGTTGCGGTAGATGTCGATGCGGGTGACCAGGCCGTCCACGTCCAGCTCGGGGTGGAACTGGGTGGCATACAGATTCGTCCGGATCCGGAACATGTGTACCGGGCAGGCCTCGGAGCGGGCAAGCAGCACGGCGTGCGGCGGCAGGACGGTGCAGGCCTCCTTGTGCCCTGTGAAGGCGGTGAAACTGCCCGGCATCCCCTTCAGGATAGGGTCCTCCAGCCCGGCACCGGTCAGTTCGATCTCCACCCCGCCCAGTGGTTCACCGTAAGTCCTGTCGATCACGGCGCCCTGGTGCGTTCCCAGGGTGCCCACGCCGTAGCAGGCCCCCAGGAACGGGAAGTCCCGGGCCACCAGCACGTCCAGCAGCCAGGACAGCTCACGCTCCACCCGGTGCTGGACAGGGGACTTCTGTTCCGGAGGATCGCTGGAGGTGAAGGGGCTCCCGCCCACAATCACGCCCGAGTAGTGCGCAAGGTCCAGGTCCGGCAGCGGGGCAGCCTCCAGCCGGACGCGGCGCAGCTCCCGCTCTTCCAGCCCGCCATACCGCAGGTAGGCGGCGTACTCGTCGTCGGCGGCGGCGTCCTCCGCCCGGGAGGCGAGGAGCAGGAAAGGCAGCATCTGCTAAGTGTGCCGGTTTGGGCCGGACCTGTCAGCTAGGCCGGGGGCTGGGTAAGGGAGCGGCGGGACTGTGGCCGCGCGGCAGGATCAGCGTGCCGGTGGACGAGCTTCCAGTAGCCTTCCTCGCGCCGGAAGATGCTGGTGACCCGGAGCGCAAACTCCTCCACGGCACTCCCGTCCAGGCGGGCACGGAAGTGTTCGGTCTCCACCAGGTAGGCGGTATCCCGTGCGGTGTAGGACGTGATGGTGTCGAACCCCAGCATCTGGCCGTCCTGGAACTGCCGGGCAGCCTGGTCCAGTCTTGCCTCCACCTGCGCCCAGCCGCGCGCGATGCCGCCAAAAGGATTGGCCAGCGTGACGTCGTCAAGCCTGGAATAAAGCTCCTTGACGGGCTCGGGATTGCCCCGGGTAATTTCGGGGACGGCCAGGTGGTACCGGCCCACTTCTTCCTGGAAACTGGGTGCGAGCATGGGTGCCTCCGGCGCTTACTGGTCTTCGATGATGGCGATGATGGCGCCGGCGGACACTGTTTCGCCGGATGACGCCTCAAGCCCGATGACGATTCCGGAGCGGTGCGCCGTCAACGGCTGCTCCATCTTCATCGCCTCAAGGACCACCACCAGGTCGCCCTCGGAGACGACGTCGCCGTTGGCCACAGCAACCTTGACGATGGTTCCCTGCATGGGGGACGTCAGGGCATTGCCGGTGGCCGCTGCAGGACCGCCGGAGCGGGAGCGCTTCTTCGACTTTGCCGGCTTCGCTGCCGCCGCCCCTCCGGATCCCAGGGAACCCAGGGATGCGGGCAGGACCACTTCCAGGCGCTTGCCGCCCACTTCGACCACCACGCGCTGGCGGTCTTCTGCCGCGGCCTCGGTATCGGCGGAGCCGTCCGGAGTCCAGGCCGGGAGGTTGTTGACGAATTCTGTTTCGATCCACCGGGTGTGGACCGTGAACGGGCCCTCGGCCGGGGCGAACGCAGGATCGGACACCACCGCGAGGTCGAACGGGATAACTGTGGGGATGCCCTCCACCACCATTTCCTCAAGCGCACGGCGGGCACGCTGCAGTGCCTGGGGGCGGTTGGCTCCGGTGACGATCAGCTTGGAAAGCATGGAGTCGAAGTTGCCGCTGATCTCGTCACCCTGTTCAACGCCGGAGTCGATGCGGACTCCAGGGCCGGTGGGGTTCTTCAGCACGCGAATGGTGCCGGGGGCAGGCATGAAGTTGCGGCCCGGGTCCTCGCCGGTGATGCGGAATTCGAAGGAGTGCCCGCGCACCTCGGGGTCGCCGTAACCGAGCTCTTCGCCGCGGGCCAGCCGGAACTGTTCGCGCACCAGGTCGATCCCGGTCACTTCCTCGGAGACGCAGTGCTCCACCTGGAGGCGGGTATTCACTTCAAGGAAGGAGATGGTGCCGTCCTGGCCCACCAGGAATTCGCAGGTGCCGGCCCCCAGGTAGCCTGCCTCCTTGAGGATCGCCTTGGAGGACTCGTAGAGCCGGCGGTTCTGCTCTTCGGTGAGGAACGGCGCGGGGGCTTCTTCGACGAGCTTCTGGTTGCGGCGCTGGAGCGAGCAGTCACGCGTGGAAACCACTACCACGTTGCCGTGGGCATCCGCCAGGCACTGGGTCTCGACGTGCCGGGGAGCGTCAAGGAAGCGCTCGATGAAGCACTCGCCGCGGCCGAAGGCGGCGGTGGCCTCCCGCACGGCGGATTCAAACAGTTCGGGGATTTCCTCGCGGGTGCGCGCCACCTTGATGCCGCGTCCGCCGCCGCCAAAGGCAGCCTTGATGGCCACGGGCAGGCCGTGCCGGTCCACGAATTCCAGGATTTCCTCGGCGGACTCCACGGGGTCAGCAGTGCCGGGAACCTGCGGGGCGCCGACCTTCTCCGCAATGTGGCGGGCCTGGACCTTGTCGCCGAGGGCAGAGATGGCTTCAGGGGAGGGGCCGATCCAGGTGATGCCCGCGGCGATCACCTTCGCGGCGAACTCGGCGTTTTCGGCCAGGAAGCCGTAGCCGGGGTGGATGGCGTCGGCACCGGACTGGCGTGCGGCGTCGATGATCTTGTCCATCACCAGGTAGGACTCCGCGGCGGTGTTGCCGCCCAGGGCGTAGGCCTCGTCAGCGAGGCGGACGTGCAGGGCGTCACGGTCGGGATCCGCGTAGACGGCCACTGAGGCGATGCCTTCGTCGCGGGCGGCCCGGATGATGCGGACGGCAATTTCACCGCGGTTGGCGATCAGCACCTTTGTGAGGGTCGACTGCGTGGTTCCTGCGGACTGCTCCAAATTTGCTGACAAGGCGTCTCCTTCTTTCCTTCAGGGAGCCTAGCGCGGTTTTGAGGGTTCCGCCGATATTACTTGCGGAATCCGCGTGTAAACCGGCCAAGCTTTGTAGGGAAGCTACAAGACCCTGCCAATTGCGGCGCTTTTGTTGCAGGCGAGGCAGGAGCGTCAGCCGTGCCACAGGTCCGTGATGCGCACGTTCGCGGCGGCAAGCAGGCCACGGAGCGTGGAGACGGAAAGTCCGACGACGGTGTGCGGGTCGCCGTCGACCTTACGGATGAACGCCCCGCCCAGGCCGTCGATGGTGAAGGAACCCGCACAGTGCAGCGGCTCGCCCGTGGCGATGTAGGCGTCGATTTCGGCCGGATCCATCTCCAGGAAGGTGACCTCGGCTGAGGCCACCGTCCCGAGGGTGGCGCCGGTGCCTGCACCTTCGCCGTCGTCGTCCGTATCCGTGTCCCGGCAGTCCACCAGCCAGTGGCCGGTATGCAGCACCCCGGCATTGCCGCTCATCCGCAGCATCCGCTCGCGGGCGACGGCGGCGGTGTAGGGCTTGCCGTGCGCCTCGCCGTCGAACTCGAACACGGAGTCGCAGCCCAGGACCAGCGCCCCTTCAGCTTCCGGCAGCGCCGCCACGGCCTCCGCTTTGGCCCGGGCCAGCAGCAGCGCGGTGTCGTGCGGATCGGTGACGCCGTAGCGGGCCTGGACGGCGTCCTCGTCCACGTCGGACACCAGGATGGAGTGCCGGATGCCGGCCTCGGCCAGGAGCTTGGTGCGGGCGGGGGACTGGGATGCAAGAATCAGGCGGACCACAAATCCAGCCTAATTGACCGGTCCGGCCTGGTGGACCAGTTCCCCGTGCACCGGTGCCGCCTCGGTCCGGTTGAGCTTGGCGCCCTCAACATCCACATCAGGCAGGATCCGGTCCAGCCACCGCGGCAGCCACCAGGATTTTTCGCCCAGCAGGTACATCACGGCCGGGACGATGGTCATGCGCACCACGAAGGCATCCAGGAGCACACCGAACGCCATCGCAAAGCCCAGCGGCCGGACCATGGTGAGGTGGCTGAAGATGAAGCCGGCGAACACGCTGACCATGATGATCGCGGCAGCGGTGACCACAGCGGCCGCGTGGCGGAAGCCCACACGGACGGCTTCCTTGGCGGTGGAACCGTGCATGTACGCCTCGCGCATGCCCGAGGCGATGAACACCTGGTAATCCATGGCCAGGCCGAACAGCACGCCGATCAGGATGATCGGCAGGAAACTCAGCACCGCGCCCGGATTGGCGACATCGAACACGCCGCCGAGCCAGCCCCACTGGTACACGGCAACCACGGCCCCGAACGCTGCGGCAAGCGAGAGCAGGAATCCGCCCGTGGCCAGCAGCGGCACCACGATGGAGCGGAACACCAGCAGCAGCAGGATCAGGGAAAGCCCGACGACGATCGCCAGGTAGGGCGGCAGGGCGTCACCCAGCTTGGTGGAGACGTCGATGTTGCCGGCCGTCTGCCCCGTCAGGCCCATCGCCACCCCGTGCTCGGACTGGATTTCATCATTGAGGCCCCGGAGTTCGGACACCACGTTGACGGTGCTGGCGCTGGCCGGGCCTTCTTCGGGGATGACCTGGAAGACGGCTGTCCGGCGGTCCTCGCTGAGGGCAACCGGTACAGCGGCCACAACATTGTCCACGGCGCGGAGCTTGTCGGCGACGTCGTACTGCAGGGTCTGTGCCTGGGCCTCATCGAGGCCGGCCGGGAACTCGCCCACCGCGACGATGGGGCCGGTGACGCCTTCGCCGAAGCTCCGGGCCGTAAGGTCGTACGCCTGGTAGGCCTCCGAGTCCACAGGTTCGGACCCGCCGTCGGGCAGTGCGAGCTGCAGCTGGGTGGCCGGCAGCGCGAGGGTGCCCAGGAGGAGTACGCCGGCCAGGAGGGCCAGGATGGGGTGCCGGGTGACCAGGCCGCCCCAGCCGCGGGAGCTGCGCTCGCGGTCCTTGGCTTCGTCGGCTGCTTCGTGGCCGGGCTCGGCGTTGTGGGCATCTGCCTTGGCCCAGGCACGCCGGGAAATGATGCGGCGGCCGATCAGGGACAGCATGGCGGGCGTCAGGGTGATGGCCACCAGGACGGCCGCGGCAACGGTGCCGGCCGCTGCCAGGCCCATGACGGTGAGGAACGGCAGGCCGGGGACCACCAGCGCGGCGAGCGCGATGATGACGGTCAGGCCGGCGAAAACCACGGCGTTGCCTGAGGTGCCGGTGGCCCGCGCCACGGATTCCTCCGGGTCCATCCCGGCAAGGAGCTGGGTCCGGTGGCGGTTGACGATGAAGAGGGAGTAATCGATGCCCACGGCCAGGCCCAGCATGAGGGCCAGCATGGGGGAGATGGAGCTCATGTCGAAGAGGCCGGACAGCGCGAACGTGATGCCGACCCCCACACCGACGCCCACCACTGCCATCAGCAGCGGCAGCCCGGCGGCAACCAGCGTGCCCAGCATCAGGATCAGGACCAGGGCCGCGACCGCAATGCCGATGATCTCAGCGGCACCGAAGAGTTCCGAGATGTCCTCGGTGATTTCCTTGCTGGCGTAGGCGGTGACGCCGGCACCGGACGTCTCGTGGGCGATGTCCTGGACCTGCTGGCGGACCTCGGGGCTGAGGCCGTTGATGGAGGTGTTGAACTGCACCTGGGCCACTGCCGCCTGTCCGTCTTCTGATACAAACCTGATGGCCGAGGACGCTTCGGCCTGGCGCTTGCCGAGTTCGAGCTTTGCCTTGCTGGACTCCAACTCCTGAACGCCTGCCTCGAGCCTGGCCTGGCCTTCGGCCAGTGCGGCCTTTTGCTGGCCCAGCTGGGCCTCGATGAGGGCCGCTGGCGCGCCGGCTGCAGAAAGCTGCTGCTCTGCTGCGGCCAGCTGTGCCTGCCCGGCTTCGAGCTGGGCGCGGGAGGCGTCCAGCTGGGCCTGGCCCGCGGCAAGCTGCTGCTCGCCGTCGGCAATGGCCTGTCCTGCCTGGTCCACCTCGGCCTGCGTGGCGAAAGGATCCACGGTGCCGCGGACGTCCGGAATGGCCTCAAGTTCCTTGAGGGAATCCGTGACGGCGGTCCGGCTCTCGGCGGTAAAGCCGCCGTCGGGAGCTTCAAAGACGATGGTGGCGGTGCCTCCGGAAGCTGAGGGGAGCTCTTCCTTCAGCTTGTCCGCGATCCGCTGCGTCTCCGTGCCGGGAATCTGGAAATTGTTGGACAGCGTCCCGTGGAACGCTGCGGCGGCGCCGCCCACGGCCAGCAGGGCGGCAAGCCAGAGCGAAATGACCAGCCAGCGCCGGCGGTAGGAAAACTTGCCCAGGCGGTAAAGGAACAGTGCCATGTGAGGTGACCGATCTGATCAGGAGGGACGGGAGGCTGAGGATGAGTGGGCGGGCGTGGTGCCCGTGGTGAAACCGGAGCCGAGCAGGGCCATGGCGTCGATCAGGAGGTGCCGGAGCTCGGCGAGGGACGCAGGGGAGAGGTCCGCGCCGCGGCGGGAGAACCAGACCTCCATGGCGGCCTTGCCGCAGGAAATTACGGACCCCGCCAGGGCGCGGAGGTAGAGCTCGTCCACTGCGCCAGGTGTTGCGGCCGCACGCCCGCGGGCTACTTCGGTGATCTGTTCCCGGCAGTGGTCCCAGGCTTCCAGCTCGGAATGGGACATCAGGCTGCTCTGTTGGGTCAGCGTGAACAGTTCAGCCAGCGGTGCCACCGTCATCGGATCCGCAAGCGCCATCAGCGCCTCCTGGGCGGACTGGAGGACGGGTTCGTCCGCGGGCCGGAGTTTGAACTGCTGGATGGCGTTGTCCAGGAATCCATGGGTGACCGAGGCCAGCGCGGCATCGGTGCTGCCGAAGTAGTTAAAGAAGGTTCGGCGCGAAATGCCGGCGGCGTCTGCGATGTCCTCGACCGTGAAGTTCCCTGGCCCCTTGCTGCGCAGAAGGGCCAGGGCGGCGTCCGTGATGGCCTGGCGGGTGGCGGCTTTGTTCAGCTCACGGCGTGAGAGCGGCACAGATTCGTGCGGGGAGGCCCCGGCTGAGGCCTGGTCTGCGGAAACTGTCACGCTTTTACACTACGTGCAATTTTGCACTCTGGGCAACTTACTTTCACAGGAGAATGAAAGGTTCCGGACAGCTCTCCCATGACTTGCCCGCGGATGCTGGAAATGTCCCGAAAAGGACTAACGATCAGCAGCCGTCCCGGACGGCAGTACCAGGAGACAAGAAATGTCACGCACAAAGAAAATGACCCTCGGCCTGTCAGCTACGGCGCTGGCCCTTGGTGCCGGAATCGGCGTTGCCGGCATGGCCTCCGCCACCACAACACTTGCTCCCGCCCCGAGCGCGAGCTCCAGCGCCTCGGCTGACGGGAGCACCAGCACCATGCCCGGCGGCATGGGCAAGCACGGCGGCCGGGGCGGGGAGCGGGGAATTGCCCAGGCGTCCGCACTGGCGGAGAAGCTGGGCGTTGAGGAAGCAAAGGTGACGGAGGCCCTGCAGGCCTTCCGCGAGGCCAACAAGCCCGCCGGTCCTCCGGCGGAGGGGGAGAAGCCGGATGCAGCCAGCCGCGAGGCTGCCCTTGCGAAGTCGCTGGCTGAATCGCTGGGCATCGAGGAGTCCACTGTCACCACGGCGCTGGAGGAACTCCGCAGCGAACGGCAGGCAGAGAAGGCGGCGGGCCTGAAAACCCGGCTGGACCAGGCCGTCGCGGACGGGAAGCTGACCCAGGACGAGGCGGATGCCGTCACCAAGGCCGTGGAGAGCGGCGTGATCGGCGGCGGCGGGCACTGACCGCACTCCCTGCTGGATAGCGCCCTGCACGGAACCTGGCGCGCCATACGGAAAGTGCGCCTGCACAAAAAGTAGCGCCGACACAGAAAGAAGTCCCCGGGAACGGTCCAGTTCCCGGGGACTTCTCTCGTGATGGGTGAGCAGGGACCCTTAGGCCTTCGCATCCTCCAGGTGGCGCGGAGCGGTGTCCGTGGTGGTCCCGTCCGATGATGCGGCAACTGGCGCACCGGCGTCGGCAGCGTCGAAGCTGTCGTCAACAAACGGCGTGCCGTTGCGGGGCGCGTTGTACAGCTGCTCGTCCAGGATGCCCTGGCGCTTGGCCACGATGGTGGGGACCAGGGCCTGGCCGGCCACGTTGACCGCGGTGCGGCCCATGTCCAGGATCGGATCAATGGCTAGGAGCAGGCCGACGCCGGCCAGCGGCAGTCCCAGCGTGGACAGCGTCAGCGTGAGCATCACCACGGCGCCGGTGGTGCCGGCCGTGGCAGCGGAACCCAGCACGGAGACCAGGGCGATCAGCAGGTACTGGGTGAAGTCCAGCTGGATGCCGAAGAACTGGGCCACGAAGATGGCTGAGATCGCAGGGTAGATCGCGGCGCAGCCGTCCATCTTGGTGGTGGCGCCCAGCGGCACAGCGAAGGATGCGTAGGCGCGGGGGACGCCCAGGCTGCGTTCGGTGACGCGCTGGGTCAGGGGCAGGGTACCCACGGAGGAGCGGGAGACGAAGGCCAGCTGGACGGCGGGCCACACGCCGGAGAAGTACTGCTTGACCGAGAGGCCGTGGGCACGGACCAGGATGGGGTACACCGCAAAGATGACCAGGGCCAGGCCCACGTAGATGGCGAAGGTGAACTTGCCCAGGGAGCCGATGGTGTCCCAGCCGTAGACGGCAACGGCGTTGCCGATGAGGCCCACGGTGCCGAGCGGTGCGATGCGGATGATCCACCACAGCACCTTCTGGATGACGGCCAGCGCAGAAGCGTTCAGGTTCAGGAAGGGTTCGGCAGCCTTGCCCACCTTGAGCGCGGCAACGCCGACGGCGATGGCGATCACGAGGATCTGGAGCACGTTGAAGCTGACGGAGGTGGTGACGGCGCCGGATTCGGCAACGGTGGAGCTTGCGCCCAGCCCCAGGAAGTTCTTGGGGAACAGGCCCACCAGGAAGGCCCACCAGTCACCGGACTTGCCGGAGTACTTGGCTTCCTCGGAGATGCCGGTGTTGGCGCCGGGCTGCAGCAGGACGCCCAGGCCGATGCCGATCAGCACGGCGATCAGGGACGTGACGGCGAACCACAGCAGGGTGTTCCAGGCGAGCTTGGCGGCGTTGGACACCTGGCGCAGGTTCGAGATGGAGCTGACAACTGCGGTGAAGATCAGGGGCACGACGGCGGTCTGCAGCAGTGACACATAGCTGGAGCCGATGGTCTGCAGGGTGGCGCCGAGGGCGTTGGGGCTGGCTTTGGTGCTGCCGGTGTACTTGGCCAGCAGGCCGAGGCCAAGCCCCACGATGAGGGCGGCAATGATCTGGAAGCCGAACGAGCCAGCCCACTTGGGCAGCTGGAAGCCGGTCTTTCCTGCGGGGGAAGGGGTGCTTGTCTGAGTGCTCACCCGACTACGCTAGGGCCACGGCGCATATCACGACGAAAGAACATTGAGAAATATTACGCGCCCCGGGTTTCCGTTTGCGCGAATCAACCCCGGCAATTCAAGGGCGTGCAGCGATCATGTTACTTATTCCCGGCCTGGATGTGGCATATCTCTCGCGTTTGGCACGCCGACACAGCCGCCTTCCACGCGTGCTGCTCCTTCGTCGCTCTGACGCACGCTTTCGGAAGGCGCCCGTGGCGCCGCGCCTGGGGGAGCGGGCGACAGGCATCCGGCAGCGTGCGTCAAAGCGAGGTACGAGCAGCACGCAGAGGATGTCTGTCACCCGCGGAACCGTCAACTGAGCAGTGCGCGCCTTAGGGTGTCAAGGCCGACGGAGCCGATGTTGAGTGCCCTTGTGTGGAACTCCTTCAGGTCGAAGCCGGGGCGGGCCTCGAGTTCGGCGCGGATTTGTTCCCAGAGCCGCTGGCCCACCTTGTAGGAGGGTGCCTGGCCTGGCCAACCCAGGTAGCGGGTGAACTCGAAGTTGAGTTGTCCTTCGCTGATGGGCAGGTTCTCCTTCAGGAATTGATAGCCCTTGTCCGGGGTCCAGGTGCCGGAGCCCCAGTGTTCCGGGACGTCGAGTTCAAGGTGGACGCCGATGTCGAACACCACGCGGGCGGCCCGCATCCGTTGCATGTCCAGCATGCCCATGCGGTCGCCGGGGTCATTCAAGTAGCCCAGTTCCTGCATAAGCTTTTCGGCGTAGAGCGCCCAGCCTTCGCCGTGGCCGGAGGTCCAGCAGACGTTGCGCCGCCACTTGTTCAGCAGTTCCCGGCGGTAGGTGGCTGTGGCCACCTGGAGGTGGTGGCCCGGCACGCCCTCGTGGTAGACGGTGGTGGTTTCGGCCCAGGTGGTGAAGGTGTCCTCGCCGGCGGGGACGGACCACCACATGCGGCCGGGGCGGCTGAAGTCATCCGAGGGGCCGGTGTAGTAGATGCCGCCCTCGTCGGTGGGGGCAATCAGGCATTCCAGCTTCTTCATGACGTCCGGGATGTCGAAGTGGACGCCGGCGAGTTCGGCCACGGCTTTGTCCGAAAGCTCCTGCATCCACTCCCGCAGTGCCTCTTTGCCTTTCAGCTGGCGGGCGGGATCGCTGTTGAGGATCTCCTTGGCCTCGGCGATGGTGGCGCCGGCCTTGATGGTGTCTGCCACCTGCTCCTGCTGGGCGATGAGCCGGTCCAGTTCCTCCACGCCCCAGGCGTAGGTCTCCTCCAGGTCGACTGTCGCGCCAAGGAACGAACGGGAGGCAAGGGCGTAGCGGGCCCTGCCCACGGCGTCCTTCGCGGGCGCGGCGGGCAGCAGTTCGGTGCGGAGGAACTCCGCGAGCCCGGCGTAGGCTGCCCGGGCGGCGGCAGCCCCGGCGTCGAGCGCTTCCTGGATGGCGGCGGGCAGCGGCCCGGCGTCCGTGGCCGCCCCTGCCGCCAGCTTGGCAAAGAAGCCGTCCGCGGCGGCGTACTTGGTGACCTGCTCAATGACGATCTTCACCTGGCGCGCCGCGGCAACCCGGCCGGCATCCTTCGCCTGGCGCAGGGATTCGGTGTACCCGGCGATGGCTGCCGGAACATTGGAGGCGCGGCCGGCGATGTGCTGCCAGTCCTGCACGGTGGCTGTCGGCATGAGGTCGAAGATGGCGCGGATGTCCTGCGCCGGGGAAGCGATGTTGTTAAGGTCTGCGTAGTCCCAGCCGGAGGCGTGGATCAGCAGCTGCAGGCCCAGCCGTTCCTGCATGGCGTCCAGCGTGACAGCGTCAACATCGTCCTCCGCTTCGAGGCCTTCGAGGTCAGCCAGCGCCTTCCGCGCGGCCCCGGCGAACTCCGCGATGCCCGCGGGGGAGAAGTCCTGGTACCCGGTTTCGTGTCCGGGAATGCCCAGGGTGGTGGCAAACGACGGATTGAGCCTGATCAGGGTGTCGGTGTAGTCATCTGCGACGGCGTCGATGCGGGTGTGCGGGCGGGCGGCAGGGGAGGTGTCTGTAGTCACACTCCGAGACTAGCGCCTCGGGATGTGGGGATTCAGCCGCGGCTCCGCTTCCACGCGCCGGGACCCGGTGTGGGGCCCAGCCTCAGCTGCTGGCGGCGGACCCAGTGCCGGACCGGCGGCTTGTCCGTCCCGGGTTGCTGGACTCCGCCAAGGGACAGTACGACGGCGGTGAGCGCCGCCAGCTCCTCGGCTGTCGGCTGCCCCTTCACCACTGAAAGAAGGGGCGCGGCGGGTGCGTTGCTTTCGTCAGCAGGCTCGGTGGGGGTCACAGCGGGATGTTCCCATGCTTCTTGGTGGGGAGGCTTGCGCGCTTGTCCCGCAGGGCGCGCAGGCCCCTGATGATCTGCAGCCGGGTTTCGGAGGGGGCGATGACCGCGTCAACGTACCCGAGCTCCGCCGCCTGGTAGGGGTTGAGGAGCTCTTCCTCGTACTGCCGGATCACCTCGGCGCGCCGTGCCTCGACGTCGCCGCCGGCCTCCGCCACTGCCGCCAGGTCGCGGCGGTACAGGATGTTGACGGCGCCCTGGGCGCCCATGACGCCGATCTGGGCGGTGGGCCAGGCCAGGTTCAGGTCCGCACCGAGCTTCTTGGAGCCCATCACGATGTAGGCGCCGCCGTAGGCCTTCCGGGTGATCACGGTGAGTTTGGGGACAGTGGCCTCGGCATAGGCGTACAGGAGTTTGGCGCCGCGCCGGATGATGCCCTGGAATTCCTGGTCCTTGCCGGGCAGGAATCCGGGTACATCCACCAGGGTGATGATGGGAATGTTGAACGCGTCGCAGTGCCGGACGAACCGGGCGGCCTTTTCCGACGCCGCGATGTCCAGCGTGCCGGCGAACTGCAGGGGCTGGTTGGCAACGATGCCCACCGTGTGGCCCTCCACCCGGCCGTAGCCGATCATGACGTTCGGTGCGTACAGCGCCTGCATTTCCAGGAAGTGGCCGTCGTCCACGATCTGCTCAACCACCGTGCGCATGTCATAGGGCTGGTTGGCGGAGTCGGGGATGAGCGCGTCCAGGGCGAGGTCGTCGTCGTCAAGTTCCATTTCCTGGGTGTGCTCCAGGACGGGCGCCTCGGACAGGTTGTTGGAGGGCAGGAAGTCCAGCAGTTCGCGGACGAACTCGATGGCGTCTCCTTCGTCGGAGGCAAGGTAGGTGGACGTTCCTGTGGTGGCGTTATGCTGCCGGGCGCCGCCGAGGGTTTCCATGTCCACGTCCTCGCCGGTCACCGTTTTGATGACGTCCGGGCCGGTGATGAACATGTGGGAGGTCTTGTCCACCATCACCACGTAGTCGGTAAGGGCGGGGGAGTAGGCGGCCCCGCCGGCCGAGGGGCCCATGATGAGGGAGATCTGCGGGACGACGCCGGAGGCGTGGACGTTGTTGCGGAAGATATCCGCGAACATCGCCAGGGAGGCCACGCCTTCCTGGATGCGGGCTCCGCCGCCGTCAAGGATGCCGACGACGGGGCAGCCGTTGCGCAGCGCAAACTCCTGCACCTTGACGATCTTTTCGCCGTTGACCTGGCTGAGCGAGCCGCCGTAGACGGAGAAGTCCTGGCTGTACACGGCCACCAGGCGGCCGTCCACGGTGCCGTAGCCAGAAACCAGGCCGTCGCCCAGGGGCTTTTTCTTCTCCATGCCGAACGCGGTGGAGCGGTGCACGGCCAGGGCGTCGAACTCCACGAAGGAGTCCTCATCCAGCAGGAGACCGATGCGCTCGCGGGCGGTGTTCTTGCCGCGCGCGTGCTGCTTTTCGATTGCTTCGGGGCCGGAGGGCTGTTCGGCACGCGCCTGGCGGTCGCGGAAATCGGCGATCTTTCCCGCTGTCGTTGTCAGATCGTGGCTCATCAAGTGTCTCCGGCTCTGTAGCAGATTGATTCTGTGGTGCTAAGTTTGCTGGCCGGCTGTTGTGCGGGGGTTTAAGTAGCTTCCACACAAAAGACGAACCCTGCTGGCAAGTCTAGTGACGCTTCAGGCCGCCGCAGCTGTAGGGAACCTACAATTTTCTGCGCCGTCACCGCCAGCAATGTCATGTTACTCATCAGTAACTTAGCTGGGTTAGAGTGGTGCCATGACTTCGAGCAATGACGCTTTCCATGCTCCTGCGGGCCCGTACCAGGCTGCCGGCTCCCTTTCCGGGCGGACCCTCCTTGTCTCCGGCGGAAGCCGCGGAATCGGCCTGGCCATTGCCCTTCGGGCAGCCCGCGACGGCGCCAATATCGTCCTGATGGCCAAGACGGGGGAGCCGCATCCCAAGCTCGCCGGGACCGTCTATACAGCCGCCCGGGAGATTGAGGATGCCGGCGGACAGGCCCTTCCCCTGGTGGGCGATGTCCGCGACGACGGCGATGTGGCCCGCGCGGTCTCCTCTGCAGTAGAGCGCTTCGGCGGTATCGACGCCGTCATTAACAACGCATCCGCGATCGACCTTTCCAACACGGACGACGTGGACATGAAAAAGTACGACCTCATGCAGGACATCAACGTCCGCGGCACGTTCCTGATGTCCAAACTCGCGCTGCCGGCGCTGCGGGCCTCGGATGATGCCCACATCCTCACGCTCTCGCCTCCCCTAAACCTCAGCCCGCACTGGGCCGGGAAACACCTGGCCTACACCATGGCCAAGTACGGCATGAGCCTGACCACCCTGGGGCTCGCCGAGGAGCTGAAGGCGGATGGCATCAAGGTGAATTCGCTGTGGCCGTGCACCCTGATTGATACAGCGGCGATCCGGAACATGCCCCAGGGAGAGCGCATTGCCCAGGCTGCGCGCGGCCCGGAAATCATGGCGGACGCGGCACATGCAGTGCTCACCGGCAGCAACCTGGAAAGCGGCGGCCTGCCCAGTGGAAACTTCTACACGGACGAAGCAGTGCTCACTGCCACGGGAGTCACTGATTTCCGGCCGTACAGCCTGGGGGCTCCGGAAGACCGCCTGGCGCCGGACATCTTCCTCTAGCCCGGCCCTCCGCCGGCCCCGCAGGTCCACCGACGGCGGGCAGCCGGGACCGGGCAGGGTCGGTACAGTTTAGGTATGGATGACGCACATGCCCCCGGTACCCCGCTGAACCGGAGCGACCTCGCGGACCAGGACTTCCTGTCCGCCACCGGCATCGCACGGCTCGATGTGGTGGACTCCACCGGATCCACCAATGCGGACCTGCTCCGGTGGGTGACCGTGGATCCGTCGGCGTGGCCGGACATGTCGGTGCTGACTGCGGAATACCAGACGGCGGCCCGGGGCCGCCTGGACAGGCACTGGGAAGCGCCGCCCCTGAGTTCGGTCTCCGTTTCGGTGGTCCTGAGGCCTGCGAACGCCGAAGGCAGGCCGCTCCCCACCCAGAGCTATTCCTGGCTGTCCCTCATCGGGGCCCTGGCGCTGCGCGAAACCCTGCTGGAAACGGCCGGTTTGCCCGCGGAGCTAAAATGGCCCAACGACGTCCTGGTGCGCGGCAAGAAGATCGCCGGAATCCTGGCCCAGCTCGGTCCCATGGTGGATGGCTCGGTGCCGCCCGTCATCCTCGGAACCGGCCTGAACGTCACCCTCCGGCAAGAGGATTTGCCGGTGCCCACGGCCACGTCCGTGGTCCTGGAGGCGCCGCAGACGGCGGACCGGACCGAGCTGCTCAAGAGCTACCTTTCGCACTTTGCCGTGCTCTACCGCAGCTTCTGCAACGCCGACGGCGATCCTGCGGCGGGCCTGGCCGGCGGACCGTCGCTGCATAAGCGGATTGAGGCCGTCATGACAACACTGGGCAAGCAGGTGCGGGCCCAGCTTCCCGGCGACCACGAAATTATTGGCCACGCTTCCAGGCTGGACGAGTACGGCTCACTGCTGGTGGTTGACCGCGAGTCCCGCGAGCACGTGGTCACCGCCGGCGATGTTGTGCACCTGCGTCCGTGGACCTCACCGGATGCCTCCGGCCAGGGCGGTTATGCGTAAAGACCTCGTCCCGGGCGAGCAGGTGATTGTCACCACCCGCCCGCAGCCGAGGAAGCTGGCCGGGGCAGCAGCGGCCTTCATACTGTCTCCGGCACTTGCCGCCTTTGCTTCCGCGTGGGTGGTCCGCGGCGAAGCCGTGAGGGTCATCCCGGGCCTCGAAGCCCGGTGGACACCGGGGCTGGTGGCCGGATGCATCCTTGCGGCCGCCGGCGTCTGGCTGGGTTACTGCCTGCCCCGGCTGCTCCGGTGGCAGGGCACCCGGTACACGCTCACCAGCCGCAGGATCATCTCCCGGTCCGGCCTGATGCGGCGGCAGGACCGGCAGGCGAACCTGGCCTCGGTGCGCCACCTGACTGTCCACGAGTCGGTACTTCAGCGCCTGTTGCGCTCCGGGAATATATCCTTGGAAACCGGGTATCAGGGCGTCGTGACTTTCCAGGATGTGCCGGAGGTTGCCAGGTTCCGGGATTTCATCCTTGATGCCCTCGAGGACCTGCCCGACGAACGCGACGGCCAGTCCGGCGCGGAACTGGACTACCCGGCCGGAGCATTGCCATGGGAACTGAGAGAAGGTGGACGGGATGAACGATGAGGACCAGCAGGAACGCGTGGACTCCATCACGCCCCCGCCCGCGATGGATGCCCATCCCGCCACGGGCACCATGTCAGCCGAAAGGCTCGCCATGAAGGCGCTGGAAGCGCGCCTGCTCGGCGGGGAACGCAAGCTCCGCCGTCGTGAAGTCGCCGCCGGTGCGGGACTCTCCCTGTTGTCCGCACGCAAGCTGTGGCGCGCCCTGGGCTTTCCCAACTTCGGCGATGAGGACGTTGCGTTCACCGAGCGTGACCAGGCCGCCCTCTCCACCGTGGTGGACCTGGTGCGCTCCGGCAAGCTGACGGAGGAGGCCGCCATCTCCGTCACCCGCTCCATCGGGCAGATGACGGACCGGATGGTGGTGTGGCAGATCGAAGCCCTGGTGGAGGACATGGTCCACGAGCAGGGGGTCACGGACGCCGTGGCTCGCAAGCGGCTGGTCAACGAACTGCCCGCGCTGGTGGACGCCCTCGAGGAAGTGCTGGTGTATTCCTGGCGGCGCCAGCTGAACGCCGGCGTTCAACGGCTCGCCGTCCGCGCGGAGGCCGGGCTCCAGGCCAGCGAGGAAGGCCGGGAAGGCGACGAGGACGACGCGCCGCTGCCGCTGGCACGCGCCGTAGGTTTCGCGGACCTGGTCTCCTACACCAGCCTGTCCCGGCGCATGAACGAAAAAACCCTCGCCCGGCTGGTCCAGCGCTTCGAGAACAAGTGCGCGGAAATCATCTCCGTAGGCGGCGGCAGGCTGGTGAAAACGGTGGGGGACGAAGTCCTCTACATAGCGGAAACCCCCGCTGCCGGCGCCGAGATCTCCCTTGCCCTGGCCCAGGCCTTCACGGAGGACGAAATCCTTCCTGAGGCACGGGTGGCCATGGTGTGGGGAAGGATCCTGTCCAGGCTCGGGGACATCTACGGCCCCACCGTGAACCTGGCAGCCCGGCTTACCACCCTCGCAGACCCTGGGACTGTGCTGGTGGACTCGATGACGGCCTCTGCCCTGGACCATGACGAACGCTTCGTGCTGGAGCCGCAGCCGCCCGAGAACGTCCGCGGTTTCGGCGAGATCCGGCCGGTGCGCCTGGAGCGCGGGCTTGGCAAGGGACTGGTGCTGGACTAGGGCGCCCGGAGTTTATCCATTTGTTGGCCAATAAGGCTATATTTGTTGTGCCCGGCTGTCGCACGCCGGAAGCCGGCCATCGCCGGGATCTACCTGGGGGAACCGATCCATGAATCTTCGCGGACGAACACGCGCGCAGGGCGCCGCATCCGCAACGGCATTCCGCCGGCGGATTCTTCGCTCCAGGCTCTTCAGAGGCACCGTTTTTGGGCTGGTGCTCACGGTCCTCGTGGTTGGAGCCGTGGTGTATCCGGGGTTCAAGACCACTGAGGTGGAGTTGAACGACGGCGGTGTGTGGGTGGTGTCGAAGTCCAAGAACGCGGTGGGGCGGCTGAATTATCCCTCGCGTGTCCTTGATGGTGCGGTGACGCCTGCTTCCACGACGTTCGACATCCTGCAGGACGCCGGTGATGTCTTCGTTGATGATGAGACCGGGTCGACGTTGAACCAGGTCTCGCCGGCGAATATGCGGCTGGGCGGGGACAAGCAGCTGCCCGGATCGGCGGATGTGAGTTTCGGATCCGAGGTGATCTCGGTGACGGATGCGGCGTCGGGCAAGGTGTGGGCGGTGTCGCCGTCCACGGTCAACGGTTTTGACGAGGAATCGTCCGAGCCTGTCATGGTGGGTTCGGAGGGTATTGTCTCGGCGGTGGGCGATGATGACCGGATTTATTCGGCGGACCCGAAATCCGGTGTTGTGACGGTGACGGCCGTTGAGGCCAACGGTGAAGTGATGTCTTCGGAGTCCGAGACCTGGGCGGAGCTTAAGGGTGCTGGGGACCTGCAGATCACGGTGGTGGGGGACAGCCCGGTTCTCCTGGATGCGGCCGCCGGAAAGCTGTTCCTGCCGGGCGGCAAGCGCCTGCAGCTGGACAATGCGCGCGAGGCCAAACTGCAGCAGGGCGGCCCCGCCAGCGGCTTTGTTGCCATTTCCACCCGGAAGGCGTTGCTGAAGCAGCCGTTGGACGGGTCCACGGCGAAGACGGTGGCGTTCGACGGCGAGGGTGTGCCGGCTGCGCCTGTCCAGTTGGGCGGGTGCGTGCATGCGGCGTGGTCCGGGGCGAACAAGTATGTCCGGGACTGCGTGAACGATGCCGATGACAAGAACGTGGACGTGCCCAAGGCGAGTGCTTCGCCGTCGTACGTGTTCCGGGTAAACCGGGACCTGGTGGTCCTGAACGATGTGAACTCCGGCAACGTGTGGCTGGTCAACCAGAACATGCAGCTGGTCAACAACTGGGACGACGTCATCCCGCCCAAGGAAACCTCCGACGACGCCGACAAGGACTCTGCCGACGAGGTCCAGCAGACGGTCCTGCCGGATCGCACCAAGCCCAACACCCCTCCCGTAGCCAACCCGGACACTTTCGGCGTCCGGGCCGGAAAGACGGTCATCCTGCCCGTCCTGGATAACGACACAGACGCCGACGGCGACATCCTGACGGTCCGTGCCGAACCCATCGAGTCCGGAGTGCTTGCCCCGATCTACGGTTCCACGGGGTTCCAGGTCAGCGTGCCGGCCGACCGGTCCGGTTCCGAGACTTTCCCCTACACAGTGGACGACGGGCGCGGTCTCTCCGCCTCTTCCAGCGTCACCCTCAACATCATTCCTCCAGGGGAAAACTCCGCCCCGCGGCAGAAGCCGAGCCGCAACACCACCCTGGTGCTGCAGGCCGGGAAAAGCCTCTCGCGGAACATCCTTTCCGACTGGAGCGATCCGGACGGCGATGACCTCTATGTTGTGGGCGCCACGGGCAGCGACCCCCGCGATCAGGTTAAGGTGCGGCCGGACGGACTCCTGAGCTTCCAGGACTCAGGATCGGAGCCGGGCCGCAAGACCATCACCGTGACAGTTTCCGACGGCCAGTCGACAACGGACGGCCAGGTCACCGTTGACATCCGTCCGGCCGGGGCACTGCCACCCGTCGCCAACGCCGACCACGTGGTAGCAGTGGCGGGTGTAGACACCGTCATTGCACCGCTCAAGAACGACCTTGACCCCCAGGGCGGCGGGCTCCGCCTGGCCCAGGTGACACCGGACGGAAATTCCACGGTGTCCATGGGAGCGGACCAGCAGACGTTCACGTTCAACTCCGCGGGCCAAGGGGCGCACTACGTGTCCTACCTGGTGACCAACGGCCCCGCCAGCGCCCAGCAACTGGTCCGCGTGGACGTGGTGCCCGGCAATGGCAGCGGCGCTCCGGTTGCGGTGCGGGACACGGCCCTGCTGCCCAGCGGCGGCAGCGTACTGGTGGACGTCCTGGGCAACGACTCGGACCCTTCCGGCGGCGTCCTGGTGGTCCAGTCCGTCACGGCCGCGGACGGACTGCCCGTCAGTGTTTCCGTGCTGGACCACTCCGTGGTCCGGATCACCGATGTCCGCGCGCAGGGCCAGCTCAACGTCAGGTACACCATTTCGAACGGAACAACGTCGGCAAGCGGGGACATCGCAGTACTGGTAGTTCCCGCCCCTGCCAAGCTCCAGGCCCCGCAGGCCAAACCGGATGAGGTCTCGGTGCGGGCCGGAGACGTCGTCACCATCCCGGTGCTTGCCAACGACACGGACCCCAACGGCGGCAAGCTCATCCTTGAGCCCGACCTGGCGCAGAAACCCGATGAAGCGGCCGGCAGGATCTTCCGGTCCGGCGACACGCTGCGTTTTCTTGCCGGCGGGACGTCCACCACGGTCTACGCCATCTATAAGGTCACCAACGAGTCCGGGCAGTCGGACTCCCAGCAGGTCACCATCCGCATCCGTGCCCGGGATGACGAACGGAACACCCGGCCCGAGCCGGGTAACCTGACCGCCCGGGTCATCGCTGGAATGGCAGTGCGCATCCCGGTCCCGCTGGACGGCATCGATGCCGACGGTGACTCCGTCCGGCTGACCGGTATAGACAAAGCCCCTGCCATGGGCACGGCGGTGGTCAAGGACGGGTACCTGGAGTTCACTGCCACCGGAACCGCCGCCGGCACGGATACTTTCACCTACCGGGTCCGTGACCGGATCGGCGCCGAGAACACGGGCACCGTGATCGTCGGAATTGCACCAGCGGCGGCCAACAACCAAAAGCCCATCGCCGTGGACGACGCAGTGGATGTCCGCCCCGGCCGCAAAATCGCGGTGGAGGCGCTGGCCAACGACACTGACCCCGACGGTGATCCGATCGGCCTGGTGGCTGACGCCTTCGAGGCCAGGCCCGAACTCAGGGTCGAAACGGCGGATGGCGGCAAAGTGCTGCTCACGGCGCCGGAGGCTGCAGCCAATGAAAGCGTCAGCTACAAGATCCAGGACGACAAAAAGGCCCAGGGCAGCGCGGTGATCCGCGTCCGGGTGAGCCCTGACGCCGCACTCAAGGCCCCGGTAGCCAAGGACGACGTCGTCACCCAGGCCGAGACCCTGGGCAAGTCTGCTGTAGACGTCCCGGTCCTTAAGAACGACTCCGACCCTGATGGTGTGGCCGCAGACCTGGAAATCAGCCTGCCGGACGGCAACCCCAACGCACGCGTCGGAGCCGACGGCAATGTGGTGGCCACACTCGCGCCGGCAGACCAGTTGATTCCCTACACCGTGACTGACCTTGACGGCCAGAGCGCAACAGCACTGATCTGGGTGCCCGGCCAGGGCGAACAGCACCCCACCCTGGCCCGGACCGACGTCATCGAGGTAATGGCCGGACAGCAAGAAACCATAGAGCTGAGCGAGTACGTCCGGGTGCGGGAGGGGCGGACCCCGCGCATCACGCAGGCTGACAAGGTCCGGGTGCAGGGCGCTGACCCTGGGAACGTCATTGTTGGCAACGGCGATGTGCTGCGCTACTCGGCGCTGCCGGACTATGTGGGCCCCGGCTCGCTCACCTTCGAAGTCACGGACGGCTCCGGGCCCGAGGATCCCCAGGGCCTGAAGTCCACCCTGACCCTCATCACCAGGGTGGTGCCGGACCCCAACGCCAACCACCCGCCCACATTCAGCGGCTCAGGGCTTGAAGTTCCAGCGGCGGAAGCCGCCAGCCTAGAGCTGGGCAACCTCGCCAAGGACGTGGACAACGGCGACCAGGAGAAGCTTAGATTCGACATCGATGGAGCCCTGCCCGAGGGGTTCACGGCCTCGATTGACGGCCAGACACTGACGGTCAGGCCGGAGCCCGGATTGGCGCCCGGCCGTAAGGGAACCATCCCGCTGAAGGTCACGGACGGCCGGTCGGACCCAGTCAGGGCAGCGGTGGAGGTTACCGTCGTGGCCTCCACCAGGCCACTTCCCACGGCCAACGAAGACGTTGTGGACAAGGCCAATGCTGGCCGGAGCGAAACCGTCAACGTGCTGGCCAATGATTTCAACCCCTTCAGCGAGACCCCGCTGGAGATCGTGTCCGCCGCCGTGGAAACGGGTTCATCCGCCTCGCCGCCGTCCATCACTGGCGATTCCATCACCTTTACACCGGCAGACGGGTTCAAGGGAGTGATGGTGATCCGGTACACCATTGCCGACAAGACCGATGATCCGTCCCGCCAGGTCAACGGCAGGGTCCGCGTGACGGTGCGGGACAAACCGGACGCGCCCTCTGCCCCGTCGGCCACCGACGTGCGCAGCAGGACCGCAGTACTGAAGTGGGCGCCGCCCTCGGACAACGGTGCACGGATCACCAAGTACACGGTGCGCTCCAACGGTTTCAGCCAGGAATGCCCCACCACCACCTGCACGCTCACCGGCCTGACCAACGACGTCAAGTACGTCTTTACCGTCACTGCCACCAATGAGGTCAATGAGTCCGAGCCGTCGCCTGCCTCCAACGAGATCCGGCCGGACGAAAAGCCGTCTCCGCCGGAGGCCCCCGCCGTCCGGGCAGGCGACAGGAACATGGAGATCAGCTGGGCGCCGGCCAGGACTGAAGGTTCGGCCGTCAAGAGCTACAACCTGGAGATCTCGCCGCCCCCAGCAGGCGGCATAGCGGCGAAAAACGACGTGACCGGCCTGAACTACACCTGGCCGGGACTGACCAACGGTGTCCGGTACAAGGTGCGTGTCCAGGCAGTCAATGAGCTTGGACCATCCGAGTGGGGACTGTTCTCAAGCGAAGACAACCCCGCCGGCGTCCCGGCTGCTCCTGCCGCCCCGACGTCGTCAGTAGCCTCAGCCGTGGGAACCACCAACCAGCTGCGGGTGAACTGGTCCGAGCCCGACACCAACGGTGACGCCATCAGGAACTACTACGTGACGATGAGCGGAGGCGGTGCAGCGCCGCAGACGCAGATGGTTGCCGGTACGGTGCGAACAGCCAACTTCACCGCAAACAACTCCGAAACGGGCTACACCTTCACAGTCCAGGCGGAAAACAAAGCCGGGAAGGGAACCGTCAGCCAGCCATCCGCGCCGCGGCGCGCCACCGGCAAGCTGGGCCAGGTCTCGGGCGTCAGCGCCACACCCGCGGACACGGGGGGAGCCGGGCGGCAGGTGACCATCAGCTTCAGGGAACTGACTGCGGCGGAGCGCAACGGGTCCGCCCAAAGCGAGGTCACGTACAGCTACAACTCCAGTACCGGCCAAAGCGGTCCCATCAGGCCGGGCCAGACCGTCGGCGGGTTTGCGAACGGGGCAGCCACCACCATCACGGTGATCGCACACTCCACTGCGGCCCCGAGCTCCGATGCCAGCGCCGGGGCGCCGGCCACCCCCTACGGCTCACCCGGTACGCCATCCGCCTCCGGACAGGATGGCGCCATGAACCAGAAGTCCCTGACCTTGAACTGGGCCTCACCTTCCACCGCCACCAATGACGTTGCTTCCACCCTGATCAGGATCGACAACGGCGGGTGGGAACGTGTTGCCGCGTCCGGCAGCAGGGTCATCAACACGGGCGGCTTCAGGGAAACCCACCGCATCGAGGTCAAAACGGTCAACTCGCTGGGGACGGAAAGCGGCGTGGTCTCAGCATCAGCCACGTCGGGTGCCCAGGGAGAATGGATCACCACGGTCGTCAAAGGCACCGACCTGGTGCGCACCTGCACCTTCGAATACGGGAAGGCCAGCTACCGCCCGGCACCATATTTCGACTGCCAGGGAATCAACAATGGGGATACCCCGCCCTGGTACTACGTCAACACCGGCGAGCGGATCGTTGTCCGTTGCTTCGTCATGATGAACGACCACTGGACGAACACTCCGGACCAGCCGTTCTACCGGATCGAACCGGGGTCCAACCGCAACGTCGGCTACTACATGGTTGCCGGACACTCGCAGCTCGGCCAGCCCTACTCCCACGGGATCCCGCGATGCTGATTACAGGAATGAACGCATGCATAGGTAGTGGGGAGCTCTGCCCATCGCAGCCCCGAGGGGCGTTGGGTATGCTTGCCCGGGGAACGGAGAGCCCTGTACCGGCTCTTCAGGGGTGCGGGCCTGGGGGCCATCGCAACAAATCGAGGGAAATTACGCTGTGACAAGTCTGCTGGGGAAACTTGGGCTCAAACGGCGCCACAAAAAGATCGTCAACGGCACCGCGTTTGGTGTAGCCGTGGCTGTCGTGGTGACCGGCGCCGTTCTCTATCCGGGGTTTAAAACCACCGAGGTGGAGCTTAACGACGGCGGCGTGTGGGTGGTCTCGAAGTCCAAGAACGCGGTGGGGCGGCTGAATTATCCCTCGCGTGTCCTTGATGGAGCGGTGACGCCGGCGTCCACGACGTTCGACATCCTGCAGGACGCCGGTGATGTCTTCGTCGACGATGAGACGGGCTCAACGCTCAACCAGGTCTCGCCGGCGAACATGCGGCTGGGCGGGGACAAGCAGCTGCCCGGATCGGCGGACGTCAGTTTCGGCTCCGAGGTGATCTCGGTGACGGACGCCGCCTCGGGCAAGGTGTGGGCGGTGTCGCCGTCCACAGTCAACGGTTTTGACGAGGAATCGTCCGAGCCCGTCATGGTTGGTTCGGAGGGCATCGTCTCGGCGGTGGGCGATGATGACCGGATTTATTCGGCAGACCCGAAATCCGGTGTTGTGACGGTGACAGCCGTTGATGCCAACGGTGAAGTGATGTCTTCGGAGTCCGAGACCTGGGCGGAGCTTAAGGGTGCTGGGGACCTGCAGATCACGGTAGTGGGGGACAGCCCGGTTCTCCTCGATGCGGCCGCCGGAAAGCTGTTCCTGCCCGGCGGCAAGCGCCTGCAGCTGGACAACGCACGCGAGGCCAAACTGCAGCAGGGCGGCCCCGCCAGCGGCTTTGTTGCCATTTCCACCCAGAAGGCGTTGCTGAAGCAGCCGCTGGACGGGTCCACGGCAAAAACGGTGACGTTCGACGGCGAGGGTGTGCCGGCTGCGCCCGTCCAGTTGGGCGGGTGCGTGCATGCGGCGTGGTCCGGGGCGAACAAGTATGTCCGGGACTGCGTGAACGATGCCGATGACAAGAACGTCGACGTGCCCAAGGCGAGTGCTTCGCCGTCGTACGTGTTCCGGGTCAACCGGGACCTGGTGGTCCTGAACGACGTGAACTCCGGCAACGTGTGGCTGGTCAACCAGAACATGCAGCTGGTCAACAACTGGGACGACGTCGTCCCGCCGAAGAACGAGTCCGACGAGCAGGACCAGGAGTCCGCGGACAACAACACCATCAACGTCCTCCCGGACCGCACCAAACCCAACCGTCCGCCGGAAACCAAGCCCGACGCCGTCGGGGTGCGCCCCGGACGCACCACCATCCTCAGCGTCCTGGACAACGATTCGGACCCCGACGGCGACGTGCTCACCGCGGCCGTGGGAACCTCCGGACCCCAGGCCGGGAGCCTCCAAAACATCTACGGCGGCACCGCCTTCCAGGTCTCGGTGCCCGCTGACGCGAAACCCGGCACTGAAACATTCAGCTACAGCGCCTCCGACGGCCGCGGCCTCTCCGCAACCGGCCAGGTCACGCTCAGCGTGGTTGGTGCCGACGAAAACAAGCCGCCGCAGTTCAAGCGCGGCGACAACGCCACCACCATGCTGGTTGAGCAGGGCAAAACAGTCAGCCAGAACATCCTCACGGACTGGATCGATCCCGACGGCGACGACCTGGTGCTGCTCGACGCAAAGGCAGACAACGACCAGGACCAGGTGAAGGTCCGCCGTGACGGCC
The DNA here is from genome assembly GCF_021129155.1 of Arthrobacter sp. AK04. Classification (GTDB taxonomy): domain Bacteria; phylum Actinomycetota; class Actinomycetes; order Actinomycetales; family Micrococcaceae; genus Arthrobacter; species Arthrobacter quantipunctorum. The sequence goes on from NZ_JAJOMC010000006.1 coordinate 74,781, forward strand.
TGCTCACCTTCCAGGACTCCGGCGCGACAGCCGGCAAGAAGACCGTGGAAGTCACCATCTGGGACGGCCGGGACACCGTCACCGGAAAAGTCGTGGTCAATGTCCAGCCGCCGGGAGCCCTTGCACCCGTTGTCAACGCCGACCACGTCACGGCGGTGGTCGGCCAGGACCTGGTCATCTCGCCGCTGAAGAACGACGTGGACCCCAACGGCGGCGCCCTCCGCCTGGCACAGGTCGAAGCCAACGGCCCCGCGGAACTGGGCCCTGTGACCGACGGCGGCACGTTCACTTTCCGCAGCACCACCCCCGGCCCGGTCTACCTGACATACATCGCCAGCAACGGCCCGCAAAGCAGCCAGGGGCTCATCCGGGTTGACGTGGAATCCGGAGACGAGGCCGGCGACCCCGTCGCCGTCCATGACGTGGCCCTGATGCCCACCGGCGGCAGCGTGCTGCTGGACCCGCTGGCCAACGACTCCGACCCCTCCGGCGGCGTCCTGGTGCTGCAGTCCGTAAAACTGCCCGAAAACTCGACCGCGTCGGTCAGCGTGATCAACCACGGTGTCCTGCGCATCACCGACATCCTGGGGACCAAGGACCCGGTCCTCTTCGAATACACCATGTCCAACGGGAAGAAGTCGGCCACGGGCAGCGTCTCCGTGGTCCCCGTCCCGGCCCCCGCCGTCGTGGAAGCACCCCAGCCGAAACCTGACGAGGTCAACGTGCGGGTCAACGACGTCGTCACCATCCCCGTACTCGAAAACGACACCCACCCGCAGGGCCAGGAGCTCACGGTGGATCCTGTCCTGCCGCAGGGCGTGGACCCCGTGGACGGAAAGAGCTTCGTCTCCGAGAACACGCTGAGGTTCATCGCCGGCCCGCAGCCCAAGACGGTCCGTGCCATCTATAACGCCGTGGACCCGCAAGGCCAGAAGAGCGCCGCCGCGGTGACCATCCACATCCTTCCGCTCGAAGGCGCCGAGAACTCCCGCCCGCAGCCGCGCAACCTGACCGCCCGTGTGGTGGCCGCCGGCACAGTGCGTATTCCCGTCCCGCTGGACGGCATCGATCCGGACGGCGATTCGGTCCAGCTGACCGGCATCGACAGTACGCCGTCGATGGGAACGGCTGCCGTGGGCAGCAACTTCATCGACTTCACGGCTGCCGGTGACGGCGCCGGAACCGACACGTTCCGCTACAAGGTGGTGGACCGGCAGGGCGCCGTTAACACCGGCACCGTCACCGTGGGCATCGCGCCCCGCGGCGAGGTCAACCAGAAACCCACCCCCGTGGACGACGAGGTCAGGGTCCGCCCGGGCCGCCAGATCGCCGTCGACGCCACCGGCAACGACACCGACCCCGACGGCGACCTCATCCGCATCCTCAGCGACGGCATCGAAGCCGACCCCGCGCTGCAGGCCACCGTGAGCAAAACCAGCGGACGGATCATCCTGCTGGCGCCGGAAGAAGCCGGAACCGTCAACGTCCGCTACACCATCGCCGACGACCGGGACGCTACCGCCCCGGCAACCATCCGCGTGGTGGTGGACAACGAGGTGCCCCTCAAGGCGCCCGTCGCCCGTGATGACAGGGTGACCTCCGCCCAGACCATGGGGAAGACCGCCGTGGATGTCCCCGTCCTGAAGAACGACGAGGACCCCGACGGCGTCGGTGAAAACCTCAAGATCAGCACCGAGGCCGCCACCGCCAGGCCCGGGCCGGACGGCACCATGATCGTTGACCTCACCGAGCAGCCGCAGCTCATCCCGTACAACGTGGAGGATGTTGACGGCCAGCAGTCCACGGCCGTGATCTGGGTGCCGGGCCTCGGCCAGCAGGTGCCCACCCTGGCCAAGGACGAAGTCATCGAGGTCGTCGCCGGGCAGTCTGCGGACGTTGACCTCGACGAGTGGGTCAAGGTGCGTGAAGGCCGCTCGCCGCGGCTCACCCAGACCGACCGCATCAAGCTCATCGGTGCTGACGGCGGGGATCCCGTTATTGCTGACGGCACGGGCCTGAAGTACACGGCCGGCACCGACTATGTGGGTCCCGGCTCGCTCACCTTCGAGGTCACCGACGGTACCGGCCCGGACGACCCCGAAGGCCTCAAATCCACCCTCAGCATCCGCACCAAGGTCCTGCCCGATCCCAACAAGAACAATCCGCCGGAGCTGCTGGGCGCAAACGTGGACGTGCCCAAGGGTGACTCCGCCAGCGCCGACCTGGGCAAGCTGACCTCGGACCCGGACGCGGACGACGTCGAAAAGATGAAGTACGAACTGGTGGGCGGAGCGCCTGCCGGGTTCAACGCCAGCATCGACGGCAGGACCCTCAAGGTCTCCGCGGCCGATTCAAGCGGCTCCGGAACCACCGCCGCCGTCCAGGTCAAGGCCAAGGATCCCCGCGGGCTTGAAGCCACTGCCACCTTCCAGCTGAAGGTGACTGCCTCCAACCGGCCGAAGCCGGTGGCAAACGACGACCTGCAGGACAACGTTGCCGCGGGCAAGCCCGTGACAGTCAATGTGCTTGCCAACGACGCCAACCCGTTCCCGGAGACCCCGCTGAAAATCATTGCGGCCGCCGCGGAAACCGGCAGCGGCAACGTGGACGTGAACGGCGATTCCATCACGGTCACGCCCGCGCCGGGCTTCACCGGAACCATGGTGGTCTCCTACACCGTGGCGGACAAGACGGAGGACCCCTCCCGCCAGGCAACGGCCCGCGTCCGCCTTACGGTCAAGGACAAGCCGCAGGCTCCCGCCACCCCGCAGGCGCAGAGCGTGGGGGACCAGACGGCCCTCCTGAACTGGACGGCGCCTGCGGACCGCGGCTCGCCCATCACCAAGTACACCGTGTACGGCGAGGGCGGATTCCAGCAGGACTGCCCGGCCAACACCTGCACGCTCAACGGGCTGGTCAACAACACCAAGTACCACTTCCAGGTCACGGCCACCAACGAGTTTGGCGAATCGGACCGGTCGCCGGCTTCTGCCGAAGTACGTCCCGACGTGAAGCCCGACACCCCACTGGCGCCGTCGATGAAGTTCGGCGACAAGGAGCTGTCCATCAACTGGTCCGCCCCTGCAAGCAAGGGCTCGCCCGTGAAGTCCTACGACCTGGAGATTTCACCCCCTCCCGCCGGCCAGAACGCCCAGATCCAGAACCTGACAGCGGTCAGCTATGTCTGGAAGGGACTGCAGAACGGCGTCTCCTACAAAGTCCGGGTCCTGGCGCGCAATGATGCCAAGGAACCGTCCGAATGGAGCCCGTACTCGGCAGCCGAGGTGCCTGCCGGCGTTCCGGCCACACCTGCTGCACCATCTGCGGCGCAGGCGGGTTCGGTGGGTTCGCAAAGCCAGCTGAAGGTGAGCTGGACGGCGCCCAACAACAACGGCGACGCCGTTTCCGCCTACACCCTGACTACCCTCCGCGGCGGCGGGGTGGTGGCCAGCCAGCAGGTCACCGGTACTTCCCAGAACGTGACGGTGGACAACTCGGAAACGAACTACACCTTTACCGTGTCCGCCACGAACAAGGCGGGCACCAGCGGCACAAGCGCCCAATCGGCAGCCATCCGGGCCGTAGGCAAGCCGGGCATGGTAGGCACGCCGACTGCCACACTGGTGGACACAGGAGGGAATGGCGGAAAGATCGACGTCCGGTTCCCGGTCTTGACCGCTGCCCAGCGCAACGGTTCGACCGCCGACGAGATTACGTACAAGTACAGCCTGACGTCGGGTGGGGGCAGCGGCAACATTCCTGCAGGCGGCGGCACTGTGGCGGCAGCCAACGGCACCCAGACGGCCGTCGTCGTGTGGGCGGTGTCGTCCCGCAGCTCTACGGCCGGCGACGCCAGTCCTGCATCGAACTCCGTCAATCCGTACGGCCTCGCCTTCGCTCCGACCGTTACTGGCAGCAATAGCAGCGGCGTTGGGGACAGGACGGTGTCCTGGACGTGGAACCAGCCGGACGGTAACGGCCGCGCGGTGACCGGTTACCAGTACAGCCTGGACGGCGGCAACTGGCAGGACACGCAGGAGCGGCGCTTCTCCAAGACCGTAGGGTTCAGCGAGACGCACACTCTCCGGGTTCGTGCCATCAGCGCCGGCCAGCCCGGGCGGATCGGCAGCGACACGTCCCGCAGCGGCGCGGAACCGCCGCCTCCGGTACCCACCTCGTGGAACATCACGGCAACCCCGGTCCGCAGCTGCACCGAACCCCGCAAGGGGACCGACAGCTACGTCGCCGGCAACCCGTCGCAATGCAACGGCGAGGGCAAGTGGCTGGACGCCGGGGCTGCAGCAACGACGGACCGCTACCAGGTCTGGTACAAGACGTCCAACAACCCCAGCGGCATCTGGTACCACCTGACCTCCGGCATGGCGGCTGGCAACTGGATCCGTTGCGACACCTCGAACCTTGGGTGCAACCCGCCCAACGGCATGCCAAACCGCTAGTCCACCACCTCCGCGACGCTGGGGCCCGGCCTTCCGGGCCCCAGCAAGAACTTGAAACCTTGAGAAGGAAGAAGCCATACCATGACCATGACCCCCGAGCAGGCCGCCTGGTTTGCAGACACCTTCGAGAAGCTCGTTGCCAACGTGGGCCAGGCCGTGCTGGGCAAAGAGCACGTCATCCGGCTCACCTTCACGGCCATGCTGGCCGAGGGCCATGTGCTGTTCGAGGACGCCCCCGGCACCGGCAAGACCTCCCTGGCCCGGGCACTGGCCGCCACCGTGCAGGGCTCCAACAATCGCATCCAGTTCACCCCGGACCTTCTGCCCTCGGACGTCACCGGTGTGACCATCTACGACCAGAAGACGCAGAAGTTCGAGTTCCACAAGGGCCCGATCTTCAACAACATTGTCCTCGCGGACGAAATCAACCGTGCCTCGCCGAAGACCCAGTCGGCCCTGCTGGAAGTCATGGAGGAGTCCCGGGTCACGGTGGACGGCGTCACCTACGAAGCCGGACGGCCGTTCATGGTCATGGCCACGCAGAACCCCATCGAGCAGGCCGGCACCTACCGCCTGCCGGAGGCGCAGCTGGACCGCTTCCTGATCAAGACCTCCATCGGCTACCCGGACCACGCCTCCACCGTCCGGCTGCTGGGCGGCTCCAACCTCAAGGACCGGTCCCAGGAACTCTCCGCCGTCATCACCACCCAGGCGGTGGCCGACATGGCAGACCTCGCAGCCACCGTGCACGTGGACACCGCCGTACTGGAGTACATCTCCAGGCTCTGCGAGGAGACCCGCAACGCCCCCGAAACCCGGCTCGGCGTCTCGGTGCGCGGCGCCCTGGCCATGGTCCGGGCAGCCAAGGTCTGGGCAGCCGGGCAGGGCCGCAACTTCGTCCTCCCGGACGACATCAAGGAACTGGCTCCCGTGGTGTGGACGCACCGCTTTGTCATGGACCCCGAAGCGGAGTTCTCCGGCGCAACCGCCGAGGCGGTGCTGACGCGGATCCTGGCGGACATCGCGGCTCCGCAGCAGCGCACCAACGCCTGACGCCCCGGCCAGGACCCCACCACTTTCCACGCAACAACGAAGGCACATATATGTCCAGCGGCACGCCGTTGACCCGGCTCACGGAGCGTCTGAAGCAACCCTTCGCCAGGAACGGCAGTCCCGGCGCCCTGCACCCCTCAGCCGTCTGGGCCGAGGCAAGGAACACTGCAGCCATGGCGTCGGCGCCCGCCTGGCGTGCCGTTCGTGAAACCTGGCTGAAGTATGCCTGGCCCGTGCTGTCAGTGGTCAGCGTCCTGGGCTGGTCAGTCCTCGCGGCCGCCATCCTGCTCTGGGCAACAGGGCAGGCGTTTGGCTGGCAGGAGGCGAAGGCCGCGGCAATCGCGGCGTTCGTGATGTTCGTGATTGCGGTGGCGTTCGTCCTGGGCCGCTCCTCCTACGGCGTGGTCCTTGACCTCGCCCGCACCCGGGTGGCGGTGGGGGACAGTGCCGTGGGCAGCATCGCGGTGTCCAACACTTCTGCCCGGCCGCTGCTGCCGGCAGCCCTGGAACTGCCCGTGGGCAGTGCCACCGCCGTGTTCCACCTCCCGCGGATGAAACCGCAGCAGGTCCACGAGGACCTCTTCACCATTCCCACCGCGCGCCGTGCCGTCATTGTCGTGGGCCCCGTCAGGTCAGTCCGGGCAGACCCGCTGCACCTTTTGCGCCGCCAGGTCCTCTGGACCGAACCCGAGGACCTGTTCGTCCACCCGCGCACAGTGGCACTTGCCGGATCGGCTGCCGGATTCATCCGGGACCTCGAAGGCATGCCCACCACGGACCTCTCCAGCGCCGACGTATCCTTCCACGCGCTGCGCGACTACGTGCCGGGGGATGACCGGCGGCACATCCACTGGAAAACAACGGCACGGACCAACAAACTCATGGTGCGCCAGTTCGAGGAAACCCGCCGCGCCCACCTGGCTATCTCACTGTCCATTAACACCGACGAATACGCGTCGGAAACCGAGTTCGAGATGGCCATCTCCGCCGCCGCCTCCATCGGCAGGCAGGCCATCCGTGAGCAGCGCGAGCTGGACGTCCTCACCCAGAAAGGCCCGCTGCGCTGCGAAACCGGGCGGAACCTGCTGGACGACATGACCCGGATCGTCGGCGCTCCCATGCGGCGGACCGCCGTCGACCTCGCCAGGACCCTGGCGGACACCGTCCCCAACGCTTCCGTGGTGTTTTTTGTGGTGGGCAGCAACGTGACCGCCACGCAGCTGCGTTCCGCAGCAGCCTCCGTGCCGCCGGGAGTCCGCAGCCTCGCGGTCCGCGTAGAGGCCGGCGCCTCGCCCGCGCGGGCAAACATCGCAGACCTCACCGTGCTGACGCTCGGCGACCTGACTGACCTGGCCATTGTGCTGAGAAAGGCCGCAGCATGAGCTCCACAGAAAACATGCGCCCGCGCAGCACGCGCCCCCGCGCCAAACAAACCCGCCCCAGACAAGCCCGCACCAAACAAGCCCGCTCCGCACAGCCCCGCACCATCCGCACCGCACCCCGGGAGCAGGCGGACTCCGCCTTTGCCAACGGGCAGCCGTTGTGGCACTTCATGCTCGATGCCGGCGCGCTGACGGTGCTTCTCGGGCTGGGCCTGCTCGGGTTTGGGCTCAGTTTCGGCGGCGACCCCTATTACCTGCTGTCCGGCTTCGGCGGAATTATCCTGGGGCTGGCACTGGGCGCCCTGAACGCGCACCTGCGTCTGGGGCTGCTCATCACCACGGCTCTGGCCCTGGGCGCCTACCTGGTCTTCGGGACGCTGCTGGCGGTTCCGGATTCCGCCATCGCCGGTTTCGTCCCCACCCTGGACTCACTCCGCACCCTCCTGCTGGGCATCGTGTTCGCCTGGAAGGACATGCTGACGGTCGGTGTACCCGTGGGTACGGCGGGCGGTGTGCTGATCGTTCCGTTCCTGAGCTCCATGATCACCGCGCTGGTGGCCGCCATCCTGACCTGGCGGCTTCGAAGCCCGTACTTCCCCCTCCTGCCGGTGCTGGTCCTGTTCGTCACCGGCATCGCTTTCAGCACCAGCGCAGCCTTCCTCACTGTGGAACGCGGCATCGGCCTTACCGTGCTAGGGATCGCCTGGGCCACCTTCCGCAGGGACGCGCTCCGGAAGAACTCCACCCGAAGGGTTTCCGTCAACAACCCGCAGACGGATACGGCCACCGCGCAGCGTGCCAGGCTCCGCCGGCTGGGAATGGCGGCAGGCGTCATCGCCGTCAGCGTGGCCGTGACGGCGCTCGCGGCACCGCTGGTGACGGCGGGCAACGACCGGAAAGTCCTCCGGAACGTCGTGGTCCCGCCGTTCGACCCCAAGGACTACATCACACCCCTCGCCAGCTTCCGGACCTTCGTCAAGGACAAGAAGGACGACACGCTGTTCGTGGTCCAGGGCCTGCCCCGCGACGGCCGCGTGCGGCTGGGTGCACTGGATGCCTTCAACGGCACCAACTACACAATGGACCCGAACGGTTCGGGCAACTTCAGCAAAGTGGGGGACACCGAATCGATCAACACCCTCGCCGATACCTCGGGCGCCGTTCCCACCAACGATTACGCCATCAACATCACCGTTGAGGACTACCAGGGCTTCTTTGTTCCCGGAGGCCGCAAGACCACCGGGCTGAGCTTCGACGACTCCGCCTCAGCCGCGGCGTCGGGCCTTTTCTTCAACTCCGGCACCGACACCGCCGTCACCACCAACGGGCTCTCCCGCGGCGATTCCTACCGGGTCCAGGTCTCGGACCCCGTGAAGCTGGAACACGGGCAGCTGGCGCAGTACGACTTCGCGAAACTGTCCCTTCCCGATGCCGTGGAAGTGCCGCCGGTGGTGGGGTCGCAGGCCAACGACCTCTCCTCCGATGCGCCCACGCCCATTGACCGGGTGCGCCAGATTGAGGCCCATTTCCAGAAGACCGGGGCCTTCAGCAACGGTCTGGTCAGCGAAGGCCAGCTTCCCAGCGTCTCCGGGCACGGATCTGCCCGGATCAGGAACCTCCTCACGGCCAAGCAGATGCTCGGCGACGACGAGCAGTACGCCGTGGCCATGTCCCTGATGCTGCGCCACCTCGGCATCCCGTCCCGTGTGGTGATGGGTTTCTACCCTGAACCCACCAGCCCCGAAAACGGTGCGGGCGAGGTCAGGATTACCGGCAAGGACGTCCACGCGTGGGTTGAAGTGGCGTTTGAACGGGTTGGCTGGGTGAGCTTCGATCCCACCCCTCCCAAGGACAACATCCCCATCCCGCCGGATCCGGAGAACAAGTCCAAGCCCAAACCGCAGGTGCTGCAGCCGCCGCCCCCGCCGCAGGAACCGGCGGATCTCCCGCCGGACTCGTCACCGGACGCGCTGGACGCCGATGAGAAGAAAAACAACCCCTGGCTCTTCTGGGGTGCCCTGCTGGGCGCGCTGGGCATCGTCCTGATTCCGCTGGCCGTCCTTGCGCTGCCGCTGCTGCTTATCGCACTGCTGAAATCCCGGCGGCGGAAGTCGCGGTTCACCGAGGGCCACCCTGCGCAGCGTGTGGGCGGAGGCTGGAGCGAGGTAGTCAGTTTGGCCACGGACATGGGCGCGGCGGTTGATTCCCGGGCCACCCGCCGCGAAAGCGCCGCAGTCCTTGCCGAGGCTTTTCCCGCAGCGGGCAGTTCCACTACCGTGCTGGCCAGGCGTGCGGACGCGTCCATCTTTGGCGCGGGCCAGCCGAGCGAGGACGAGGTTCGCGAGTACTGGACCATCGTGGACAGCTCCCTGAAGGAGATGACCTCGACGGCCGGTTTCTGGCGCCGGCAGCAGGCGAGGTTCTCGCCGCGCTCGCTCCTGGCGGACGCGCGGAACGCCCTGGCCCTGCGGGGCCCGCTGGCACTTCCGTCCCTCAATGCACTCAACCCAGCGTCCCGGCGTCGTAAGGGCACGGCAGCCCCAGGACGGCAGGGGACTGTACCGCAGCGGACCGGACCGCAGGGGACTGTACCGGAGGGGAACGCGACGCAGGGGACTGCGGAGCAGGACCGCACGACGCCGGAACCTCCCATGCAGGGACCTCCCACGAAGGGACCCACGGCACCGTGACGGCGGAACTTCAGACATGCCCCCGCTGCCGGCAGTCCATCCGCGCGGGGGCGGCGTTCTGCACCTCCTGCGGAGCGCCCCTGCCCAACCGCGCGGCACGCAGCAACCGAACCCTGCACCCCGGCGGGACCGCTGGCGGTGAACCCCTGCCGGGGGCTCCGGCTGCCCATGGAACAGGGATTCCCGGTACTATCCCGGTAGTACAAAGATCCCCGGCATCCCAGGCTGCGGATCCAGCACACGCAGGCACCGGGCGGGGGAGCGCCGGCGGTTTCACCGCGCAGTCGGGGGCCGTCCCAGGGGGAGGAACGGGAATGGGAGTGAACCTTCAGCTTGTCCCGGCCACGGCCGGCAAGCGGCTTGGCGCTGCCGTCATTGACTGGCTGCCGCCGCTGGCTGTCCTGGTGGTGACGTTCGCCATCGGCTTTGCCGGGATCACCCGTACCCGCAGCGGCCAATACATCACCTATGACACGGCGTCACTGGTCTTGTCCGGCGGCATCGGCCTGGGACTGACGGTTGTGTACCTCTTTGCTGTCATGGGGATCGAGGCCCGGACAGGCAAGACGCCCGGGAACCTGCTGATGGGGATCCGCAGCGCGGACAACGACGGCTATGCGCCGGGCGCCGGCACCGTGTTCCTCCGCGGACTTATTACCGGTGCCGGGATCATCCTTTCGCTGCTGGCCGCTGTCCTTGTAGTGGTCTTCAGGTGGTTCGAACCCGCCCTGTTCATCCTTGCGCCCCTGGTGTTAGCCGGCGCTGCCTGGGCTGTGCTGGTGGTGGTGTCCAACCACTGGGACAAAAACAGCGGCCTGCGCGGCTGGCACGACAAAGCAGCCAAGGCCCTCGTCTTCGATGTGAAGGCCGGCCGCGATCCCATCACCACCGGCGGCATCCAGGGCCCGTACAGCTTCGCCCCGCTGGACCTTCCCCCTGTGCAGCAGGTGCTGTCCCCGGTGGCTGGTCCCCAGTCCGCTTCGGGGCAGGCGGCGCCGGCTGTCCCTTCCGCAAGTTCCCCGCCCGCCCGGACGCCGTCGCAGACCATGCCCTACGGCGCGCCGGCGTCCTTCGCGCCGCCGGCAGCTGATGGGCCCGCCAGCCAGTCTGTTCCCGTAAGCCCGCCCGTTCCCGTCCAGGGTGCGCACTACCAGGTGGACGACGACGTCGAACGCACCCAGGTGCGTCCGGGTTCCGGCGGCCCGGCGCCTGTAGCTGTTTTGCGCGTCCGGCTGGACGACGGCCGGGACTTCCAGCTGGACCGGAGCGTCCTGGTGGGCCGCAACCCCGTGGGCCAGGCCGGCGAGCAGCACGCCCAGCTGCTAGCCGTCGACGACCCCGGCCGCTCTATTTCCAAAACCCATCTCCACCTGCTGACCGACGGCGCGGGGATCTGGGTGACGGACCGGAACTCCACCAACGGCAGCGCCGTAACCACCCCCAACGGCGCCAGGATACCCCTTGCCCCGGGGGTCCCCACTTTCGTTACGCCGGGATCCAGTGTCCACTTCGGAGACCGGACCTTTTACCTAGGACAGGCATGAACCAACAGCCCGCCAGCGTTCCCTCCACCTTCCAGCCGGGCCTCAGCCTGAGCTACGGCTACGGGACAGACCGGGGACTCCGCCGGGAGCTGAACGAGGACTCCTACATCGCTTCCGATCCTGTGTTTGCCGTGGCGGACGGGATGGGAGGCCATGAGGCCGGCGAAGTGGCCTCCGGCATGTGCGTCCGGGCCCTCGCTGCGATACCGCAGCTCGCCACCGGTGAACGGAGCGTCACCGCAGCCATCCTGCAGCAGTACCTGCTCCAGGCTGACACCTCCATCCGCGAGGCTACCGGTGCACGCGCCGGAACCACCCTGGCCGGAGCCGTGGTGGTGGAACAGATGGGCATGCCGTACTGGCTGGTCATGAACATCGGCGATTCCCGCACCTACCGCCTCAGCCAGGGCCGGTTTGAGCAGATCAGCGTGGACCACTCCGAGGTGCAGGAACTTGTGGACGCGGGCGAGATCACCGCGAAACAGGCCACCGTGCACCCGCGCCGCCACGTTGTGACCCGCGCGCTTGGCACGGGAGACGAGACCGAGGCCGATTACTGGCTGCTTCCCGTGGAGGAAGGCGACCGGGTCCTGGTCTGCTCGGACGGCCTCACCGGCGAGCTGACGGACGAGCACATCCTCCGCATCCTCAGCACGGTGGGAGATCCGCAGGACGCTGCCGACGCCCTGATCCAGGCCGCGCTCCGGAGCGGGGGCAGCGACAACATCACGGTGATCGTGGTTGACGCCAGGAATGTCCTGAACGACGCCGGAGCCGCCACCACCGCACCCCGTCGCGACCCCGACGCAGTGGATGAAGATACGCTGCCCCGGGTGCAGGCGGGACAGAAGGCGCACGCGGAGCAGGGACAAAAGGAACAGGCGGCGCAGGCTGAGCCCCAACACGGCAGCGACGATGCCGCGGACCAGGACGGGGAGCCCTCCGATGACCGGCACTAGTTACGTTCCGGGCACCTGGCTGGGAATAGTCCGTGGACGTACAGCCGTCCTCCTCGGCCCCGATACTCCGCCCGCCCTCGCGGGTGCGGTGTGGGACCTGCTGGGCACCGATCCCGAAGTCCATGAGGTGCTCCACGCCGTCACCAGCAGTTCGGGAGGCTCGCTGGCGCAGATGCCGTCCTTTGGCATCCTCGATGCCACCGGACCCTTGCGCGTGTTCCTCCGCGGCGACCTCGACCTCGCAGTGGACCTGCCGGACGGCAGCGTGGAGCTCGACGGGCGGGACGTCACCACCTGGAACGAGCGCCGTTTTGCCCTCCCGGGGTCATGCCGGCTTGCCATTCCGGCTGCCGGCCCCGCAGGGCAGCCGGAACTGCCGCTGGGGGAGGGTGCTGTCCTGCTGCAGTCGCTGGCGCTGGTCCTGGCCCCGCGCCAGCCGGAACTCGCACCGCCGTCAGCACCCCCGGCCTCTGTTGTGGTGGACTCCGCAGGCATCGTCGACGTCAGGGATGCGGATACCGATGCCGACGGCTCCGCGGAGCTGACCATTGCGCCGGATCACGAGGCGTCGGCGGAGACCGTTGCGCCGGAACATGGAGCCTCGGCCGAGACCGTCGTTGGCGTGCTCGATGACGACCTGCCAGCCGGCGGCGGGCACCTGGAAACGGAGGACAGCGACGCGCAGGCGGAAAAGGACGACGCGCACGTTGACCTGGCGGACTCCAGCGCGGAGACCGGGCGTGGTCATGGTCCTTCATCCGGCTCCGCGGCGGCAGACGCACTTCCGGCAGGAGCCCAGTTGGCGGAGGTCCATCAGGCAGAATTCCAGCAGGCGGGATCCGTTCCCGTGGAGCCGGTAGTTTCCGCAGACACGGCGGCCGCCGCAAGCGACCACACCAGTTCCTACGACCACCTGTGGGAACGGACTGTCGTGCGGAGCATCGAGGACGCTGCGGTGCGGGACGACGCCGAAGCGGAAATCGACGGGACACCCGACGCAGGCGCGGAAGCGGGGGAACAGGGCGCACCCCCCGTCCCCGGGCAGCCCGACGGACAGGAACTTCCGACGCCGGCAGCTGCGCAGGCCGCAGAAGCGCCGGCTGCCGCTCCCGTACCTCCCAGCACTCCCGCCTTTGCGGTGCCTCGCCCCGCTGCCGGGGGGCTCATCGACTCCGTTCCGTGGAAGAAGGCTGGGGGCAACACCGAGGTCGGCACCCCGCAAGTAAATGTCCCGCAAGGAAGTACCCCGCAGGCAGATGTCCCGCACGCCAGGGCCGAGCCGCGGCCCGCCCCGGCGCCGGCTGGCGTCCCGCCGTCCGCGGCCGGTGGAGCTGCGCCGGCCGCTGCCGTGCAACACGCCCATCCTGGCGGCGCCGCCTTCGACGCTGACCACGACGGCCAGACGGTCATGAAGAGCAGCATCACGTCCCCAGCCGGACAGCCGGCTAGGCCGGTGGCGGACGATCCGGCGGCCGGGCCCACCGTCCTTGCCAGGGTCTGCAGCCAGGGACATGCCAACCCGCCCACCCGGGCGCAGTGCGCCGCGTGCGGCGCCACGCTGCTCCCGGACGCCGTCCAGGTGCCCCGCCCCCGGCTGGGACGGGTGCGGATGTCCACCGGGGAACTTCTGGACCTCGACCAGTCGCTGGTCATCGGCCGGCAGCCGTCCGTGTCCCGGGTCCAGGGCGGCGTCATGCCCCGGCTGGTCCAGGTTCCAAGCCCCGAAGGCGATATCTCCCGGTCCCACGTGGAGGTCCGGCTGGAGGGCTGGCACGTCATGCTCTGCGACCTCAAGGCCACGAACGGTACGGTCCTGGTGCGTGAAGGCCAGTCTCCCCGCCGCCTGGCACAGAACGAGATGGCCATCCTGCTCGATGGTGACATCGCTGAACTGGGCGACAACATCTCGCTGCGTTTTGAGGAGATTCCTTGAGTTCCAAACGGCCCGTCGCGCCGCCTCCCCGCATCCAGGGGTTCACGTACATCAGCCTGCTCGGCGCCGGCGGTTTCTCGGACGTCTACCTGTACGAACAGGACCGGCCGCGCCGCAAGGTTGCAGTCAAGGTGCTGCTCTCGGACCTGAAGACGGAGGGTGCCCGGCGCAGGTTCGAATCCGAGGCGAACCTGATGGCCCAGCTGTCCTCGCATCCGTACATTGTCACCATCTTTGAAGCGGAAGTGACCGACGACGGGCACTCGTACCTGGCGATGGAGTACTGCTCCCGGCCCAGCCTGGACGTCCGGTACCGCAGGCAGCGGTTCAGCGTGGATGAAGTCCTGGCCGTCGGCATCCAGGTAGCCTCCGCCGTCGAAACGGCCCACCGCGCCGGCATCGCCCACCGCGACATCAAACCCGCCAACATCCTGGTCACGGACTACAACCGCCCTGCCCTCACCGACTTCGGCATCTCCGGCACCCTGGCCGGGGACACCGACGAAGATTCAGGGATGTCCATCCCCTGGTCACCGCCCGAGCAGTTCACCGACGGTGCGGTGGACGGTGTCATGGTGGACGTGTGGGCCCTCGGCGCCACGCTCTACACCCTGCTGGCAGGGCGGTCGCCGTTTGTGATGCCGGGGGCGGACAACTCCCAGCGGGAACTGATCAACCGCATCAGTAATACGCCCGTGCCGCGCCTGGGCCGCGCTGACGTCCCCGAGTCCCTGGAGCTTGCCCTCTCAACCGCGATGGCCAAGTCGCCGCAGTCCCGCTACTCCTCTGCGCACGCCTTCGCCCTGGCCCTGCAGCGCATCCAGGCGGAACTCAACCTCTCCGTCACCCCCTTTGAAGTGCTGGAAGAGCCGCACCACGAGGACAGCCAGCTGGACGACGGCGTCGAGGAGACCCGGGTCCGGAGCATCGCGGCGATTGATCCGGAACGGACCGGCAGCGCCCCCACCTTCCCGGCGCGCACCTGGCCCCAGGCCGGCGGCGGCCAAAGCGGCGGCGGGCAGGATCGAGGCGGGCAGGACCGGGGCGGGCAGGGCACCGCAGCCGAGGCCCCGCCGTCGCGCTTTACCCCGACGCCGGCCCCCGCTCCGTTCCAGCCCTCACCCGACCCGGCCCCGCAGGCGCAGGAGTGGGCCAACGCAACCGTCCTGCGCGGTTCCGCCGGCAACGCCGGTGCAAGCCGGGATGAGGGCACGCTGCCCGGAAGCCGTCCTGCCGCTGGCGCCGACGCCGCGGACGCCACAGTCCACCGGCCGGCCAGGATGGAGGAGCCGGCAGCTGCGGTTCCTGTCACGGACCACGGGAAGCGCAACCTTTGGCTGGCAATCTCGGGCGCCACGCTGCTGGCTGTCTCTGCCGTGGTGGGCCTGGTGGTGGCCAACGCCTCGCCCGAAAAGCCTGCGGCAGTGGAGACCCAGCCAGCCAGCAGGCCGCCGGCCGATGCGCTGGACAACGGCACTGTGCCGGACGTCGAAGGGCTCACCGGGACAGCGGCAGGGGACGGCAATGCCTCCTTCACCTGGGTGAACCCGCAGCCCAAAGAGGGAGACACCTACAAGTGGCGGGTCTACACCATTGGCGGCGGCGGCGAATACCAGTCCATCGACCAGCCGCCGGTCAAGGTCACGGCCAATCCATCGGGGGAGACCTGCATCCAGGTCATGATCGTGCGATCGGACGGGGCGTTCTCCCCCCTGGAGGAAGGCTCCATTGCCTGCACCGGCCCATGAGCCGATGCCCATCCCAGAAAACAGCAGCACAGCAACAGCAGCACAGCAACAGCAGCACAGCAACAGCACAGCGACGCAACGCGCTATGGCCGAACGGCAGGTTGCCGGCCGGCAGCTTGTCCAGGAAGTTTTGCACGGTGAAATTTTGCACGGTGAAGTTTTGCCCAACGAGGAGGCACAGAAAATGGGGGATCTAGCAATAGATTTCTGTGGTGAGTGGTACGAGCCATCGGACGAGGACGTCTTCAACATCGGCCGCGAAGGCGACCTCGAAGTTGACGACAATCCGTACCTGCACCGGCAGTTCCTGCAGGTGGCCCGCTACGACGGGATCTGGTGGCTCAGCAACGTGGGCAGCATGCTTTCGGCCACGGTGGCGGACGCCTCCGGCGGAATGCAGGCCTGGCTTTCACCGGGCGCCCGGATCCCGCTGGTCTTCAGCCACACCAACATCATCTTCACCGCCGGGCCCACCACCTACGAGTTCGCGGTGCACCTGAAGACGCCGGCCTTCCGACAGGAGTCGCGCGAGGGCGACAGTAACGGCGACACCACCATCGGCCCGGTGGTGTTCACGGACTCCCAGAAAGCCCTCATCGTGGCGCTCGCCGAACCCATGCTCCGGAGGGAAGGAACCGGCTTCAGCGCCATTCCCTCCTCGGCCGCGGCCGCCAAGACCCTGGGCTGGGCCCTGACCCGCTTCAACCGGAAGCTGGACAATGTGTGCGACAAACTCGACCGCGTGGGTGTGGTGGGACTGCGGGGAGGCGGGGGAAAACTGGCCACCAACCGGCGCGCCCGGCTGGTGGAGCACGCCGTGACGTCGCACCTGGTGACCCCTGAGGACCTGTACCTGCTGGAGAGGATGAGGGGCGTGGACGAAGGATGAGGATACGCCTGACCCTTCGCAGGGATCCTGCGGAAACCAAGGACCTGGCCGTCACGGTGGACGGCCTGGCCACGGTGGCCGATACCGCTGCTGTGCTCTGGGCCGCGGACCCGGGCCGCAAGGGCACCCCGGCCCCGGACAACCTCTCCCTGCGGATCGAGGAAGCCTTCGTGGGCGCGGGCCTGAGCGGGAACATGCTCACCAGGACCGACAACCTCCTGGAGTCCGGCCTGCGCCCCGGCTCCGTGGTGTCGCTGGCACAGGTGAGCACGCAGTTCGACGTGCCCGGTGCGGGCCGCGGTCCGGCCGCGGCCACCCTCCGGGTCCTCTCCGGCCCCGACGCCGGCCGCGAGTTCTCCCTGCCCACCGGCACCAGCTACATCGGCCGGGACCGGGGCGTGGACATCCGGCTCTCGGACCCCCTGACGTCCAAACGGCACGCTAGGATCACGGTGGGCGACGGCGTGGAAATCGTGGACACCAACTCCGCCAACGGACTTTTGATGGACGGGCTTCCGGTCACCCGTGCCACCCTGAATTCCTCGGACACGGTCACCCTGGGCGACACCACCGTGACCGTGGTGCCGCTGGGGCACAGCCACGCGGCAGCACCGACGTCGCCCCTGGTCAGCTTCAACCGGTCGCCCCGGGTGGTTCCCCGCTTCGAGGAGCCAAAGCGCGTGGTCCCGTCCGGACCCAAACCGCCCGAGGACAACCCGTTCCCCTACATCATGATGATCGCCCCGCTGATGATGGGCGCCGTGATCTTCGCCGTGACCGGCAACCCGCTCTCGGTGCTGTTCATGCTTATGATGCCGCTGTTCATCCTGGGCCATTACGTGGACCAGAAGATGCGGACCAGGCGCCAGCAGAAGGAACAGCTCAAGCAGTTCCGCGCCTCCATGGCCGCCTTCCGCCAGGACCTCACTGAAGTGCAGCAGGTGGAACGCGCCGTCCGGCTCCAGGAGGCACCTTCGGTCAGCGACACCGTTGACGCCATCTACAAACTGGGTCCGCTGCTGTGGACCCACCGCCCGGAGCACCGCGGGTTCCTGGGCATTCGGTTCGGCCTGGGCACGGCACCTTCCCGGGTCCTCCTGGAGGAGCCGCAGAACAACGACACAGAGGTCCGGTACGCCAGGGAAATCCAGGACTGCCTGAAGCAGTTCCGCGACATTGAAGGCGTTCCCGTGGTCTCGCAGCTGCGGACCTCCGGCTCCCTGGGCGTTGCCGGTGCCCGCGGCCTGGTGGATGACGTGGCCCGCGGCATGGTGCTGCAGCTCGTGGGGCTCCACTCGCCCGCGGAAGTGGTCCTCACAGCCATCACCTCAGCCCAGTCGCGGGAACGGTGGAACTGGCTGCAGTGGCTGCCGCACGTGGGCTCGGGCCACAGCCCCCTCGGCGGCGACCACCTGGCGGCCGGCTCGGCCGGCGGGGCATCCCTGCTGGCCCGGCTCGAGGACCTCCTCGACGCCAGGGAAGCGGCGGCCAAACGGTCCGGCGCCGACCTCCGGCCGGAACTTGACCCCGCGAAGCATGACGTGGCGGAACCGGTGCTGCCGGCCGTATTGGTGATCGTGGAGGACGACGCCCCGGTGGACCGCGGCCGGCTCACCCGGCTTGCAGAGCGCGGCCCAGACTCCGGCGTCCACGTGATCTGGGTGGCCACCGACATCCAGTCGCTGCCCGCAGCCTGCCGCGACTTCATGGTGGTGGACGGCGACCACGGCACCACCACCGGGCAGGTCCGCCTGGGCAGGCACACGTACCCCGTCAGCTGCGAAAGCGTTGACGCGGACCTGGCTGCCCAGCTGGCCAGGATGCTGGCGCCCGTCATGGATGTGGGCAAGCCCGTGAACGACGACTCCGACCTTCCGCGGGCTGTTTCCTATGCCACCCTGATTGGCAAGGACTTCCTGGACAACCCCCAGTCCGTCGCCGAACGCTGGACGGAAAACAACTCCGTGCACGCGAGCGCCGTGGCCAACCGCAAGGACAACGGAACCCTGCGGGCTTTGGTGGGCTCCAAGGGCGTCGAACCGCTGTACCTGGACCTGAAGAACGAGGGGCCGCACGCGCTGGTGGGCGGCACCACCGGTGCGGGCAAGTCCGAATTCCTGCAGTCCTGGGTCATGGGAATGGCCGCCGCCTACAGCCCGGACCGGGTCAGTTTCCTGTTCGTGGACTACAAGGGCGGCGCCGCATTCGCCGACTGCATCAACCTGCCCCATACCGTGGGCCTGGTGACCGACCTTTCGCCGCACCTGGTCCGGCGTGCCCTGACCTCTCTGCGCGCCGAACTCCACTACCGCGAGCACCTGCTGAACCGGAAGAAGGCCAAGGACCTGCTGGCCCTTCAGCGCGAGGCCGACCCCGACGCGCCGCCCTACCTGGTGATCGTCGTCGACGAGTTTGCGGCACTGGCCAACGAGGTGCCTGAATTCGTTGACGGCGTTGTGGACGTTGCAGCCCGCGGACGGTCCCTGGGGCTGCACCTCATCCTGGCCACCCAGCGCCCGGCGGGCGTCATCAAGGACAGCCTGCGTGCCAACACCAACCTGCGGGTGGCCCTGCGGATGGCTGATGAGGACGACGCCACGGACATCCTGGGCGTGCCGGACGCCGCGTATTTCGACCCGTCCATTCCCGGCCGCGGCGCCGCGAAGACCGGCCCGGGCCGGATCCAGGGCTTCCAGACCGGCTACGCCGGCGGCTGGACCACGGAGAAGCCGCAGCGGCCGCAGATCGACGTTGTCGAGATGGCCTTCGGCTCGGGACCCAGCTGGGAGGCGCCGGCTCCGGAGAAACCCGAAGCAGCAGAGCCCACAGGCCCCAACGACATCGCACGGATGACCGCAACGATCGTCCGGGCCGCCGACACTCTCTCCATCAACGCCCCGCGCAAGCCCTGGCTGGACGAACTGGCCAAGACGTATGACTTTTCCAGGCTGCCGAACCCCCGCACGGACGAACAGCTCCTCCTCGGCGTTGCCGACGACCCCGCCCGCCAGTCACAGCCCACCGTGTTCTACGAACCCGACAAGGACGGGAACATGGCCATCTACGGCACCGGCGGGTCAGGAAAGTCCGCTGCGCTGCGCGGCATCGCCATTGCCGCGGCCATCACGCCACGCGGCGGGCCGGTGCACGTGTACGGCATCGACTGCGGCTCCTCCGGGCTGAGGATGCTGGAAGAGCTTCCCCACGTGGGCGGCATCATCAACGGCGACGACGTCGAACGCGTCGGGCGCCTCCTGCGCCTGCTGCGGGACATCGCGGAGCAGCGCTCCGCCCGGTTCGCCGAGGTCCGCGCCGCCACCATCGTCGAATACCGCAAGCTCGCCAACAGGCCCGACGAAAAGCGCATTTTCGTGCTGGTGGACGGCATGTCCGCGTTCCGGGAGGCCTACGAACACAGCAGGCTCTCCGCGCTGTGGGACATCTTCCTCCAGCTTGCCACTGACGGCCGTGCCGTGGGCATCCACCTGGTGGTCACCGGAGACAGGCCGAACGCCGTGCCGGCGTCGCTGCTCGCGTCCATCCAGCGCCGCCTGGTGCTGCGGCTGTCCTCCGAGGACGATTACATGTCCCTGGACGTGCCCCGGGACGTCCTCAATGCCGCCTCGCCTCCCGGACGGGGACTGCTGGACGGGCTCGAAGTCCAGCTGGCAGTCCTCGGCGGGAACTCCAACCTTGCGCTGCAGGCCCGCGAGGTGCACAAGCTCAGTGAAGCCATGCAGCGCCAGGGACTGGATGCTGCCCCCGTCATCGAGAGGCTTCCGGAACAGGTGGACCTGGAGGTCCTGCCCGCCGGCAGCCAGGGCCTTCCGGTCATTGGCGTCGACGACGAAACGCTGCAGCCGGCCGAGATCCTGGCCAGGGGACCGCTGCTCCTGGCAGGCCCTCCGGGCGCGGGGCGTACGGTGGCCCTGGTGACGCTCGCCTACGCGCTGCGCAGGTCCAGCCCGGACACAGAGCTGATCTACGTCGGATCGCGGCGCTCCGCAGTCGCCTCCCTTCCCATCTGGAGCCGTTCCATAGTGGGCGCGGACGACCTCGCCGAGGTGGTGGAGGACCTGGTTGAACACTCCTCCGGGAATCCAGGGGCCCTGGGCATCTTTATCGAAGGCCTCACGGAGTTCACTGACACCCGGGCGGAATCGGGCATCGCACAGCTGGTGACCGCATCCATCAAGGCGGACCAGTGGGTGGTGGGGGAGTCCGAGACCTCCACCTGGTCCTCTGCCTGGTCCCTTGCCCAGCCGTTCAAATCCGGGCGCCGCGGGCTGCTGATGAACCCCGGCGACATCGAAGGCGACAGCCTGCTCAACACCTCGCTGGGCCGTGTCAGCCCGGACTTCATCCCGGGCCGGGGCTACGTGGTGGGCCGCGGCAAGGCCCGGAAAATCCAGGTGGCGCTGCCCCCCGAAAACCGGGACTGACGCACCTCTTCGTCCCCGGCATCAGGGAGGGCAGCAGGTCCGGCGGATTTGCGGCCCTCCCTGAAGGTGTAGAAAACTACCGGGGACACCAGAAAGCCGCAGTGGGGGGACTGCGCGCATCGAAAGGTAGCAAATGTCCCCGTCCTTGCCAGCACTCCGCGCTGTTCCGGCGACGGCATCGGCAGCCGTCCTGGCGCTCGCAGTGAGCCTGTCCGCGGCCGGGGCCGCAGCGGCTGACTCTCCCGATCTCACCGCAACCACCACAACCAGCCCCGCCTGCGGCGCATCCTGCACGGCGGAGCCCACCGAAACGAAACCCGGGGAAGGCCGGACGGACAAGCCGAAGGGACCCGACGAGCCGCCTGGACAGCCGGGCGGGCCCGCGCCGGCGCCCCCGGCGGTGTCCCAGCCTCCTGCAACCTCCTCCGAGGCGCCCCCGCCCGCCGGGACGGCTCCCGCGGCTCCTGACCCCGCGGAGGCGTTGCCTGGGGAGACCACCACCCCGGAGCCCACGGCTACGGGACCCGGCACCACGCCGTCGGCCCCTCCCTCCACGGAATCAAACTGGACCAAGCCCGTCACCAGGCCGGCCAGAACCCAGGCCGCAGCCGTTTCCCCCGCCGGCGGTCCCGGAACGGGGGGACCGGATCCCCTAACGATCACCGCCGGCGTCCTGCTGGTGGGAGCCGCGGGACTTGCGTTCGCCTGGTGGGGCAGGACCCGCTTCCGGGCACACTGACGGACGGTGAGGCAAGATAGGTCTGTGACTACAGGACCTGGCCCCGCAGAAAAGACCGCCTCGATGTCCCCGCACCGGACACCCGCTGCCGGAACAGCCACCGGCGGGACACCAAAGGAACCTGAGGCCGTCCCCACCGAAGCGGTCCGCGAGGAATACGAGAACCTCGTGGACCTGGTCAGGAAGTACCGGTTCGCGTACTACCAGGAAGACGCACCGCTGGTCTCCGACGCGGAATTCGATGACCTTTTCCGCCGGCTCGAGGAGATCGAGGCCCTCCACCCCGAACTGGTGGCGAACGACTCGCCAACCCAGGAGGTGGGCGGGGAAGTCTCCGCCGCCTTCGCCTCCGTGCAGCACCTGCAGCGGATGTACAGCCTTGAGGATGTGTTTTCCCTCGAGGAACTGGAAGCGTGGCTTGCAAAGGCCGAGGCCGGCATCGGCAAGCTAGGCGACGGGACCCCTGCCGCAGCCTGGCTGACGGAGCTCAAGATTGACGGCCTGGCAGTGAATCTCCTGTACCGCGACGGGAAGCTGGTCCGGGCAGCCACCCGGGGTGACGGCACCACCGGTGAGGACATCACCCACAACGTCCTCACCATCAAGGAGATCCCGCAGCAGCTCCAGGGCGGGGATTTTCCGGCCGAGATGGAAATCCGCGGGGAAGTGTTCATCCCGTCCAAGGCGTTCGCCGAATTCAACGAAGCCCTGATTGAAGCCGGCAAGGCGCCCCTGGCCAATCCCCGCAACGCTGCCGCGGGTTCGCTCCGGCAAAAGGATCCGGCCGAGACAGCCAAGCGCCCGCTCAAAATGTTCGTCCACGGCATCGGTGCCCGGGAAGGGCTCCAGGCGCGCAGCCAGTCGGAGACCTACAGCCTGCTCAAGGAGTGGGGCCTTCCCGTCAGCCCCTATTCGGAGGTGCTGGGAAGCGTCGGGGAAGTCCTGGACTTCATCAAGCGGTACGGCGAGCAGCGCCACAAGCTGCTGCATGAAATCGACGGCATCGTCATCAAGGTGGACGACTTCGCCACCCAGCGGGCACTGGGCTACACCACCAGGGTTCCGCGCTGGGCGGTGGCCTACAAATATCCGCCTGAGGAAGTGCACACCAAGCTGCTCGACATTTTGGTCAACGTGGGCCGGACCGGCCGCGTAACGCCCTTCGGCATGATGGAACCGGTCAAGGTGGCCGGCTCAACGGTTGAGATGGCCACCCTCCACAACCAGGACGTGGTCAAGGCCAAGGGCGTGAAGATCGGCGACATCGTGATCCTGCGCAAGGCGGGGGACGTCATTCCCGAGATCGTGGGCCCGGTCCTGGCCCTGCGCGACCAGCAGGATCCGCCGGTGCGGGATTTCGTGATGCCCACCGAATGCCCCTCCTGCGGTACGCCGCTGGCTCCGGCCAAGGAGGGCGACGTGGACATCCGCTGCCCCAACGCGAAATCCTGCCCGTCCCAGCTGCGCGAGCGCGTGTTCCATTTGGCGGGCCGGGGAGCCTTCGATATCGAGGCCCTCGGCTGGGAAGCCGCCATAGCGCTGACCCAGCCTGCAGAGCCGGAGGTTCCGCCCCTCACTTCCGAAGCCGCGCTGTTCGACCTCACCCGCGAGGACCTGGCGGCTGTCCGCATCCGGCGGGAGAAGCGGTCCAAGGGCGTCCCCACCGGCGAATACGAACTGGTGCCCTACTTTTACAGCAAGGGCACGGCCAAGGCACCGTCCAAGCCCACGGCCACCACGGAAAAGCTCTTCAAGGAACTGGAGAAGGCCAAGACCCAGCCGCTGTGGCGGGTGCTGGTTGCGCTGTCCATCCGGCACGTCGGTCCGCGGGCCTCCCGTGCCCTGGCGACGGCCTTCGGCACCATGGACGCCATCCGCCAGGCGTCGGAGGAGGACCTGGCGCACGTTGACGGGGTGGGCCCCACCATTGCTGCGGCCCTGAAGGAATGGTTCGCGGAGGACTGGCACCAGGAGATCGTGGACCGCTGGGCCGCCGCGGGGGTCCGGATGGCGGACGAACGCGACGAGTCCATGCCGCGCACGCTCGAAGGGCTGACGGTGGTTGTCACCGGCTCACTGCCGAACTTCAGCCGGGATGAGGCCAAGGAAGCCATCCTGGTCCGGGGCGGGAAAGCGGCGGGTTCCGTTTCCAAGAACACCAGCTACCTGGTGGCGGGCGAGAGCGCCGGAACCAAGCTGGACAAGGCCGAGCAGCTGGGTGTCCCCGTGCTGGATGAGGACGGCTTCCGCCAGCTCCTGGCCGGCGGACCGGCAGCACTGGAGGCCGGAGCTGAACTGGAGGCCGGAACTGAACCGGAGGCCGGGGCTGAATCAGAGGGGCCTGAATCTGCGGCCCCTCCAGAACACACTGACGCGGAGGTAACAGCATGACCAGTCCTGCAGACCTGCTGGAGGTGGCCAAGGCGGCAGCGGCGGCCGGAGCCGCGGTGCTGGCCGGCCGCAATGCAGAGGCGTTGCAGGAAAGCAACAAGGGCGACGCCGGCGACTGGGTCACGGCGTTCGACGTCGCGGCCGAGCACGCGGTCCGGGACGTCATCGCAGCGGCACGTCCGGGCGACGCCATCACCGGCGAGGAACATGGCACCACCAGGCCTGCCGAACCCACCGGCTACCGCTGGTCCATCGACCCCCTGGACGGCACCACCAACTTCATCCGCAACATCGTCTACTACGCCACCTCCGTGGCAGTCGCCGATGCCGACGGCGCCTGGCTGGCCGGCGTCGTCAACGCCCCTGCGCTGGGCCGCGTCTATTACGCCGCACGCGGCCAGGGAGCCTGGCTGGAGGAAGCAGGCAGGGTGACCCGGCTGGAGGGGCCCGTCCCGGGCCGGAAGGGCCAGATCCTGGCCACCGGATTCAGCTACGATCCCGGAGTCCGGGCCGAGCAGGCCGCCTTCCTGGCCGGACTGATGGACGGCTTCGCCGACGTCCGGCGCCTGGGATCCGCCGCCCTGGACCTGTGCCTCGTGGCGGACGGGACCCACGATGCCTACGGTGAGCGCGGCCTCAACGAGCACGATTTCTCGGCCGGTGCCCTCATCGCGGAAGAAGCCGGCTGCTGGGTCCGGCGGCCGCGCCTGGCCAGTCCGCTGGAAGGCGGGCCCGCCGACGCCGACCGCCTCGAGGCCTGGACGTGCGCCGGCGGCCTGGAGCTTTCGGGCAAATTCCCGCTGTGAGGCCCGGTACTGTCCTGGAAGTCCTGACTTTGGTGAGCGCCTGCCCCACCACACTGATAGTTCGCTCACGAAAAGCGCAGGTTTGCCAGGTGTTACCGGCGGGTACCACTACCATTGACGGGTGCAGCCGCAGATAAGAGTCCGTCCCGCCGTCGAAGCAGATTACGACGCCGTTGCCCGCATCACGCGCGATTCCTACCTCGCCGCGGGCTACTTCGAGGACGCCGACCACCCCTATATGCGCAAAGTCCAGGACGTTGCGCTGCGGGCCGGGCATGCCACCATCTGGGTAGCAGAGCGTGACGGAGTAGTGGTCGGCTCGGTGACACTGGCCCGCGCCGGGGAGCCGTACGCGGACATCGCCCTTGAGGATGAGCTGGAGTTTCGCATGCTGGTGGTGGATCCTGCCGTGCAGCGCAGCGGCGCAGGCAAGGCCATGGTCGAAGCCATCCTGGACTACGCCAGGCAACTCGAGGGCGTTAAGGCCGTTGCCCTCACCACGGGCCAAACCTGGGAAAGCGCCCACGGCCTGTACCGCAAAACGGGCTTCCACCGGGTGCCTGAGCGTGACTGGCTGGTCCCCGGAACCGACATAAAGCTGCTGGTTTACCGCCTCGACGTGTAGCAGCCCTACAGTGGTGCCGACCCAATCCAGCAGTGAAAGGCCCACCATGCGCAAAACCTTCGGCACCGGCTCCGTCTGGGAACAGACCCTCGGCTACTCCCGGGCCGTCCAGGTGGACAACACCCTCTTCATCTCCGCCACCGCCGCGAGCGGCGAGGACGGAATCGTGGGGGACGACTTCTATACCCAGACGCAGTACATCCTGCAGAAACTCGGCAAGGTCCTGGCTGACGCCGGCTTCGGTTTCGAGGACGTCGTCCAGTCCAAGCTCTACCTCACGGACATCAGCAAGTGGGAAGACGCCGGCCGGGCCCATGGCGAGGTCTTCGGCGAGATCCGCCCCACCCTGTCCCTGGTGCACGTCCTGCCGTTCCTTGACCCGAAGATGCTCGTCGAGATCGAGCTTGTGGCGCAGAAGAGCACCAGCTAGGAGATCTTCCCTGGGCCCACCTAGGGCGTGGCGGGGAGTCCGTAGCGGTGCTCCGGCCTCCCCGTCGTTCCGTACCGCAGCTGGATGTCCACGGCGCCGTCGTCCGCCAGGGAGGACAGGTACCGCTGCGCGGTGGCGCGGGAAACGCCTACCCGTCCGGCCACCTCGGCGGCCGAGTACTGCTCGCCGGGTACCAGGGATTCCAGCACTGCCGCCTCGGTGGCCGAGCGCGGCCTTGACGACGGCGTCACGTCGCCCGGGATCAGGGCGCGCTTGGCGCGCTCCACCGCCTCCTGGTCCAGGGCACCGGGCTGCCCCAGCAGGCGCCGGTACCGCGCATACGACCGCAGCTGCTGGGACAGGGCGTCGGAGGTGAAGGGCTTCAGCAGGTAACCCAGCGCGCCCCGGCGGAAGGCCACCCGGACAGAGACGGCGTCGGAGGCAGCCGTGAGCATGATGGTGTCCACATCCAGCTGCTGGAGCAGGTCCAGCCCGGACGCATCCGGAAGGTAGACGTCCAGCAGCACCAGGTCCGGCCTCAGGCTGTGGATGGACTGCAGCGCCAGCGACGCGGTGCCCACCGGGGCCAGCGCCATGAACCCGGCCACGGAGTCCACGTAGGCGGCGTGCAGCTTGGCTACGTGGAAGTCGTCGTCAACGATCAGCACCCGAAAATCTTCAGGCATTGGTGTCCTTTCCGGCTGTGGTTGTCCTGCCCGGCGTTCCCGCCGTGGTTCCGGGCAGGGTAGCCATGAATACTGCGCCCGGTCCGCCAGGGCTGCCGGGCTCCAGGACTTTGACGTCCCCGCCGCGCCGCCGGGCCAGCTGGCGCGCGAGGGCCAGCCCGAACCCCTGGCCGCCGCTGCCGTTCCGGGCAAGCGGTCCGGACGCGGTGCTGAAGCCTTCCGCAAAGATAGCCTCCGGGTCCGTTCCCTGCGCCAGCCCGTCTCCGGAGTCGGCGACGACGATGTGCAGCGTGCCGCCGTCGTCGTCCGGCTCGTCCAGCACCTCAAGCTCCACCCAGCGGTCAGTCGAAGAGCCCGCCACCGCGGCGTTCACCGCATTGTCGATCAGGTTGCCGAGCACTGTGGTGACGTCCTGGGCCTCCGCCACCTGGCCCCGGACCAGGGTCTCCGGGCCGATCCGAAGCGCCACACCGCGCTCATCCGCCTCCACACCTTTTGCGCCCACGAAGGCCTGCAGGTACGGGTCCTGGAGCAGCTCAGCCTGGTCCACCGGGAATTTCAGCGGCCCGGTGGCTGCCAGCCGGGCCAGGTATTCCCGGGCCTGGTGGTGCTGGCCGATACTCATGAACCCGGCAATGGTGTGCAGCTGGTTGGCGAACTCGTGGCGCTGGGCCCGCAACGCCGTGGACATCGTTCCCACGGCATCCAGCTGCCGGGTGAGCTGCTGAAGCTCCGTGCGGTCGCGGAGCATCACCACCCAGCCGAGGTCCTCCCGCCGGTGCAGGGCCTTGCGCGCGTTGGCCACAAGCACGCGTCCGCCTGCCACCAGCTCAACCGCGACGGGGCCGGTGGCGCCCGCCCGGGTGAGGGACTTCAGCTGGTAAGGCACCGGAGCGTCCTCCCAGCGGCTGCCCGCCAGGTCCGGCAGTTCCAGCAGCCGTTGGGCGGCGGCGTTGAACACCGTGATCCGGCCGTCGGCGGAGACGCCGATGACGCCGTCGTCCACGCCCTGGAGGACCGCCACCTGGTCATGCACCAGGGTGCTGATCTCCTCAGGTTCAAGCCCCAGGGTGAGCCGCTGCAGCCGGCGGCGCAGCAGGAACGAACCCAGAACGCCCGCCAGCAGCGCCCCGGCTGCGGTGAGGGCAACGGGGCCAATATCCCGCGCCACGCTCTGGCCCACCGTCTCCATGGAGTAGCCCACGCTGACCTCGCCCACCACGGTGCTGCTGCCCGGCGCGTAGACGGGAACCTTCGCCCCGGCGGAAGGCCCCAGCGTCCCCGTGTTGCGGGTGGTGACGTCCCGGCCGGCGAGGGCCTCGGACGGATCGGTACTGACCTTTTCGCCCAGGCGCTCCGGGTCCGGGTGGGCCAGGCGCAGGCCGGTCTCGTCCGTGATCACCACGAACAGGGCGCCGGTCCGGGTGCGTGCCGCTTCGGCCGCTTCCATCAGGGGGCCCGCCGCGAGCTCGGCGGGCGGGGGAGTGCCGGGCTGCTGGCTGATCGCCAGCACGTCCGCCCGCACTGAGGCATCGGAGGCCACGGTCCGCGCCAGTGTCAGGGCCTGGTTCTCCGCCTCGCTGCCGATCCTGTCGTAGGTGAGCCAGGCGTGCACGGCGGCGCTGAACAGGACAACCAGCAGCACCACGGACAACTGGAGCAGGAGGGTCTGGGTGGAGAACCGCAACGGCCGGCGGGGCGCGGAACGCTGCATGATCCTCCTTTATCCGGGACTTTTATGCACCGGGCGGCGGGACCGGCGGCAGCGGCAATGGACAGAATGGCGCGGTGAGCACAATGAGCAAAATGCTCCCAATAAGCAGTATGCCAATCAATTGAGCCAAAGGCACGGCCGTGACGGCCGCCACCCTACAGTCTGTAGCACGCGTCACACCGCTGTGCCGCTGTTCACATAGTAAGGAGCCGGCCGTGCTGGTATTACTTGGATTCGCAATGATCGCGGTATTCATGGTGCTGATCATGACGAAGAAGTTGACGCCAGTGCTGGCGTTGATCATCGTCCCCACTGTTTTTGGCCTCTTCGCCGGTGCCGGCCTGGGCATAGGCGACATGGTCATGGAGTCCATGAAGTCCATGACCTCAACCGCAGCCCTGCTGATGTTCGCCATCATCTACTTCGGCCTGATGATCGACGTCGGGCTGTTCGACCCCCTGGTCCGGTTTACCCTCCGCAAGTTCGGCAACGACCCCGCCAAGGTGGTCCTGGGAACCGCCATCCTCGCGGCCGCCGTGTCCCTCGACGGCGACGGCTCCACCACCTTCATCCTCACCACCGCGGCCATGCTGCCCATCTATCTCCGGCTGAAGATGAGCCCCGTGGTCCTCACCTGCGTGGCCGGCCTGGCCAACGGCACCATGAACATCGTGCCGTGGGGCGGCCCCACCGCCCGCGCCGCCAGCGCCCTGAACATCGACGTCAACGACGTCTTCGTCCCGATGATCCCGTCCCTCCTGGCCGGCATCGTCGTGGTCTTCGCCTTCGCCTGGCTGCTCGGCCTGCAGGAGCGCAACCGCCTCCGTGCCACGCAGCCGGAAATCTGGGGAGTGCCTGATACCGCTGAGGCGTTCGACGGCGGCACACACCCTTCCGGTGGTGCCGCGGGCGCAGGTACCGGCCGCGGACGCAAGGTGACCAGCCCGGGCGGAGCAGCCCCCACCGTCGGAAGTTCTTCCGTTGCCGTCCTGGAACGCACCGAGGACCTGGTGGACGAACACGACACCGCCATGGCAGACACCGCCCTGGACCCCAACCGCAAGACCCTGCGTCCCAAGCTGCAGTGGTTCAACCTGGGCCTCACCGTCGCCGTCATGG
Source organism: Arthrobacter sp. AK04 (assembly GCF_021129155.1). Classification (GTDB taxonomy): domain Bacteria; phylum Actinomycetota; class Actinomycetes; order Actinomycetales; family Micrococcaceae; genus Arthrobacter; species Arthrobacter quantipunctorum. The sequence goes on from NZ_JAJOMC010000006.1 coordinate 104,388, forward strand.
GCATGCTGATCGCCGACCTCGTGCCCCTGCCGTACGTCTTCATGGTGGGCTCCGCCATCGCCCTGCTGGTCAACTTCCCCAACGTCAAGGACCAGGCGGCGCAGATCGTGGCCCACGCACCGTCTGTTGTCGCCGTGGTGAGCATGGTCATGGCCGCCGCAGTCCTCACCGGCGTCCTCACCGGCACCGGCATGGTGGAAGCGATGTCCGCGTGGCTGGTCCAGATCATCCCCTCCAGCATGGGCCCGCTCATGGCTGTCATCACCGGCGTCCTGAGCATCCCCATGACGTTCTTCATGAGCAACGACGCCTTCTACTTCGGGGTGCTGCCCGTCCTCAGCGAGACGGCAGGCCACTACGGAATCAGCGCCGCCGAGATGGCCCGCGCCTCCATCACAGGCCAGCCGTTCCACATGCAGAGCCCGCTGGTTCCCGCCATCCTGCTGCTGGTTTCGCTGGCCAAGGTTGACCTGGGCGACCACCACAAGAAGGTCCTGTGGCGCAGCGCCGTGGTGTCCCTGGTCATGCTGGGAATTGGCATGCTGACCGGAGCCATAGGAATCGGTTAGTCTATAGCTGCCGTGCTGCCGCCATTCGTTGGCGGAACCCGGCATCAAGGTGCCCGTCTGACGCCCGCTGGGGGATGTCAGACGGGCATCATTGTTTCCCCACTAGAATGGATCGGAAATCAATTCGAACTTTGCAGGGGAGATCCATGGCTGCGATCAACCGTGACGACGTCGCGCATCTCGCGCGGCTCGCTCACATTGAGATGAGTGACCAAGAGCTGGACAGGATGGCCGGAGAACTCGCCGTCATCGTTGATTCGGTCAAATCCGTCAGTCAGGCCGCCGGAGACGATGTCCCGGCCACCTCACACCCCATTCCGCTGAGCAACGTGTTCCGCGAAGACGTTGTGGGCCACACCTTCACCGCGGAACAGGCGCTCTCCGGGGCACCGGATTCCGATGACAACCGTTTCAAGGTCCCGGCAATCCTGGATGAGGCATAACCCATGACTGAAACCCACGAACTGATCCGCCTCTCCGCAGCGGAACTTGCGGAAAAGCTGGCAGCCGGCGAGGTCACCTCCGTCGAGGTTACCCAGACCTACCTGGACCGGATTGCGGAGGTGGACGGCGGGGAACGCGGCGTCAACGCCTTCCTGCACGTCAACGCTGAGGAGGCGCTCGCCGTCGCCGCCGAGGTGGACGCCATCCGCGCCGCCGGCGGCGCCGAAGCCGAGGCCCTGCACGTCCTGGCCGGCGTCCCCATCGCCGTCAAGGACCTCATCGTCACCATCGGACAGCCCACCACCGCGGGCTCCAAGATCCTCGAGGGCTGGCACAGCCCGTACGACGCCACAGTGGTGGAACGCCTGCGCGCGGCGAAGATGCCCATCCTGGGCAAGACCAACCTGGACGAATTCGCCATGGGCTCCTCCACCGAGCACTCCGCCTTCGGACCCACCCGCAACCCGTGGGACCTGGACCGCATTCCAGGCGGCTCCGGCGGCGGGTCCGCTGCCGCCGTCGCCGCCTTTGAGGCGCCCCTTGCCCTGGGTACGGACACCGGCGGGTCCATCCGCCAGCCCGGCGCCGTCACCGGCACCGTGGGCGTAAAGCCCACGTACGGAAGCGTGTCCCGGTACGGCGCAATCGCCATGGCGTCCTCCCTGGACCAGATCGGCCCTGTATCGCGGACCGTACTGGACTCCGCGCTCCTGCACCAGGTCATCGGCGGGCACGATCCCCGCGATTCCACCTCGCTCCCGGACCCGCTGGCCGACCTCGTGGCCGCAGCGAAGACCGGCAACGTCGAGGGCATGCGGATTGGCATCATCAAGGAACTGCACGGCGAGGGCTACCAGGCCGGCGTCGAAAACCGCTTCAATGACTCCCTGGAGCTCCTCAAGGAAGCCGGCGCGGAAATCGTTGAGGTCTCCTGCCCCAACTTCCAGTACGCCCTGGGCGCCTACTACCTGATCATGCCCTCCGAGGCTTCCTCCAACCTCGCCAAGTTCGACGGCGTCCGGTACGGCCTGCGCGTCCTCCCCGAGGACGGTCCCATGACCATCGAACGCGTCATGGGCGCCACCCGGGCCGCCGGCTTCGGTGACGAAGTCAAGCGCCGCATCATCCTGGGCACCTATGCGCTGAGCGCCGGCTACTACGACGCCTACTACGGCTCGGCCCAGAAGGTCCGCACGCTGGTGCAGCGCGACTTTGATGCCGCCTTCACCGTGGCGGACGTGCTGATTTCGCCCACTGCCCCCACCACGGCCTTCCGGCTTGGCGAAAAGCTGGACGACCCCCTGGCCATGTACCTCAATGACGTCGCCACCATCCCGGCGAACCTGGCAGGTGTGCCGGGCCTGTCCCTGCCCAGCGGCCTTGCGGACGAGGACGGCCTGCCCGTGGGCATCCAGCTGCTGGCCCCGGCCCGCGAGGACGCCCGCCTGTACCGTGTGGGCGCCGTCCTGGAGTCGCTGCTCGAGGCCAAGTGGGGCGGCCCGCTGCTTGCGCAGGCACCCGACCTTGCCGCCGCGGCATCCGGGCCTGTCGAAACCCTTGTTGGAAGCCAGGAGGCAAAGTAATGAACACAGAGGCAATCCTGAGCTTCGAAGAAGCCATGGAGAAGTACGATCCCGTCCTGGGGTTCGAGGTCCACGTGGAGCTCAACACCAAGACCAAGATGTTCTCCTCGGCGCCCAACGTCTTTGGCGATGAGCCCAACACCAACGTCAATGAGGTGGACCTCGGCATGCCCGGCGTCCTGCCCGTGGTGAACAAGACTGCGGTGGAGTCCTCCATCAAGATCGGCCTGGCGCTGAACTGCAAGATCGCCGAGAGCTGCCGGTTTGCGCGGAAGAACTACTTCTACCCGGACACTCCCAAGAACTTCCAGACGTCCCAGTACGACGAACCCATCGCGTACGACGGCTACCTGGATATCGAGCTCTCCGACGGCACAGTGTTCCGGGTGGAGATCGAGCGCGCCCACATGGAGGAGGACGCCGGAAAGCTGACCCACATGGGCGGCGCCACAGGCCGCATCCACGGCGCCGACTTCTCCCTGGTGGACTACAACCGCGCCGGCGTCCCGCTGGTGGAAATCGTCACCAAGCCCATTGAGGGAGCAGGCTCCCGGGCACCCGAACTGGCCAAGGCCTACGTTGCTGCCGTCCGGGAGATCGTCAAGAACCTCGGTGTGTCCGACGCGAAAATGGAGCGCGGAAACGTGCGCTGCGACGCCAACGTTTCGCTGCGCCCGCACGGCCGTGAACGGTTCGGCATCCGGTCCGAAACCAAGAACGTGAACTCGCTGCGCGCCGTCGAACACGCCGTCCGCTACGAGATCCAGCGGCACGCCGCCGTCCTGGACGCCGGCAACCCGGTAGTCCAGGAAACCCGCCACTGGCATGAGGACACCCGGACCACCACGTCTGGCCGGCCCAAGTCAGACGCCGATGACTACCGCTACTTCCCGGAGCCGGACCTGGTTCCCGTGGTTGCTTCGCGCGAGTGGGTCGAGGAACTTCGTGCCACCCTGCCCGAGCCGCCGGCCGCCCGCCGGAAGCGCCTGCAGGCTGACTGGGGCTACTCGGACCTCGAATTCCGCGACGTGGTGAACGCCGGCGTCATGGACGAGATCGAGGAAACCATTGCCGCCGGGGCCTCGGCCTCCGTGGCACGCAAGTGGTGGATGGGCGAGATCGTGGGGCGTGCGAAGAACGCCGACGTCGACCCCGGCCAGCTCGGCGTCCAGCCCGCCACCATCGTGGAGCTCGCACGCATGGTGGAAGAGGGCAAGATCAACAACAAGATGGCCACGGAGGTCCTGGACGGCGTCCTGGCCGGTGAAGGCACCCCCGCTGAGATCGTGGAGAAGCGCGGCCTGGCCGTGGTCTCCGACGACGGGCCCCTGCTCGAAGCCATCGACGCCGCGCTGGCCGCCCAGCCAGGCGTCGCGGACAAGATCCGCGGCGGCAAGGTCCAGGCCGTTGGCGCCATCGTGGGCGGAGTCATGAAGGCCACCCGCGGCCAGGCCGACGCCGCCCGCGTGCGTGAGCTCATCCTGGAGAAGCTGGGCGTCACCGCCTAGCCCCTCCTGCCCAACCGGGTAGCAGCAGATGTCGTTTTGAGCGTCCATAGCGACACCTGCTGCTACCCGGTTTTGTTTAAGTAGTACTCGGGTCCCGCCTGCCGCAGACTACTCGTGTGCTGCGGTGAGGCGCGGCCCTACACTGAACCACCAGGGGGCAGGGTCAAAGGAAAATGCCCTGCCGTTGTTGTGGGAGGTATGGGTATGTCCGCAAGGAAACCGCTGGGATTCCGCAAAGCTGCGCTCGGTGGAGCGGTGGCACTCGCGCTGACCGGGACTGGGGTGGTGTTCGCGTGGGCCGCGAACGAGCCTCCGCCACCGGCACCGCCGTCGTCCTCGCCGCCGGGAAAGTCGGGCAATGCCCCTGGACAGAACAAAGTGGCGGATCAGAGCAAGGCGCCGGGGCAGGACAAACCGGACAAGGCCCCGCGCCCGCAGCACCTGCACAGCGAGAGCGTGGTCAAAAAGGCCGACGGCACCCTCGAAACCGAGGTGAGCCAGCGCGGGACGGTGGAGTCAGTCAGCGACACCTCCATCACTGTCAGGAGTGAGGACGGCTATACGCAGGCCTACGCTGTCAACGCCGAGACGAAGATCGCGCAGGTGCCGGCTGCCCCGGCGGATGGCGCGGCGGCAAAGGACGACGGCGGCAAACGGCTGAAGCCCTCAGGCGGTACCATCGCGGACATCGCCACGGGCGACGTTGTCCGGATCTCCGGAGCGAAGAACGGCGACACCGTGACGGCGCAGCGGATCGTCGAGGGTGCCGGCGGCGGTCCTGGCCTCGGACTTGGCCGCGGCCACGGACACGGCAGGGGCCCCAAGTAGGTAGCAGCAGATGTCGTCTTCAGCCCTCATAACGACATCAACTGCTACCCAGTTGGGTCAGCCCCGTTCCACCAGCTCCGCCATGATGCCCTGCAGCGCCTCGCAGACGATGGTTACGGACCGCCGCTTCAGGTTTTCCGGCCTGGCCAGCAGGTCGATCCGGCGCCGTGTGCTGATTCCTTCGAGCGGCCGCAGCACGATGCCGGGGTTCAGTACCGGCCCCGCCGTGTATCTGGGGAGCAGACCCACTACGCCGCCTGCGGCAACCAGGGCTGCCACCGTGGAGTAATCGTTGATCCGGTGGACAATGTTCAGCTCGCGGCTGGAAACGGCGGCGACGGCGGTCAGCACATCGGCGGGGGAGTAGCCGGCGTGGCTGGTCACCCAGGCCTCACCGCCGACGTCGCCCGCTGTCACGGCGGCCCTGGCGGCGAGGGGGTGCCCGGCAGGCAAAGCCACATCCAGGGGTTCGTGGGCCAGCGGAATCACTGCCACCCGTTCGGCAGGCCAGCGCGGGCTGTGGTCCATGCGGTGCGCGAGCACCAGGTCATAGCGTGCGGTGAGGGCGGGAAAGTCCTGCTGGGCCACGTCCTCGTCCGAGAGTCCTACCCGTGGCTGTCCCGGGGCGGGGAGGATCCGGGCAAGCGGGGCGAAGAGTGCCTGCCCGGCGCTGTGGAATCCGCAGAGGCTCACTTTGCCGGCCGCGGAACCGTGGTAGTTCCCGATCGCATCCTTGGCGTCCGCCATGGCGCTGACGACGGCGGCCCCGGCGTCGGCGAGCACCTGGCCTGCCTCGGTGAGCACCAGGGTGCGGCCCTCCTTGCGGGTGAGGGGCACCTCGACTTTCCGCTGCAGCAGGGCCAGTTGCTGGGAAACCGCGGAGGGGGTCACCATGAGGGTGTCCGCCACTGCCTTCACGCTTCCAAGGGCGCCCAGTTCCCGAAGGATTTCAAGCTGGTGGATCTCCATCCCAGCATTCTATGCATTAGGAATAGCTACATCGTCGATTGAGTATTTTGTTGTTGTGCTAAAGCTTCTTCCTCGCTGTAATGAGGGAGGCAGGACCTGCCAACGATCAGACAGAGAGTAAGGAAGCCGATGAAGGCTTTGTACAAGGCCGGACCGCAGGCGGGCTTCGAGCTGGTGGACCGCCCCGAACCGGCGGCCGGGCCCGCTGATGTGAAGATCCGGGTCATGACCACGGGCATCTGCGGCACCGACCTCCACATCCAGTCATGGGACTCCTGGGCGCAGGGGATCATTGAAGCTCCCCTTATCCCGGGCCACGAGTTCTATGGCGAAGTGGTGGAAATCGGCGAGGACGTCCGCGACGTCAAAGTGGGAGACCGGGTGTCCGGCGAAGGCCACGTGGTGTGCGGGATCTGCCGGAACTGCCGCGCCGGCAGGCGCCAGATGTGCATCCACACCGTCAGCGTGGGCGTCCAGCGGGACGGCGCGTTCGCAGAGTACGTGGTGATCCCCGAAACCAACGTCTGGGTCCACCATGATCCCTCGGTCACCCCCGGGCTCGGTGCCATCTTCGATCCCTTCGGCAATGCCGTGCACACCGCACTGAGCTTTCCCCTGGTCGGCGAGGACGTGCTCATCACCGGTGCCGGACCCATCGGGCTGATGGCCATCGCCGTCGCCCGCCACGCAGGCGCCCGCAAAATCGCCATCACCGATGTCTCGCGCCCACGCCTTGAGCTTGCCCGCCAGCTGGGAGCAGACCTCGCCATCGACGTGTCCACCACCCGCGTGCGGGATGCCCAGCGGGACCTGGGCATGCGTGAGGGCTTCGATATTGGTATGGAAATGTCCGGCCACCCGGGGGCGCTGCCGGAGATGATCGACAACATGAACCACGGCGGCCGGATCGCCATGCTGGGACTGCCCAGCCATGACATCATCATCGACTGGGGCAAGGTGGTCACACACATGCTCACCCTCAAGGGCATCTACGGCCGCGAAATGTATGAAACCTGGTACGCCATGAGCGCCATGCTCTCGTCCAACCCCGTGCTGCACGCCGGAATTTCCGCCGTCGTCACTGACACGCTCCCTGCCGGCCAGTGGGAAAAAGGCTTTGACCTTGCCCGCAGCGGCGCAGGTGGCAAAGTTGTCCTCGACTGGACCCAACTCTAAGGAACACCATGTACACCTCGATCAAGGACCAGCTGCGCATCGAGCTGGACGACATCCGCAGTGCGGGCCTGTTCAAGACCGAACGCCGCATCAATTCCCCGCAGTCCAGCCACATCACCGCCGGACAGATCGGGCAGCCGGGCGCCGACGTGCTGAACTTCTGCGCCAACAACTACCTGGGCCTGGCGGACCACCCGGACATCATCCACGCGGCCAAGGAGGCCATGGACGAGCGCGGCTTCGGCATGGCCAGCGTGCGGTTCATCTGCGGCACCCAGGACCTGCACCTGGAACTCGAATCCCGGGTTTCACGGTTTTTGGGCACGGAGGACACCATCCTGTTCTCCAGCTGCTTCGACGCCAACGGCGGGGTCTTCGAATCGCTCTTCGGGCCGGAGGATGCCATCATTTCCGATGCCCTGAACCATGCCTCCATCATCGACGGGATCCGGCTTTGCAAGGCACAGCGGTACCGGTACGCGAACCAGGACATGGCGGACCTCGAGGCCAAGCTCGTTGAGGCGAAGGATGCCCGCCGCAAGATCGTGGTCACGGACGGCGTCTTCTCCATGGACGGGTACCTTGCGCCGCTGGAAGCCATCTGCGACCTCGCCGAGAAGCACGACGCACTGGTCATGGTGGACGACTCCCACGCCGTCGGCTTCATGGGCGCCACCGGCGCCGGCACGCCCGAACACGCAGGCGTGTCCCACCGGGTGGACATTTACACCGGCACGTTCGGCAAAGCGCTGGGCGGAGCGTCCGGAGGATACGTGTCCGGGCGCGGCGAGGTGGTAGCCATGCTCCGGCAGAAGGCCCGCCCCTACCTGTTCTCGAATTCGGTTGCTCCGGCCATTGTTGCGGCAACCATCAAAGCCCTGGACCTGGTGCAGAACTCGGCGGGCCTGCGGCGCACGCTCTTCGAGAACGCCGCCCTGTTCCGCCGCCGGATGAGCGAGGAGGGCTTCGACCTCCTGCCCGGCGAACACGCCATTGTGCCGGTGATGTTCGGCGACGCCGTGCTGGCCGCGAAGGTGGCTGACCGGATGCTGCAGCACGGCGTCTTTGTCACAGCCTTCAGCTTTCCGGTGGTTCCGCGGGGTGCCGCGCGGATCCGGGTGCAGCTGTCGGCCGCGCACTCCGCGGACGACGTCGAAACCTGCGTACGTGCCTTCGTCGCCAGCCGTGCCGAGGCGGCAGGCCAGGAACAGTAGCGCCGGAAGCCAAGTCTGCGAGGATGGAGAAATGGCAGCACATTACGATGTCCTGATTGTCGGCGGCGGCATTGCCGGACTGTCCCTGGCGTCCGCGCTGGCGGGCAGATGCAGCTTGGCGCTGGTGGAGGCGGAGCAGGAACTGGCCTACCACACGTCGTCCCGCTCGGCCCGGCAGTTCATTCCAAGCTACGGCCCGCCTGTGGTCCAGCAACTGACCGTCCGGACCCTTGAGCTGCTCGCCGCGCGCGATGCTGAACTGCGCGAACCCATCCTGACGCCCCGCAGCTTTATGCTGATCGGCACGGAGGATGGGGTGGCCGCGGACGCCAGCGGACTCATGCGTTCCATTACCCCCGCTGAGGCGCTGGAGCTGTGCCCGGCGCTGGTCCCCGGTTCATTCCAGGCCGCGGGACTGGACGAAGGGTCCTTTGGCTGCAATGCGCCGCTGCTGCTGGCAGACCACCGGCAGCGCGCTGAGGCTGCCGGCGTGGACATCATTACCGGCGCCAGGGTGCACACCGCACAACGGCTTGGTTCCGGATGGCAGGTGGGCGCCGGCACCGAGGGTTTCCAGGCGGGTGTCGTGGTCAACGCTGCCGGAGCCTGGGCGGACGAACTTGCCGTCATCAGCGGCGTGGAAAAGCTGGGACTCCAGCCGTACCGGCGCACGGCGGCGATTGCCGCCGTCGACCATCCCCTGCCTGAACACAGCCCGATGGTGGCGGCGGCGGACAAATCATTCTATTTCCGGCGCGACGGGGACGACGTGCTCATTTCGCCCTCCGAATCGGAGCCCAGCGGGCCTGAGGATGCCCGGCCCCGGGCCGGTGACGTTGAGCGGCTGGTGGACAAGTTGAACGAGATCACCACGCTGGGAATCACTGAAGTCCGCAGGGCATGGACGGGGTTGCGGACGGAGGCGGCTGACGGTGTCCCGGTGGCGGGGTTCGACGCCGAAGCCCCGGGCTTCTACTGGCTCGCCGGCCAGGGCGGCTACGGCTTCCAGACGTCCTCCGCCATGGCTGAGCTCGCGGCCGCCCAGATCCTGGCGGGCCAGGGCGGTGCGGGACAGGGGGCTGTAGCCGGGACGGCGGGTCCGGAATCCCGGACAGCAGAGGCACTGGCAGCCACCCGCTGGTCCGTGCGGCGCTGAAGAATGGCTTTATGAGTACGCTGATCACCAATATCGCCGAGCTGATGACGCAGGACCTCGAACACCGGGTCCTGAAGGACGCTGCGGTGGTGATTGAGGGCGAGCGGATTTCGTGGATCGGCGCCGCTGCCAGTGCCCCGGCCGCCGATGACGCCGTGGACGTGGGCGGCCGGGCCATTCTGCCCGGCTGGGTGGACTCCCACACCCACCTGCTGTTCGCAGGGGACCGGACTGCCGAGTTCGAGGCACGGATGGCGGGGGAGGCCTACGCGGCCGGCGGCATCGCGGTAACCATGGACGCTACCCGGGCCACATCGGATTTTGACCTGACCCGACTGGCGCTTGGCCGTGTTGACGAGGCCGTTTCGCAGGGAACCACCTACCTTGAGACGAAGACCGGCTACGGCCTGGACGTTGAACACGAAACCCGGAGTGCACGGATTGCCTCCACCGTGGCAGACCAGGTCACTTTCCTTGGGGCGCACCTGGTTCCCGCGGGGCAGGACCCGGAGGAATACACCGACCTGGTCTGCGGTCCCATGCTGGCGGCTGTCCGGCCCTTCGTGCAGTGGGCCGACGTCTTTTGCGAGGAAGGCGCCTTCACGGCGGAACAGTCCCGGCGGGTCCTGCTGGCCTGCCGCGACGCCGGACTGGGACTCCGCGTCCACGGGAACCAGCTAGGCGAAGGCCCGGGCGTGCAGCTCGCGGTGGAACTGGCAGCCGCCAGCGTGGACCACGTGAACTACCTCAACGCCGGGGATGTTGACGCTTTGGCCGGGACCTGGACCGGCTGGGATGCCGCAACCGGCAGCGGCAGCCGCGGCACGGTTGCCACCTGCCTGCCGGCCTGCGACCTTTCCACCCGCCAACCGCTGGCTCCTGCCCGTGCGCTCCTGGACGCGGGCGTCCAGGTGGCACTCGCCTCCAACTGCAATCCGGGCACGTCCTACACGAGCTCCATGGCTTTTTGTGTTGCCACAGCCGTGCTGCAGATGCGCCTCAGCGTCCATGAAGCTGTCCGGGCGGCCACGTACGGGGGCGCCCTCGCGTTGCACAAGGACAAAGGGAACGATGCCGACGGCGAACGGGCGGTGGGGTCTGTCGTTTTAGGCCACCGCGCCGATCTGCATGTCCTCAACGCGCCGTCGGCCACCCACCTGGCTTACCGGCCGGGCATGCCACTGACGTACGCTGTATGGCGGGCAGGAAAACAGGCTCGGTAAGCTCCGCCTCACTTGACGTTAGGTGATCGTTTGAGGTCTGTTATGATCAGAAAACGTCATCGAACTGGGTGGCGGGAGCATTTGGAGGCCCTGCATGACCCGCACCGACCGATTGACGGCAATCCTCGACCTCCTTGCGCGGACCGGCCAGGTGGAAGTCGAAGAGATTGTCACCACGCTGAACGTTTCGCCAGCCACCGCCCGGCGCGATCTGGACAGCCTTGCCAAACGCCGGCTACTCACCCGGACCCGGGGCGGTGCCACCACCGGAGCCCTTGCCTACGACCTGCCCGGCCGGTATAACCGTGACGATCACGCCGAGGCCAAGGAACAGATTGCCCAAGCTGCTTCAGCGCTGATAGCTCCAGGCGCAGTTATCGGGTTGTGCGGCGGGACTACCAGCACCGCACTTGCACAGATCCTTGCAACCCGCGAAGACCTCAACGCACCTTCCAACCAGCCCACCCTGACGGTAGTCACGAACGCCATCAACATCGCGTCACAGTTGGCGGTCCGGCCCAGCATCAAAGTGATGGTCACAGGTGGGATCCTCAATCCACGGTCCTATGAGCTGGTGGGTCCGTACACGGACATCATCATGCAGAAGGTGGTGCTGGACATCGCCTTCATCGGCGTGAACGGCATTGATCCCGAAGTGGGGCCAACCAACACGGGAGAGGGCGAGGCCTCCGTCAACGCCCTCCTTGCCAGCAGGGCACGGGTTTCCTACGTCCTGGCGGATTCGTCCAAGGTGGGCGTGCGCGCCTTCGCCACTATGGACGGTTACAACTTCACCCGGCTGATTACGGATTCCGGAATTTCGGCCCAGGACAAGGCTGCTTTCGAAGCCAACGGCACGGAAGTGATCGTCGCCGCCGGCTGACCATCACCGGCCCTGCGGTTCCCCTGTGGCAAACAGGCCGGTGCCTGCGTGACACTGGGGGGCAATCAGCCGGGATCCAGAAACTGAAGGCAAGATGGGAGCATGCTGGTTCCCTCCCGTCGTCGCTTGCGGCTTGAAGTCTGGATTGTCCTGGGCCTGTCTTTGGGGCAGTCTGCTGTGTATTCCGTGGTGCAGCTCCTGGACAAGATGACCCGGGCGCCGCTGGCGGAAGGCACCTCCACGCTTAACCGATCGCAGAGCACCCGCGAATATTTCGACCTGACGTACCAGCTGCTGGACATCATCTTCGCGCTGGTTCCCGTGCTGCTGGTGCTCTACTTCCTCACCGACCACCGGCAGGCCTCGTCCGGCCATGGCAGCAAACCGGGTTCAGCCTTCCAAAAGCTGGGCTTCAACTTCGCCCGCCCCGGCCGGGATCTGCTTCAGGGCCTGGGTCTGGCAGCCCTGATCGGCGTTCCTTCCCTGGGCCTGTACGCCGCAGGCCGGGCCCTGGGGATTACGACGGCCATCATCCCCAGCGCACTGGACGCGTACTGGTGGACGGTGCCGGTGCTGATCCTGTCCGCGATGCGCCATGCCGTGGTGGAGGAGGTCATCGTGGTGGGTTACCTGATGAACCGCTTCGGAAAGTTCGGCTGGAGCATTCCGCTGTCGATCATGGCAAGCTCGCTGCTTCGCGGCACCTACCACTTGTACCAGGGCTTCGGCCCCTTCATCGGCAACGTGGTGATGGGCATCGTCTTCGCCTGGCTGTACACCCGCACGCGGCGTGTGATGCCGCTTGTCATAGCCCACGCGCTGCTCGACATCGTGGCCTTCGTGGGCTTCAGCCTGTTCGGCAAGGCTGTGGGGCTGGGCTAAGCCTCCGCGGTAACGCCAGGCACTTTTGTCAGCACGACGGCGGGCAGGAAGTGGCAGCTACGTCAGTGCCGGGTCCCAGCCCGTTATCGGGTTCCAGTCATTTATGGGGTCCCAGTCGTTCAGGGGGTATTGGGGCAGGATGGGTGGCAGGGCGTAGAAGTCGTCCCAGAGGGGGTCGTCTGGTGGTATGTCGTCCAGGTCTATGAGGTTGTCATCTTCAGGTTCCTCCGGTGGAGGTTCCGGGTATGCGAGGTCTCCGGAAGGGCAGGCACACGCGCCGGGCATTGGCGGAAAGGGCAGCACGCCGGGCATCGGCGGGTAGGGCAGCCTGCCGTGGGCTTGCCCGTTGTGATGCTTCCCCGGATCCAGCCGCGCCGGCAGGGCTGATAAGAGGGATTCCGGCCAGTGGGGTGGTTCCCAGTCCTGGTGTTCGCTTTTGTAGTGGCGCCCGGACGGTGAGGTCCAGCCGGGTGGTTCGTTGTGGGTGGCTGGTGTTGGTTTCCATCCGGTGGTGTGTCTGAGTCTGTGGTGTTTGGGGCAGGGTTGTCCGAGGTTGCTGATCCCGGTGGTTCCGCCTTTATGCCAGGCGAGGAGGTGGTCTGCCTCGTTGTCCAGTGAGTTGTTGTTGCAGCCGGGGAAGGGGCATTTGCCGTCCCGCATCCTTAGCCAGTTCCGCATGGCTTTGGTGACGCGGTAGCTGGTCCGCCCGATCTCCAGCGGCGCCCCGTCCCGCGGGTCGACAAGGACGCGGTGGAAGGAATCTGCACCGTTCGCGACGAGGTCCCGTGCCATGGACGGCGGGATGGGCCCGTACCCGTCCAGCACGGCCGGCTCACCCGTCTCTCCCGTCAGGGAGAATACCGGCACGGTGACGAGGACCTGCGCACGGATCGTCGACGAGTGGGCGGGATTGCTGCCGCTGGTGAGGATCGCTTCGGCGAACTCGTCGGCCCGGATCTGGGTGAGGGTGCGGGCCTCGTCGGGTCCCTGTGCGGCCCGGGCGAGGGCGTTGAGCCGGTTCCAGCCCGCCATTGCCTGATGCGCGGGGAGGCAGGCCGAAAGCCAGGCCATGCCGTCCTGGTCCGGCCGGTACTCCACCCGCCGGTCCGCCACGGCCTTGGTATGGCGTTTCTCGATCGATCCGGGGTGGTGGCGTTCGCGCCAGGTGCGGGCTTTGTGCCGGAGCCGGTGCGCCGGTATCTCCCCGATCGTGGCGGCGGTGGCGGGCTTGGGGATGTCGGGGTCGAGGAAGTGGGCTTCGAGGGCGGCGGCGCCGGCGGGGTCGAGGGTGGCTGCCTCGTCCGCGAGGGCCAGGGCATGCTGCCAGGAGATTGTTCCGGTCTGCAGGGCCGAGAGGGTCAGGGGCAAGGTCATGTCCAGGGCGTGGGACGTGGCGAGGAACGTGCTTGCGGCCCGTGGCCCGATGGCCAGCACTGCCCCGATTTCCGCGGCGATGGCCATCTCCTGCGCCCGAGCCGGCATCTCCGGTGCCAGGGCCTGGGCGGTGTCGGCGTATGTCATGGCAGCGCGGGCCTTCAGGCCTGCGAGCCCGGCTTCGGCTTCCTTGGCGCCGGCGAGGATGTCCAGGTTCCCATCGGCCAGCCCGGCCAACGGATCAGCAGCCGAAAACGGCTCCCCACGCCCGTCCACCTCCGCGTTGAGCACAGCAAGGGCGGCGCGGATGTCCGCAAACGCCTTCTCCACCGCTTCCCTGCCCATGTACCAATCATCGGGGGAGGGTCTGACAATGACGCCGGAAGAGGCCGGGCGCGCGGGAAACCCGGCAAACCAGAACTGCTGGGAGACGAATTCGGCCGCCATCGGCGGGTGACGCCGTTGTCACCTGCTGATGGCGGCCGAAGCTTAGGCGGGCAGTCTAAAGTATCTGCCCGGGTTGATACCCGGCGGGGGCGAACCCATGCCGGGGGGGAGAATCAGATAGTGACTGCCCCGTTGGCGGTCTCGAAAGTCACCGAAAGGATCCCGGGGGTTCCGTGCGGTGCCACCCACTCCACGGCTACGTCTTCCAGCGGCTTCTCCACGGGTTCACCCAGCCACTCGGTTACCCGGGCGGCAGAGCCGGCTATGGTGAGGCAGCTCATCTTGACGTTGCTCTCATAAGCGTTGGAGGGGTGCAGGGAAGGATCGCCCTCCCACTTGAGCATGTACGGGACCTGGGGGTCCGCGATCAGGCCGAGGATGCCGATCTGCTTCCAAACCAGTTCGCGGCCGTCAGGGAACTTACGGTTGCCGTTGACTGAGGAGCGGCCCAGGCGTTCCTCGAAGGGGGCCAGGTCATCTACCTCGACGCACCAGCCCATCCAGCCGCCGCCGGCTGCAGACCGTGCACGCACTGCCTGGCCGAAGGGCGCCTTGTCCGAAGCCGGGTGGTCCAAGACCTCAACGACCTCAAGGTACTTGTGCCCTGCGAGCGGGATGATCATATTCCGGGTTCCGAACCGCGGGTGCACTCCACCCTTCACTGCCTCGACGCCGAGGGCAGAGGAGATCCGGTCAGTGGTGGCAGCCAGGCCATCGTGTTCACAGGCGTAAGAGACGTGATCCATGCGCATGGCAACATCTTGGCACTTTGTGATCGGGCTCTCAGCTAAGGGTAGCCTTACTGGGATTTTTCCGATTGGAAGCGACTTCGCGGACTTCCACTGCGGACATACGCGGGACCATGTTCGTCATAATGCTGTGCCGGTTTGCGCAGCTGTTCCTACACTGGGCTCAGGTCATGAGTGCCAGCACCAAGCCCCGGCTTGCTGGCCGGCAACCCTCCTTCCGCGGTGGGGTGCCCCGGGTGAGGACCTGGCTGTCCGGCAAAGGCCGGATGGCAAGCGCGGCCCGCGGTGCTTCGAGCATGCCGGGCCCAGTCAAAGGAGCCTCAGATGTCCAACGGATGGTCATTCGAAACACGCCAGATCCACGCAGGCCAGGAGCCGGACAGTGCCACGGGCGCCCGTGCACTTCCTATCTACCAGACCACGTCCTTCGTGTTCCCCAGTGCCGAGAGCGCCGCCAACCGCTTTGCCCTTGCTGAACTGGCACCTATCTACACCCGCATCGGCAACCCCACCCAGGAAGCCGTGGAACAGCGGATCGCCAGTCTTGAAGGCGGGCTCGGGGCACTGCTGCTCAGCTCAGGCCAGGCCGCTGAAACCTTCGCTGTCCTGAACATCGCGGAGGCCGGCGACCATATTGTCGCAAGCCCCAGCCTTTACGGCGGAACGTACAATCTCTTTGCCCACACCCTGAAGAAGTTCGGTATTTCGGTCACCTTCGTGGCGGACCCGGACAACCTGGAGCAGTGGCGCGACGCCGTGCAGCCCAACACCAAGCTCTTCTTCGGCGAAGTGGTCTCCAATCCCCGGCAGGATGTCCTGGACATAGAAGGTATCTCCCAGGTGGCCCACGACGCCGGGGTGCCCCTCATTGTGGACAACACCCTGTCCACCCCCTACCTGATCCGGCCGCTGGAATGGGGAGCGGACATCGTGGTCCACTCGGCAACCAAATACCTGGGCGGCCACGGCTCCGCCATTGCCGGCGTGATCGTGGACTCCGGCAAGTTCGACTTCGGCAAGGATCCGGCGAAGTTCCCGGGCTTCAACACCCCGGACCCCACCTACAATGGCCTCGTGTATGCCCGGGACCTCGGCAAGGAGGGTGCCCTGGGCGCCAACCTGTCCTACATCCTCAAGGCACGCGTCCAGCTGCTCCGGGACCTTGGTTCCGCCGTCTCGCCGTTCAACGCCTTCCTCATTGCCCAGGGCCTGGAAACGTTGAGCCTGCGCGTGGAGCGCCACGTTGCCAACGCCCTGGACGTTGCGCAGTGGCTGGAAGCGCGTGACGACGTCGAATCGGTCGCCTACGCGGGGCTGCCCTCCAGTCCTTGGTACGAGCGGGGCCGCAAATATGGCCCCAAGGGCACGGGCGCGATTGTGTCCTTCAACCTGGCTGGCGGGGCCGAGGCCGGCAAGCGCTTCGTGGACGCGCTGGAGCTGCACTCCCATGTGGCAAACATCGGTGACGTCCGCTCCCTTGTCATCCATCCGGCGTCCACCACCCACAGTCAGCTTTCCCCGGAGCAGCAGGCGGTGGCCGGGGTAACCCCCGGCCTGGTCCGGTTGTCAGTGGGAATCGAGCACATTGATGACATCCTGGCGGACCTGGAAGCGGGCTTCCGTGCCGCCAAGGCGGCCACGGGCGCCTGAACAGGAGCAAGGGCCGACGGCGGGTCCCCGGCCCGGCGGGCGTGCTTGCCGGGCCGGGGATCGTCACAACCAGTCACACTCTTGGCGGCAGGCGGGGGCTGTTTCGTACACTCGAACCAGGTCATGAGTGCCAGTGACAGCCCCGGCTTGCTGGCCGGCAACCCTCCTTCCGCGGTGGGGTGCCCCGGGTGAAGACCTGGCCTGCCGGTCATTCGACGGCAGGCAAGCGCGTAAGAAGAGGTCTTGTCATGACGGTTACCGTCGCCCGTACCACCGTTTCCGAGCACGGAATAGTCCGCTATGCCTCCATTGGGGGACTGGAACTTGAAGCCGGCGGATACCTGCCCGACGTCACGCTGGCCTACGAAACCTGGGGCACCCTCAACGCGGACGCCAGCAATGCCGTCCTGATCGAGCACGCACTGACCGGCAGTACCCACGTGACCCGTGGCGATACCGATGAACCGGGCTGGTGGGAGCAGCTGGCCGGGCCGGGTGCACCGGTGGACACGGACCGCTTTTTTGTAGTGTCCATCAACATTGTGGGCGGTTGCTACGGGTCCACGGGGCCGTCCTCGCCGGCACCGGACGGGACTCCCTGGGGATCCCGGTTTCCCCTGGTCACGCTGCGGGACAGCACTGTGGCGGAGGCCCGGCTGGCCGACAAGCTGGGAATCAAGAGCTGGTTTGCGGTGCTGGGCGGTTCCATGGGCGGA
The DNA here is from genome assembly GCF_021129155.1 of Arthrobacter sp. AK04. Classification (GTDB taxonomy): domain Bacteria; phylum Actinomycetota; class Actinomycetes; order Actinomycetales; family Micrococcaceae; genus Arthrobacter; species Arthrobacter quantipunctorum. The sequence continues at coordinate 121,759 of NZ_JAJOMC010000006.1, forward strand.
GCCCGCGCACTTGAGTGGGCCGTCACCTTCCCGGAACGGGTGCAGCGCTGCGGGGTGATCTCCATCGGCGCCGCCAGCACGGCCGAACAGATTGCCTTTGCCCAGGCACAGACCCTGGCGATCCGCCAGGATGCGAATTTCAACGGGGGCGATTACTACGGCGGCCCCTTCCCCGAGGATGGCCTGGCCCTGGCCCGGCGGATCGCGCACATCACCTACCGCTCTGCGGCGGAACTGGAAGGCAGGTTTGGCCGCGCACCCCAGGCTCCGGAGTCACCCCTGCAGGGCGGGGTCCTGGCCAGCCGCGGACGGTACCAGGTGGAAAGCTACCTGGACCACCAGGGGACCAAGCTGGTCCGGCGGTTTGATGCCAACAGCTACATCGCCATCACCGAGGCGCTGATGAGCCACGACATCTGCCGGGGGCGGGGCCCGCTTCCCGAGACCCTGGCGCGGTCAGGTGCACGTTTCTTCGTGGCGGCCGTGGACTCGGACCGGCTCTACTTCCCGGCCCAGTCCCGCGAACTTGCCGCAGCCCTCCCCGGAGAAGTGGACGTGCACCTCATTACGGCGCCCATAGGCCATGACGGCTTCCTAACGGAAATAGGCCAGCTGGGCCACCAGCTCAGGGCGCATCTCTCGGACTAAAACCGCGGTTCGCGGGCCAGCAAATGTGCATTTATGCAGATAGCCTCTGCATGATTCGCCGTTGAGCTTGGCGTTCAGGCAGACCATACTCGTTGGGACCCGGCGGTTCGTGGCCAAAATCACACGTATCCGCCACAGCCTGTCCCAGTGGTGTCGAAGAAGACGCCGAAGGAGTTCATCAATGAGTACGGAAAAGTCCGCCGCGCGGCGGTCCGAGGAAACCGATGTCAAGGCCTCCGGCCTGAAGAAAGTCGTCACGGCCTCCATGGCCGGCACCGTGGTTGAGTGGTACGAATTCTTCCTTTACGCCTCCGCCGCCACGCTCGTGTTCGGCAAGCTGTTCTTCCCCAACTCCGGTACAGAGCTGGACGGCATCATTGCAGCCTTCGTCACCTACGCCGTCGGCTTCGTTGCCCGCCCCATCGGCGGCATCGTCTTCGGCCACTTCGGCGACAAGTTCGGCCGCAAGCAGTTGCTGCAGCTGAGCATCATCCTGGTGGGTGTTGCCACCTTCCTCATGGGCTGCCTGCCGACATTTGCGCAGATCGGCTACTGGGCGCCTGCGCTGCTGGTGTTCCTGCGCTTCGTCCAGGGCTTCGCAGTAGGCGGCGAATGGGGCGGCGCGGTGCTGCTCGTCGCCGAACACAGCCCCAACAAGTCCCGCGGTTTCTGGTCCAGCTGGCCGCAGTCCGCCGTCCCCATGGGCAACCTGCTCGCCACGGCTGTGCTGTTCACCCTGTCCTCCACCCTTTCGCCCGAAGCCTTCCTCAGCTGGGGCTGGCGCGTAGCCTTCTGGCTCTCCGCCGTGATCGTCATCATCGGCTACTACATCCGCACCAAGGTCCAGGACGCACCGATCTTCCTGGAGGCCCGCAAGGAAGTCACCGTCGAGAACAAGGGCTACGGTGTGGCCGAAGTTTTCCGCCGGTACCCCCGCGGTGTGTTCACCGCCATGGGCCTGCGCTTCGCGGAGAACATCCTCTACTACCTTGTTGTCACGTTCTCCATCACCTACCTCAAAGTGGTTGTGCAGACGGACACGTCCCGCATCCTGCTCCTCCTGCTGGTGGCACACTTCATCCACTTCTGCGCAGTCCCGCTCGTTGGCAAGATGTCCGATTCCCTGGGCCGCCGCCCGGTATACATGGCCGGCGCAATCCTCGCCGGAACCTGGGGCTTCTTCGCATTCCCCATGATGGACACGGCCAACGATCTCATCATCCTGGCCGCCATCACCATCGGACTGCTGTTCCACGCCCTCATGTACGCCGGGCAGCCGTCCATCATGGCGGAAATGTTCCCCACCCGCATGCGGTACTCGGGCGTTTCCCTGGGCTACCAGGTGACCTCCATCGTGGCCGGCTCGCTGGCGCCCATCATCGCCAGCTCGCTCCTGGGCAGCTTCGGCTCGTCCCTTCCGGTGGCGTTCTACCTCCTGGGTGCCTGCGTGGTGACCGCGGTCGCTGTCTTCTTCCTCAAGGAAACCCGCGGCATCTCACTCCATGATGTCGATGCCGCCGACGCACAGGGCACGGCCGACCTGCTGGCCGCCGCCAAGAAATAGCCGCCAGTAGTCCTCACGGCACAGCACCACGGGCCGGGGGGGGGGGGGGGGGGGGGGGGGGGGGGGGGGGGGGCCCGGCGGGGGGGGGGGGGGGGGGGGGGGGGGGGGGGGGGGGGGGGGGGGGGGGGGGGGGGGGGGGGGGGGGGGGGGGGGGGGGGGGGGGGGGGGGGGGGGGGGGGGGGGGGGG
>NZ_JAJOMC010000060.1 GCF_021129155.1 Arthrobacter sp. AK04
GCTGGTGAAGATCATGAACGAAACCCCCGACGGGGACTACCAGACCTACAAGGCCGAATCCGGCGGGTTCGTCCGCGAGCACTTCTTCGGCAAGGACCCGGCCACCAAGGATCTCGTCGCGGACCTGACCGATGACCAGATCTGGAACCTCAAACGCGGCGGCCACGACTACCGCAAGGTCTACGCCGCGTACAAAGCAGCAACCGAATTCAAGGGCAAACCCACCGTCATCCTCGCCAAAACCGTCAAGGGCTACGGCCTGGGACCACACTTCGAGGGCCGCAACGCGACCCACCAGATGAAAAAACTCACCCTGGACGACCTGAAGAAGTTCCGCGACCACCTGCGGATCCCCATCACGGATGACCAGCTCGAAAACGACCTGTACCAGCCCCCGTACTACCACCCCGGCACGGACGCCCCGGAGATCAAGTACATGATGGAACGCCGCGCAGCCCTGGGCGGCGCGGTTCCCGAACGCCGGTCCAAGCACGCCGAGATCACCCTGCCAGACGCCAAGTCCTACGAGGTCGCCAAACGCGGCTCGGGCAAACAGCAGGCCGCCACCACCATGGCCTTCGTGCGCCTGCTCAAGGACCTGATGCGGGACAAGAACTTCGGCAAGCACATCGCCCCGATCATCCCGGACGAGGCCCGGACCTTCGGGATGGACGCGTTCTTCCCCACAGCGAAGATCTACAACCCCAAGGGCCAGAACTACCTCTCCGTGGACCGCGACCTCGTCCTGGCCTACAAGGAATCCGCCCAGGGCCAGCTGATCCACCCCGGCATCAACGAAGCCGGCGCCGTGGCAGCCTTCACCGCCGCCGGCACCGCCTACGCCACCCACGGCGTACCCCTGGTCCCGGTCTACGTCTTCTACTCCATGTTCGGCTTCCAGCGGACCGGCGACGCCTTCTGGGCAGCCGCGGACCAGATGACCCGCGGGTTCATCATCGGCGCCACCGCAGGACGGACCACCCTCACCGGCGAAGGACTCCAGCACGCCGACGGCCACTCCCCCCTGCTCGCCTCCACCAACCCCGCCGTGGTCACCTACGACCCCGCCTACGGGTACGAAATGGGCCACATCATCCGCGACGGCATCGAGCGCATGTACGGGCCGGAGTCGGAAGACCGGAACCTCATGTACTACCTCACCGTGTACAACGAGCCGATCACCCAGCCGGCCGAACCGGAGGAACTGGACGTCGAGGGTGTCATCAAGGGCATCTACCTGCTGGCACCGGCAAAGATCGACGGTCCCCGGACCCAGATCCTGGCCTCCGGCGTGTCCGTGCCCTGGGCCATCGAAGCCCAGCGGATCCTCGCCGAGGATTGGTCAGTGTCCGCCGACGTCTGGTCCGTGACCTCCTGGAACGAACTGCGCCGCGACGGACTCGCCGCCGAAGAGGAAGCCTTCCTCAACCCCGGCGAACCCGCCCGCGTCCCCTTCGTCACCCAGCAGCTCGAAGGAGCCACCGGCCCCGTCGTCGCCGTGTCCGACTACATGAAAGCCGTCCCGGACCAGATCCGCCAGTTCGTCCCCAACGAATTCGCCACCCTCGGAGCAGACGGCTTCGGCTTCTCCGACACCCGCGCAGCAGCCCGCCGCTTCTTCAAGAACGACACCCACTCCATCGTGGTGCGTTCACTGGAGATGCTCGCCCGCCGCGGCGAGGTGGATGCGCAGGCTCCGATCAAGGCGATTGAGAAGTACAGGCTTCACAATGTCAATGCGGGCACCACAGGCAACGCCGGCGGCGAGGCCTAGCCTGTTCCCTGAGTAAAGACGCGACGGCGGCTCCCTCCGAAAGGCGGGGGCCGCCGTCGTCCGTTAAGGCCCTTGGGCCATGTGACGCAGGGCAAACCGGATTGTAGCCTTTGCACAAATGGAGGTTGCGGGACGGTGGCCGTATGCTCAAAGAATGCCAGCACCTGCCACCCCGTCCGCCAAGCGCAAACCGTCCACTCCGGGGGTCACTCCGGAGAAGTCGGAGACCCTCAAGAAACTGCGGGCAAACGTGGGCCAGTTGTCCACCACCACCATGCGCGAGCTGGAAAAGTCCCTGCCGTGGTACAGCCGGCTCAGCTCGGACGAACGCTCCGCGCTGGGCATGGTGGCACAAAACGGCATTGCGGCCTTCGTCACGTGGTACGAGAGGCCCAGCTCCCCGTCATGGATCCTGACCGACGTCTTTGGGACGGCACCCACCGAACTCACGCGCTCGATCAGCCTGCAGAAAGCGCTGCAGTTGATCAGGATCGTGGTGGAGGTGGTGGAGGACCAGGTGCCGGTCATTGCGCCGGAAGCCGACCAGCCGTCCCTCCGTGAAGCCGTATTGCGCTACTCAAGGGAGGTCGCCTTCGCTGCCGCCGACGTCTACGCGCGCGCCGCGGAATCCCGCGGTTCCTGGGATACCCGGCTCGAAGCCCTGATCGTCGACGCCATCCTCCGCGGCGAAAACACGGACGCCCTGCGCTCCAGGATCGCGGCGCTGGGCTGGAAAGCCCAGGAGCGCTTCACGGTGATGGTGGGCAACTCCCCTTCGGAGCCCAGTGCCAGCTATGTCAGCGAATTGCGCCGGATGGCCGGCCGGTACGCGGAGGACGCCCTGGTAGGCATCCAGGGCGACAGGCTCATCCTCATCCTGGGTGGTGTGCAGGACAGGGAAACCGCGTATGTGAAGCTCAGCGAAATGTTTGCTCCCGGGCCCGTGGTCTACGGCCCCGAGGCCGGTTCGCTCCTGGAAGCCAGCGGGTCCGCGCAGTCCGCTTTCGCCGGCCTGACCGCGGCGAGGGCGTGGCCGTCCGCCCCGCGTCCCGTGGCTGCCGACGATTTGCTGCCCGAACGCGTCATTTCCGGGGACGACGCCGCCCGCCGTTCCCTGGTCAAGAACATCTACCGCCCCTTGCTGGCCGCGTCCAACGGGCTGGTTGAGACCCTGGGCACCTACCTGGAACTGGGGCATTCGCTGGAGGCGACAGCGCGGGAACTCTTCGTTCACGCGAACACTGTGCGGTACCGTTTGAAGCGCGTCTGCGACGTCACGGGCTGGGATCCGCTCCTGCCGAGGGAGGCCTTCGTACTGCAGGCCGCACTCGTTGTGGGCCGGCTTTCGACGCCACCGAAAGCCGCCGCCGAACGCCAGCCGTCCCGGAATCAGACCTGAGGCGTTGTAGACTTCCTACAACCTGACCCCGTGAGCTTGGTGCGGACAAACACCGCTGGATCACACAGTAATTTGGAAAGCTGGATACGTGCTTGCAATAGTCTGCCCTGGACAGGGCTCACAGACCCCGGGTTTTCTGGCCCCCTGGCTGGAACTGCCCCCGGTGGCAGGCCAGCTGGCCTCCCTCAGCGACATCGCAGGCATTGACCTGATCGCGCACGGGACCACCTCGGACGAAGAAACCATCAAGGACACTGCCGTAGCGCAGCCCCTGATCGTTGCCGCCGGCCTGGTTGCGGCCGCGTCCCTGTTTGATGTTGAACTCGGCTCCCTGCCGGTCATCCTGGCAGGCCACTCCGTTGGTGAGATCACAGCCTCCGCCCTTGCCGGCGTCCTCACCGAGCAGGAGGCCATGACCTTCGTCCGCGAGCGTGCCAACAGCATGGCCGCAGCCGCAGCCGTCACCCCCACCGGCATGAGCGCAGTGGTGGGCGGCGACCCCGCCGAGGTCCTGGCAGCCATCACGGCCACGGGCGCCACCCCGGCCAACGTCAACGGCGCCGGCCAGACCGTTGCCGCCGGCACCTTTGACCAGCTGAAGGCCCTTGCCGAGAACCCGCCGGCCAAGGCCCGGGTTATTCCCCTGAAGGTGGCAGGCGCCTTCCACACCAGCCACATGGCTCCCGCAGTCAGTGCCCTCAAGGCCCTGGAACCGAAGCTTAAGCCGCAGGCACCGAAGGTGCCGCTGCTGTCCAACTTCGACGGCGGTGAAGTCACCGACGGCCACGCCGCCGTCCAAAGCCTCATTGCGCAGGTGTCACGCCCCGTCCGCTGGGACCGGTGCATGGAGACGATGGTTGCGCGGGGCGTCACCGGCGTCATTGAACTCGCCCCTGCCGGCACGCTTGCCGGCCTCGCCAAGCGGGGCATGCCCGGTGTCAAAACCGTTGCGGTCAAAACCCCGGACGACCTTTCCGCCGCACTGGCGCTTTTCGCAGAACTGGAGGGCAACGCATGAGCGTTCCCACGCTGAAACAGGCCCCGATTCAGGAGCACACCCGGATCCTCGGCCTGGGAGCCTACCGGCCGGATGTCATCGTCACCAACGAGGACGTCTGCCAGTGGATCGACTCCTCTGACGAATGGATCCGCCAGCGCACGGGAATCGTCACCCGCCACCGTGCCGCCGCCGATGTCAGCGTCATCGATATGGCAGAAGGCGCAGCCCTGGAGGCCATGGAAAAGGCCGGCATCCAGGCCTCGGACCTGGGCGCTGTCATCGTCTCCACCGTCACCCATCCGTACGCCACGCCTTCTGCCGCGGCCGCCCTGGCTGACCGCCTCGGCGCCACCCCCGCGCCGGCCTTTGACATCTCCGCAGCCTGTGCCGGCTACTGCTACGGCATTGCCCAGGGCGACGCCCTGGTCCGGTCAGGCGCCGCTAAGTATGTCCTGGTGGTAGGCGCGGAGAAGTTGTCAGACGTCATCGACAACCGCGAACGCACCATCTCCTTCCTGCTCGGGGACGGTGCCGGCGCCGTCGTCATCGGCCCCTCCGAAACTCCCGGAATCGCGCCTTCGGTCTGGGGGTCGGACGGCAGCAAGTGGGACGCCATCGGAATGACCCGTTCAATGCTCGATGTCCGCGACCTTGGCCTGGCTGCCCGGCAGTCGGACTCGACAGGGGACCTTGCCCTGCTCGAGGAAGCCCAGGAACTGTACCCCACCCTTCGCCAGGACGGCCAGACCGTCTTCCGCTGGGCCGTGTGGGAAATGGCGAAGGTGGCCCAGCAGGCCATGGACGCCGCCGGCGTGCAGGCGGAGGACCTTGTGGCCTTCATCCCCCACCAGGCCAACATGCGCATCATCGACGAGATGGTCAAGAAGCTGAAGCTGCCCGAGACGGTTACAGTGGCACGGGACATCGCCGATGCGGGCAACACCTCCGCAGCGTCCATCCCGCTGGCCACCCACCGCCTGCTGGCCGAAAAGCCGGAACTGAGCGGCGGACTTGCCCTACAGATCGGTTTCGGCGCCGGGCTTGTCTTCGGCGCCCAGGTAGTTGTCCTTCCTTAGGAACGCCCCAACAGGCCGCAACCGCGTCCTGAACCATTTCCGGCAGCCCCTGCCGGCAATACAAGAAAAGGAGCCATCAATGGCTAGCAACGAAGAGATCCTGGCCGGCTTGGCTGAAATCGTCAACGAAGAAACCGGCCTGGCCCCCGAGGCCGTGGAGCTGGACAAGTCCTTCACCGAGGACCTGGACATCGACTCCATCTCCATGATGACCATTGTGGTCAACGCAGAAGAGAAGTTCGGCGTGCGCATCCCGGACGAAGAGGTCAAGAACCTCAAGACCGTCGGCGACGCCGTCAGCTTCATCGCCGGAGCACAGGCCTAGCCAAGGCTTTTGCCGTTCATCGGCATGGCAGGGCTGCCGGTCCGGACGACCGGGCCGGCAGCCCGCCGCATTTTTCCGGCATCCAGCCCTGCACGCCAGCGTTCCTCCGGCGCTGTCCTTGGCAGTGTTGTTGCTTGCAGCAGGATGCCGATCATCACAACACGGGACCTCCGGCAGACGGATTCCCCACCGACGAAAGAGTGATCCCATGACACGCAAAGTAGTCATTACCGGTCTGGGCGCCACCACGCCCATTGGCGGCGATGTACCCACGATGTGGAACAACGCGCTCAAGGGGGTCTCCGGTGCCCGCACCCTGGAGGACGACTGGGTAGCCAAGTACGAGCTCCCCGTCCACTTCGCCGCGCGCTGCAGCACCCCTGCCCTGGAGGTCCTCAGCCGCGTCGAGGCCAAGCGGATGGACCCGTCCACGCAGTTCGGCGTCATCGCAGCCCGCGAAGCCTGGGCCGATTCCGGCATCACGGACTTCGACAAGGACAGGCTCGCTGTTGCCTTCGCCACCGGCATCGGCGGTGTCTGGACACTGCTTGATGCCTGGGACACCCTCAAGGAAAAAGGTCCCCGCCGGGTCCTCCCCATGACCGTACCCATGCTGATGCCCAACGGTGTTGCCGCGGCCGTCAGCCTGGACCTCGGCGCCCGCGCCGGCGCCCACACCCCCGTTTCCGCCTGCGCGTCCGGCACCGAAGCCCTGCACCTGGGGCTCGACCTCATCCGTTCAGGCAAAGCTGACGTGGTCATGTGCGGCGGCGCCGAAGCCGCCATCCACCCGATGCCCCTCGCCGCCTTTGCTTCCATGCAGGCACTCTCCCGCCGCAATGACGAGCCGAAGCGCGCCTCCCGCCCCTACGACACCGGCCGCGACGGCTTTGTCATGGGTGAAGGTGCCGGCGCGCTGGTCCTCGAAGCCGAGGAGCACGCCCTGGCACGCGGAGCGCGGATCTACGGTGAACTGGCAGGAACGTCAGTCACCGCCGATGCGTACCACATCACGGCTCCGGACCCCGCAGGCCTCGGTGCCACCCGTGCACTCAAAGCTGCCATGTTCGACGGCCGCATCCAGCCTGAGGACGTGGTGCACGTGAACGCCCACGCGACGTCCACCCCCGTTGGTGACAAGCCCGAGTACACGGCCCTCCGTGCAGCGCTGGGAAGCCATGTGGACAACGTGGCCGTATCCGCAACAAAGTCCCAGATGGGGCACCTCCTTGGCGCATCCGGTGCCGTGGAGGCCGTTCTGACGGTGCTGGCTGTTTACGACCGGAAGGCGCCTGTCACCATCAACCTGGAAAACCAGGACCCGGAGATCCCGCTCGACGTGGTCACTTCGGCGCGCGACCTGCCTGCCGGGAACATCGTGGCCCTCAGCAACTCGTTCGGCTTCGGTGGCCACAACGCCGTCATCGCGGTCCGCAGCGTCTGACCCTTCGGAGTTTGGTTCCGCCCACAAGAGGAGGCCCCGCCGTTTCGGCGGGGCCTCCTCTTTGCTATGGAGAAACGTACGGTCGACGGCGGTCAGCCCACCTGGTGGAGCCAACGGACAGGCGCGCCTTCAGCGGCGTGCCGGAACGGCTCCAGCTCCTCATCCCAGGCTTCGCCGAGGGCGAGGGAGAGCTCGTGGTAGACAGCTGCGGGATCGCCCGCCCCCGACTCGTAGGCGTAACGGATCCTGTCCTCGGAGACCATGATGTTGCCGTGCACGTCAGTGACAGCGTGGAAGATGCCCAGCTCAGGGGTGTGCGACCAGCGGCCGCCGTCGACACCCTGGCTCGGCTCCTCCGTGACCTCATAGCGGAGATGCGCCCATCCCCGCAGGGATGACGCCAGCTTTGAGCCCGTACCGGGGGTGCCGGTCCAGGACAGCTCTGCCCGGAACATTCCGGGCGCAGCAGGCTGCGGGGTCCACTCAAGGTCCGTCCGCTTGTCCACGACGGATCCGATGGCCCACTCAACGTGGGGGCACAGAGCCGTAGGGGCCGAGTGAACGAACAGCACACCGCGGGTCATTGCAACAGACATTCCATCCTCCATAGCTCTAGGTACGTCTTCCCCAACGACCTCTGCCTGGATGGAACTGCCGTGCCTTGCACTGCGGCTGTGGTTCCTGCCTGCGTATTCAGATGTATCAGATAAAACAGTGTCCGGACTTGCTGTGGCGCAAAAAGCTGTGAGCTTCAAGCGGGACTTGAAAGTTACCGGACGTGATTCTTATTGTGCCGTACGGCACCAAATTACGCCAGTGCGATTCCGGACCCCGGACCTATGCCCTTGGATGGGCCTGCTGGTAGCTCTTCCGCAGCCGGTCAACAGAGACGTGGGTATAGATCTGCGTGGTGGCCAGGCTGCTGTGGCCAAGGATTTCCTGGACTGCGCGCAGGTCGGCTCCGCCATCCAGCAGATGCGTGGCCGCTGAATGCCTGAGCGCGTGCGGGCCTGACGCGGAGGTGTCACCGAGCCCCGCAAAAAGGTCGTTGACCATGGCGCGGACCTGCCGCTGGTCCACCCGTCCGCCCCGGGCCCCCAGGAAGAGGGCCGGCCCGCTGTTGTCCCTGGCCAGCAGGGGCCGGCCGCGCCGCAGCCAGTCGTCCACGGCGACGGCCGCCGGAACACCATACGGGACGGTGCGTTCCTTGTTGCCCTTGCCTATGACTCGCAACGTCCGCCTGTCCGGGTCCAGGTCATCAACGTCCAGCCCCGCCAGTTCGCCCACCCGGACTCCGGTGGCGTAGAGCAGTTCCACGATGGCACGGTTCCGCAGGGCGAGCGGCGCACCCTCGGCCGCCGCTTCTTCCAGGGTTGCCAGCAGCCGGGCCAACTGCCCTGCCTGCAATACCCCTGGCAGGGACTGTTCGCGTTTCGGAGCCTTGAGCCGGAGGGCAGGATCGCTGGCAATACGCTCTTCCGCCAAGGCCCAGGCGGTGAAAACCCTGACGGATGCAGAGCGGCGGGCCAGCGTGCTGCGTGCCGCGCCGTCCTGGCTCTGGGCCCCAAGCCAGCGCCGGAGCGTCCCGAGTTCCAGGTCCTGGAGCCGGCTGGCGCCTTCAGCGGCAGCAGACTCCAGCAGGCCCAGCACATCACCCAGGTATCCGCGGAGCGTGTGCGGTGAGACGGCACGTTCGGCGGAAAGGTACCGCCCGAAGGCAGCAAGGGCCTCGCCAAGCTCCACAGGCAGGTGTTCATTCTCCACCCATCCACTGTCCCAGCTTCAGCATGGAAAGGACGGGTGACACGCTCCACTCCAGACGGTGCCTGCATCTTCCCTGCAGGACGGCCCGCCCTTCCCGGCAATGCGCATCAGCCCGTTGCCTTGCCGCGTTTCCAGCCTCCCCGCTCTGAGACGGCCAGGCCCAGCAGGCCCAACCGGCCGAGACCGGCCCGGACTGATTCCTGGCCCAGGCCGGCCACCACTGACAGCTTTTCGACGGACGTGGTGGAGCGCAGCGGCAGCGCGTCCAGGAGGATCAGGTCCTCGAGCGTCAGGCCGTCCTGCACCGCAGCCGCCCCTTGGCGCGGATCAGGGAGGGCGGAGCCGCTGGGGCCGGCCAGCTCGGCAATCTCGGCAGCATCCGTAACGCAGACTGCTCCCCCGTCCCGCAGAAGCCGGTGGCATCCGGCTGAGTTGGCGCTGTGCACGGAGCCTGGAACAGCCCCGACGGCACGTCCAAGGGCCTCCGCGTGGTGGGCGGTGTTCAACGCCCCGGACCGCCACCTGGCCTCAACCACCACGGTCACAGCGGACAGTGCTGCAATGATGCGGTTACGCTGCAGGAACCGGTAGCGGGTAGGCGCGGACCCTGGCGGAACCTCGGCCAGGACAGCACCCTGGTTGCACACGGCCCGCAGGAGGTCCTCGTTGCCTGAGGGATAGAACCGGTCCACGCCCCCTGCCATGACAGCAATGGTGGGGACCGTACCGGTTGCCCCAGCAAGGGCCGCGCGGTGGGCATGCGCGTCGATCCCGTACGCACCGCCCGAGACTACAGTGAAGCCGCGCTGGGCCAGCGAGTAGGCAAGATCACCGGTGACGGCGGCGCCGTAGCTGGTGCTGTCCCGTGAGCCAACGAGGGCTATGGATGTTGCCGCTCCGGGCAGCTGCTGCTCCTGTCCCCGCCACCAAAGGCAGATCGGCTCCTGGATTCCGAGGTCAGCCAGCTGGCTCGGCCACAATTCGTCCGACGGCATGATCAGCCGCCCGCCGAGGCGCGCCATGATGGCCAGATCCCGCTCGGGAGCCAGGTCGGGTATGCGTGGCTGCCAACGCTTCAGGGAGGCGGCCATTCCGGCCCAGCCCGTGGTGGAACCATCGCCCGAAAGCAGCGCAGTGATCTCCTGCTCCAGCTCCGGACCGGCCGCGAGTTGGCCCGTGGCGATCCGCAGGGCATCCACGGCCCCGGCCACCTGGACCAGGGCAAGGCCTGCAGCGTCCTGCGGTTCCATCAGGCGTGAGAGGGCGGCGCGTGAACGCCGCTCGATGTCCGGATGCATGGCTGTCTCCTTCATGCTGCAGCCGCCGCTGCCTGCCGAAGCCCCAGCGCCTGCCCGATGTCGTTCGTGTCCGGCTGCTCCCGGTACCCCAAGTCGGCGAGGGTCCACGCAAGCCGGAGTACGCGGTCATAGCCGCGCGCCGTCAGGACGCCACGTTCCAGGGAATGGTCCAGGATGCGGGTGACTGCAGGTGCGAGCCGAAGCTCGCCCCGGAGGATGCGGCCGGGGATCTGCGCATTTGTTTCAAGCCCGTAGGGCGTCAACCGCTCCCTCTGGCGGGCCCGTGCGCCCAGCACCCGCCGTGCGACGGTTGCGGTGTCTTCCTCGGCCCCCGCCTGTCCGAAGTCGGCCAGCGAAACCCTTTCCACCTGCAGCTGGATGTCCACCCTGTCCAGGAGCGGACCGGACATCCTGGCCATATACCGCCGCCGCATCATGGGCGTGCAGGTGCAGTCGAGCCCCTTTCCGGAGGCCTTGCCGCAGGGACAGGGATTCGCTGCGAGGACCAGCTGGAACCGTGCGGGATAGGCAGCGGTCCCGGCCGACCGGTGAATCACCAGTTCACCGCTCTCCAGGGGCTGGCGGAGTGCATCCAGCACCCGGCGCTCGTACTCGGGTGCCTCGTCGAGGAACAGAACGCCGCGGTGGGCGCGGGAGGCGGCTCCGGGACGGGGAAGCCCGGAGCCTCCCCCGATGATCGCGGCGGCGGTTGCGGAATGGTGCGGACTTTCGAACGGTGGCCGCCGGAGCAGCTGCACCGATGCCGATGGAAGTCCGCACAGCGAATGGATGGCCGTGACCTCCATGGACTCATGGTCCCCGAGATCCGGCAGGAGCCCGGGCAGTCGTTCGGCCAGCATGGTCTTGCCGGCACCCGGCGGGCCCGTCAGGAGCAGGTGGTGTGCCCCGGCGGCTGCGACTTCCAATGCGCGCCGGGCATCCCCCTGGCCGGAGACGTCAGCCATGTCAGGGTAGGGGCCGGCTTCGGCACATGGGTCCCCGGTGCCGTCCGCGTCCTCGGGTTCGAAATCCAGCGCAAGCTCCTGGGGGTCCGCGCCGAAGTCCAGCGCCAGCCGGGCAAGGGTGCTGTATCCCCGCACGTGGGCATCAGGAACCAAAGATGCCTCGGCAAAGTTCGCCTGCGCCACCACGATGTCCGGATATCCGGCCTGAACCGAGGCCATCACCGCTGGAAGGATGCCGCGGACCGGGCGCAGCCGGCCGTCGAGGCCCAGCTCGGCAATAAACACCGTCCGCCCGGTGGGTTTGATGTCGTTGGCGGCGCGGAGCACGGCCATGGTCACCGCCAGGTCGAATCCGGATCCCCGCTTGGGCAGGGAGGCAGGGATGAGGTTGGCGGTGATCTTCCGGCGGCTCAGGGGAATTCCGGAGTTCTTCGCGGCCGAGCGGATCCTCTCCTTGGCCTCGTTGAGGGAGGCGTCCGGCAGGCCGAGGAGCACGAAGGCCGGAAGGGTCTGGCCGATGTCAGCCTCGACCTCCACGATGTATCCGTTCAGCCCCACCAGTGCAATGGAGTAGGTGCGTCCCAGGGGCATTCAGCCCACCCCCCGGAGGTGCTCCACCAGGGGCGACCCGCCGCCGTCGTCAATCACCGCGATGACGTCAATGCGCCGCAGCGGCATCCTCAGCTCACGGTCCCGGCACCACGCGGCCCCGAGCCGGTGCAGCCGCGCCAGCTTGTCCGGGCCCACGGCCTCAAAGGGATGCCCGTAATCGAGGGTGCGGCGGGTCTTGACTTCGGCGATCACCAGGGCATCGCCGTCCAGCGCGACGATGTCTATCTCGCCCTCGGTGCAGCGCCAGTTGCGCTCCACCACAAGCATACCGAGGGCTTCCAGGTAACCGGCGGCAAGGTCCTCGCCGTGCCGGCCCAACAGGTCTTTTGATTTCATGTCTACCTCCGCAACCAGCCTGGACGGGCTGGAACGCGAAGGACAGGACGGCCGCCCCCTATGTGGATGAACGCGGGCCGCCAGGCCTTGTGCAGGAAAGGTCAGCTGTGCCGGAGAAGTGCGCGGCAGCGCACAGTGTTAGTTGCCCAGGTCGACATCCTTGGGAAGGGCCAGCTCCTCGTTGCGCGGAAGCTCTTCGACGTTGACGTCCTTGAACGTCAGGACGCGGACGCTCTTGACGAACCGTGCTGAGCGGTAGACGTCCCAGACCCAGGCGTCCTGGAGGGTCAGGTCGAAGTAGACCTCGCCGTCGGCGCTGCGGGCCTGCAGGTCCACGTGGTTGGCCAGGTAGAAGCGGCGCTCGGTCTCGACAACGTAGCTGAACAGTCCGACGACATCCCGGTATTCGCGGTAGAGCTGAAGCTCCATGTCGGTTTCGTAGTTTTCAAGATCCTCGGCACTCATGCTTCCATCTTGCACTATCGGCGGGGCGGCCGGTGCCCGGTGCGGGGCTCAGTCCCCGGCGGCGGCGTCCTCCGCGCCTGGCCCTGCACCGTCCGGCAGGCCGCTGTCAGCCAGTTCCCCTCCGAGGAGCCGCCAGCTGACCCGGTGGTAAGGCGTGGGCCCGGCGGCTCGGAGGACATCCCGGTGCAGTGCGGTGGCGTAGCCCTTGTTGATGTCCCAGCCAAAGGCCGGGAACTCTGCATGGAGCTCCCGCATCATTCTGTCCCGCTCAACCTTGGCGATGACGCTGGCCGCCGCCACGCTCAGGCACTGCATGTCCGCCTTGACCTTGGTGTGCACGGGGGCGTCACAACTTGCCACTAGCGGCTCGTCGAACAGGGACAGCTGCTCGGCGGGAGAAAGCCAGTTGTGGCTTCCGTCCAGGAGCACTGCCTCGGGGCGGATCCCTGCGGAGAGGACCTCCAGCCACGCCCGGGTTCCTGCAAGGCGCAACGCGGCGATGATTCCCACCGAGTCGATTTCCTGCGCTGAGGCGTGGCCAACTGCAGAGGCCACGCTCCACCGACGGACCAGGGGGTCAAGGCGTTCCCGCTCCGCCGGGGCCAGGAGTTTGCTGTCCCGGACCCCGGCCAGGGGCTTTTGCCGTTCCAGGTCCACCACGGCGATGCCCACGCTGACGGGCCCGGCAAGCGCGCCTCGCCCCACCTCGTCCACGCCTGCGAGGTACCGGATCCCCTGGGCCTTGAACGTCCGCTCGTGCCTGAGCGTGGGGGCCTTGACCTGGGGAACCCCGGTGGAGCCCGTCCTGGGCTTAAGTGCGGCGGGCATGGTCAGGGAGCCGCCGGTACGTTGCGGAACACGTCCGGATAGTTGCCCAGGGTAGTGAACCGGCTCAGCGGCCAGGCGATGACGGCGGCCTTGCCTTCGAGGTCGGCGATGTCGATGAATCCGCCGTCGGAGTCCATGTGGGCCCGGGAGTCGGCTGAATGGTTCCGATTGTCGCCCATCACCCACACCTTGCCTTCGGGGACAGTTACGTCGAAGTTCCGGATCTGCGGGACCTCAGCCGGATTGATGTAGCTCTCGTTGATGGGGGTCCCGTTAATCGTCAGTCTACCGCCGGCATCACAGCAGACCACGTGGTCCCCCGGAAGTCCGATGACCCTTTTGACCAGATGCTGCTCGGAGTTGTCGGGCAGCAGGCCCACGAACGTCAGTCCGTCCTGGACCCAGGTGAACGGGCCTTGCGGTTGTTCAGGAGCTGCCTGGAGCCAGCCCTTGGTGTCCCGGAATACCACGACGTCTCCGCGGTTCAGCGCGAACGGTTCGGGGACTAGGAGGTTCACGAAGATGCGGTCGTCAACTTCAAGTGTGTTGACCATGGACTCGGACGGGATGAAGAAGGCCCGGAAGAGGAATGTCTTGATAAGGAAGGAGAGGACGACGGCGATCACCACCACCGTGGCCACTTCCTTCAGCCAGGCGAAGACGGGGCTGCCGGCGGGCTTCGCCGCTGACTTGGCTGCGGCACGGCTGCCCGCGGCGCCGGACGCAGGTGCGTCAGGACCTTGGCCGGAAGTCCCGGGAACGGCATCGGCCGGAACGTCCGAAGCGCCGTCGTGGCGCGGTTCGGGTGTCCGCGCGTGGTTCTCGGGCATCTACTGTCCGTTCTCTGTTGTTGGTCCTGCAGGCGGACGGGGTACTGAAGCAAATCTATCAAGCGGCCAGATGATCTGGACCGGCCGCCCGATCACCCTGTCCACCGGGACCATGCCGCCACCGGGGGCGCCGAGCAGGCTCCGTGAGTCGGCCGACAGGGACCGGTGGTCCCCCATCAGCCACAGCCGGCCGTCCGGGACCACGGCACTGAATTTTTGGGTGCTGGGGGCATCGCCGTTAAAGATGTAAGGCTCCGCCAAGGGTTCACCGTTCACCGTTACGTTGCCGCCGGCGTCGCAGCAGGCCACCGAGTCGCCGGGGAGCCCGATCACCCTCTTGACATACGTGGTGTCGCTGCCGGTGAGGCCGAGCCATTGGGTGACGGCGGCCGCGGTGTCCACCAGGGGGCCGTTGCCGCTGTTGAGCGGGGCGAAGGTGCCCCTGCCGTCAAAGACGACGATGTCCCCCCGCCGGATGGGTTCGGTGCGGAAGTCGGTCCGGGACACAAGGATGCGGTCTCCGCCGACGAGCACAGGTTCCATGGATGCGGAGGGGATGAAGTACACATCGAGCCAGAGCGAACGGACCAGTCCGCTGACCGCAACGGCCAGGATGACGGCCAGGAACGCAAAACGCCAGCCCATTTTCCGGGGCTGGCGTTTTGTGTGGTCCATGGTCCGTATCCTGGGCGCTGGTGCTGAATGGCTCCGGCGCTGGCCGGATACGGCCTCGGCCCGGCCTCTGCAGGTCCGAAAGGACTTACTTGGCGGTGCTGAAGTCGCGCTTTTCCTTGATCTTCGCAGCCTTACCGCGCAGTGCGCGCATGTAGTACAGCTTGGCGCGGCGGACGTCACCCTTGGTAACGACCTCGATCTTGTCGATGATCGGGGAGTGAACCGGGAAGGTACGCTCCACGCCGACGCCGAAGGAAACCTTGCGGACCGTGAAGGTTTCGCGGACGCCGTCGCCCTGGCGGCCCAGGACGAAGCCCTGGAAAACCTGGACACGGGAGTTCTTGCCTTCGATGATGTTCACGTGCACCTTGAGGGTGTCACCCGCGCGGAACTGGGGAACATCGGTACGCAGCGAGGCTGCATCGAGGGAATCGAGAATATGCATAGTTGCACTCCTGGTGAACGCCACAGGTCATTCACTTTGGGTCACGGCAGGAAAACCTGGTGCGCCCGTGGCGCACAGGCGATCTCCGCCGAAAATTAAGTGGTCCGGCCCCTTCACTGATTGATGAGGCCGGTTGTCTTAGCTGTTGGTTGCGCTCCCCCTGTGGCAGGTGCGGACCCAGTAGACACAAGGACTAATTTTGCCACACTGCGGAGGCTACAGCCAATCCCGCAACTCCGGCAGCCCAGCCGGTAAGCCGGCCGGAGCCGTCCTGCCGGCGAGGTCAGTCCCGCCGGGCGTCTTCCGTGCCGGGGCGGCGGCGCAGGCGGCCGTCGACGACGTCGTATCCCAGGTCCTGCAGTTCGGTGCGGTCGGCACGCGGCAGCTTTCCGGCGTCGAACGCTTCGAGGAGGTCGGGGCGGCGCTCCGCCGTCCGCCGGAACTGCTCGTGGCGGCGCCACTGCGCGATCTTGCCGTGGTTCCCGCTGAGCAGCACGGCCGGCACTTCCCGCTCGCGCCACACTGAGGGTTTGGTATAAACGGGGTACTCCAGGAGCCCGTCGGAATGGGATTCCTCCACCAGGGACTCGGGATTGCCCACCACGCCCGGCAGCAGGCGTCCAACGGCTTCCACCATGGCGAGGACCGCGACTTCCCCGCCATTGAGTACGTAGTCCCCCAGGCTGACGGGGCGGACGTCAAAATGCTCCCGGGACCACTCAATGACGCGCTCGTCGATGCCCTCGTAGCGTCCGCAGGCGAACGCAAGGTGCTCCTGCTCGGCCAGCTCGTACGCCAGCGCCTGGGTGAACCTCTCCCCCGCCGGCGACGGCACGATCAGGACCGGCCTGCCCGATCCCTCCGGGCGGTCGGCCGCGATGGACTGCAAGGCCTGCGCCCACGGTTCGGGCTTCATCACCATGCCGGCGCCCCCGCCGTAGGGCGTGTCGTCGACGGTGCGGTGCCTGTCCGTGGTGAAGGCGCGGAGGTCGTGGACGCGGAGGTCCAGGATCCCGTCCTGGCGGGCTTTCCCGATCAGGGACAGTTCCAGCGGTGCCAGGTATTCGGGAAAAATACTGACGACGTCGATCCGCATCTAGGCTTTCTCCTCCGGCTCCGAAGCGGCTGCTTCGTCCTCCGCGTTCAGCTCGAAGAGGCCGTCCGGCGGCGTGAGGAGGATGAACCCCTCCTCAACGTTGACCTCAGGCACGATCTGCTCCACGAAGGGAACCAGGATTTCCTTGCCCTCCGGCGTGGTGACCATCAGCAGGTCCTGGACGGGCATGGTGTTCAGGGCAGTGACCTTGCCGACCACGCTGGAACCGATCCTCGCCTCCAGGCCAACGAGTTCGTGCTCGTACCAGCCCTCGTCGTCGTCTTCGTCCAGTTCCTCGGTTTCGATGAAGAGCTTGGCGCCCCGGAGCGTCTCCGCCTCGTTGCGGGTCCCGATTTCATCGAAGCCCAGCAGCAGGATGTCCTTGTTCCAGCGGGCGCTGTTCACAGTCAGCGGGCCCGCTGAGGCCGGCTCAACCACGAACTCGGTGCCCGGCACGAACCTGTCCCCGGGGGCGTCGGTCAGGACCTGGACCGTCACTTCCCCGCGGATGCCGTGCGGTTTGCCGATTCGTGCCACCTGAAGCTGCATGTGTTCCTCTGTGTTGGATCTGGTTGACGCTGTTGGATGTGGTTGGCGGTGCTCTGGTAAAAGCACTCCGGCCCCTCCACCGCAGGGGTGGAGGGGCCGGAGCTAAAAACTGAATAGTGCCGAGCGCTCAGCGGCGGCGGTCGGTATCGACAACGTCGACCCGCACCGGCTCACCGCCGGCCAAGGCTGCCACCACGGTACGCAGTGCGCGCGCCGTGCGGCCCTGGCGGCCAATCACCCGTCCGAGGTCGTCCTGGTGAACGCGCACCTCGAGGGTGTCCCCGCGGCGGTTGCTCTTGGAGCTGACCTTGACGTCGTCCGGGGAATCAACGATTCCCCGGACCAGGTGTTCCAGCGCTTCTGCCAGCAATCTACTCAGCCTCGGTGGTCTCTGCTTCGGCCTCGGCGGGAGCTTCGGCTGCCTCAGACTTGGATGCCTTCTTGGTGATGGCTTCCGGGATGATCACGGAACCCTTTTCCGGGGCAACGAAGGCTTCCTTCTGGGTCTTGGTCTTCAGGGTGCCTTCCTGGCCCGGCAGGCCCTTGAACTTCTGCCAGTCACCGGTGATCTTGAGGATCGCGGCGACCTGCTCGGACGGCTGGGCGCCGACGGACAGCCAGTACTGGGCACGCTCGGAGTTAACCTCGATGTATGAGGGCTCCTCGGTGGGGTGGTACTTGCCGATCTCTTCGATGGCGCGGCCATCACGCTTGGTGCGTGAGTCCGCGACGACGATGCGGTAGTACGGGGCGCGCATCTTGCCAAAGCGCTTAAGGCGAATCTTTACGGCCACTGTTGTGGTCACTCCTGTTTCAGAAAAGGGGGTGAACCCGGCGTTCTGCACCCGTGGGGCGGGCCGTACTTGCGGGTTCGAAGGACAGGATCCAGACGCGGAGAGAGGGGCCACGCAGATCGAGTACCTGTTTATTGTGCCAGATCAGCGTGAACATTTCGACTTGACGCGGCGTGACACGGACGACGCCCGCCGGAGCGTGCGGCCGGAAGTGGTCAGGCGGACCAGACGTACAGGCCGGTACGCTCCGAGTCGTCGATTCCGCTGGCGAGTTCTGCCACCCGCTGCACGTACGTCCGCGCCTCCGAAGCGCCAAACGGCATGTCATCCTGCGCCGCCCACTGTTCGGCCACCTCTTCGAGGACGTCGCCCTCGCCTTCGGTTTCATAGGACAGCAGGTCGGCCAGGGCGCGGACCATGGCTGGCGGAACGGCCAGGAGCGAATCGCTGGCCACATCCACCATGGTCAGTTCGTAATCCGCCCCTCCAGCGTGCACGGCGGTGCCGGCCAGGTCACCCAGCTGCTCCACTTCGAAATCACTGATGTCCGGGATCCGGACTGAGTCGCCCGCGGGCGCGCTGCCGCCCCCGTCAAGGACGCCGGCACGCTTCAGTGCTGCGTCGTGGGTGGCAACAAAGATCTCGGTGAAGCCCATGGCGATTGCCCTCATTCCGTTGGCGGTGCGGCGCCGGGAGGCAGCGCCTGCCCGGCTGTTCGAATTCAGCCTAGTCCGGATTAGGCCCAGTCCGGATTCAGCGCTGTCCGGATTAGGCCCCGTCCGGAGTCAACCCGGCTCGAGTTCAATCTGGTCTGAGTTCAGCCCAGGCGCCTTCGCGTGGCGCGCCGGCAAGGCCGAAGGGTCAGCGCACCGCCACGCGTATGCGGTTGCGCCACGGATCCTCGAACCGGAGCTCCGCTCCGGTGTGGTGGGCGCCAACACCGGCCACCTTGAGGCGGTCGGCGAGGGCGCCGACGTCGTCCCCTGACGGCACCTGGATGAGGACCTCACCCAGGCCGAGAGTGTCCTTGCGCGGCCCCGCCCCGCGGCTGTTCCAGACGTTCATGGCCATGTGGTGGTGGTAGCGGCCCGCGGATACAAAGAGGGCCTGCCCATGCCAGCCGGCAGTCTTCTCGAAGCCGAGGGTCCCCACGTAGAATTCGCGCGCCGTCTGCACGTCGCCCACCTGGAGGTGCACGTGGCCCACGCCGGCCACGGACCCGGCCTGGCGCTCCAGGGACTCTTCGGTGAGGTGCTGCTCAAGGTACCGCTGCGGCGGGAGGGCCAGGCTGTCCATCACCACGTCCGTTCCGTTCCAGGACCAGTTGCTGCGCGGCCGGTCCCAGTAGAGCTCGATGCCGTTGCCTTCGGGGTCGTTGAAGTAGAAGGCCTCGCTGACAAGGTGGTCGGCGCTGCCCGTGAAGGAGCGTGGTTCGAACCGGGCGGCCGTGGCGATGGTGGCGGCCAGGTCTGCCTGGTTCTCAAACAGCAACGCCGTGTGGAAGAGGCCGGCTTCTCCCCTGCCCGGCAGGTTCAGTCCGGGCGCAGGAGCCAGGTGTACAAGCGGCTTCTGCAGCCGGCCCAGGTAGATTCCGCCGTCCTGCTCGGCAATGACCTCCAAACCGAGGGCCCGCTGGTAGTAATCGGTCATCACCTTCATGTCGCCCACCTTGAGCATCACGGTGCCCATGGCGAGATCGGCAGGAAGAAGATCCTGGCTGGCGGCTTGTGCAGTCATTGAAAACTCCCGGTGCTGTGGGGCTTCCGGTTGGCAGCCCTTACACCCTTAAAATTACTTGAAGCTTCAATTTATTCCAAGTCCCAAGAACTTGCCTTTCAGCGGATCACCCGTCCGCCCAGGATCACGTGTGCCAGGCCGTTGACCGCCTCCGGCACCTTCCGCGGGTCCTCCCGGCACAAGACCACGTCTGCCCGCGCTCCCTCTTCCAGGCCCTCCGCACCCAGCCACTCCCGCGCGCCCCAGCACGCGGCGTCCAAGGCGGAGGCCATGGGCAGTCCGGCTGCGTGAAGGGCCAGGATCTCGTCGCAGATCCTGCCGTGCCTGATCACGCTGCCGGCGTCGGTCCCGGCGTAGATCCGCACACCAGCCTCGAACGCCTCAAGCACCCGTTCCTCCCGGCGTTCCCACAATGAACGCATATGCGCCGCATACCGCGGGAACTTGGGCAAAGCCTGCGCTGCAATGTCGGGGAAGGTGGCGATGTTGACCAGGGTGGGCACAATGGGCACCTCCTGTTCGACGAACCGGGGCAGGTGCCGCGGCAGGAGGCCTGTGGCGTGCTCGACGCAGTCAATGCCGGCGTCCAGCACGTCGTCGAGCGTCTCTTCCGCGAAGCAGTGCGCGGTAACGCGCGCGCCCTCATCGTGGGCGGCGTGGACGGCGTCACGGACGACGGCGGCAGGAAACGAAGGCGCCAGGTCGCCGGCGTCGCGGTCAATCCAGTCCCCCACAAGCTTGACCCAACCGTCGCCTTCCCTGGCCTGCTTACGCACAGCTTCCACGAGGCCGTCCGGTTCCACTTCTTCCGCGAACCCCCGCAGGTACCGCCGCGTGCGCGCAATATGGCGGCCGGCGCGGATCAGCACCGGGACGTCCTTTTTGCCCTGCAGCCATCGGGTATCCGCAGGGGAACCTGCGTCGCGGACCAGCAAGGTGCCGGCGTCCAAGTCCGTCCGTGCCTGTTCTTCGGCCGTCAAAGCATCCACCGGCCCGCCGGTGCCCAGCCCGATGTGGCAGTGCGCATCCACAAAGCCAGGCAGCACGAATCCCGCCAGAATCCTGTCCGGGGCCTTTGCCGGCCGGCGGAACGTCAGCCGCCCGCCAACGGACCAGAGCCCGTGCTGCTCAGTGTCCGGCCCGGTCAGCACCGTCCCCGTGAACTCGATAATTTCTGCCATGAATCTGCCTCTTTCCCGCCCGGACAGGCTAGCACCGCGTGATGTGACAAGCCCCGCGTCAAGGCGTGTGGTAGCTTTCATCCTGACCACACGGGTGCCCCTGCAGGGGCTGAGATCGGGCTGACGCAGCCTGCGACCGTCGAACCTGTCCGGGTAATGCCGGCGAAGGAAGTGAGTATTCCTTGAGTACACCCAATCAGCAGCTGAACCCTGCCCTCAACAACCCGGGTGCCGGCCCTGCCGGCAACCAGCCCCCCGTAACGCAATCCCTGAAATCCCACTCCCTGGCATACCTCGAGGACGACGGGAACGGGATCCGCGTTCCCGTGACCGAAATCAGGTTGGAACCGTCACCCAACGGCGTGCCAAACCAGCCGTTCCGGACCTACCGGACCGCCGGTCCGGGGAGCGACCCCATTCAAGGCCTTCCTCCTGTCCGCAAGGACTGGATCGAAGCGCGGGCAGACACGGAAGCGTACAGCGGCAGGGAAAGGAACCTGCTCGACGACGGCCGCTCGGCTGTGCGCCGCGGCGCCGCCAGCGCAGAGTGGAAAGGAGCACCTCCGGTGCCCCGCCGCGCCGTCGACGGCCGGACCGTCACCCAGATGCACTACGCACGGCAGGGAGTGATCACCCCGGAGATGCGCTTCGTGGCACTGCGCGAGAACTGCGATGTTGAACTGGTCCGCAGCGAACTGGCCGCGGGCCGGGCCATCATGCCCAGCAACATCAACCACCCGGAGTCCGAGCCGATGATCATCGGCAAGGCCTTCCTGGTGAAGATCAACGCCAACATCGGCAACTCCGCGGTCACCAGTTCAATCGCCGAAGAGGTGGACAAACTGCAGTGGGCAACCCGGTGGGGCGCAGACACCGTCATGGACCTCTCCACCGGGGATGACATCCACACCACCCGGGAATGGATCATCCGCAACTCCCCGGTTCCCATCGGCACCGTCCCCATCTACCAGGCCCTGGAGAAGGTCAACGGCGAAGCCAACGCCCTGACCTGGGAGATCTTCCGTGACACCGTGATCGAGCAGTGCGAGCAGGGCGTCGACTACATGACCATCCATGCCGGCGTGCTGCTCCGGTACGTTCCCCTGACCGCCAACCGGGTCACCGGCATCGTGTCCCGTGGCGGATCGATCATGGCCGGGTGGTGCCTGGCGCACCACCGGGAGAACTTCCTCTACACACACTTCGACGAACTCTGCGAGATTTTCGCGAGGTACGACGTCGCGTTTTCCCTGGGCGACGGGCTGCGGCCAGGGGCAACAGCCGATGCCAACGACGCAGCCCAGTTTGCCGAGCTGGACACCCTCGCCGAGCTCACGCAGCGTGCCTGGGAGTACGACGTCCAGGTGATGGTGGAGGGCCCGGGCCATGTCCCGTTCCACCTGGTCCGGGAGAACGTCGAACGCCAGCAGGAGCTGTGCAAGGGCGCGCCCTTCTACACGCTGGGACCGCTGGTGACCGACGTGGCGCCGGGCTATGACCACATCACCTCCGCCATTGGAGCCACGGAAATTGCCCGCTACGGCACGGCAATGCTGTGCTACGTCACGCCCAAGGAGCATTTGGGGCTGCCCAACAAAGACGACGTCAAGACGGGAGTGATCACGTACAAGATTGCCGCGCACGCCGCGGACCTGGCCAAGGGCCATCCCGGCGCGCATGAACGGGATGACGCGCTCTCGAAGGCACGCTTCGAGTTCCGGTGGCGTGACCAGTTTGCGTTGTCGCTGGACCCGGAGACGGCCGAGGCCTTCCACGACGAGACCCTCCCGGCCGAACCGGCGAAAACCGCGCACTTCTGCTCCATGTGCGGGCCCAAGTTCTGCTCAATGCGGATCAGTCAGGACATCAGGGACGAATACGGCTCCGCAGACGCCCAGGCAGCCCTGGCTGAAGCCGCAGCCGGCATGCGGGGCAAGAGCGAGGAATTCCTGGCCGCCGGCGGGAAGGTTTACCTGCCGGAGTTGAGCGTTCCGCCGGGCGGCCGGCGGTAGCAGCCTGCAGTTTCCGTCCGGCTGGTCATTGGGGGCCGGCCGGACGGGATTGTGGGGATCAGGCCAGGCGTCAGGAGGCGCGTGCCTGCACGCGGCTAGCGTCGCTGATGAATGCGCGGATGATGCGGTCCCCTTCAACGGAGTCATGGGGCCGGTGGCCGCCGGCGGCTGTGCGGTGGAGCGCCCCTGTCTCACGGAGGTAGCTGGCGATCTCTTCGTACAGCGGCTCCCAGCCGCCGGTCAGGACGAGCGTCGGCACGCCGGGCACGATGTGCAATGGGGCTTCCCAGGAAGGTGCCTGCAGCCGCAGCCGCCTGGCGGAGCGCTTCTCCTCGTCGGTCACCGGCTGTTGCAGGTCCGTGGCATAGACCCTGCGGACGAACTCGCGCTGGAAATCCTCGTCACTGAGTTGATGCCGGACGTTGAAAAGGGGCTGCATCAGCCCGATGTGCGCTGCCGTGGCCGGCAGTTCAGCGGTCAGGGACAGGCAGGCTGGCTCCACCAGGGTCAGCGAGTAGACAAGGTCCGGACGTTCGACGGCGGCCATCATGGCTGCGATGGCGCCCTGCGCATGCGCCACGACATGTCCGCCGGCGATGCCGCGGCCGTCGTCCCCAAGGGAGCTCAGCAGGATGCGTGTGTCCTCCTCGAACGAGGACTCCGTGGGATCGGCAAGGGGATCGAAGCCGTGGCGGCGCAGGAACAGGGCATCGTAGGACAGGGCCACGCCGTGCTGGCGGGGCCAGGCCGCGGCACCGAAGCTGCCCGCGCCGTGCACGAACACTACCCTCTGCTTGAACATGACCCAACCCTATTCCACGGCCCCGACATCGCATGCAAGTAGCAGCAGATGTCGTTTTGAGCCCTCAAAACGACATCTGCTGCTACCTGGTTGGGCCCGGTGTTCTTATTTGCCGAGGAACTTGTCGAAGCCCTTGGGCAGGTTCAGCTGGGAGGGATCGAAGTCGCCCGCCTGCTGGCCAAAGGCTGCGCCGGTGGGCAGCGCCTTGGCGGCGTTCGTCCGGCGGGCCTCGGCGTCCTTGCGCTCCTGGGCGGCCTTGGCCGGGTTTCCGGACTTGGCCTTCTTCTTGGGCGCGTTCTTGGCGTTCTTCCGGGCACCGCCGCCGGCTCCGGGCAAGCCAGGCATCCCGGGCATGCCCGGCATGCCGCCCTGGGCCATTTTCTTCATCATCTTCTGGGCCTGCGCGAAGCGCTCCAGCAGGCCGTTGACCTCGGAAACGTGGACGCCGGAACCGCGGGCGATGCGGGCACGGCGGGAGCCGTTAATGATTTTGGGGGCCACGCGCTCATGCGGCGTCATGGAACGGACAATGGCCTCAACGCGATCAATTTCGCGTTCGTCGAACTGCTCCAGCTGCTGGCGGATGTTCTGGGCACCCGGCATCATCATGAGCATTTTCTTCATGGAGCCCATGTTGCGGATCTGCTGCATCTGGGCCAGGAAGTCGTCGAGGGTGAAATCCTCCTGGTCGGCGAACTTCTTCGCCATCCGGGCGGCTTCGTCCTTGTCCCAGGACTTCTCGGCCTGCTCGATCAGGGTGAGGACGTCACCCATGTCCAGGATGCGGGAGGCCATCCGGTCCGGGTGGAAGAGCTCGAAGTCGTCCAGGCCTTCGCCCGTGGACGCAAACATGACGGGCTTGCCGGTAACCGACGCCACGGACAACGCGGCACCGCCGCGGGCGTCGCCGTCGAGCTTGGACAGCACGATGCCGGTGAAGTTGACGCCTTCATCAAAGGCGAGCGCCGTGTTGACGGCGTCCTGGCCGATCATGGAGTCGATGACGAACAGGACCTCGTTGGGCACGATGGCGCGGCGGATCTGGCGCGCCTGCTCCATCATGTCCGCGTCGACGCCCAGCCGGCCGGCGGTGTCCACGATCACGACGTCGTGGAGCTTCTGGCGTGCTTCCTCAACACCGGCGCGGGCCACCTCAACCGGGTCCCCGGCCGGGTGCTCAAGCTCCGTGTAGGTGGCGCCGGGGTGCGGTGCGAAGACGGGCACCTTGGCGCGCTGGCCCACGATCTGCAGCTGCGTCACAGCGTTGGGGCGCTGGAGGTCGCAGGCCACGAGCATGGGGCTGTGGCCCTGTGCCTTCAGCCACTTGGACAGCTTGCCGGCGAGGGTGGTCTTGCCGGCACCCTGGAGGCCGGCGAGCATGATGATGGTGGGCCCGCTCTTGGCCAGGCGGATCCGGCGGGTTTCACCGCCGAGGATCTCCACGAGTTCCTCGTTGACGATCTTGACGATCTGCTGGCTCGGGTTCAGTGCACCGGAAACCTCAGCGCCCAGGGCGCGTTCGCGCACCCGGCCGGTGAACTCACGGACAACCGGAACGGCAACATCGGCGTCCAAAAGGGCGCGGCGGATCTCGCGGACTGTGGCATCGACGTCGGCTTCTGTAAGCCTGCCTTTACCGCGCAGGTTCTTGAAGGTTGCTGTCAACCGGTCAGAGAGTGAATTGAACACGCGACGTGCACTTCTTTCAGTGGATGATCAGGGCAGTGGATGATCAAAGGCTGTTGATGATCGGGACTCGACTATCTAGGGTACCAAGCCGGGGCCGCAAGGTGGCATGCTGGCCAGATGACGAGCCAACCAACTGTGAAGACCCTGCTCATCCTCGGCGCCTCGGGGGACCTGACGGGCCGGCTGCTCCTGCCGGGACTGGCGCGCCTGGTAGCGAGGGGACGCGCTGCGGGCCTCCGGCTGGTGGGTGCCGGATCGGATCCCTGGACCCCCGAACAGTGGCGGGAACGGGTACATGCATCCTTTGAGGCGGCCGCCGCGTCCGCAGGCCCCGAGGGGAAGGAAGCCCTCCAGTCCCTGGAGAAGGAGACGGTGTACCACCAGCTGGATGTCACCGCAGAGGGGGCGCTGGCCGCGCTTCTTGGCACGCTTGATGGGCCCACCGCCGTCTACTTTGCCCTGCCGCCACGCATCAGCCAGCTTGCCTGCGAATCCCTCCGGCCGGAACAGGTCCCGCCAGGCACACGGCTGGTCATGGAGAAGCCCTTTGGTTCCAGCGAGGAATCGGCCCGCTCGCTCAACGAGACCCTGGTCCGGCTGGTCCCTGAAGACCACGTCCACCGGGTGGACCACTTCCTGGGCAAGGCCACGGTGCTGAATATCCTGGGCCTGCGGTTCGCCAACAACTTCCTGGAACCGGTATGGGACCGCCACCACGTGGAAAAGGTGGAGATCATCTTTGACGAGGACCTCGCGCTGGAGGGGCGGGCCCGCTACTACGACGGCGCCGGTGCCCTGCGGGACATGATCCAGAGCCACCTGCTGCAGATCATGGCGCTGCTGGCCATCGAGCCTCCGGCCACCATCGGTGAACGGGACCTGCGGGATGCCATTTCCGCCGTCCTGCGGGCCAGCAGCGTTCCTGTCCCCTATGCCGCGTCCACCCGCAGGGCCCGCTACACAGCCGGCCAGGCAGCAGGCAAGGACGTTCCGGACTACGCACGGGAGGAAGGCGTGGACGCCGGGCGGGGAACCGAGACACTGGCCGAGATCCAGGTCAACATCGACAACTGGCGCTGGAACGGGGTCCCGTTCATTCTTCGGTCCGGCAAGGCGCTGGGCGCCAAGCGCAAGGAGGCGGTGGTGACCTTCCGCCCGGTTCCCCACCTGCCCCGGGGCTTTACCGGCGTCGACTCCCCCAACAAGCTGCGCATTGGCTTCGGCCCGGACACCCTGAGGTTCGACGTCGACGTCAACGGGCCCGGCAACATCTTCAGCCTCAGCCGGGCAACCCTGGAAACCGAGCTCAGCGGCTCCGATCTCCTCCCTTACGGGGAAGTCCTGGAAGGGGTGCTCGCGGGCGACCCGCTGTTGTCCGTCCGCGGAGACACGGCGGAGGAGTGCTGGCGGATTGTGGAGCCGGTCCTGAAGGCCTGGCAGCAGGACGCGGTCCCGCTGGAGGAGTACGACGCCGGCTCTGCGGGGCCCGCAGCCTGGCCCACCGCGGTGCCAAGGGACTGAGCCGCAGCGGCTTTGTGCGGCAGGCCCGCCGAAGATCTGCGGGCCTGCCCGAAACTACGGAAGAGGGGGGGGGGGGGGGCCCCCGGGGGGGGGGGGGGGCGGGGGGGGGGGGGTGGGGGGGGTGTTGTGTGTGGGGGGGGGGGGGGCCGAGGGGGGGGGCCG
>NZ_JAJOMC010000061.1 GCF_021129155.1 Arthrobacter sp. AK04
CGGCCCCTCTGCCTCTTAATTAATTAAAAAAAAAATCTGGCGGGGGCCGCGGCCCCCGCCCCCCCACAAATCCGCCGCGGCCCCCCCCCCGCCGTCGTTGTGCCTGCTTGTTCCCGACGGGTCAGCCGTGGTCAGCCATCCGTTCCTTGAGGGCGTCGAGCTCGGAACGCAGGGCATCCGGCAGTGAGTCGCCGAACTTTGCGTACCATTCCTCAATGGAGGCCAGCTCGGCGTCCCATTCCTCGCGGTCCACCCGGACGGCCTCTTCCACGTGGGCGTGGGTGAGGTCCAGGCCGGTGAGGTCCAGCGAGTCGCCTGTCGGCACGAAGCCGATGGGGGTCTCGATGGCGTCTGCCTTGCCCTCGAGACGCTCGATGGCCCACTTGAGGACACGCGCGTTGTCTCCGAATCCGGGCCATGCGAAGCCGCCGTCGGCGGTGCGGCGGAACCAGTTCACCAGGAAGATGTGCGGCAGCCGCTCCGGGTTGGCCTTGCCGGAGACACTGATCCAGTGCTTCAGGTAGTCGCCTGCGTCGTAGCCGATGAAGGGAAGCATGGCCATGGGGTCGCGGCGGAGCACGCCCACCTGTCCGGCAGCGGCGGCCGTGGTCTCCGAGGAGAGTGTGGAGCCCATGAAGATACCGTTGGTCCAGCTGCGGGCCTGGGTTACCAGGGGAACAGTGGTCTTGCGGCGGCCGCCGAAGAGGATGGCAGAGAGCTCCACACCCTCCGGGCTGTAGTACTCCTCGGCCAGCATGTCGATCTGCGAGATCGGGGTGCAGAACCGGGAGTTGGGGTGGGCTGCCGGCTTGTCGGAGTCGGGCGTCCAGGAGTTGCCCTGCCAGTCGGTCAGGTGCGCGGGCACCTCGTCCGTCATGCCCTCCCACCAGACACCGCCGTCGTCGGTCAATGCCACGTTGGTGAAGATGCTGTGGCCCTTGGCGATGGCACGCATGGCGTTCGGGTTGGTGCCCCAGCCGGTACCGGGGGCGACGCCGAACAGGCCGGCCTCCGGGTTGGTGGCCCGCAGCTCGCCTTCCTTGCCGATCCGCATCCAGGTGATGTCGTCGCCGAGGGTCTCCACCTCCCAGCCCTCAATGGTGGGGTCAAGCAGGGCAAGGTTGGTCTTGCCGCAGGCGGACGGGAACGCCGCGGAGATGTAGTAGTTCTTCTTCTCCGGCGAGGTCAGCTTGAGAATGAGCATGTGCTCGGCCAGCCAACCTTCGTCGCGCGCCATGACGGAGGCGATGCGGAGGGCGTAGCACTTCTTGCCCAGCAGGGCGTTGCCGCCGTAGCCGGAGCCGAAGGACCAGATGGAGCGCTCCTCGGGGAAGTGGACAATCCACTTGTCCGGGTTGCAGGGCCACGCAACATCCGCCTGGCCGGCTTCGAGCGGCGCACCCAGGGAGTGCAGGGCGGGGACGAAGAACGCGTTCGTCTCGGTCATCCTGTCCAGCACGGCCGTGCCGATGTTGGCCATGATCCGCATTGAAGCCACAACGTAGGCGCTGTCCGTGATCTCGACGCCGAACTTGGGATCCTCGGCGTCGAGGTGGCCCATGACGAACGGGATGACGTACATGGTGCGGCCGCGCATGGACCCGGAGAACAGGCCGCGCAGCTTCTCCTTCATTTCGGCGGGTGCCATCCAGTTGTTGGTGAACCCGGCGTCGCGCTTGTTCTCCGAGCAGATGAAGGTCTGCTCTTCGACGCGGGCTACGTCGGCAGGATCGGAGAAGGCCGCGAAGGAATTGGGGAACAGTTCCGGGTTCAGCCGGGTCAGTGTCCCCGCCGCCACGAGCTCGTCGGTCAGTCGGGTGTTTTCCTCTTCGGACCCGTCCACCCAATAGATGCGGTCCGGCTGCGTTAGCTCTGCAACCTCTTCGACCCACGCCAGCAGGCCGGCATGTGTGGTGGGTGCTTTCTCAAGCAACGGCTTCTGCGCCAGATCGCCCATTTCGGTTCCCTTCCTTGGGGTACATCGGTGTGTGCTAAATGCTATGGTCCGGACCACTGCCGTTTTTTGGACGTAGGCTGACCTTTCTAAGCCACAAAAATGGAATTCCGCGCGAAATCAAGGAATTTCGTGGGCCAAATTCCGTTTTATGTGACAAAGGTCACCTATACCGGTCTAGTTGCGGAGATTACATGCCTCCCGATTTGTCATCGAAGCCACCCCTCGCGTAAAGTAATTCGAGGTTCAGGGAGAGCGGTTCTTCTCCAGGAACACGAGATGCGCCCATAGCTCAGCTGGATAGAGCGTCTGTCTACGGAACAGAAGGTCAGGGGTTCGAATCCCTTTGGGCGCACCAATCAGGTCCGCCCCGGTTCGCCGGGGCGGACCTTTTGCGTTAGGCAGCGCCGCGGCGGGCCAGTCCGGATGCGGCCAGTTGCACCCGATACACGCCGAATAGCACCCGCCCCCGGGCGTAGGCTTTCCCCATGATGCCCGAGCCTGTTGAGCAGGAATTTGACGTTGTTGTTATCGGTGCCGGCGCCGTGGGAGAAAACGTTGCGGACCGAGTGGCGCAAGGCGGCCTCTCGGTGGTGCTGGTGGAGGCGGAACTGGTGGGCGGGGAGTGCTCTTACTGGGCATGCATGCCGTCCAAGGCGCTGCTGCGGCCCGGGACGGCGCTGCATGCGGCCCAGACAACGCCGGGCGCCAAGGAATCGGTCACTCGGACGCTTGACGCTGCAGCCGTCCTCAAGCGCAGGGACTACTTCACATCCAACTGGCAGGATGACAGCCAGGTCGCCTGGGTCAAGGACTCCGGAATAGACCTCATCAGGGGCCACGCCTGGCTGACCGCCCCCAAAAGCGTCCAGGTTGCGGGCCTTGACGGAACCTCGCACCAACTCCGGGCCCGCCACGCAGTGGTGCTGGCCACCGGATCCACGCCCAATACTCCCCCGATTGAAGGGCTGGAGGACCTGCAGGTGTGGGGTACGCGGGAGGCTACGTCCGCCAGGGAAGTGCCCGAGCGGCTGGCGGTCCTGGGCGGCGGCGTTGCCGGAACAGAGCTTGCGCAGGCATTCGCCCGCCTGGGTTCCGCGGTAACCCTCGTAGCGCGCGGCCAGCTGCTGGGCAAGTTTCCGGAGGAGGCTGCCAGCCTTGTGGCCGCAGGACTGCGTGCGGACGGCGTAATCTCCGCCTTCACACTGAGACACAAAGCATCAGCCATAACGACGACGGCACGTTCAGCCTGCGACTGGGCGACGGCACCGCCGTCACGGCCGAGAAGGTACTGGTGTCCACCGGCCGGCATCCAGCGCTGGAAGGCCTGGGCCTGGAAAGCATCGGCATCGAGCCCGATGATGACGGCCGGCTCGCCATCAGTACGGACGCCTCCGGCGTGGTGCAGGGTGTGGCGGGCGACGCGCCTTGGCTGTATGCGGCCGGTGACGCCGCCGGCAAGAACCTGCTGACGCACCAGGGAAAATACGAGGCGAGGGCCACCGGGGACGCCATTGCCGCCCGCGCCAAGGGTGAACTGAACGGCTCGCCGGAGGATTGGAGCCGGTACTCCCAGACCGCCAACCAGCGCGCGGTGCCGAACATTGTGTTCACCGATCCGGAACTTGCCACCGTGGGCCCCACCCTGGAGACCGCCCGCCAGGACGGCTTCAACGCCTCTTCAGTGGAGCTCCCCATCCAGGTGGCCGGGTCTTCGCTGCATTCGGAAAACTACGAGGGCTGGGCGCAACTGGTTATCGATGAGGACCGGAAGGTGCTTCTCGGAGCCACGTTTGCCGGGCCGGACGTGTCCGAGCTCCTGCATGCCGCAACCATCGCCGTGGTGGGCGAAGTGCCGTTGAGCCGCCTATGGCATGCGGTGCCCTCTTATCCGACCATCAGCGAGGTCTGGCTGCGGCTCCTCGAGAAGTACGGCCTCTGAAGCGCAGCAGAAGGCATTTACCTGGTGTCGGCCCGCCGGGCTTCTATTTGAACTGACTGGTCAGTTCAGTTAGGCTGGGGGCAGATTTAGTCCGCGAAAGGCCAATCTTGCTTTCAGCACAACGGCTCTCTGCCCATGGCCGCAGGGATCCCCTCCTTCCGGCCACCTCACTTCACGTCCGGCGGGGCGAACTCCTGTTGGTGACCGGCAGGCGGCAGGACCACCGGACGGCTCTCGCCCTGCTCCTCAGCGGCAGGATGAAGCCGTCCGGAGGGCTCGTCAGCTGGGACGGCAGCGGGCGGCTCAAGGCGCGCCGGCTGGCGAGCGCCCTGGTGGACTCCCCCGGCGTCAACGAGCCCGAGCAGCACCTCAGCGTGCGCGACCTGGTTACCGAGGACCTGGCCCTGATCCCGCGCCGCTACCGGGGCGCCCTGGTGAGCGGCCCCTGGCTGAAGGTCAACAGTTTCGAGGACATCGCGGACCTATGGACGGAACAACTGGACCCTGCCCGGCGGCTCGAACTCCTGACTGCGCTGGCCCTTGCGAACCCGCACACGGACCTGCTGGTGGTCGATTCCCCTGAGCGGCACACCGCCAATGCCGCTGACTGGCTGCCGAGGCTGCAGCGTCTGGCGTCCGACGCCGGACGGCCGCTCGCCGTCGTCGCCACCGTTGGCGCCCTCCCGCCGTCGTGGGACGGACCCGCCGCCGCTATTGGCAATGCCGTCCCCATTGAATCCCCCACGCTTGAATCCCCCAGGCGTGCGGATGGCGGGGAACCGGATGCCGCAAACACCACTGAACTCGAAACCGAGGTTGCCACGTGACGGTACTGCGGCTGGCCCGCTCCGAACTTAAGCGCATGACCGCCGGGCTGATGCCCAAACTCACAATCCTTGCGCTGACCATGGTCCCGCTGCTGTACGGCGCGGTGTACCTGTACGCAAACTGGGACCCCTACGGCAACCTGGACAACCTCGACGCCGCCCTTGTGATGGAAGACGCCGGTGCTACAACCAGCGACGGCGCACGCCTTGAAGCCGGGGCAAAGGTGGCCGAGAGCCTGGTGGACGGCAATGTTTTCCACTGGATCCCGGTGGCCACCACGCAGGAGGCGGACCAGGGGGTCAGCAGCGGGGACTACGCCTTCGCCCTGAAAGTCCCCCAGGACTTTTCGGCGAACCTGGTATCCCCTGGCAGCTTTGATTCCGCCAGCCAGGCCATGCTCAACGTCACCACCAACGATGCCAACAACTACCTGCTGAGCACCATCGTGGATAAGCTCACCACCGCAGTGCACAGCACGGTGGCCACAGAGGTGGGCGAGGAAACGGCAAACCAGCTGCTGACGGGTTTCGGGACCATCCACTCGCAGATGGTCAAGGCAGCGGAGGGTGCCGGCCAGCTGGCCCACGGCGTTGCGGACCTTCACGACGGGGCGGCCACCCTTCATCACGGCACCTCAACCCTGAGCAGCGGAGCGGGCGAGCTGTACGAGGGCCAGGTGAAACTGCGGGATGGAGCCAGCCAGCTGACCGACGGCGCGGGCCAGCTCAGCAGCGGCCTGTCCACGCTCAAGGACAAGACCGCCACGTTGCCCACCGACTCCCAGACGCTCGCCAATGGGGCGGCCCAAGTCGCTGCCGGAAACGCGCAGCTGAACACTAAAGTGCAGGACGTAGCAGCCCAGCTGGATGCCGCTGACCAGGGGCTCCGGGCACGGGTGGTGGAATCGAACAGCAGGCTCATCACGGAGGGCATCCTGACGCAGGAGCAGGCGGACAGAATCCTGGCCGATCTTGACGCCGCGGCCGGCACCAGCCCGGTAGCGGCCGCCAGGGCAAAAATCCAGGACGATGCAGCGCAGATCCAGCAACTGGCCGCCGGAGCCGAAGCTGTGAGCACCGGCGCTGCCCAGCTCGCTGCGGGCACGCCCGCCCTGAGGGACGCCGTCTCCCAAGCTTCCTCCGGCGCCGACCAGCTCCACACCGGGGCTGCCGCGCTGGCCACTGGCGAGGAGGCGGCCCTCGACGGCGCAGGCCGGCTGGCGGAAGGAGCCCGGAAGGTCGACGACGGGGCAGCCAAACTGGCGGAAGGTGCCGGCACCGCGGCGGACGGCTCGCGGACCCTGGCGGATGAGGTCGGCAGGGGCGCAGGGCAGGTGCCCAACCCGGATGACGCCCAGAAGAGCAACCTGTCACGCGTCATGGCCGATCCCGTTGCGGTCAGCAATGTCTCGCAGGCCAAGGCGGAGTCCTACGGTGCCGGGCTGGCGCCGTTTTTCCTCACCCTCGCCCTGTGGATCGGCATTTTCATGCTGGTCCAGGCCATGCGTCCCATTACCCAGCGGGCCCTGGCCTCCAACGCCCCGTCCTGGAAGATCGCGGTGGGCGGCTGGCTGCCATTCCTGGCCGTTTCGGTGGTGCAGGCGAGCCTCCTCACCCTGGTGGTGAACCTCGCCCTGGGACTCGACCCCGCGCATCCGGTGCTGATGTGGCTGTTCATGCTTGCCGCGGCCATGGCATTCAGTGCGATCATCCAGGGCGTTGTGGCGCTGCTTGGGTCGCCAGGCAAACTCGTGGTACTCATCCTGCTGGTCCTGCAGCTGGTGTCCTCGGGCGGAACCTTTCCGTGGCAGACCACTCCGCAGCCGCTCCACGCAGCACACGAAATCCTTCCCATGGGTTACGTGGTGTCCGGAATGAGGCACCTCATCTATGGCGCTGACCTGTCCATGATCGCCCCCACTGCCCTGGGCCTGGCGGGCTACACCGCACTGGGCGTGGCCATGTCCACGCTGGCTGTGCGCAGGAACAAGTACTGGACATTGAAGACGCTGAAGCCCGAGATCGCGGTATGACCGCCGACCCAGCAGGAGCCGTGAAGACCCTTCGCCCCGCCCGGACCACCGCCACCCGCCAGAAACTCTTTGACGCCTCCATGGAGCTCATTGGCGAGCGCGGAGCAGCGGGAGTCACTGTTGACGAGATTGCAGCTGCAGCCGGCGTCTCCAAGGGGACCGTCTACTACAACTTCGGCAGCAAATCGGAGCTTATTGCACAGCTGCTGCGCCACGGAGTGGACATCCTGAAGGCGCGCCTGCAGGCGTCTTCAGAGCCAGGCCCTCCCGGGCAGGATGCGGACAAAGCACGGGACATCACCGCCGCTGGGTCCGGGGATCCCCTGCTCGCCATGGAGGCAATGATCGGGCAGGCACTGGACTTCATGGCCGAATACCCGTCCTTCGCCCGGCTCTGGGTCAGCGAGAACTGGCGTACGCCCAGTGAGTGGCAGGGCACGTTCGCCGTCCTAAGGGGCGAGCTGCTGGCAGTGATTGGGGCGGCAGTGGAAAAGGTGGCCCTGGCCTACCCCGTGGACAGCACCGTTTCGCGGGGCAGCCTCGAGACCGCTATCTTCGGCGCCTGCTTCGTTGTGGGGCTCGACCGGCAGACGTACAACCCTGAGCGCACCCGTGATCAAAGCGTTGCGGCAATCATGGCCATCATGCGCGGCTACGTGCTGCAGCGGCCCGATCCTCGGGGATGATGGAGCGTATGGGGAAAAGCGGGAAGTTGGCGGTCATTGCCGGCATTGTTGCGGCCGGACTGCTGGTGCTGACCGGGATGACGCTCGCCGAACCGGTGTTCGTGGCGTTCCTCGGTGTCCTTGCGTTGGCGTGCCTGGCGTGCATCGTTGAAATCCTAAACCGGGGGCGCCGCGTTGCCCTGCTGGCTGCCGGCGCCGGAACCAGCCTCACAGTCGCATTTTTGCTCGCGTTTGTGAGCACGTGGGAGCTGGCCTTTGCCGGCGAGCCTTCATTCTTTGGCACCCCGCTCCCCACCCGCGATCCGGACAACTACTTCTTCGGTGCTGCCGCTGCGGCCCTGGCCACACTCTTTGTCCTGTTCCTCGGTGCGGTCTGGCCGCGGGGGCGCCGTCTGCGGAGCGCGGCCGGCAGGGGCCGGACAGGCAAGGGCAATGCAGGCAAGGGCAGGGCTGCGGGCCAGGGAGCTGGGGGCAACAGACGCACGACGACGGCGGGCAGGCCAGCTGCCAAGGACACGGCCCAGCGCAGGCCGGCAGCGCGCACAGCCGGTGCAGGCGCCGGCAGTAAGGGCACAGGCGGTGCGGGCGCCGGCAGTCAGGGCACAGGCGGTGCGGGCGCCGGCAGGCAGGGCACGGGTGGCCTCCGCGCACCCGCAAAAGTACCTTCCGCGCCTGCCAGGCGGCCGTCGCCCGCCTCTCAAGCCGGGAAGCCGTCGTCGGCAACGGGCGCTAAGGCCGCGCCCCGGCGGTGACCCCAGGGCGCTTTGACCCCTGACACCAACCCAAGTGCCAAGTTTCCAAGGCGACTTTGGCGGCGGTCACAGGCGCAGTCCTGGTTCCTTGGTTTAGTGCGCCCGGGGGACCTTGAACCTGGTGATGCGAGCGTCCTGTCCGTCCAGCTCCGCCCAGGACTTTTCGGTCTCAAGGACGGTGAGGGCGTTGGTGGGATACCTGGTGGCGGCGTCCATGTAGGCGTCGTGGTCGGAGTCGCGTGAGGCAAGGTGCATGGCAAGGTCCTGCACGCCGGGCAGGTGCGAGATCAGCATCAGCGTGGTGACTGTATCCGGAACGTGGTTAATGACCGTCAGCATCCGGAGCGCGGACGCCGCGTACAGTCCGTCTTCAAGCTTGGGCGTAGGGGCCTTATCTCCCAGCTCCGAACACACCCACGTGCAGGTCTGCCTGGTCCGCAGGGCACTGGAACAGAGGATGAAATCCGGCACGATGTTGTGCTTGAGCAGCCACCGGCCGGCAAGGGGCGCCTCGCGGTGGCCCCTTTCCTCCAGGGGACGCTCGTGGTCAGCAATTCCGCCCGGCCAGTCGGCCTTGGCATGCCGCATGATCACAAGCCGTCGAAGATGGTGCTCACTCATGCCCCAAGCCTAGTCGGGGACCAAACGAGGTGCGCCCCGGACCTCCGACAGTCGCGGAGGCACATGCCAGGAGAGCCCGAACGCGTGACAGCGGCATTTCGCGTAGGGCGCTGTAGCGAAGCGGCACATCCCGAAAGCGCCGTTGTCGCGCGAGGGACGAGCGCAGGCGCAGAGGGATCGTGCCGCGACAGCGAAAGCGCCCGGCCCAGCGGGACAGGCGCTTTCGAGTGAGTGCTAGATCGAGTATTCCGGAGCGGCCCAGACAACAACTTCGGGGTGCTCGTAGAACCGGTACCCCTGGCCGCGGACTGTACGCACGGTGTTGGCGAGGCGGCCCAGCTTGGAGCGGAGCCGGCGGATGTGGACGTCGATGGTGCGCTCGTTGGGCACCTCTTCGGCGTTGCGCCACAACCCCTCGAGGAGTTCGTCGCGTCCCACGGTGCGGGTGCCGTTCTCCACGAGGTAGTTCAGGAGCTCGAACTCCTTGAAGGTCAGGTTGAGCGACTCGCCGTCCAGGTGGACTTCACGGCGTGCCAGGTCGATCAGGACGCCGGAAGGGCGCGGCTCCTGTGCCTGCGACGGACGCGGGGCCTCAGTGCGCTGCCGGGCGTTGACGGTGGGGTCCCCGAAGGTGGAACGGACGACGTCGAGCGCGGAACCGGGTGTGCCGGCGGGGGCAACGGCAACGGCTGCATAGCTTTCGGCGCCGGACACCAAGGACTGTGCGTAGGCGCGGATCTCCTGGGCCAGTTTGGCGATGGAGGTTCCGGCCGCTGCCGCTGTTTCCTCATCGATGCCCATGTAGAGGACGAATCCGCGGGCAACGGTGTCGTTGGCTACGGGCCGGACGGTGTTGGGGCCAGCCACCACCGGAGTGGGGGCTGTCAGGGGTGCCGCCTCCGCGGGCTGGACGGCACGGAGCTGCCCGTACGAATTGGGGTTGAACCCCTGCGGCGCGTAGCCCTGGGAGGGGAAGCTGCTTCCGGATGATGATGGGGCCAGGGCGGGACGCGGACCAAACCCGGGGCGCAGGCCCGAGGGCTGGCCGGCTTTGGCGGCGTTACGGACAGAAATGTGGACGTATCCGGATGCAACTGACATGGAATGCTTACCTCAATGTGAATGGCCGTCATGCGGCCCGAATGCTGGGAATCCCCGCAATGCGAACTGGGGAGGGGCGCCCGACGCTGGGCTGGGGGCGAATGCCTAAGAACTTCGGAGGGTGGGAAGGTCAGGCGTGCATTCGACAACAGCGCATGTCGGCAGCAGCGGATGTGCTGGGCCAATATTCTGCGGCTGCAGGTGCTGTTGAGTTCTTGTTCACATTGGAAGTGTGCAGCGTAACAATGGCAACTTGCAAGTAACAATGGACGTGATCGTCCGCATAATGAGACGAATTTAGCCAAAGTGCTCCAAATCACAATTCTGGGCTCTGTAAAAAATAACGGTTGTTATCTTGTCTATGGGCTGATTATGGCCTCTCCGCGGAATATTATTCGACAACATTTCCCTTTTCTGTGGATTCGTTCATTGGAGTGCCAGATAGTGGAATCTCGGTCTTCACCTCGGCAGCGTGTCCAGCCGGTCCTGTTTTTGGACAGAAAAATTTGCGGACTCAGCGGCTAAATGGCCTTCGGGGATCCGGTTCTCTCCGATGTTTCAACCCCGGGGGAAGGGCTGCGGGGAGCAAACGGGGTGCAGGTTGGGGGCATTCTTCGCGGACCCAGCTCGCTAGGCTGGGATTCACAGCTTGCGCACAGGAACGCCAAAGCCGGGCTTTAGCCAACGATCGGAGAGTTGTCCCATGGCCACCCCGCACTCCATGACCAACAACCTCCCAAAGCTGACCCACCCGGACGGCTCCCCCATCAGGGCGCTGGTGGTGGATGACGAGCCCAGCCTTTCCGAGCTCATGAGCATGGGCCTGCGCATGGCCGGCTGGTCCGTGGCGATCGCCGCCGACGGTCCGGAAGCCGTGAAAATGGCCAAGGACTTCCGCCCCGACGTGCTGGTCCTGGATGTCATGATTCCCGGCTTCGACGGCGTCGAGGTCCTGAACCGGATCCGCGCTTTTGCGCCTGAGGTTCCCGCGCTGTTCCTCACCGCCAAGGATGCGGTCCAGGACAGGATCGTTGGCCTCGCGGCCGGCGGTGACGACTATGTCACCAAGCCATTCAGCATGGAAGAGGTCCTGCTCCGCCTTCACCGCCTGGTCCAGCGGTCCGGCGTGGCCGCCATGGACACCGCTGAGCTGGTTGTTGGAGACCTGGTCCTCAACGTGGACACCCGCGAGGTAACCCGTGCGGGTGAGGAGCTCCAGTTGACGGCAACCCAGTTCGAGCTGCTCCGATACCTGATGGAAAACCCCAAGCGCGTCATCAGCAAAGCGCAGATCCTGGACCGGGTCTGGAACTACGACTTCGGCGGCCAGGCCAACATCGTGGAGCTCTATATCTCCTACCTCCGCAAGAAAGTGGATGCCGTCCACCCGCCCATGATCCATACCGTGCGTGGCGCCGGGTACGTCATCAAGCCGGCGGAGTAGGAACACCATGGCGTCCCCGCACCCGACGGCGGCACCGCAGCCGCGGAGCTGGCTGAAGCCCGGCACGTGGCACCTCCGCACCCGACTGATCCTCCTGGCCATGACGCTGTTGATTGCCATCTGCGGGGCTGTGGGCGTGGCGAGTTACGCCTCGATGGACGCCTTCCTCACCCGGCAGCTGGACGAACAGCTGAGCCAGGCCGCAGACCGTTCCAACGATCCCGGCCGCCCTCCCTCCGGCGGCTTCAACGGCAGGGATCCCCTGGATGCCCGCGGCCAGAGCGTTGGAACCCTCAACGCCCGGATCCTCAACGGCCAGGTCAACAGCGGCGGATTCCTCACGTCCAACACCACGCGCTCCCAGCTGTCCACGGACGACAAACAGGTCCTGCTCGCTCTTAAAGCAGACGCCCAGCCTGTCAACAGGGCACTCTCCAACGGTGACTACCGGCTGCTCGCCGTCAAGACCAGCTTTGGCGACGTCCTGGTAACAGGACTCCCCCTGGCCGCCAAGGAGAGTACGCTGGCGTCCCTGGTGTGGACCTTCGTCTTCGTCTCCCTGGGCGGCCTGCTGCTTGTCGGACTGGTGGGAACTGTCCTGATCCGACGCACCATGAAACCCCTCGAGCAGCTTTCCGAGGTTGCCACCCGTGTTTCAAAGCTGCCGCTGGATGCCGGCGAGGTGGCGCTTGCCGTGCGCGTGCCGCCGTCGAACTCCAATCCCGGTACGGAGGTTGGAAGCGTGGGCCATGCCCTGAACCTCATGCTGGACAACGTGGCCAACGCGCTTCAGGCGCGGCAGAAGAGTGAAACCAAGGTCCGGCAGTTTGTGGCCGACGCTTCCCATGAGCTCCGCACGCCGCTGACCGCCATCCGCGGGTACACCGAACTGATGCGGATGACGGAAAACTTCACTCCGGACGGGGAGAAGTCGCTGGCGAGGGTCCAAAGCCAGTCCCAGCGGATGACCGCACTGGTGGAGGACCTGCTGCTGCTGGCGCGCCTTGATGAGGGCCAGCCCTTGAAGCTCAGCGAGGTGGACCTGAACCAGCTGGTGGTGGAAGGCGTCAGCGACGAAAAGGTCATGGCGCCCGGCCATACCTGGCGGCTGGAGCTTCCCGACGAACCCGTCGTGGTGAACGGCGACCCGTCCCAGCTGCGGCAGGTGCTGATGAACCTGCTGTCCAACGCCCGCAAGCACACACCGCCGGGAACCACGGTGGTCACGGGGGTTGGGAGGACGGCGGAGGGCGCCGCGGTGGTGACGGTAACGGACGACGGCGGCGGCATTCCACCCGAGTTCCTGGACCAGGTTTTCGCGCGGTTCGCCCGCGCAGACGCGGCCCGGGCAGGCAACGCTGGCGGACCGGGCGCATCTTTCGCTGAAGGAACCAGCGGCCTGGGCCTCTCAATCGTCGAATCCATTGCCGAGGCCCATGGGGGCAAGGTCACGGTGGCATCACAGCCCGGCCTCACCCAATTTGCTTTGCAACTCCCCCTGCCGCAGGGAATGGCGCAAGGCGGCTCGCCGTCGTCGTGATCCCTGTTACCAAAATGTGACTTAAGGCCACAACTCCTGTACCGTCGATTGGGTGCGGTTCCCGTTCGGGCCGCATATCCGGATGACGCCAAGCTCTGCCGCTTCCCGGATTCCGCTTGAGCATAGGCAGAGGCGGGGGACCCAGAAGTCCCGGGCACGCAATTGCCCTTGGGGTTAAGCCACTACGTGATTTTTCCGTGTGGCCGGATGCCCTCATCCGAACCCGACAGCTAACTCCGCAGGTGTGAGAGGCGATCCATCATGTCTAAGTTCCTTACTAAAGCACGCCCGAATCCAGGCCACGACGCCCGTGCCCCGCGCACGCCAGGCAAAATTCCGTCCTTCGGCCAGCGCGCCGCCATCCTCGCAACGTCCTGCGCCCTCCTTGTGGGCGTTGGGGCAGCAGGCCAGGCCACGGACACCGCAGTGCAGGTGTCAGCCACGGAGACGCAGGCCGCTGAGGCCCAGTCGAAGCTGAGCATCGAGAAGAGCGAAATCCAGGAAAACCCTGCTCCGGCACCTGCGGCAGAGCCCATCAATGTTGTTCCGCAGGCGGCCGAGCCGGCCCCGGCTCCCGCCGCTGAGCCCGCACCGGCACCCGCCCCGGAGGCTGAGCCGGCCCCTGCCCCCGTTCCCGAGCCGGCACCGGTCGTCGCAGTCAACGACCCGGCGGGCGCCCAGGCCTACGCTGCCGGCCAGTTGGCCTCCTACGGCTGGGCCCCGGACCAGATGCAGTGCCTGCAGACCCTGTGGACCAAGGAATCAGACTGGACCACCACGGCCACCAACCCGAGCAGCGGCGCCTACGGCATTGTGCAGTCCCTGCCGGCCGAGAAGATGGCCAGCGCCGGCGCCGACTACCTCACCAATTACCGTACGCAGATCAACTGGGGCCTGAACTACATCCAGGAGCGCTACCAGTCCCCGTGTGGAGCACTGAACTTCCACTACGCCAACAACTGGTACTAAACAGAAGCGGCTTCGCCTTGGCGGTCCGGTACGTCCCTGCCGGGGATGTACTGGACCGCCCAGCGGTTGCCGTCAGGATCGGCGAAGTACACGAAGTGGCCCCAGTCCTGCACGTCCACATCGCTGACGTCCACCCCGTTGGCCTTGAGCTGCCGGTGGGCGGCCTGGATGTCAGAGACCACAAGCTGAAGGTTCGAGCCGGAGCCAGGAGGAGCATCCGTGAGGCCTTCCCCGATGCAGATGGAGCAGGCTGAGCCCGGCGGCGTCAGTTGCACGAACCTGATGGAGCTGCTGGGCCGCTCATCGAAATCGGCGTTAAAGCCCACCTTGTTGACGTAGAAATCTTTGGCCCGGTCCACATCGGACACGGGGACAAAAACGAGTTCCAGTTTCCAGTCCATGCGCACAGGCTAAGCCTTGCGCGGGGAGCGGGAAAGGCTTGAGTCCTAGCCGGCGATGCCGTACA
This sequence comes from Arthrobacter sp. AK04, assembly GCF_021129155.1. GTDB lineage: Bacteria > Actinomycetota > Actinomycetes > Actinomycetales > Micrococcaceae > Arthrobacter > Arthrobacter quantipunctorum. The sequence goes on from NZ_JAJOMC010000061.1 coordinate 14,336, forward strand.
GGCGGTCGCCTGCGTCGCCCAGGCCCGGGACAATGTAGGACTTCTCGTTGAGCTTCTCGTCGATGGAAGCCAGGACGATGGTGACGTTTGCGCCGGAAAGTTCTTCCTCCAGCTTGGCCAGGCCCTCCGGCGCGGCGAGCAGGCAGATGCACGTGACATCCGAAGCGCCGCGCTTGAACAGGAACTTGATGGCCTCGCGCAGTGTTCCGCCGGTTGCAAGCATCGGATCCAGCACGAAGATCTGCCGGTCGGTGAGATCCTCGGGGAGGCGCTCGGCGTAGGTGATGATGTCCAGCGTTTCCTCGTCGCGGGCCATGCCCAGGAAGCCCACTTCAGCCGTGGGGACCAGCTTGGTCATGCCCTCGAGCATTCCCAGGCCCGCACGGAGGATGGGCACCACCAGCGGAGTGGGCTTGGTGAACGCCGTGCCCACGGTTGTACTGACGGGGGTTTCGATGGTCAGGGGCTCGGTGCGGACTTCCCGCGTGGCCTCGTAGGCCAGGAGGGTCACCAGTTCCTCCGTCAGCTGCCGGAAGACCGGGGACGGAGTGTTCTTGTCCCGCAGGACGGTGAGCTTATGGGCGACCAGCGGGTGGTCCACAACGAGAGTGCGCATGGGTCAAAACTATCACCCGGCTGCCGGGCCACTCCCCTGCCGTCCGCCGCCCGTGCCGGACTGCGAAGCGTCGTCGTCGGCCCTTGGCGAGGCAACGCCGCCGTTCTCCTCCAGGGCTGTACGTTCCGCGTCCCCGGTGTGGTCCTCGCGCAGGACGGGATGCTCGAACGTGGGCGCCGGGCCGGCGTGCTCACGCCGCCGCATCAGGTGGAACAGCCTGTGGGCCAGGATCACGATGCCCACCCACGCCAGCCCCAAGAACCAGCCGGCCATGACGTCGGTCATCCAGTGGTGTCCCAGGAAAACCCGGCTCAGGCCCATGGCGACGATGAAGAGCGTGCCCACCGTGATGGCTGCAATCCGGGCCCAGAGTACTTGAAACTGCAGGCACATGAGGTAGATGAGGACCCCTATCACCACAGTGGTATTCAGGGTGTGCCCGCTGGGGAAGGACGGCGACGTCTCGAACGGCGGGACGGCTTCGGAGTGGTCCGGACGTGTCCTGCCTACCAGCCGCTTACCCCAAGTAGTGGCCAAGGTGGAAACAAGGGCCGCTCCGCCCACCAGGACGATGGGCCGCCATGTCCTGTTCAGGAAGGTCAGCCAGGCGGTGAGGATGCTCGCCAGGATGGGCATGCCGATCCCGCCGCCTACGTTGGTGAAGCCTGTGGCGAAGGCGTCCACCTCCGGGTTCCGCAACGACTGCGAGTATTCCAGTGCAGGAATATCAAGGCTCGCCAGGCCTTCCTCATCCACGACGTCCGAGTAGACCTCGGCGCCGAGGAGTGCCAGGGCGATCACCAGTGATCCGCCGATGATCATGGTCAGCCACAAGGCGGCGTACGGCTTAATCCACTTGTCCACGCGGTCTCGGACTGTGCTCACTGTGCCTCCCGGCGGATGTGCGTCACGGGCTCTGGGTATCCTTCGAAACTATCATTGAGCCATGGTCTCCGCAGATAAGAAACACCACGCGTGGATGGGCCTTGCCCTCGCCGAGGCCCGTCGCGCCCTCGACACCGAGGACGTGCCCATCGGGGCGGTGGTCATAGGGCCCGACGGCGCAGTGCTGGGTTCCGGGCGGAACCAGCGGGAAGAGCTCGGAGACCCGACCGCCCACGCCGAGGTGGTAGCCATCCGCGAGGCGGCGGAACGCCTGCGCAAGCTTTCCATGCTCGACGGCGGCAGCGGAGACGGCTGGCGGCTCGCCGACTGCACGCTGGTGGTCACTCTTGAGCCGTGTGCCATGTGCGCTGGAGCGATTGTCCTGGCACGGATCCCACGTGTGGTCTTTGGGGCCTGGGACGAGAAAGCTGGGGCTGCGGGGTCGGTTTTCGATGTGCTCCGTGAGAGGCGCCTGAACCACTGGGTTGAGGTGTATCCGGGCGTGCGCGAAGCCGAGTGCGCCGCCCTGCTGCGTGAGTTCTTCGCCGGGCACCGCTCGCGGCTCTGACTCATGCCCGGGCACCGCTCGCGGCTCTGACGCACGCCGGGGCCGCCAGCGAGCTGGGCTGTCAGTGAACCTGCCTGATCGCGGCAAGCACGCGGGCCGCGGGCTGCTCCCAGCCCGGCAGCCTGCTCCGTGCATCCAGCGCCCGGGCCCGCCAGGCATCCCTGGTCCCGGCATCTTCCAGCCAGCGCCGCAAGGTCCGGGCGAGTAGGGCGGGGTTCGCAGGATCATCATCCGCCGGAAAGGCAACTTTCGCTCCCGGAAGCGTGCCGCCGTCGTCGTCCTTCCCCGCTGTTCCCAGGCGCAAGGCCTCAACGGCGCCTGTCCCGTCGCGCACCACCACCGGGATCCCGTGCGCCAGTGATTCGGTAACCACCATGCCAAAAGCCTCGGCGCGGGACACCAGGAGGCTGAGGTCCGCCCGACGCCATTCGTTCTCCAGTGCCTCGCCAGTCAGCTCCCCGGTGAAAAGGATCCGTCCGTCCAACCCGTGCATGTTCACTGTCGCTCGAACTCTTTGTGCGTAGTCCCCGTCTGCCTGGTCTGATCCGACAAGCGATGCTGTCCAGTCAAGGTCCTGGAGCATTGCCAGGGCGGACACCGTCAGCAACTGGTCCTTGTTGGGCAGCAGCGCGGCCACCGTAAGCAAGTGGGGCGGAGTGGATCCGTGGGCCAGCGGCGCCGGGTCCGTGCCGGGAAGGGCAACCTCGAGCCCATGAAGTCCGTGACGTTCTTCCAGGACTTTGCTGGCCCAGGTGCTGGTGCACACGACGCCACTTGCAGCCCGGAGGGACCGTGCTTCAAGCTCGTGATGTGCCGGGGCGGGCATATGTACCAACACCCATGTCTTGCGTCCGGCCTTGGCCGCGAATTCCATTTCATCTGGGGCGCCCATGGCGATGAGCCCGTCCACAAGGGTTATCGCGTTTTCTGATTCCGCTTCACTCACCTGTTCCCACGCCCCCAAGAGGCTGCCCAGCCGGCGTCGGGCGCGAGCGCTGGCGTAGGGCCAGGAGCCGTCGACGGGGAGCACGTCGACGGTGGCTCCCAGTGTTTTCAGCCCCTCCACCAGCCGTGCGTTGTAGATGTTTCCACCGGAATGATGGTGGATGTTGCCGGGAACAAGCAGCCGGATGCGGTCCACTGGATCAGGCGGCTTGGAGGTCCAGCGTGTACGTGGCCCAGGCGTCCGGGTTTTCGCGCAGGGTGACGTCGATTCCGGTGAGCTGGCCGCCGTCGGGATCATCCTTCAGCTTTTCGGCAACGGACTGCGCGATGTATTCCGCAAGCGCCTCGGTGGTGCTGAGCTTGCCGGCGAAGTCCGGGTGCTCGTCCAGGTTCCGGTAGTTCAGGCCTCCCAGCACCTCCTCGATCATGGTGCCGGCGGCGCCGATGTCCAGGACAATCGCGTCCTCGTTGAGCGTCCGACGGCGGAAGGACACCTCCGCGACGAATGTTGCCCCATGCAGGGCTTGGGCCGGCCCGAAGGCCTCGCGCGGGAGGCTGTGGGCGATCATGAAGTGGCGCCGTACGGTCAGGCTGAACATGGACTACCTCTGGTTTTCTCGGGTTGGATTTTTGGAGTTTTCGGCGCCGGGGTATTCGATGACGTGGCATAAAGCTTCGAGGTTGCCGTGGGCGAGGTCCTGCACCACGCCAGGCAGTTCGGCGAACGGCGAAGTACCTGTCAGGAAGGCGTCGAATACCGGATCCTTGAGCAGCGATACTGCGAGGTTCAGGCGGTCGGCGTTGGTCCTGCGGTGCCGGCGCGCCCGTGCCACCACTCCTACCTGGCTTGCCCTGATGGACAGGCGCCGGGCGTGGAAGTCCTCACCCAACGGCAGGGTTACCTGGCGGTTGGCGTACCAGGACATTTCGATGACGTCCCCTTCGTCCCCAACCAGCTGCAGACTGCGCTCCAAGCCTTCCTGGGAGGCGGAGCAGTGGAACACGATGTCACAGTCGGCGAGGGCGTCATCCGGGTGGGCGAAGTCTGTTCCCAGGGTGTCCGCCAGTTGCTTCCGGCCCGGGTCCAGGTCCACAAGCTGCAGGCGTTCCAGCGGAAAGGTCCGGAGCAGGGTGGCCACCATGCCGCCCACGAGGCCCGCGCCCACAACCGCGACCCGGTCACCGAGCCTCGGGCCGGCCTCCCACAGCGCATTGACCGCGGTTTCCACGGTTCCGGTCAGCACTGCCCGGCGGGACGGGACGTCGTCGGGAATTTTCGTGAGTGAACTGATGGACGCCACGTAGCGGTCCTGGTGGGGGTTGAGGCAGAAGACACGCTGCCCCGTCCACCCCTCCGGACCTTCTTCGACAACACCCACGGACAGGTATCCGAACTTCACCGGCCCTGGAAATTCGCCTTCCTGGCGGGGTGCCCGCATCTCTTCGGCTACCCGGGGCGGGACGGCGCCGGCGTGGACCACCATCTCGGTGCCCTTGCTGATGCCGGAATAGAGGGTGCGCACCAGGGCTTCGCCTGGGCCGGGGGCGGAAAGGTCCTCGGTACGGAGTTCGCCGTGTTCCTTGGCCGTCGTCCAGTAGGCGGTTGCGTGCGTGGGACTGGTTTGATTAGTCATCTTGCTGATGAATCTAGCCCGCCCGGCGTGGACCGCAAAAGTTGGCCGTTGCCTTGTTCGGGTTCCTGGGCTTTGGGGCTGTGCTTGGACCGCCTCCCCAACCGGTGTGTCTTGGGCCGTCTCCCCGCCACGGGCTATTGACCCGCCCGGCTGCCCCCACCGTGGCATCGCTGGATCACAAGCTGCCTTGTGCGGCGCTTTGTCAGCAAGGAATTCAGGTCAGTGCCGGATTGCGGTCCGTTATCGGGTGCCGGTCATTCATGGGGTCCCAGTCACTCAGGGGGTATTGGGGCAGGACGGGCGGCAGGGCGTAGAAGTCGTCCCAGAGGGGGTCGTCCGCTGGTATGTCGTCCAGGTCTATGAGGTTGTCATCTTCAGGTTCCTCCGGTGGTGGTTCCGGGTATGGGAGGTCTGCGGCAGGGCAGGCACACGCGCCGGGCATCGGCGGGTAGGGCAGTACGCCGGGGACTTGCCCGTTGTGATGCTCCCCCGGTTCCAGCGCCGCCGGCAGGGCGGACAGGACAGATTCGGGCCAGTGGGGTGGTTCCCAGTCCTGGTGTTCGCTCTTGTAATGCCGCCCCGTGGGTGAAATCCAGCCGGGTGGTTCGTTGTGGGTGGCTGGTGTTGGTGTCCACCCGCTGGAGTGTCGGAGTTTGTGGTGTTTGGGGCAGGGTTGTCCGAGGTTGCTGATCCCGGTGGTGCCGCCGTGCTGCCAGGCCAGGAGGTGGTCGGCCTCGTTGTCCAGTGACGGGTTGTTGCAGCCGGGGAAGGGGCATTTGCCGTCCCGCATCCTCAGCCAGTTCCGCATGGCTTTGGTGACCCGGTAGCTGGTCCGCCCGATCTCCAGCGGTGCTCCGTCCCGCGGGTCGACGAGGACGCGGTGGAAGGAATCGGCACCGTTCGCGACCAGGTCCCTCGCCATGGACGGAGGGATGGGCCCGAAGCCGTCCAGCATGGCGGGCTCGTCGGTCAGGCCCATCAGCGCGAATACCGGCACCATGACGAGCACCTGCGCCCGGACCGCCGACGACAGCCCGGCGGGATCCGTCCCTGCACCCGCCCAGTCGCTGGTACCTGTGCTGTTGCCTGCAAGGACGCTGGAAATGTCGTCACACCCGCGACTGGTACCGCCATTGCTGCCGCTGGTGAGGATCGCTTCGGCGAACTCGTCGGCCCGGATCTGGGTGAGGGTGCGGGACTCGTCGGGTCCCTGTGCGGCCCGGGCGAGGGCGTTGAGCCGGTTCCAGCCCGCCATTGCCTGATGCGCGGGGAGGCAGGCCGAAAGCCAGGCCATGCCGTCCTGGTCCGGCCTGTACTCCACCCGCCGGTCCGCCACACCCTTGGCGTGGCGCTTCTCGATCGATTCGGGGTGGTGGCGTTCGCGCCAGGTACGGGCCTTGGCCTTGAACCGGTAGGCGGCCATCTCCCCGATAGTGGCCGCTCCGGCGGGCCTGGGGGTGTGCGGGTCCAGGAAGTGCTTCTCCAGGGCCGCTGCCCCGGCCCGGTCAAGACCGACCGTCTGGTTCACCATTTCCCGGGCATGAGCCCAGGAAATCGAACCGCCCTGCAACGCTGCGAGCGTCCAGGGCAGGGACGTGGTCAGGGCATGGGACTCAGCCAACAAGGCACCGGCGGCACGGTCACCGATCACCAGAGCACACCCCACCTCCGCCACCAGGCTCCGCTCCTGCGCCGTGGCCTCATGCGGTGAGGACGGCGGACCGTTCAGCAGGCTCGTGGCGGCAGCCAGCACCTGAACAGCCTGCGCCTTCAACGCCGCCAGCTTCGCCTCAGACCGGGCCAGCCCGGCAAGAACATTCAACGCCCCATCAACAACCCGCTGCAACGGATCATCAGCGGCGCCATCACCCGCGCCAGTCCCAGGCTCTGCGGCGCCACGACCGGAAACAGCCGTGCCGGAAACAGCCGTGCCGGAAGCAGCAGTACCGCCGCCCGCGAGCACCGCCGCAAAAGCAGCCACCGAAGCGTCAACCACCGCCTCCGCCTCCACCACCGCCGAATTGCCTTCCATGAATCCATCCTCATGGCAGGGTCTGACATTTAAGGGGCCCAGTGGACCCCTGCTAAAAAGAATTTTGAAAATCTTTTCAGGCCCTCATGGGTGGCCAGCGGGAGCCCCTCCCGCCAATCCCGTTTTGGGGATGCGCGCCTTGCTCCGGTACCCTATTGAGGTTGGTGACGTGTCCGAGCGGCCGAAGGTGCAACACTCGAAATGTTGTTTGGTGTAAAAGCCAACGTGGGTTCAAATCCCACCGTCACCGCCACGTAGCGAGGCCCTGCTTTCCTGAGAACTGAGGAAGGCAGGGCCTTTGCTTTGCGCTCAACGGGATGCACTGGCCACGGGCGCTGCCGTTCACGTGCCCACCAGTGCCGGTGAACTCCGCAGCGCGGGCAGGTATGTTTTACCGCACGGACGTCGCAGGGGGATGCCGATGAGTACCAACACGACCGCAAGGAACTACTGGCTGGCCTTGGCCGCCACGTACGGGCTGACACTGAGCGTTGCAGCAATGGCAGTTTGGCCCTGGCCCCTCTTCATGGGCGGGGCCTTCATCCTCTTCGTCGTCCTCCACAGTTTCCGGTACGGCCAAGTCGGCCGAAAGATCCAAGGCACGCTTGCCACGGCCAGCCCCGGTGTTGGTGTGGCAGGAAGCATTCTCGGAGCCGGGGCACTCTTTGTCCGGGGCACGCCGGTTGCCATTTGGGCCGGGCCGCTCTTGGGGGTCATCGCTTTCCTGGGAATGTTCCTGTACCTCCAGCGGTTCGGTCGCTTCTACAGCCAAACGGGCACATCGGCCGACTGACCAGTTCACCCCATCCAACACCCGCGGCACCGACGCCGGACCCCTGGTCAAAGTCACGGGTACTTCGCTGGCGTTGGGCGACTCGGGTGCTGCAGACCCGACGGTCATCGCCGGGCCGCTGCCCGCCGTCGTCGAATGGCTGCGGGCCGCGGTTCCCGCGGCTTCACGGCCACGGGCCCGGCTTTCTGCTGTCTTAGTGCATGCCGTCCGGGGGCACTTTGGGCATGACGCACGACGGCGGCCGCTAGTTTCCCGGCGTGTCCGCGCCAAAGTGCCCCGGGACTGCAGGCCTGGACTCAGCCCTGGTGTATTGACCTGACAGTCCGCGGCTCCACGGCTGCCGTGCGCACCCGGTGACTTGGGCGGCGGGCTGAAAATGCCGCGTAAGTTTTGGGTCCGCTTCCATATTTCTGCCAATTCCTGCTGGATACCATGAGTTGACCGGACAGAGCCGTCCGGTGCGATCGATGCAGAAGGACACTCATGGCTGCGGTGACGGTGGACGATATCCTTGCGGATCTCCCCCTGGGTTTCGCCACGCTGGTCCTGCGGCCGGCGTCGGCCAGCCCTGCCATTGAACGGTTCCTGATCGTGGACGCCGATGATGAAGCGCCCGACGCCGCAGCCGCCTTCGTCCTGCTGATCGGGGTCCGCGGCCGGTCAGCATTGCCGGCGCTGCGCCGGCTCCTGAAGAAGAGCCCTCCCCCGGTGGTGGCCGTGAAGGGAAGCCGCGAGGAATTGTCCGAGGCCGAGGAACTCCTGCGCGATGCCGGTACGGGCCTGCTGCTGGTGGACCCCGGCGCGGACTGGGACCGGCTGCTGTCCATTGCAAAGGACAGGATCCAGCCGCCGAGCTACCAGCGTGAAGTGCTTACGCTGCTGGAAGAGGACCTTTTCGCCATCGCCCAAACGACGGCGAGGCTCACCTCCAGCCATGTGGTCATCGAGGATGCGGCCAACAAGGTGCTGGCGTACTCCACCGTCTCCAACGACATTGACGAACTCCGCAAGGCGTCCATCCTTGCGCGTCGCGGCCCCCGCAAATACGAGCTGCTACTCAAGGACTTGGGCGCGTACCGCGAACTACACGGGACCCGCCTGCCCGTCCGCGTTCCGGCCCGGCCGCAGGACGGGCTGCGCGAACGCGTGGCCATCACACTTTTTGCCGGCGACCGCATCATGGGCTACATCTGGCTCCAGGAGACTGGGGCGGGGTTCGGGCCTGACGTCGACCATGTGTTGAAGGGTTCTGCGGCACGAACGTCCGCCGAACTGATCCGGTACCGCAACCAGCAGTCCGTGCACATGCGGGAAGACCGCGTGGCGCGGATCCTGTCCGGTCCCGAGGAGGCCGCGGCCAGCGCGCACAGTGAAAAACTCCCGGCGGAGCGCCCCGCTGCCCTGATCCTGGTTGGCATGTCGGAGTCCGAAGCGCAGGCCGATGACGCCGCACTGAAGCACGGCGAACTCGCCAACCTGGCATCCATCCACGCCGCCGCCTACAAAGCGTCCGCCGTGGTGGGCCAATTCAAGGGCGATACCGCCGTCATAATTCCCGGCCTGCAGTCTGCCGCGGCCGAACCCGGGCTGCGAAGCCTCGCGGAGTCCATCATCAAGGACGCGCGGAAGCATCTGGGCATCAGTCCCTTTGCTGCCGTGGGTCCAGTGGTTCCGGACCTGCTGTCCATCCACTCGGTCACCGGCCTGACCGAGGCCCTCCTAAGCTGCGTGGGCCAGGCCGGGGATACGTCCGTAGGCACGGTGGACGACTTCGAGGGCGAGATCCTGTTCCGGGAGGCAGTCCGGAATTTCTCGACCTCCACGTTCCGCCACCGCAGCCTTTCGCGGCTGCTGAGGGAGGACGGGGAGTTGGCCGAAACCCTGCGGGCGTACTTTGACGCCTCGCTTGACGTGGCAGCCTGCGCGCGCCGGATGCAGCTGCACAAAAACACCGTTTACTACCGGATCAGCAAGGCTTCGCGCGTCACCGGGCTGGACTTCAGCAACCCCCGCGACGCACTGGTGGCCTTGCTCCACGTCCAGGCGTGGACCGGAACCCCTTCCAACAAACTTTCAGGCAGGAAATGACAACAACACTCCAGGCACCGCCGCTGGGAGCGCTCCTCGAGGACATCGTCCTCCGCCACCGGCCGGAACGGGAAGCAGGCAGCATCCCGGGGAACATTCCCCTCCTGGCAGCGGTCCCCTTCAACAGGTTCGGCATCGCCGTGGCCACAACATCCGGAGAAGTCTTCGCCGCCGGCGATGCGGCCGTTCCCTTCTCCATCCAAAGCATCTCCAAGGTTTTCACCCTGGCTATGGCCCTTGGCGGTGACAGCTCAGGATCGCTGTGGCACAGGGTCCTGCGCGAACCCTCCGGTACGCCCTTCAACTCCCTGGTCCAGCTGGAAGTGGAGCATGGCATCCCCCGGAACCCCTTCATCAATGCCGGCGCCCTGGTGGTCACGGACCACCTGATGAATGAAGCGCCCGACGCCGCCACCCGGCTCTTGCAGTTCCTCACCGCGCAGGCAGCCAGCAGCGGGCCCTACATCGACGAGGCAGCGGCAGCCGGCGAACTGGCCAACAGCAGCCGGAACCTGGCACTGGCCCACTTCCTGAAAAACTTCGGCAACCTGCACCAGCCGGCCGAAGCAGTGGTGGAGAACTACGTCCGCCAGTGTTCCATCATGATGACCTGCGCCGACCTGGCCAAGGCCGGGCTGTTCCTGGCCCGGGCCGGACGGGGAACGCGGGGTCCCGTGCTCTCCCCCAGCAATGCGAAACGCGTCGGTTCCATCATGCTGACGTGCGGCATGTACGACGCCGCAGGCGAGTTCGCCTACCGTGTGGGCCTCCCCGGGAAGAGCGGGGTGGGCGGGGGAATCCTTGTCATCGTTCCAGGCGAGTGCGCCATCTGCGTCTGGAGTCCGCGGCTGGACGCCAAAGGCAACTCACTGGCCGGTACCGCCGCCCTCGCAGATCTTTCGGACCGCACCGGCTGGTCCGTTTTCTGACCCACGAGTTTCCAGCCCACACACGCAACTGAAACTCCCACCCTTCCCCAACCAGCAGGATCTTCTCCGTATCGAAAGGATCACCCATGCCCATCAACCCCAATGACGAGGTTGTACAGGACCCCAATGTTGCACCGGACCACGTTATTGATGGTGGTCATGCCCATGCTTCTGAGTCGGCACTGCATGCCGAGGACCAGGGCTACCACAAGAATTTGAAGCCGCGGCAGATCCAGATGATCGCGATCGGCGGCGCGATCGGTACCGGCCTGTTCCTGGGCGCCGGCGGCCGCCTCAACGCAGCGGGCCCGTCCCTGGTCATCGCCTACGCGGTGTGCGGGTTCTTCGCCTTCCTGATCCTCCGCGCCCTGGGCGAACTGGTCCTGCACCGGCCCTCCTCGGGCTCGTTCGTCTCCTACGCCCGGGAATTCTTCGGCGAAAAAGCCGCGTTCGTCTCCGGCTGGTTCTACTGGATCAACTGGGCCACCACCACCATCGTGGACATCACCGCCGCCGCCCTCTACATGAACTTCTTCGGCAACTACATCCCCTGGATG
>NZ_JAJOMC010000062.1 GCF_021129155.1 Arthrobacter sp. AK04
GACCGGCAGAGCTTGCCATCCTGCCGGTCAGGCCGCCGCCCCCCGTGGCCCATAAATACCGCGGCGGCCGGGGGCCACGCCCTCGGGGTTGCCCCCCCCCCGGCCGCGGGCGGGCGCGGCGAAATCCCGGCGGGCGGGCGGGGGCGGGTGCACCCGCGGGGGGCCCGGGGGGTGGCGCCCCCCCGGGGGGTCCGCTTACCTTTGCTGCCTACGAGCTGAAGGGGACCTTCTCCCAGCTCAGGACGTCGCCGCCGTCGGCACTGTTGCCGGCGACTGAGAATCTGACGTAGTTGGTGGCGTTCGCGGAACCGTCCACGGTGATGCGCTGCAGGTCATCGGCTGGTGCCTGGCCGTAAATTTCCAGCCAGGGTGAGCCGGCGGCGAGCGGCTGGTTCTCGGCGAAAACATGGCTGTCGCCGTTGATGAGGTAAACCGGCGCGTCGAAGCTGTTGGTCTCCTTGACGATGGCCGCCACGATCTCGCGGAAGCCGGACATGATCTCCGGGTTGGTGGTGGCCGCGGCGAGCAGCGAGGGGTCGAACATGTCGGCCTGGGTCATCAGGACGACGGCGCGGCTGTTGCGGCGTCCGGCGTCGGCAAAGGTCTCGCGGATTTGGGCCAGGACGGCGCCCGTCCGGTACTCCACCTCGGCCACCTGTTCCGGCGTTGCGGTGGTTTCACCCAAACCGGTCCACGGCTGCAGTGAGTTGTTGCTGCCCTGGACGTTCAGCACGGAGAAGGCAACCCGGTTCTGTTCGAACCTGACGTTCTCCGGCAACCCGAGATTCTCCTGGGTCTTGACCGGCATCGTGGCCCCCAAGGTCTTTCCGGGCTCGTTGAAGAACACCTCCCGGAGCCGGTCCAGGCGCTCCAGCGGATTGTAGGCGCCGTTGTTGGTGCGGTGGCAGTCCACCCACTCGTTATCACCTGGGGTGAAGACCAGCGGATGCTCAAAGGTGTCGAACTGGGTCCGGATATCAGCGAAGTACTCGTCCGAGCAGACCGAGGAGCCGTTCTTGATGTCGCCCACATGGGTGACGAACTTCAGGTCCCTGTCCGCGTTGATGTCCTGGATGCGGGCGGGAAACTTGGCAATCTCGGCGTCGCCGTAGGGGATGTCGCCAATGACGCCGAAAGTGAAGGCCTGCTTGTCGGAGGTGTCCTCAGCGGCGTTGGCGGGCTGGGACGCAAGGAGGCCGAGCGCCAGGACGGCTGCCGCCGTCGTCGTTTTCATTGTTTTTGAAGGCATGGGGATGTACCTGTCTCTTGGAGGCGGCTTAGGCCGTGCGGGCGGTGAGGAACTGCTGGAGTGCGGCGAGGTCATCGGTGTTGATGTGGTCCACGCCGGCGTCGGCGAGTTCGGTCCAGATGGCCTCGCGTGCTGCGCCGGGCTGGTCCGGGGTGGCCCAGAAGCGCACGCGGTAGCCGCTGGCGTGCGCCTCGGCCACGTAGGCGTGCAGCCTGGTGCGCTCGGCTTCCGGCATGGGGCCGATGCCCTGCCAGGTGAAGAGCTTGGTCCAGTTGTCGCTGACCAGCGGCATCAGGGCGGCGGGCTTGCCGGTGGTGAGGTCGGCGGAGCGGCCATCGTAGAAGCTGAAGCGCTTCTCCTGTGCCTGCATCGTGGCCAAGGGGCGGTTGCCGCTGATGACCGCGGTGACCGGGCCGCCCTTGACGTTGCCGTTGGTGTAGCGGCTCATGATGTCGCGGTGCTCGGAGAGTTCCTGCTCGATGGCGGCGTAGGTGGCCTCGCCGTCGCTCTTGATGTCGATCAGGAGCTGCAGGCTGCCGTCCCAGTGCGGGTAGACGCTGTGCCCGGGCTGGCTGCGGACCAGGTCCTGGAGCGGGTCAAGGTAGAGGCTTTCGAGCGTGACGCCGGGCTGGACGTCCTCCCGGTCGTGCGCCACCAGCAGTTCGCCGTCCACCAGCCACACGTCGGCCTCGACGCTGGTGAAGCCGTGCTCCAAGGCGTCGAACAGGGGGCGGCCATGTTCGTAGTCATTGTGGGCATGTGCCTGGGCCAGCGGTTGGCCGACGACGACGGGAGCCGGCTTGGTTGCCTCGGCTTGGGCGGGTGCAGCTGCTGCGGTTCCTGCCAGGGAGGCGAGGACAGCGACGGCGGCGAGGGTGCTTGTCACGAACACGGAGTACTCCTACGTACTGCTGGAATGTCCGCCCGGCTCTTTGGCGTGCCGGGCGAAGGGGGCGTGAAAAGACTGCTGGTTGCGGGAGAACGCTTCAGGGCCGGCGGGTTGCTGGCAAGTGAACTACGAGGGACATGGCAGGGAGAGGCTGAGGCAGGCCCTGCCAGTACCCGTTCCACCAGACACTCCCTCATCCGTCCAATAAGCCGTTGACTGGAGGAAGACCGTGCACAAATGTGCCAGCAGATAAACAAAGGAGACTTCATGCATACGCGAACACTCGGACAGGGGCTGCGAGTTTCGGCCGTTGGCCTTGGCTGCATGGGCATGTCCCAGGGCTACGGACCCAACCCCGGGGACCGCCAAGCAATGATTGGCGTACTGCGCGACGCCGTCGGGGCAGGAATCAATTTCTTCGACACAGCGGAGGTATACGGCCCATTCGTCAATGAGGAACTCGTCGGCGAAGCACTCGCCCCGGTCCGCGACGAGGTCGTCATAGCGACCAAGTTCGGGTGGAGGATCGAGGACGGGAAGTCCGTGGGGCTGGACAGTTCGCCGGACCGGATCAAGCGCGTCGCGGACCAGTCCCTGCGCCGGCTGCGCGTGGACACCCTCGACCTCTTTTACCAGCACCGCGTCGACCCCAACGTGCCGATTGAGGAGGTTGCCGGTGCGGTGGGTGAGCTCGTTGAGGCTGGCAAGGTCCGCCACTTCGGGCTGTCAGAGGCCTCCGCCGCGACCATCCGGGCCGCACACGCCGTTTTTCCGGTGACAGCCGTACAGAGCGAGTACTCACTGTGGACACGGGACCCTGAGCCGGAGGTGCTGCCCACCCTGGCTGAGCTGGGGATCGGGTTTGTGCCCTTCAGCCCCCTTGGCAAGGGCTTCCTCACCGGAACCGTCGATACGTCCACGCAATTCGCCGAAGGTGACATCCGCGGCACCATCCCGCGCTTCACCCCCGAGAACCGCGCCGCCAACCAGGCACTGGTGCAGTACGTGGCGGAACTCGCCGCCGCTAAGACCTGCACCCCCGGGCAAATCGCACTGGCTTGGCTCCTGGCACGGCAGCCGTGGATTGTGCCGATCCCCGGTACCCGTCGCCGCGAGCGCGTGGAGGAGAACGCAGCGGCGTCCACCGTCGCGCTGTCCGCCGATGAAGTCGCCGATCTTAATGCCCTTGCCAGCCGGATCGGAGTGCAGGGAAACCGCTACAACGACCTTCACATGGGCCTGGTGGGGCGTTGACCCGCCTAGCGTCCCGTTTGTAGGCCTTCCCGATTCACCCGGGAGCGCGTGGGCATCTCGACTACTGCCGGGTCAGCTCCACGCTGAGGATGCGGTCGTCGTCGGGGCCGGGCGTACCCCGGCCGTCGGTGTTGTTGGTGACGAACCAGAGCTTGCCGTCCGGAGCCTCCGTGACGTCGCGGAGGCGGCCGAATTCGCCGTCGTAGTGGGTGGTCGACGTCGAGGGGTCGGCTACGGGTACCGCCCGGAGGACCTGTCCGCGCAGGTTGGCGATGAACAGGGTCCCGTCAATGTGCGCCATGCCGCTGGGGCTGGCCTCGGTGGGCTCCCACTGCTGAACCGGGTCAATGAAGTCCCCTGTGGTGGCTATCCCTTCAACGGTCGGCCAGCCGTAGTTCGCTCCCGCGGTGATGATGTTCAGCTCGTCCCAGGTGTTCTGCCCGAACTCGGTGGCGAACATGGTGCCGTCCTCCGCCCAGGCCTGGCCCTGGGGGTTGCGGTGCCCGTAACTGTAGACGAGCGAATCCGGGAAGGGATTGTCGGCGGGGACGCCGCCGTCGGGGGTCATTCTCAGGATCTTCCCATTCAGGGAATTGAGGTCCTGTGAACTGTCGCGCCGGCCCGCGTCGCCAATCGCGACGTAGAGCATGCCATCGGGCCCGAAGGCGATCCGGCCGCCGTCGTGATAGCTCGCGGAGCCAATGCCGTCGAGGAGCATTTCGGCCTGTCCCAGCGCCAAGGATCCCGGTTCTCCGGTGACGTCGAAGCGCTGGAGCCTGTTTCCGTCCGTCCCGGTGGAATACACGTACAGGCGGCCCTGGCTGTCCACGGCCAGGCCCAGCAGCCCGCCTTCCCCCACAGCCGCCACGCCGGGAATGTCTCCGATGGCGCGCGTGGTGCCGTCAGGGCTGAGCTCGAGGATCCGCCCGCTGTCCCGCTCACTGACCAGCGGGGTGCCGTTGCGGAACACCACGGACCAGGGAGCCTCCAGCCCGGTGGCCACGGCCTGGGGTGTGCCCGTCGGGGTGGCATTTCCCGCCGTCGCCGATGTCTCTGCTGAGGAGGGGGGCGGGGACTGGGACGGGGCCGACGATGTAACAGGCGCAGGAACCGGCGTTGGTGTTACTGCCGGCGTGGCGGTGCAGGACGTGAGCATCAGGCCCGCTCCGAGGGTGACTGCCAAGAGGGCTGGGGTGCGGGTGGCTTTCATGGCTGTCTCCTGATGCGTTTGAGGACGTTCATTTGCAGTGCAGCTGCGGCGGGCGCCGCCTTGCTGGCTAGGTGGGGAATGCTGTGCGGCGTCCGGCAACAGCGATAACAAGCGCGACGGCGGCGAGGGCCACCAGGGCGGCCGGCAGGACCATCCCGCCAAGGCTGCTGATCACCACCGCACCCGCCACCCCCGCGGCAAAAATCGCCAGGTTGAAGGCGACGCCGAGCATGGAGTTGGCAACGTCGGCGTTTTCACCGCTGGCAGCGCTGATGGCCGTCTGCAGTTGTGCTGCCGCGCCGCCGAAGGCGATGCCCCACAGGACGATCGCGGCGAGGACAGCCAGTAGTGACGCGCGGCCAACGATGAAGATCGCACCGGCCACCATGAAACTCCCCAGGCTGAGCAGGACCAGGCGTCGAAGGCCCTTGTCGATCACGGCACCGGTGATGGCGATCCCCGCAATGGCGGCCGCGCCGAACGTTACGAGCGCGACGTCAACCGGGAAATCAAGGCTTGCCCCGCGGAGATAGGAGCCAATGTAGGTGTACATGATGTTGTGCCCAAGCATCCAGCTGACGATGACGCCGAGGACAACCGCCACGCCCGGGATGGCGAAGACCCGTGCCAGGGGTACCCGTGTCCCGGCCCGTTGGCCGGGCGCGTCCGGGACCAGGAAGACCGCCAATACCAAGGTGACTGCCGTGAGGATTGCGAGCACGCCGAAGGACCAGCGCCAGTCGAACGTCGTACCCAGCCAGGAGCCGAAGGGCGTCCCCACTGCCAGGCCCACCGGGGTTCCCACGGACGCAACGGACAACGCGCGGCCCGCCTGGTGTGGAGCCGTGATGCGCCGGGCATAGCCGGCAGTCATTCCCCACAACAGGCCGGAGAACGCACCGGCCAAGAGCCGCGCTCCCAGGGAAAGCGCGATGTCCGTAGAGAACGCCGTGATGAGGTTCGCGGCCAGGAAGCCGAGGATCCCGACGACGAAAACGGGCTTCCGGCGCAGGCCCCGGGTCAGGGCAATGGCTGGCATGGCCGCAATTATTGTTCCCAGGGCGTAGGCGCTGACGAACTGCCCCGCGGTCCCCTCGGTGACTGTCAGTCCTGAGGCGATCTGCGGCAACAGGCCGGCGGGCATGGTCTCGGTGGCAATGAGGAGGAACCCCATCAGGGCCATGACCAGCAGGGCCGCCCAGGGAAAACGCCCGGCTGGGACGGAAAGACCGCTTGCCGGGGCGGAATCCTTTGTTTCGTTTGTGATGCTGATGTTTTCGGAGGGCAGGGCGTCGATGGGTGCTTCGCGGGCCCCGTCCTCAAGGGTTGCTCGGGTCAAAACGGTTCCGTTCTTTTGTGGAGAAATTTCGGAGCAGCCGTGTCATCCCGCTCAGTTCGCGGGAGCCAGCCTGGCGGTAAAACCGATTGTCCGGTCCCGGATCGCCTTGAGGTCATCGAACGATCCGATCCGCACAATTCCTCGGGAGTAGCCCACATGCTCGTAGTAGAGCACGAGTACCTGGTCAGGGGCGTAGTAGCCGATGGTCAGTGGTTCTGCGCTGTCACCGGCGGGCACGCCGTCGAGCGACAGCGCCTCCGGCAGCTCAGCGATCTTTTCCTGACCGCCGTAGTCCCTGAAGGAGAGCGTCAAGGGAAGCTGCCCGATCAGGGAGCGTGCAGCTGCGTTGCCGAAAAGGGTACCTGTCACGGTCTCGCCATCGATGTCGATGGTGATCGGTGTGTTCTCTGCCGTACCCGCCGAGGACGGCACCGGTGATGGCTGGGAAGCCCCGCCGGCCGCCGTCGATGTTTCCAGCGGGGAAGATGGCGACTCAGGGGTGGAGGCCGGGCCGTTCGAGGGGGTGCTGCACCCGGCCAGGGGCAACGCCAGCGCGCAAATCAAAGCCAGGGCCAATGTCTTCAGGTGCATGGGAGCTGATCCGTTCCAGTCAGGAAAGTTCGGTCCATTCCAGCAAAGCAGTTGGAGAAGAAGTGTAGGAGCCCCTGTTGTGAGGGGTACTGGCAGGGACCCGTCGGTGCCCCCGGCGGTGATGCCCGGCGTCGGCCGTTCTTTCGTAGCTGGCGGCGGGCGTCCTCAGCCGTCCGTGCGGGTCTTTACGGATGGAGCCTGGATGGAATTTCCATACTCGCTGGCCGCCCATGAGGCGAGCAGCTGCATGCGCTCAGCCGACGGCGACCCCGGTTCCGCGGTGTAGATCGTGAGAGTCAGCCCGGGCTCGGCGGCCATCTCCAGCCCCTCGAAAGCGAGAGTCATTTCGCCCACGACGGGGTGGTTGAACGTCTTGAAACCAGTGCCGTGGTGGCGGACGTTGTGCGCACCCCAGCGCCGGCGGAACTCCTCGCTGCGGGTTCCCAGCTCGCCGATGAGGTCGTGAAGTTCCTTGTTATGGGGGTCCCGGCCAGCCTCCGTCCGGAGGATGGAAACGGTCACCTCCGCGAAGGCGTCCCAGTCCGGGTAGAACTGGTGGGCACGTTCGTCCAGGAACGTGAACCGGGCGATGTTCGGTGGCTGGCCGGGCATGTCGTAGCAATCCTTGTAAAACGCCCGAGCCAAGGGATTGACAGCCAGCAGGTCCATCCGGCCGTTGCGAACGAACGCGGGGCCGGCCGTGATCGCATCGAGCACCCACTGCAGGCTCTGGTGCGGAACGTAGGACTTTGACGTCCGCCGCCGCGGCGGCCGTGCAACCGGGCTGGCCGCCTGGGCGAGGTTGAACAGGTGCGCCCGCTCGGCGTCGTCCAGGCGCAAGGCCCTGGCGATGCTCTCCAGCACCTGGCCGGAGGCACCGCTGATCGCGCCGCGCTCCAGGCGCGTGTAATACTCCACGCTCAGGCCGGCAAGGGTGGCCACTTCACTCCGCCGCAAACCCTTGACGCGCCTGTTCGTCCCGGCGGGCAATCCAACCTGCTCCGGGGCCACCTGGCCGCGCCGCGAGACAAGGAATTCGCGTACTTCAGCTCGGTTGTCCATGTGCTTCACGCTAGGGCAAGTCTTGCGGGGGAGGGAGTCCCTTCCAGTACCCCTCCCCCGCAGCCCCCTTCCTAGAGCTGTGTACGGAAGAAGTCCGTGAGCTTGTCGAAGGGGATGAGGCCGGTGCGGTCGTAGAGGTCCACGTGGCCGGCACCGGGAACCCAGAAGAGTTCCTTGGGGCCGGTGGCGAGCCGGTAGGCCTCTTCGCTGAACTCCCTCGAGTGTGCCTGGTCACCGGCGATGAACAGCAGCGGCCGCGGGGCGATCAGGTCCAGGTCGTTGAACGGGTGGAAGTTCATGAACTTGGTGTTGGTGGCCAGGGCCGGGTGCGTGGTGGTGTTCGGGTGGTAGCCGCGGGCGGTCCGGTAGAAGTCGTAGAACTCCCTGTCCACCGCAGTGGAGTCTGCCGTGAGTTCTTCCGGTGTGCCGCCGGTGTACTCGATCGTGCCGCCGGCGAACTCGACGTCGCGCTGGGCGGCTGCCGTGGCGATGAAGGCCTTGCGCTGTTCCAGGGTCACGGACTTGTTCAGCCCGTCACGGCTGGCGGCGCCCATGTCGTACATGCTCACCGTGGCGATCGCCTTGATCCGCGGATCGATCTTTGCCGCGCTGATCACGAAGCTGCCGCTGCCGCAGATACCGATGGCCCCGACGCGTTCCTTGTCAACGAAGGCCTGCGCCCGCAGGTAGTCGACGGCGGCGCTGAAGTCCTCGGCGTAGATGTCCGGTGAGACCGAGTTGCCGGGTTTGCCGGCACTCTCGCCCCAGAAGGAGAGGTCGAAGG
This sequence comes from Arthrobacter sp. AK04, assembly GCF_021129155.1. GTDB lineage: Bacteria > Actinomycetota > Actinomycetes > Actinomycetales > Micrococcaceae > Arthrobacter > Arthrobacter quantipunctorum. The sequence goes on from NZ_JAJOMC010000062.1 coordinate 8,379, forward strand.
AAAGCGTGACGTAGCCCTGCTCCGCCATCTTGGTGGCGTAGAGGTTGGCGCTCTGTTCCTTCACGGCGCCCATCGGGTGGCCTACCACCAGTGCCGGGTGGGTGCTCCCCCGGTCCAGGTTGTTGGGGACGAAGAGGTTGCCCACAACCTTCATCTCGTACTTGTTCTTGAACGAGATCTTCTTCACCGTGACCTGGTCGCTGGTGTAGAAGTTGTCTGCGCCGTTGGAGGTGTCGCCCGGCTCGAGGTCCTTGCGGGAGGTGGGAGCGGCGAAAGCCGGCCGGGCTCCTGCCAGCCCAGCCGCGCTGGAGAGCCCGATGGCCGCCGCGCCTGCCCCTGTGAGCTTGATGATGTTGCGGCGCGACACGCCAGCCTGGATTCCCTGAGAAGTGGTGTTGTTTGCGTTGCAGTCCGTGTTCATCGTCTTCATCCTCGTGATTCGTCGGTTACGTATGTGGTTGGACTTCGTCGTCCTTTCGAGCACACCACAGCCGAAACGGCCAGCGGGAGTCCCTGCTGAGGCTGGTTCTGCCAGAGCCCCCCATAGGTACTCATGAACTGGTCACTCAACGAGAGGAGGCCCTGCAGCCAACCGGAATCGGTTGGTGGCGTCACGGGGCACGCCGCGCCAGCCGGTAGATTTGAGCTGGTGATTTCCATTGACCGGGACAACCCCGCACGCGGCGACGTCCACCTGCTCCTCAGCGAACACCTGGCGGACATGTACGCCACCTCGCCTGCCGAAAGCGTCCATGCCCTAGACCACTCCGCGCTTTCCTCGCCGTCAATTACGTTCTGGACCGCCCGTGAGGACGGCAACTTGATGGGGTGCGGCGCGCTCAAGATCCTGGATTCCCCTTCCGGCCCGCCGGTACACGGCGAGATCAAGTCCATGCGCACCACGGCAAGCGCAAGGGGACGGGGCGTAGCCACCCTGATGCTCCGCCATATCGTCGACGACGCCCGCGCCCGGAACCTTGAGCATCTCTTCCTTGAGACCGGAACCGAGGACTACTTCGCTCCGGCCCGGCGCCTCTACGCCCGGAACGGCTTCATAGAGTGCCCTCCGTTCGCTGGCTACGTCCTGGACCCTAACAGCGTCTTTATGGAGCTCCGCCTGTAGGAAACACTCGTGTGGGTGCCGCGGAGACCGAAAGACAGCGCGGAATGTCAGGCGGCACAGCGGTCAGGCATGCGCACGTGCTGCCAGCCGATGGCGCCGGCCTGTAGCGCATCAAGTGCCGCAGCAGGGACGTGGTCAGCGCGTGGGTTTCTCCAAGGCCGGCGGATGCTGCGCGTTCGCCGATGGTGAGCGCGGATGCGACTTCCGGCACATTGGACACTCCGACGTCGTCCGCGTCGGTCGGATGCTGCCCTCCTGCAGCCGTTACCGCCCCGCCTGCCCTATCAGTCGCGGGGGCCTTGGAGCGCCGGTTCAGCGCGGCGGCAATAGGTTGGACCAGCCCACCCGAAGAGTGTTTGGGCGTTAGTTGTCATCATCCGGTCAAAAAGCTCCTCACCTGCCAGCGCCCGGCCCCATTCAAGAATGCTGGCGTAGGTCTGGTCTTCGTGTCGTGTAAAGGGCCAGTCACTGCCGAACACCAACCGGTCCGTCGAGCCTGCCTTCATCAGCCTGGCGAACATGTCAGCAGCCTCCTGCGGTGAGGACCGGTAGGGCCCTGACACCTTGACCCACACGTGGGCCTGGCTGAAGAGCTGCAGTACAGAGTGGATAGCCTTGGGATTCTCGGCGTGAGGCAGACCGAGATGGTCGATGACGATCTTCGAGGGCCAGTTACTGAGCGCGGCCGCCAGGGCGGACCATTGCGTCCCCGAGGCCTGAACTTCCAAATGCCAGCCATGCCTGGCCATTGATTGGCCCGCGGCTTTCCATTCAGGGCGAAAGAGGTCCGGCAAGGGCTGACCGATGAGATTCAAGCGGACCCCGCGGACCCCGGCAGCGTTCAAGTCACGCACTCGCTCGGGGGAAAGATCGGCATCAACCCGGTCCGGCGAAACTACAACGACTCCCCGGAGTACAGCCGGGGCTGAAGCCAGAGCTGCCAGTAGGTAGCTGTTGTCGGAACCGAGGAAGCTGGGCTGAACCAGAACGCCTCGTGCCACGCCGTTCGCGGCCAGAACGGCCAGGTACCGGTTCAAGGGAGCGGCATATTTCGGCACGTAGCGCGCACCTGCAACAGCAGGCAATCCGGGCTCAAAAATATGGGCATGGGTGTCGATCCACGCGGCGGGCAGTTCGTTCATGCATTCACCCTACCGGAAACCGCTAAACCTTTATAGGATTAGACCTATAAAGGAATTTGTCCTACGCTGTGAGGCATGACACAAGCTTCCAGCTCCCCGGCACTGGCCCAGGCCGACCAGCGGCTTCCCCTTCACGTTCGGGTCAAAGACGACCTGATCCGTAGGGTCCGGGCCAATGAATGGGGAAGCACCACACCCCTGCCGCCTGAGTCCGCGCTGGCGGAGGCCTACGGCATCTCCGTAGGCACGCTGCGCCGAGTCCTGGCCGAGCTCTCAGCCGAAGGTCTGCTGGAACGCCATCAGGGCCGCGGCACATTCGTGCGCCGCGCCACCTTCCAGCACTCACTCTTCCGTTTCTTCCGGATGCGTGGGGAAACAGGCCAGACACCGGAAAGCCGAATCCTTGAAAGGAACTTGCGGGACGCGCCGCTGGAAGTGGCTGAAGCCCTGAAGATCCAGGCCGGATCCCCCACCGTTCACCTCCACCGGTTGCGTCTTTGGCAGGGCACCCCCTTCCTGATCGAAGACATCTGGCTCCCGCTGCCGCAATTTCAGCCGATCGCTGAGATTAACATCAAGGACCTCGGCAGCCTGCTGTACCCGGAGTATGAAACCCGGGTTGGAATCGTCATCGGCTCAGCTACCGAGCAACTCTCGGTTACCCAGGCAACCCAGGAGCAGTCAGCACTTCTGGACTGCCAAAACGGGGATCCCCTCGTCAAAATCAACCGCATCGCACGCACCCACACCGGCGACGTCGCCGAGTACCGCGAGTCCTATGGGCTGGCGTCCTCATTCCAATACCAAGTGGAGATCAACTAAGCCATGCAAGAACTCGTGGCCGTATCCGGCCTTGTCCTCATCTTCGGCCTCTCAATGTGGCGGAAAATCAACATGGGCGCCGTCGCCCTCGTTGTCGCCTTCCTTCTCGGCGTCCTGTACTTCGGCCAGACAGCCTCCGGAATCGCCTCCGGATTCCCAGGCAGTCTCCTCATCACGCTCTTGGGCGTGACCTACCTCTTCGGCATGGCCCGGGCCAACGGCACCATCGACCAGATCGTTGGAGGCGCTGTGGGAGCTGTGCGGGGACGGGTTGCCCTGGTCCCATGGGTCTTCTTCATCCTCGCCGCCATCATCACCGGATCCGGCGCGCTCTCCGCAGCCACCAACGCCATCCTCATCCCCGTCGGCCTTGCCTTCGCCCAGCGCTACAGGATCAACCCACTGCTGGTAGGCCTGTGCATCATCAACGGCACCAACGCCGGCGGATTCTCCCCCATCGCCGTCTACTACAACATCGTCGACGGAGTCCTGGACAAAGTCGGCATCTCAGTCGACGCCGGCCAACTCTTCCTCTGGACCTTCATCGCCAACGTAGTCATCAACGCCGTCGCGTTCATCCTCCTCGGAGGACCCGAGCTCATGCGCCGCGGACGCGAAGAAGAGACCGCTGATCCCACCACCTCCTACCTCGGTGGCGGCACCGCAACCATCACGAAAACCGCAACCTGGACCGGCCAGAAAATAGTCACCGTAGTGCTCATGGCCAGCATCCTTGTCGGCGCCCTGGGCTTCAAGCTCGACGTCGGATTCCTCGCCCTCGCCGCCGCAGTGACCCTGTCGGCCCTCTACCCGCAGCACTCAAAGGAAGCCCTCGGGCACATCGGCTGGAACGTCATCCTCCTCATCGGCGGAATCGTCACCTACATCAGCATGCTCGAAACCGCAGGCGTCATCAAAGAACTCGCCAACTCCGTCGCCGGGATCGGCACACCCCTGCTGGCGGCGCTCATGATGTTGGTCGTGGCAGGCGTGGTATCAGCCTTCGCCTCCACCAACGCGATGTTCGTCGTGCTCGTCCCACTGGCAGCACCCCTGCTCACCACCGGCTCCATCGGCGTTCTGGGCTTCGTGATCGCCCTCTGCATCGCCGCCTCGGCCGTCGATTCCAGCCCCTTCTCCACCGGCGGCGCACTCGTCGTCGCCAACACTGAGGAAGAAAAACGCGAAAAGACCTTCCGCGGCATGATGATCTGGGGGATGTCAATGATCGTCGCAGCACCGCTGCTGGCCTGGCTCCTGTTCGTGGTGATCTAGCACCCCGACACACTGCAGAACAGGAACGACGGCGGGACTTCCCGCCGTCGTTCCTGGCGACGGATGGCGTCACATAACGCGACGGCCTCCGGATCCTGCCGGGCAACGCCCTACCCTTAACAGGTGACTTTGACTAAGATGCGCACCGCCGCCGCGAGCTCACTCGCCGCCGCCGGTCTCCTGTTTTCCCTCGCCGCCTGTTCCGCGCCGGCAACCCAGCCCGCTGCCTCTGAGCCGGCATCCACGCCAGCAGCCACTTCCAGCGCCGCGACATCCACCGCCGCCGATGCTCCCTGCGACGGAGTGAAGGTCATCGTTGATTCTGGCGCCCTGAAGCAGGAAGCCGCCGACACCAACGTCTGCGTGCCCGTGGACGAGCCCACCATCGCCGCCGAGATCCTCGAAGAGGCGGACGTGGAAACCGAGGGCACCACCGAATACCCCAACGAGCTGGTGTGCCGCGTCAACGGCGTGCCCGCCGCGGACTTCGACATCACCCACAAGGGCGGCACCTACCGGGAAGAATGCGGCAAGATGCCCGCAGCCTTTGCCTACTGGGCCCTCTGGGTGAAGCCGGCCACCGGTGACTGGGCCTACGCCCAGGAAGGCCTCGCCACCCTCAAGGTGAGCCCGGGCGAGAGCCTGGAACTGCTCTTCACGGTCGACGGCGAACCGGCCGCCCCCGCAGCATGACCTTCCGACCCGCGCCGTTACGCGCCGCGGCGGCCCTCGCCGTCGTGTTCATCGCGGCGCGGGTCATCTACCGCATCCTTTTCAACGGGGCGGGCATCGGCGAACCCGTCCTTCTCGACCTGCCGGCGACGCGCCTGCCTGCCCCGTACTCCCATGTGGTCCTCCTGGGCCCCGTCACGGGTCCCGGGCTGTGGGCGGCAGTCCTGTCCGCCCTGCCGATTGCCGGGATGTTCCTCGGCTTCGGCCTGCTCAACGCCTTCGTGGATGTGGCGCGCGGCTTTGTCCACCTGGCCCGCCGCGGCCCCATGCAGGGCGTGGGCCGGATGCTGGTGGTGGCCTGGGCGGCGCTCCCCGCGCTGTCCGACGCCGTGACCTCCGTGCGCCTGGCGTTCCGGCTGCGGGGCGAAAAGTTTGGACCCCGCGCCCTGGTGCCCATCCTCGAGCACACACTTGAGCATGCGGGCAGGGTTGCCGCGGCCCTGGAGCTGCGCGGCTTCGGGAGCCGGGCGGAGCACCGTTCCAAGAACGACGACGACGGCCCGCTTCTGGTGCGGGACGCACAGTTCCGCATAGGGGACGCGCAGGTGAACGTCCCCGGATTCACGCCGCCGAGCGGCTCCATCACGGTGATCACCGGGCCCACGGGCTCCGGCAAGTCCACCATCCTGCGGGGGATCGCGGGCCTCCTCTCACATGTTGACGGGGGCGAAGTTTCCGGCACGGTGAGCGTCGCCGGCATGGACCGGGCCGCCACGCCGCCGCGCGATACCGCCCGCGTCGTCGGCGTCGTACTGCAGAATCCCCGCGCCGCCTTCGCCACCACCAAGGTCCGGGACGAAATCTCCCTGGCCCTTGAACTGCGCGGCGTGCCGTCCACTGCCGCCAAGGCCCGGGTGCTGGAGGTCGCCGACCGTATCGGAGTGGCGGCGCTGCTGGACCGGAATGTCAGCACCCTTTCGGCGGGCGAGGCAACGCTCGTGGCCATCGCCGCCGCCGTCGTGGAAAATCCGGCGCTGCTCCTGGTGGACGAGCCCCTGGCCGACCTCGACACCAAGGCCCGCGGGCACGTCATCGCCGTGCTCCACGCCCTCGCCCGCGACGCCGGCGTCTGTGTCATCGTGGCGGAGCACCGCGCGGAAGCGCTGACTCCGGTAGCCGACTCGTGGTGGACCATCGACCACGACGCATTAATCCCAACTGCAGGGGCTCCGGGTGCCGCGCCGCCGCCGTCTGCCCCGATCCAGGCCCGGCAGATCCCGTCCCTGCCAGCTGACTTGGCGCCGGTGCTGACGGCCGCAAACCTCGCCGTGCACCGCAAGGGCACGCCGGTGGTTCGCGACGCATCCCTCACCCTGCACCGAGGCGAAGTGGTGGCCCTGGTGGGTCCGAACGGTGCCGGGAAGTCGTCCCTCCTGGTGGCGCTCGCCCTGGGTGAAGGCGGCGGGATAGGGAGAAGCGGCGAAAGCGGAGGTGTTGTAACAACGTTCGACGGCGGCCGCGTCGCCCTGGTGCCGGACGCCTCAGACGACCTCTTCACCAGGGATACGGTCGCGGGTGAGCTCCGTGCAGCGGAGCGGCGGCTTGCGCGCCGGAAGAACAGCCGGCAGCTCGCGCCCGGTTTTGCTGAGTCGCACCTGGCCCGCCTGCGGGGCGCAGTCACGATTCCCATCGGCCACGAGCATCCCCGGGACCTCTCCGCGGGTGAGCGCAGGATCCTTGCCATCGCGCTGCAGACCATGGACAAACCCGAGGTCCTCCTGATCGACGAGCCCACCCGCGGGCTCGATCCGGCGGCGCGCACCGCCGTCGCCTCGGCCCTGAAAGCCGCGGCGGACGCCGGAGCGGCGGTCCTCATCGCCACCCATGACCATGACTTTGCCCACGGCCTGAACGCCCGGATCCTCCCGATGCGTGACGGCGTCGCGCCCTCTGCTTTGGAGGATAAGTCGCCGGAGCCCGCCCCGGCTGTTGCCACGGCGCCGCCCGCAACACCACTGCTGATCCCGGTACCAACGCCCATCGAGGCGCCAACGTTCATCACCAGCACCAAGAAGCCGCACCACATCCGGCTGCCGCGCGGCGTCGAACTCGCCGTCCTCGCAGCGGCGAATATCCTGGCCCTCGGAGCGTTCTGCTGGCCGCTGCTCGCCGCCGCCCTCCCGTCGGATGCCGCGGCTGCCCTCCCCTACGCTGCGCTGGCGATCGCACCCATCGCCGCCGTCGCCGTCGTCGTGTCCCTGGACGGTTCCGTCCGCTCGGCACACACGGTGGCGCTGCTCGGCGTACTGGCCGCGGTAGGTTCCGCGGTGCGGGTGGCGAGTACCGGCGTCGGGGGCGTGGAAGCGGTCTTTATCCTGCTGATCCTGGCCGGCCGGGCGTTCGGTGCCCGGTTCGGCATGCTCCTCGGCGCCGCCACCATCGCCCTCTCAAGTGCGTTGTGGGGCGGGATCGGGCCGTGGACGCCGTTCCAGATCTTCGCCTGTGCGTGGGTGGGCGCGGGCGCGGGCCTGCTCCCCCGACGGGTGCGCGGGCGGGCGGAACTGTGGATGCTGTGCGGCTACGGCGCCGTGGCGTCCTACCTGTTCGGCCTACTGACCAACCTGTGGTTCTGGCCGTTCGCGGTGGGCGCCGGCACCGGCATCTCCTACGAGCCCGGCGCGCCGCTGGCCACCAACCTCTCCAGCTTCCTGCTGTACTCGCTGGTGACGTCGACGGCGGGCTGGGACACCCTGCGCGCCGTCACCACGATCATCGGAATCGTTGTGGTGGGCCGGGCCATCCTCGCGGCGTTCCGGCGGGTGAAGCCGGTCTTCAGTGCTGGCAGGCAAGCCACGCAGGCGCAAATCACCCAGGCCAAGGACCGGCTTCAACTCAAGGTCTGAGGACGCCCGAAACCCGATTAATCCGAGGGCTTTGCCACACCGAAGGACGCACTGAGCGAACGGAGCGCGTCCTTTTGCTTGCCCCAATAGCAGCGAGCAGGAGTGGTCACCGCCGTTTTCGGCCTGTCCACCGGAAGGGCCCGCTTCCACCAGCCCACCCCCACCGCAGGTAAATGCCTTCGCCGGATTCGGGTATCTGGTACCCGGGCGCCCATCAGCCCGCGGCCGTACCGTGGACAGCGGAGCCGGCGGCGAAGGTGTACGGCTGAGACCACGTGCATCTCCCCCAGCCGCCGCCGGCTCCATTCTCGGTGAGAGGCCGTGCTGCGCCCCTACGCGTCGGGGCGCAGTGGCAAGGCAATTGAAGGAGAGCGGACACTATGACCCCTCGCGAAACACCGGCCTACGAGACGACGCAGTACGAAGCTGGGTGGCGGTTGAAGCCGCGCCCGTGGCCTGTTGGCCCACGTGAGAGCTACGGAAAAGTGGACTTTGATGACAGTGAGGGAAAATCGGTCCTCACCCTCTACATTCAGCGCGGGCCCGAAGAAGGTTACGTCCTGCACGTCGAGCACTTAGCCGCGCCACTGCGGGTGGATGGTACGCTCCTTCGCCTGAGCCCGGCTCCTCACTTGGACAGGAGGGCTGCGGACTTCCGCCGGATCTCCGCTGCCCGTACGGCTGCTGCGAAGGCCGAAGCCAAGCTGGACGCCGCCGTCAGCGTAGCCCGCGCGAACGGAGACTCGTGGGAGGTTATCGGTGCCGCCCTCGGCACGTCCGCTCGAACTGCCCGGGAGCGATTCGGACACCATTGAGTTGAAGAATCTGCTGTCGACGAAGTGACGAACGTGCGTATACGACGGCGAAGCGGGCAAGCCGCGAATGCTCACTCCGGCCAGGCCAAAGACCGCCCCCCACCTCACACCTTGAAGTACTTCGCCTCCGGGCCGTGGAACACGAACGCGTCGGTGGATCGTTCGGGGTGCTTTCGGCTCCTTGGCTGAACCCCGGCGCCTTGCAGTGACAGGACCAGCCCCCTTGCGGATGATATGCCTCAGGCACCTGCCTACTGATTAGGGGCGTTGGCTTCGACTGCGGCTCTAAGTTCCTCAAGAGCCGGTGGGCCCGGGCGGTCACGGAAGTGTTATGAGCCGCTGATCGTTCATGCACCGATTTTGCATGGTTATTCTCCAAATCTTGCGCTTTTGTTGCATCTCTAGTGACCCTAGTCTCATCACTACAAGCTCTTCGACCATCAGATTGATACTTGTCCGATTCAGCGCCGGGCAGGCAGCATCGGGGTGCTGTTTCCACCGGACACGGCATCCCGCTGACGGCCTTCGCCCTCGCGAAGGAAGAGCTGTCCTGTGTCCGTGAAGGGTGTTTCGGTGGCCTGAAACCTGGGGAGGTATCCTCATCGAAGCATCCTTCACGGGCTACGGGGCAGCGCCTGCAACTTTGCCGGACCAGTGCCAGGCCATCCGAGTGGAAGGCCTGGCACCAAATACCCCTACTCAAAGGAGTGTCCATGTCAGGAAACAAAGCCGTCGCCTACAAGGAACCCGGTGTCGTCGAAATCATCAACACCGACTACCCGACGTTCGAACTCAAGGACGGGCCAGGAGTCAATCCAGCCAATGTGGGCCGGAAAGTACCCCACGGTGTCATCCTGCGCACGGTGACCACCAACATCTGCGGCTCCGACCAGCACATGGTACGGGGCCGGACCACCGCCCCCAAGGACCTCGTCCTTGGCCACGAAATCACCGGTGAAGTGGTGGAAGTCGGTCCGGACGTGGAGTTCATCAAGGTGGGAGACATCGTCTCCGTGCCCTTCAACATCTCCTGCGGCCGTTGCCGGAACTGCAAGGAGCGCAAGACCGGCATCTGCCTGAACGTCAACCCGGACCGCCCGGGCAGCGCCTACGGTTATGTGGATATGGGCGGCTGGGTGGGCGGCCAGGCGGAATACGTGCTGGTCCCCTACGCTGACTGGAACCTGCTCAAGTTCCCGGACCGAGACCAGGCCCTGGAAAAGATCATGGACCTGACCATGCTTTCCGATATCTTCCCCACCGGCTTCCACGGCGCCGTCACTGCCGGAGTGGGCGTAGGATCCACCGTCTACATTGCCGGCGCCGGCCCGGTGGGCCTCGCAGCCGCCGTTGGCGCGCAGCTGCTCGGTGCCGCCGTGGTGATTATCGGTGACATGAACGAAGACCGACTGGCCCAGGCCCGCTCCTTCGGCTGCGAAACGGTGAACGTCAGCAACGGCGATCCGAAGGACCAGATCGAGCAAATCCTTGGCGTACCCGAAGTGGATTGCGGCGTGGACGCCGTAGGGTTCGAAGCCCGCGGTCACGGCAAGGACGCCTCCCACGAGGCCCCGGCCACCGTGCTGAACTCCCTCATGGACATCACCGCTGCAGGCGGGGCCCTGGGCATTCCCGGCCTGTATGTCACCGGCGACCCTGGTGGAATCGACGAGGCCGCAAAGCACGGCTCCCTGTCCCTGTCCTTGGGCACCGGATGGGCAAAGTCCCTGTCCTTCACCACCGGCCAGTGCCCTGTCATGTCGTATAACCGCCAGCTGATGATGGCGATCCTGCACGACAAGGTCCAGATCGCCAAGGCAGTAAACGCCACAGCGATCCCGCTTGAGGATGCACCGCGCGGCTACGCCGAATTCGACGCCGGTTCGGCAACGAAGTTCGTGCTGAACCCGAACGGATACGTCAAGGCGTAGAACGTCTGCTGGTGGGGCCGGGGACTGCGAAGCAAACACCATCTGGTGCGGGCCTCACCGTCCCCGGCACTACCTCACACCGCCCGCCAACGAAGGGCCCAATCTCCTTCGTTCAGGAAAAGACGGTTCTGCCTGGCCTGGCCTTCAACGCTAGGGGATCGTTACGACGTCTTCCCTGGGCCGCGTCACTTCCTCCAGCAGCTCCAGCACGTGCCGGTACTCAGCCCCGGTTGCCCTGGTCATCCCCAGCTCACAGGTGCGGTTGCAGGACGCATGGGCTGACGCGCCCAGCTCCGCAACCTCCTCCCCCTGCTTCCGCGTGGCCGACTCCGTGAGCTCCGGGTGGAGCATGCCGCGGTCCCCCGCAAAGGCACAGCAGCCCCAGTTCACGGGAACGTCCACCTTCTCCGCCACTGCACCGGCCACCGCATCCAGGGACGCGTTGATCCCCATGCGCGTGGACGAGCAGGTGGGGTGCAGTGCCAGCGAATCCAGCTTCTTGTGGTCCGGGAGCCTGGGCAGGATGTGTTCGGCTGCGAAATCCACCGCATCCACAATCCGCAGCGGACGCTGCCCCACCAGGGGAACATCCGATTCCACGGCCTGGCGCAGGCCCTCCGTGCAGGACGACGCGTCGCAGATGATGGCCAGCTCGCCGTCGCGGGTGGCTTCCCGCAGCGCGGCCAGGGTCTTCTCCTGCATGGTCGCCTGGCCGGCCATCATGCCCTTGGAGGACCAGGGGGTGCCGCAGCACAGGCCATCGATGCCCTGCGGCACCAGCAGGGTGATCCCGGCCCGCTCACAGAGTTGCTCGAAGCTGTACTGGACTCCCGGCCCGGCGGTACCGGACTGGTCCGCACCAGCCGGCCCGAACATGGTCCCCACGCACGCGGGGAAGTAGACGGCGTCCGGTGCCCGGTCCGGCGTCGGACGTTTCCGCACGGAACCGCCGGCCGGCAGCTCCGCCGAGTACAGCGGGACGGTGTCGGTGCCCAGGACCGCCCTGGCTGCCTTGTTGGGCGGGACCAGCGCGGCGGCCGGCAGCTTGTTGACCACGGTGAGCGCCAGCGAGGCGCCGCGGGTCACCCCTTCCCAGTGCTTGGCAGCCGCGTTCCAGGCGCCGTTGGCCACGGAACCGGCCTCGGAACGCCTGATCCGCTTGACCAGGAGCCCCGTGTTGATCTCCACCGGACAAGCCGTCTGGCACATGCCATCGACCGCGCAGGTCTGCACCGATTCGTAGTCGTAGTCCTTCTCCAGCTGCTCCACCAGTGCCGTGTCGCCGGCCAAGCGCGCGGCCTCGATGGCACGCAGGGTGACGATGCGCTGCCGCGGCGTCAGGGTGAGGTCCTTGCTGGGGCACACTGGCTCGCAGTAGCCGCAGGAGACACAGCGGTCCACCTCTTCGGCCACCGGCGGCGCCGTTTTGATGTGCCGGAGGTGCGCCTCGGGATCGTCGTCCAGGATGACGCCGGGGTTGAGGATCCCGCGCGGATCGAACAGCTCCTTGATCCTGCGCATCACGCCGTACAGCTCATCCCCGTATTGCCGCCGCACATAGGGCGCCATCACCCGTCCGGTGCCGTGCTCGGCTTTCAGTGAGCCGCCCTCCCCCAGCACCAGGTCCACCATGTCCTCGGTGAACGAGCTGTACCTGTCCAGCTCCTCGGCGGTGGTGAACCCGTCCGTGAGCATGAAGTGGACGTTGCCGTCCTTGGCGTGGCCGAAGATCACGCTGTTGCTGTAGCTGTACTTGTCGAACAGCCCGATGAGGTCCTGGCAGGTGCGGCCCAGCACGGGAACCGGGACCACGATGTCCTCCAGCAGAGCGGTGGTCCCCTGCGGCCGGGCTCCCGCCACCGAGGCGTACAGGCCCTTGCGCAGGTGCCAGAGCCCCGCACGTGCTTTGGCGTCACCCGTGAAGTGGGCTTCGGCGGAGAGGCTCAGCTCCTTGAGGATGCTTTCGCCGCCCTGCTTCAGTTCCGCCAGCTGGTCCTGCCCTTCGGCCGAGTATTCAACCAGCAGGGCAGCGTGGTCCCGCACCACCAGGTCACGTACGACGGCGGGAGTCCCCTTCAGCGTCTGGCCCACCTTGAGGGACAACGCGTCCATGAGCTCCACCGTGGCTGCGCCGGTTTCCACCAGAGCGGGCAGGGCGGCGTTGGCCGCCTGCAGGTCCGGGAAGACGAGCAGTCCGGTGGCGGCGTGCTGCAGCCGCGGAACGGTGCGGAAGACGGCCTCCGCCACAAAGCCCAGGGTTCCCTCGCTGCCGACGATCAGGTGGGCCATGATGTCCACCGGGCTGCTGAAGTCCAGCAGCGTGTTGAGGCCGTAGCCCATGGTGTTCTTCATGGCGAACTGCTGCCGGATCCTGCGCACGGACTCACTGTTCCCGCGCACCCTGGCCGCGAGTGCCGCCAGCCCCTGGTAAAGCTCCGGCTCCAGCGCGCGCAGCTTGGTGTCCGCGTCCGGGGCGCCGGTGTCAATGGCTGTCCCGGACGGGAGCACTACGGTGAGGGACTCGAGCGTCCGGTAGGCATTGTCCACGGTGCCGCAGTTCATGCCGGAGGAGTTGTTGGCCACCACCCCGCCAATGGTGCACGCGGCCTCGCTGGCCGGATCGGGCCCGAACTTCCGGCCGTAGGGTGCCAGCCGGGCATTCAGCGCCCGCACCGTGACGCCGGGCTGCACCCGGACGCGCGCACCGCCGTCGAGCACTTCAACGTCCCGGAAATTGCGCCGCACGTCCACCAGCACGCCGTCGGTGACGGCCTGGCCGCTGAGGCTGGTTCCGCCGGAGCGGAACGTGAGCGGGACGCCCTGGGCGGCGCTCGCGCGGAGCAGCCCGCCCACGTCGGCTGCGCTTCCGGCGGTGACCACGGCCTGCGGGATCAGCAGGAAGTGGGAGGCGTCGTGGGCGTTTGCGTGCAGGTCGATGGCCCGGGTTTTGACCTGGGCGGGATCGGTGACGGCGGAGCGGAGGGCTGCGAGGTCCAGCGGTGCCATATCAGGGAACCATCCAGCCGAGGACAGGGGTGGACTGCAGGAAGATCAGGAGCGTGATGAGGGCCAGGAGGCCCAGGCTCCAGCCGATGAGCTTGCGGAACAGGGTTCCCTCGGCACCGTCAAGACCCACCGCAGCCGAGGCCACGGCCAGGTTCTGCAGGGACAGCATCTTGCCCATCACGCCGGCGGAGGAGTTGGACGCAGCCATCAGCACGGGTGAAAGTCCGGTCTGCTCCGCTGCGGTGGCCTGCATCTGCCCGAACAGCGAGTTGGAGGAGGTGTCCGAGCCGGTGAGTGCCACGCCGATCCAGCCGATCAGCGGCGAGAGCAGGGCGAAGAAGCCGCCGGCGGAGGCCAGGGCGAAGCCCAGGGTGGTGGTCTGGCCGGACAGGTTCATCACGAAGGAGAGGCCCAGCACGGCGGTGACGGTGACGATGGTCCAGCGCAACTGCACCATGGTGTCGCGGTAGATGCGCAGGCCCTGGGATGCATTGATTTTGTAGAGCAGCATGGTGAGCAGGCCGGAAAACAGCAGCAGCGTGCCGGTGGCCTTGAGGTGGTCCAGCTTGAACTTGGTGGCCGCCACCGGCTTACCGGCCGAGTCCGTGATGTCCAGGCCGGGCCAGGCGAACGTGACGCTGCCAACCTGGGTCAGCCAGGCCTTGACGGCAGGGATCTGGGCCACCGAGAACACCGCAATGATGATCAGGTAGGGGGCGATCGCCATCCAGATCTGGCGCGGCTCGGGCCGGGAGTTGTCCGTGGGGATGGCGGGGTCTGCAGGCAGGGCGCTGCCGCCCCTGCCGCGTGCCGCCGTCGTACCTTCCTGTGCCGTACCTTCCTGTGCCGCGGAGCCGCCCGTTCCGCCGGCGCTGACGACGGCGGGGACCGCCGCAGCCTCCACGGCACCGCCCATGCCCACGGTTTCCTTTGGCTGCCAGACCTTCAGCATGAGCAGGACTGCGGCCACGGTGACGACGGCGGCGACGACGTCCGTGAGTTCCACCGCGAAGTAGTTGGAGGTGACGAACTGGGCCAGGCCGAAGGCGGCGCCTGCCACCAGTGCCACGGGCCAGGTCTGCTTGACGCCGCGGCGGCCGTCCACGATGAACACCAGCAGCAGCGGGACGATCAGGGCGATGAACGGCGTCTGGCGTCCGGCCATGGCGGACAGCTCATTCAGCGGCAGGCCGGTGACGCCGTTGAGGGCAATGATGGGTGCGGCCATGGCGCCGAACGCCACGGGAGCGGTGTTGGCCAGCAGCGAGACAATCGCGGACTTCAGGGGTTTCATGCCGGCGGCCATCAGCATGGCTGCGGAAATTGCCACGGGTGCGCCGAAGCCGGCCAGCGACTCAAGCAGCGCACCGAAGCAGAAGGCGATGAGGATGGCCAGGATCCGCAGGTCGTTGGAGATGGAACGGATGGTGCGTCCCAGAACCTCGAACCACGGCGTGGCCACGGTGAGCCGGTAGATCCAGAGCGCGTTCACCAGGATCCACAGGATGGGGAACAGCCCGTAGAAGATGCCGGCCGCCGTGGCGCTCAGGGCCTGGTTGACCGGCATCTGCCAGCCGACGATGGCCAGCACCAGTGACAGGGCCAGGCCGGCCAGGGCGGCGAAAGGTGCTTTGACCTTGAAGACGCCAAGGAGGACGAAAAGCAGGACGAGGGGAAGAGCCGCGCAAAGGGCTGAAATCACGAGGGACCCGGCGATGGGGTCGAGGATCTGCTGAAACATGTGTCTCCAGATTGTGTTAGGCGTCACAACACCGTGGCGCCCTTCGATTGTCTAACAAGTACACATGTTGGTCAAGTATCGATGTTGTTATGTCTGGCAAGATGAAGTAACTCGGAAAAGTACCTTGGGAGGGAACGCACGTGCCCGGTCGCATTGCAGCAGTCTCCATCGTGGAGGCGATCGCCGCAGATCTGCGGAGCCGCGTCTTCTCCGGTGAGCTCGGTTCCGGGGAGGCGCTCACCGAGACGGACGTCGCTTCCACCTACGAGGTGGCCCGCCCCACTGCCAAAGCCTCCATTGAAAAGCTCGTGGCCGAAGGGCTGCTGGACAGGGGAACGCACAAGACGGCACGCGTGGTGGATCTGGGACCGGAGTCGGTCCGGGACATCTACCTGGCCAGGGCCTACCTAGAAAGCGAAGTGCTCCGCCGGCTTGCCTCCGGCCGGACTGTTCCGCCCGGTGCCGTGCAGGCGAACAAGGACATTGCCGCCGTGAAGAGCGGTGCGCCGCTGGACGTGGTGGAACCGGACATGAGGTTCCACACCAGCCTGATCGATGCTGTGGGCAATACGCGCATCAGCAAGATGTACCGGTCGCTCGTTGGGGAAGTCCGCCTGTGCATGTCCCGTATACAGTCGCTGCACCTCCTCGACACCGCCCTGATCCAGGCGGAGCACCAGAGGCTGCTGGAACTGATTGAGGAAGGCCGGGGCGACGAAGCCGCCGGGCTGCTCGACGTCCATTTGGGGCGCGCTCGTGAACGGCTGGTCGCTGCAATGGGTGGCGAGGCCGGACCTGAAGCCCAGTTGCCGTCCGACTTGGTAGCCGAGTAAAGAGCCTGGCTATATGCCAGGTACTCATGCGCCGGATGAGTCGGGGCGCCGCGTAAGCCGCGTCGCGTGTGATGGTCTGAATGAACGTCGCCTTGAAGGTCATAGTGGGAGGATCCCTAGGATTCGCTATTTCCCGTGGATAGTCTGGGACAGGACGCCACCCGATGGAGGGTCAGTGAGAACGTGATCGAAGCAGTTGCTGCCGTAATAGGCCGGAACAACGTCACCATATCCGGCCGGGATGATGGGCCCGTGATGATGTTTGCCCACGGTTTCGGCTGCGACCAGGCTATGTGGCGGAAACTGCTGCCCTATTTCGTTGAAGATTACCGGCTGGTGCTTTTTGACCATGTTGGTGCAGGACACTCCGACATCAGCGCCTATGACTGGGAGAAGTACGGGTCCCTGAACGGGTACGCGTCGGACCTGCTGGAG
>NZ_JAJOMC010000063.1 GCF_021129155.1 Arthrobacter sp. AK04
ACAATTGGTATCAACAAACTTGGCACACTATTGAGTTCTCAAACAACAGACACACCCGGCACCACCACCAGCACTTCTCAGCCGTGGATCGCTCCGGAGCAACTTCTCAAAGTTACCGGCTGCTCTTCCGCTTGTCAAATCGGCTTCCGCGACTCTCTTTAGCCAGGGGCTTGAGTGTCGGTTTTTCCGTCTGACTCCGTGGAGCAGCGCGGAAATAAACTCTACCACCACTTTTTCCAGAAGGCCAACCGGGCCGGGAAGCCTCCCCGGGAGGGTGCCGCCGGGACGCGAAAAAGCCCGGAATCCCGCGGATTCCGAGCTTTCGCACAAGCCAAGGCTTAGCCTGCGGCGGGAGCCCCAGGCTTGAAGTAGGCGGCGCCCAGCGGAGGCAACGTGACGCTGAGGGTTGCCGGCTGTCCGTCCTGCCCCTTGTCCGTCGCCTTCAGCTGGCCGGAGTTGAGGACACCGGATCCGCCATAAGTTGTTGCGTCCGTGTTCAGCACCTCTGTCCAGGCCCCGGCCTCCGGTACGCCCAGGGTGTAGCCAACGTGGGGTGCTCCGGAGAAGTTGATGGCGCAGACCAGCGGGTTGTTCTCCTTGTCCCAGCGGATGAAGGACAGGACGTTCCGGTCGGCGTCTCCCCCGTTGATCCACTGGAACCCGCCGGGCTCGTTATCGCGGGTATAGAGCGCAGGCGTGGAACTGTAGAGCTCGTTGAGGTCCTTCGTCAGCAACTGCAGGCCCTGGTGTGCCGGGATATCGGCGAGCCACCAGTCAAGCCCGTGCTGTTCGGACCATTCGGCTTCCTGGCCGAATTCCGTACCCATGAAGATCAGCTGCTTGCCCGGGTGGGCCCACTGGTAGGCAAAGAAGGCACGCAGGTTTGCAAGCTGCTGCCAGCGGTCCCCCGGCATCTTGCGGAGCATCGATCCCTTGCCGTGGACTACCTCATCGTGGCTGATCGGAAGCAGGAAGTTTTCCGTAAAGGCGTAGACCATGGAGAACGTGACGGTGCCGTGGTGCCATTTACGGTTGACCGGCTCCTCGGCCATGTACTTGAGGGAATCGTGCATCCAGCCCATGTTCCACTTGAGGCCGAAACCCAGCCCGCCGTGGCTGGTCGGTGCGGTAACGCCGGGGAACGCCGTGGATTCCTCGGCAATCATGACGGCGCCGGGGTGGGTCTTGTACACCGTGGCGTTGACTTCCTGCAGGAAGGAAATGGCCTCAAGGTTTTCCCGGCCGCCGAAGCGGTTGGGCTGCCACTGGCCCTCCTCCCTGGAGTAGTCCAGGTAGAGCATGGAAGCCACAGCGTCCACCCGCAGGCCGTCGATATGGAACTCATCCAGCCAGTACAGGGCGTTGGCAACCAGGAAGTTCCGGACCTCAGTGCGTCCGAAGTCGAAGATCAGCGTGCCCCAGTCCGGGTGTTCGCCCAGGTTGGGATCCGCGTGCTCGTACAGTGGCTCCCCGTCGAACTGGGCAAGTGCCCAGGAGTCCTTGGGGAAGTGGGCCGGAACCCAGTCAAGCAGCACACCGATGCCCGCCTGGTGCAGGGTGTCCACCAGGTAGCGGAACTCGTCGGGGTGGCCGAAACGGGAGGTCGGCGCAAAGTAGGACGTGACCTGGTAGCCCCATGACCCGCCAAACGGGTGCTCGGCCACCGGCATGAACTCCACGTGGGTGAATCCGAGCCATTTGACGTACTCCACCAGCTCCTTGGCCAGTTCCCGGTACCCCAGGCCCAGGCGCCAGGAACCGAGGTGCACCTCGTAGACGCTCATTGCCGAGTTGTGCGGGTCCCGCTGGGCGCGGGCCTCCATCCATTCCTGGTCCTTGAAGGCGTAGGAAGGCTCCACTACCCTCGAGGCGGTCAGGGGCGGCACCTCGGTTCCGAAGGCAAGGGGGTCGGCCTTCTCCACCCAGTGGCCGGCCTTGGTCCTGATTTCGAACTTGTAGCACGCCCCTGCTACAACACCGGGAACGAAGATCTCCCACACTCCGGAGGAACCCAGTGAGCGAAGGGAGTTCTCGCGGCCGTCCCAGGCGTTGAAGTCGCCCTTGACCCGGACAGCCTGCGCGTTGGGTGCCCAGACGGCAAAGGAGACCCCGTCCACGTCCCCCATCGCGGATTTGTAGTGCTGGACGTGGGCGCCAAGGACTTCCCACAGCTTCTCGTGGCGGCCCTCACCGATGAGGTGCAGGTCCACTTCGCCCACGGTGGGCAGGTAGCGGTAAGGATCGTCCACCGTGACCGGTTCCGCGCCGGGGTACGTGACGGAAAGCCTGTAGTCGGGAACGTGCCCCTGCTGCAGCGGTTCGAGGACGGCAACCCATACGCCGTGGGCCTCATGCTCCATCGGGACCTCACCCGCCGGCGTAAGGACGGAGACTGCTTCCGCAAGGTGCTTCACCGTGCGGATAGTGACGTGGCCGTAATCGTCAAGGTGCGCGCCCAGGACGGAGTGGGGCGCGTGGTGTTCACCGTTGGCAATCCTGCCAAGGGTGCCTTCGTCGACCTTCAGCGGAACCCCCGGCCGGTCAGTTTGTGCTGAGCCTGTCATTTCGTTACCTTCCGATGCTGCCCCGGCGTTACCGCCGGTGCCATTGCTGCCCAGGAGCCGCCTGGAGGCGTTCACGGGGATCGCCAGCCAGTCGGGCCTGTTACGCATTTCATAAACTACTTCGTACAGTGCCTTGTCCAGCCACAATGCCACAAAGAGCGGCGACTCCCTGTCCACCGTTCCGGGAGTGACACCCGCGTAGCCGGCCAGGAAGGCCTCCGCGCAGTCGTCCACCCAGCTTGCCGGCACGTGCGCGCCTTCCTGCTCGCGCTGGGCCGCGCCGGCTGCGTAGTCGAAGGACCGCAGCATGCCGACGACGTCCCTCAGGGGTACGTCCGGGACGTTCCGTTCCGCGACGGGACGCAGCGGTTCACCTTCGAAGTCCAGGATGGCCCATCGTGCAGGGCTTCCCGGCTGCCCGGGGACCTGGAGTATCTGGCCAAGGTGGAGGTCGCCATGGATGCGCTGCAGCGGGCCGGCGGGCGCGTGGTCAAGGCGGTCAAGGAGCGCGTTCAAGGCGTCGTCATAAGGTCCGACGGCGGCACCGGCTTCCGCCCACGCCTGGCGGACCCGCTGGGCTACTGCCGGCGCAATGACCTGCCCAGGCTGCGGTTCGGCGGAATGCCCGAGGGCCTGCGCCAGCCGCTGGTGCACGGTGGCCGTGGCCGCACCCAGGGCGTGTGCTTCTGAAGTGAAGTCGGTACCCGACCGGGCGGCATCGACGGCGAGGCGCCAGGCGTCGCGGCCGCCGGCCAGGAACTCGTGCGCCACCGCCAGCTCACCCTCGACGTACCGGGGTCCCTTTGCCGTTGTGGACGCGGGAGCACCCTGGCCGAGCCATTCGCCACGCACCCAGCCAAGTGTGACGGGCACTTCGGATGTGCCTGCAGCCGAGAGGGCGGCACCCACCTCAACCTCGGGATTCGTCCCTTCCGAGAGGACCCGGAAGAATTTCACGATGGCCGCGGACTCGCCGTCGTCCACAATGACTGAACTGTTGGACTGCTCCCCGGACAGCACCTTCACTACTCCGCGGGCGGTAGGGAGCCGGAACTCCCCGGGGACGCGGAAGCCGGCTGCCGTACCGTTGGGCGCCTTTTCCTCCTGCCGGATGAGTTCCAGCCAGCTGCCCACGAAGTCGGGATCGTGGACGGCGTCGTAGACCCAGGTCCTGGACGGGTCCATCCCGGCGGCCTGGCCAACCAGCGCACGCTCCATCCCGGCTGCCGGCGCGTGCCGGAAACTCAAGGGGACCTGGACGACGGCGGTCCGCGTGCCGCCGTCGGGCGTCTGTGTGGTGACCCGGAGGAGGAACACGGCCAGCCCGGCATGGCCGGAGGGGTCTTCCAGCCCGAGGCTGCCGGCCTGCGACAAATCGAAGTCGGGCGTCTTGACCGGGAACCAGCGCTGCCGTGGCAGCCATTCCTGGAGCAGGGCGGTGAGGGCAGGGGTGAGGATAGGTTGGTTCATATCAGTTCTCGATCGATAAAATCGGCATCGCCTGCGTGTACGGAGACGATGGGTTGGACGCTGCTGAACGGATCCTCAGCCAGAAGAAATCGTGGCTGCCGAGGGTCAGGGTGAGGGTTCCGTCCCCGCTGATGCCGGGGAACGGCTGGCCGCCGAAGACGTCGCGCAAGCCGCGCCCCGCGAACTGCGGGACCCGCAACTGGGCTGCCACCGGATGCTGCGAGAGGTTGAACGCGCACAGGATGGTTTCCCCGTCCGCGCCGGCATAGTTGTCACTCGGCAGCTCGCGGAGGTAGGCAAGGACGGCGTCATGGTCCGCTTCAACGTGTTTGAAGGCTCCAAGGCCGAATGCCGGATGGTTCTTGCGGACGCTGAGGATCTGCCGCGTCCACCGCAGCAGTGATCCCGAGTGGGCGGCCTCCGCCTCCACGTTGGCCATGGCGTAGTTGTACACCAGGGACTGGATGGGAGGCAGGTAGAGCTTGCCCGGATCCGCGTTGGAGAATCCGGCGTTCCGGTCGGGGTTCCACTGCATGGGCGTGCGCACGGCGTCCCGGTCTTCAAGCCAGATGTTGTCCCCCATACCGATTTCGTCGCCGTAGTAGAGGAACGGGCTGCCCGGCAGCGAGAGGAGGAGCGCGTTGATCAGTTCGATTTCGGCGCGGGAGTTGTCCAGCAGGGGCGCGAGCCTGCGCCGGATACCGATGTTGGCCCGCATGCGGGGATCCGGGGCGTACCAGCCCAGCATTGCGGCACGTTCATCGGCCGTGACCATTTCCAGGGTCAGCTCGTCGTGGTTGCGCAGGAAGGTGCCCCATTGTGCCCCGTCGGGGATATCCGGGGTGTCCTGCATGGTTTCGATGATGGGGGCGGCCTTCTGGTCCCGCAGTGCGTAGTAGAGGCGCGGCATGATCGGGAAGTGGAAGGCCATGTGGCACTCGGGCTCCTCCTCCGTTCCGAAGTACTCCACCACTTCATTTGGCGGCTGGTTGGCCTCGGCAATAATGACCCTGCCGGGGTAGCTTTCATCCACCATGGTGCGGAGCTTGCGGAGGAACTCGTGCGTGGCCGGAAGGTTCTCGCAGTTGGTCCCTTCCTCCTCGTACAGGTAGGGAATGGCATCGGCACGGAAGCCGTCGATGCCCTGGTCGAGCCAGAACCGGACCACATCGAACAGTGCCTCGATGACCTTGGGGTTCTCGAAGTTCAGGTCCGGCTGGTGGCTGAAGAACCGGTGCCAGAAGAACTGGCGGCGGATGGGATCGAAGGTCCAGTTGGATTCCTCGGTGTCCACGAAAATGATGCGGGCGTCCTGGTACTTCTCGTCGGTGTCGCTCCAGACGTAGAAGTCGCCGTACGGGCCGTCGGGGTCCTTGCGCGACTCCTGGAACCAGGGGTGCTGGTCCGAGGTGTGGTTGAGCGGCAGGTCGATGATCACCCGCACGCCCCTCGCATGGGCCTCGGCCACCAGGCGCTTGAAGTCGCTGATGGTGCCGAACTCGTCCAGGACCGAGTTGTAGTCCGAGATGTCGTAGCCGCCGTCGCGCAGGGGTGACTGGAAGAACGGCGGCAGCCACAGGCAGTCCACGCCCAGCCACTGCAGGTAGTCGAGCCTGTCGATGAGGCCGGAAAAATCGCCGGAACCGTCGCCGTTGGCATCCGCGAAGGCCCTCACAAGTACCTCGTAGAACACTGCTTTCCGGTACCACAGCGGATCATGCTGCAGGCCCGGGGCATTTAACTCAAACGTGCTCTTAGGGGTGAAATGCTGGCCCGAACCTTGCGGGTTGAAATTCACTGATGAATTCTCCTCACGCGCAGGATGTGTGCGGGCTCGACATGCGGGTCAAGGCGGACGTAGTTGTACTCGCCCCATTCCCAGCTTTCGCCGGAAATGAGGTCATCCACGTGGAAGCCTTTATTGTGGGTCAGGTCCTGGGGGTCGAGTTCCAGCGCGGGCAGGTCAAGCGAGACGGTGCACTCCCTGGTTCCGTGCGGATCCACGTTCACCACGATGATGAGGGTGTCCTTGGACCCGTCCGGAAGGGTCTTGTGCTTGGAGTAGACCACCGTGGCGTCGTCGGTGCTGTGGTGGACGGTCAGGTTCTGCAGGTCCTGCAGCGCCGGGTGGGTGTGCCTGATCTCGTTGAGCCTGGTGATGTAGGGGGCAAGGGTACGGCCGGAGTGCGCCGCGGCGTCCCAGTCACGTGCCTTGTACTCGAACTTCTCGTTGTCGATGTACTCTTCCGCGCCGGGGCGGGCCACGTGCTCGTACAGCTCGTAACCGGCGTAGACGCCCCACAACGGGCTGGCCGTGGCGGCCAGGGCGGCCCTGATCTTGAACGCCGCAGGCCCGCCGAACTGCAGGTATTCCGTGAGGATGTCCGGGGTGTTGACGAAGAAGTTGGGGCGGAAGAACGCCGGCGACTCGTGGCTTACTTCCGTGAAGTACGCCTCGATTTCCTTCTTGGTGTTGCGCCAGGTGAAGTAGGTGTAGGACTGCTGGAACCCTGCGCGGCCAAGGGCGTGCATCATGGCCGGCCGCGTGAAGGCCTCGGCCAGGAACACCACCCCGGGAACCTCTTTGTTGACCTGCGCAATTAGCCATTCCCAGAACCAGACGGGCTTGGTATGCGGGTTATCCACACGGAAAATCTTTACGCCGTGGCTTACCCACAGCAGCACAATCCGCAGAATTTCCTTTGAGAGGCCCTCGGGATCATTATCGAAATTGAGGGGATAAATGTCCTGGTACTTCTTCGGGGGGTTTTCCGCGTAGGCGATAGAGCCGTCCACGCGGGTGGTGAACCACTCGGGATGGGACTGCACCCAGGGGTGGTCCGGAGCGGCCTGGAGCGCGAGGTCCAGGGCAACCTCCAGGCCCAGCCCGTTGGCCCGCTCCACGAAGGCATCAAAATCATCGAAGCTGCCGAGGTCGGGGTGGATGGCGTCGTGGCCGCCTTCCGCGGCTCCGATGGCCCAGGGCGACCCGGGATCGTTCGGGCCTGCGATCAGAGTGTTGTTGGGACCCTTGCGGTGCTGCACGCCGATTGGATGGATGGGCGGCATGTAGATGACGTCGAAGCCCATGGCCGCCACCGCGTCAAGCCGCTGGGCAGCGGTACGGAAGTTGCCCGAGGTCCAGGCGCCCGTGGTGTGGTCCTTGACGGCGCCTTCTGAGCGGGGAAAGAACTCGTACCAGGAGCCGCGTCCGGCCCGGTCGCGCTCAACCAGCAGGGGGAAGCGCCGGGAGACGGTCACCAGTTCACGGATGGGCTGGTGCGCGACAACGCCGGTGACCGCGTGGCTGAATCCGGCCCCGAGGCGCTCCTCCGTGCTAAGGGAAGGGTCCGCCAGCTTGTCGGCGGCCTCTCGGAGGACGCCCCTGTCCCACTCGCTGCGGGTGTCGTCCCCGGCAGCTTCATGGAGCAACGCAGCACCCTCGGCGAGCATCAGCTCGACGTCGATGCCGGCCTCCACCTTCACCTCGGCGTTGTGGTGCCAGGTGCCGTAGCGGTCGTGCCAGGCTTCGATCGCGAAGGACCAGTCACCGGTTTCCGACGGCGTGAGCACGCCTTCCCAGCGGTCGGTCCCCATGCCGCGTTCCCCGCGCGGCGGAGCGAGCCTCACCCGCTGGCGTTCGTTGCCTTCGGGGTCAAAGAGCACGGCGCTGACACCCAGCTGGTCGTGGCCTTCGCGGAAGGCTGTGGCTCCCACCACGATCCCTTCGCCCGGCAGGGCTTTGGCAGGGAATTTCCCATCCTCCACGACGGGCTGCACGGCGGTGATCGGAAATCGTCCGAACCGCAGCCCCTCAGTGATGAGGCCCTTCGACATTTTCATTGATGCGGCACTGGTTCCTGATTTAGTCGTCACAAGCTCGACGTTAGCGAGAAATGACCGGGAATGCTAAGGCTGCGCACTAAATCCGGCGCGCCAACCGTCATTTCCCCGGCGCCAACTGTCATTTACCCAAAAGAAACCCGAAGCTGGTTCCAGCCGCGCATGTTGTCGGTTAGTGTGACGCAGGTGAAGGCAATCCGCAGATTTACCGTCCGTACAGTCCTCCCCGAACCGATCCGCCCGCTGGCCCGCCTGGCAAGCAACCTGCGCTGGTCCTGGCACCGCCCGACGCGGGAACTTTTCGAGGGATTGAACCCCCGCCTCTGGAAAGAGAGCGGACAGGATCCAGTGGGTTTCCTGGGGATGGTAAGCCGCGAGGAATTCCAGCAGCTCGCTGCAGACCGCTCCGTGGTGGAGCGGGTACGGGCAGCGGAGCAGGACCTGGACCGTTATCTTGAGGAACCGCGCTGGTACCAGGGCCTCGGCCCTGATGCGCCTGCGTCCATCGCCTACTTCTCCCCGGAGTTCGGCATCACCGAGGTGCTGCCGCAGTACTCCGGCGGCCTGGGGATCCTGGCCGGCGACCACCTCAAGGCTGCCTCGGACCTGGGCGTGCCGCTGATCGGTGTGGGCCTGCTTTACCAGGCCGGCTACTTCAAGCAGTCGCTATCCCGGGACGCATGGCAACAGGAGACCTACCCGGTGCTGGACCCGGATGGCCTGCCGCTCACCCTGCTGCGCGAGCCTTCCGCGGACGGCATTGGCCGTCCCCTGCAGATCGCCCTCCCCCTGCCCAACGGCAGGCGCCTGCTGGCACACATCTGGCGCGCCGACGTCGGACGCGTTCCCCTGCTGCTCCTGGACTCCAACGTGCCGGGCAACGATGACGCCGCCCGCAGCATCACCGACCGCCTCTACGGCGGCGGCGGAGACCACCGGCTGCAGCAGGAACTGCTGCTCGGCATGGGCGGGGTTAAGGCGCTGCGCGCCTTCCAGCATCTCACCGGCACCGCCGCTCCGGAGGTGTTCCACACCAATGAAGGGCACGCCGGCTTCCTGGGCATCGAACGCATCCAGGAACTCATGGCCGGGGAGCAGGCCCTGTCGTTCGATGAAGCCCTTGCCGCAGGGCGCGCGTCCACTGTCTTCACCACGCACACGCCCGTTCCCGCAGGCATCGACAGGTTCGAGATCGCACAGATCCACCACTTCTTCCAGGCCGGCCTTGCGCCGGACGTGCCCATTGACCGCATCCTGGAGCTGGGGCGCGAGAACTATGCCGAGGGCAATCCCTCCGTCTTCAACATGGCTGTCATGGGCCTTCGCCTGGCACAGCGCGCCAACGGCGTGGCCAAGCTGCACGGGGAAGTATCCCGCGGCATGTTCTCCGCACTCTGGCCGGGCTTTGACCACTCCGAAGTGCCCATCACATCGGTGACGAACGGCGTGCACGTGCCCACCTGGGTGGACAGTCGCATCTCCAAGCTTGCCCGGGACCAGTTCGGGAGCGAAGCCGAGGCCAACGGCCGCTGGGACCTCGCCTACAACGTCAGCGACGCCGATGTGTGGGCGCTCCGCCGGGAGATGCGGTCAGCGCTCGTTGACGATGTCCGCCTCCGCCTCCGCGCTGCCTGGAAGAAACGCGGGGCGGCCGATGCCGAGCTGGGGTGGACGGACAAGGTTTTGGACCCGGACATCCTGACCATCGGCTTTGCCCGGCGCGTGCCCACCTACAAACGCCTCACCCTGATGCTGCGCGAGCCGGAACGGCTAAAGGCGCTCCTCCTGCACAAGGAACATCCCATCCAGCTGGTCATCGCGGGCAAGTCCCACCCCGCCGACGACGCAGGAAAGAAAATGATCCAGGACCTGGTCCGCTTTACCGACGATCCCGCCGTCCGGCACAGGATCGCCTTCCTGCCCAACTACGACATCGCCATGGCGCGGACACTATTCCCGGGCTGTGACGTCTGGCTGAACAACCCGCTGCGCCCCCTGGAAGCCTGCGGAACCTCCGGCATGAAGGCCGCGCTCAACGGGTCGCTGAACCTGTCCGTCCTGGATGGCTGGTGGGACGAGATGTACGACGGCGAGAACGGCTGGGCGATTCCCACCGCCAACAACGGCGCGTCCCCCGAGGAACGGGACGACATCGAGGCTGCCGCGCTGTACGAGCTGCTGGAAACGCAGGTTGCCCCGCGCTTCTACGGCAGCACGGTGTCGGCGGGTGCGGGTGCTGCGGGACCGTCGACGTCGGGGGCCGAGAAGGTGCCCACGCACTGGGTCTCCATGATCAAGCACACCCTCTCGCACCTCGGACCGGCAGTCTCCGCCGAACGCATGCTGCGCGACTACGTGAATATCCTCTACCGTCCGGCGGCGGAGGCGGGGCGAAGCGCTTCCGCCAACTCCTACTCGCAGGCCCGCACCCTGGCGGCCTGGACGGCGAAGGTGCGTTTGGCCTGGCCGCTGGTGCACGTGGAGCACGTGGACTCCGTGGGGGTGTCCGAGGATCCCCAGATCGGCGACATCCTCCAGGTCAACGCGTATGTGGCGCTGCACAACCTCACCCCTGAGGACGTCGCCGTCGAAGTGGCCTACGGCCGGGCTGAAGAAAGCGACAGCCTGTCAGACATCACGGTGATGGAGCTGAAGATGCAGGAGGACCTGGGCAGCGGGCGCCATCTGTTCAGCGGTTCCTTGGTGATCGACCGCTCGGGACCGTTCGGGTACACCGTCCGGGTCCTGCCGCGGCACGACGCCCTCGCCTCCAAGGCCGAGCTGGGACTGATCGTCAACGCGTAAAGGATCGCCGGAAGCATAAACCGAGTGGCTGACCGCCCGGGGAGGAACCCATGACCGACCGCACTGTGTCCGACCTCATCGTGGAGCGCCTCAGCACGTGGGGGGTCAGCCGGGTCTTCGGCTACAGCGGGGACGGGATCAACGGCTTCATGGGTGCCCTGCGGCGGGCCGAAGGACGCGTTGAGTTCGTGCAGGCCCGGCACGAGGAGACGGCTGCCTTCATGGCGGTGGGCCACGCGAAGTACACCGGCGGGGTGGGGGTGGTCACCTCCACCCAGGGACCGGGCGCCGTCCACCTCTTGAACGGGCTTTATGACGCCAAGCTCGACGGCGTGCCGGTGGTGGCGATCGTTGGGCAGCAAAGCCGCACGGTGCTGGGCTCGGCCTACATGCAGGAAATCGATCTCATGTCCCTGTTCAAGGATGTGGCGGCCCAGTTCGTCCAGCAGGTCAACGCCCCGGAGCAGCTGCCCATGGTCCTTGACCGGGCTTTCCGCACCGCCAGGGCGACGTCCTCGCCCTGTGTGGTCATTGTGCCGCATGACATCCAGTCCGCGCCCGCGCCGGACCTGGAGCAGGAACACGGGATTGTGGTCACCGCACCGACGTGGAGCACCTCGGCCAAGACTCCCCGGGAGCAGGACCTGGAGGCCGCGGTAGCCCTCCTGAATTCCTCGCAGAGAGTGGCGCTGCTGGTGGGCCAGGGAGCCCGGCGCGCTTCCAGGGAGGTAGTGGCGGTCGCTGAAAAACTCGGCGCCGGCATAGCCACCAGCCTGCTGGGCAAACCGTATGTGGACGAGACCCTACCCTTTGCCGCGGGCACCATGGGACACCTCGGCAGCACCGCCAGTGCGCACTTGCTGGGCAACTGCGACGCTCTGCTGATTGTGGGCTCCAACGATCCCTGGACCGAGTTCTATCCGCCGCCCGGTGCAGCGCGCGCCGTCCAGATCGACATCGATGAACGGAAGATCGGCAACCGGTATCCGGTTGAGGTGGGCCTGGCAGGTGACGCAGTCCTGGCGCTCCAGGCCTTGATCCCACGGCTAAGGCCACGTTCCCCGGGGCAGTGGCAGACGGACGTGGAGCAGGAAGTTGCCCGTTGGCGGGCCTTGGCCGCGGAACGGGCCGCCGTACCGGCAATCCCGGTGAACCCCGAGCGGGTTGTCCGGGAGTTGAACGGCCGGCTGCCCGGCGACGCCCTGGTGAGTGTCGACGTCGGCAGTTGCGTTTACTGGTATGCGCGGCAACTGGTGCTTCCGCCGGGCGTTCCTGCGCACCTGTCGGGGACGCTGGCCAGCATGGGGTGCTCCCTCCCCTATGGCATCGCCGCAAAACTCGCGCATCCGGACCGGCCGGTGGTTGCGCTGGCCGGCGACGGTGCCATGCAGATGGCGGGCATCGCCGAGCTGGTTACAGTGGCCCACCGGTGGGGGCAGTGGGCGGATCCCCGGTTTGTGGTCTGCGTGTTCAACAACCGGGAACTCACGGAGGTGACGTGGGAGCAGCGGGAGTCCGAGGCCGAACCGCGGTTCGCCGCAAGCCAGGAGCTTCCTGACTTCCCATTCGCCGGCTACGCCGATCTGCTGGGCCTCACAGGCATCCGGGTAGAGGATCCGGAGTTGCTCGGGGACGCCTGGGAACGTGCCTTCGCGTCGGACCGCCCCGTGGTGATTGAAGTACTCACGGACCCCGAGGTCCCCCTCCTGCCGCCGTTCCCCGCCGGCAGGGAGAAGGCGGAGAACATGCGCAAAGGCCTGGCGGCAGAGGACGACGGCGGCCGGGCAGCGGAGCTGCTTGGCACCTACGTCTCGCATGAGGAGCGCGGCGGGTAGGGTCCGGCAGGCTGGCTAGAGCAGGACGGCTAGAGCAGGACGGCGGTGACGGCGAGGTCTTTCCCGGCGTAGCGTTCGGCGTCCTGGAGGATTTCGCACATGATGCCGAAGGACCTGTCGCTGCGGAAGGGAGCGGCCACCAGCCACAGGACGGTGACGGGAGGATTGCCGTTGTCCGTGATGCTGTCCGCAAAGTCGTGCAGTGAATCGTTCAGCGCATCCAGGTTCACGCCGTAGTGCTCGGGGAAGTCCAGGACCTCGCCAAACGCCTCCAGGACAGCTTTCCTGCTGTCCGCAGCCGGGACCACCAGGCTGCGGCGGCCGGTGTCGGCCACCTGCTCCTGCAGTTCCTCCAGGGTCCAGGTGTCACCGGAATAGATCTTCATGGTTGCTCAGCTGCCTTCCGCGATGAACTTAAAGGACTCGTAATGGTCGTCGGTGTAGTACTTGTCGCCGCCGGCGCCGGCCACGATGCGGCGTGCGCCCCTGTCCGGTTCGCCAGGGGTTGGCACGGTGTACTCCCGGTAGTAGCCCCTGTCCCGCCGCGGCAGGATGCGTTCGAAGTTGCCGAACGTCTGGTCGTCCTGGCTGTAGCGGTACGGTCCCCCGGCTCGGATCAGGTTGAGTATTTTGCGGCCCTCGGCCGGAAGCGCAGACTCACGGACCTCCGGCAGCCCGGAAGGGTTCTCCGGCGCCGGCGCGGGCGGAGCAGGTGCCGCCGGCGTTCCGGAAGCGGCACCCGGCGCAGGCTCGGCTGTGGAGGCGGCCTCCGGCGTCGTACTTTCGGTCAGCTGGCCCAGGAACCCGTTGCCGCCGAAAGCAAACAGGGCCAGTACCACCAGGCCGGTTAGCAGCAAGGGCAGGATGGAGCGGTTGCGCATTCTTGTTGTCCCGGGAGTTAGGTCGATAGAGCTAGGTGCGGTAGATGCTGATGGAATGGGCCTCGACGAGGTCCTTTTCGCCGGAGGCAACCCGGCCGCCCTGGCGCAGGTCGTGCAGCGGCGAGGTGGTCAGGCGGAGCTCGAACATCTGCGGGTGGGTGCCTTCTGCAGTGACCCGGGGCAGGGTGATCCGGACGTCGGAGTTGCTGCCGTTCACCACCATCAGGCCGGCGAGGGCGCCATTGTCGGATCCGAGCAGGAGCTGCACCACCCGGTGGTGGGGATCGTTCCAGCGTTCCATGGACATGGGATGGCCGTCCTGGTCGAACCAGTGGAGGTATGACTGCTCGTCCCGGACCGGGAAGTCGTGGGGCTGCGCGGCGAGGAACTCCTTGCGCAGCCGGATGTAGCGTTTGGTGCTGCGGAGCATTTCGTGGGATTCCGGAGTGCGGGTCCAGTCCAGCCAGGCGATGGGGTTGTCCTGGCAGTAGGCGTTGTTGTTTCCCTGCTGGGTGCGCGCCAGTTCATCGCCGGCAGTGATCATGGGCACGCCCAGGGAGATGAGCAGCGACGCCATCAGATTGCGGCGGGACTGGGCCCTTTTAGCCAGGATGGCGCCGTCCTCGGTGGGGCCTTCGACGCCATGGTTGAAGCTGCGGTTGTCCCCGTGCCCGTCCCTGTTCTCCTCGCCGTTGTCCTCATTGTGCTTGCGGTCGAACGAGACGAGGTCATTGAGCGTGAAGCCGTCGTGGGAGGTGATGAAATTGACCGACGCCAGGCGGGAGCGGCCGGAGGCCTGGAAGAGGGCCGCGGAGCCGGACAGGCCGTCCGCGAGCTTGGCCAGGGAACCGCCGTGGCCCCCCGTTTCCAGGGCAGCCCGGTCAGCGAGCCAGAAGGACCGGAGCGCATCCCGGAAGTGGTCGTTCCAGTCAACCCAGCCGCCCGGGAACCGCCCGGTCTGCCAGCCGCCATAGCCCACATCCCAAGGCTCGGCAATCAGTTTGACGTCCGAAAGGACGGGATCCGCAGCGATGGCGACGAGGAACGGGTGCCGGGGGTCGAAGTCGTTGGAAGCGTTCCGGCACAACGTCACGGCGAGGTCGAAGCGGAAGCCGTCGATGTGGAACTCATCCACCCAGTACCGAAGGGAGTCCAGGACCATCTGGACCACGCGTGGTTCACCGAAGTTCAGGCTGTTTCCGCAGCCAGTGGTGTCCACGTACTTTCCGTGTCCGTCCGTCCGGTAGTACGCCTGCTCCCCCAGCCCGCGGAAGCTGATGGTCTGTCCGTCAGGACCGCCCTCGGCTGTGTGGTTATAGACCACGTCGAGGATGACTTCCAGCCCTGCGGCATGGAGGAGTTTAACCATTCCCTTGAACTCGTCCTGGACGGCCTGCGGGCCGGCTTCCTGCGCTGCCCGGGTGGCGTAACCGGGGTGCAGGGAGAAGAAAGCCGCCGTGTTGTAGCCCCAGTAATTGGTCAGTCCCAGGTCCTGCAGGTGGGGTTCATCCAGGTGGAAGTGCACCGGCAGCAGCTGGACCGACGTGATTCCCAGGCTGGTGAGGTGCTCGATGATGGCAGGGTGGGCCATCCCGGCGTACGTGCCGCGCAGTTCCTCCGGAACATCCGGGTGGAGCATGCTTTGTCCGCGGACATGTGCCTCGTAGATGATCGTATTGCGCCACGGCAGCCTGGGGCGTTCATCTGTTCCCCAGTCGAAGTCCCCCGCCATGCGCACGCTGGTCAGGAACCCATCGCGCTGGTCCACGGCCCTGCCGTACGGATCAAGCAGCAGCGGCTGGCCGCCGTCGTCATCAACGTCCGCGGTGGGCACGGCAAAAGGCAGCGACTGCTCGCTGGACGCCGCACGGAAACCATAGCGCGATCCGTACGGCAGGTCCTCAACGATCCCGTGGTGGACCCCATGCGTAACGTTGGGCAGCGACTGCAGCTTCCACTCCCCGCCAGGGGCGATATACGCGATTTCCAGGCTGGAGATGCCCGGCGCATAGCAGGCCACGTTGGCACGCCCGCCTGCCCGGTGGCGTGAGCCCCCCGAATCAGCGCGCGGAACACTCACACCGAGCGGAACGGCCGTGGAGGCGTCCATGGTGGAAGCAGTGTCGAAGAGCGGCATGACCATCACCTAAATATTAGCCGCCAGCGGCACGTGACCTGCCCAAACGCCTTGGTTGCGCCGGGTACTGCTCAGCGAAGCGGGCACTGCAGTGGGCAGTACCCGCCGGCTCCTATTTGGCTGCCCGCTGCCGGGAGACCTCGTAGAGCGAGATGCCCACGGCCATGGAGGCATTCAGCGATTCCATCGCGGAGTCAATGGGGATGGACACGATCTGGTCGCAGTTCTCGCGGACCAGCCTGCTGAGGCCCTTCCCCTCCGAGCCCACCACGATGCACACGGGTTCGGTGGCAAGCGTCAGGTCAGGCAGGGAAACATCGCCGTCGCCGTCCAGGCCCAGGACGAAGATCCCCATGTTCTTGAACTGCTTCAGCGCGTTGTTGAGGTTCGATGCCCGGGCCACGGGCACGCGGACCGCGGCGCCGGCACTGGTCTTCCAGGCCGAGGCGGTCACACCCACGGAGCGGCGTTCGGGGACGATGACGCCATGG
The DNA here is from genome assembly GCF_021129155.1 of Arthrobacter sp. AK04. GTDB lineage: Bacteria > Actinomycetota > Actinomycetes > Actinomycetales > Micrococcaceae > Arthrobacter > Arthrobacter quantipunctorum. Next base: position 16,027 of record NZ_JAJOMC010000063.1, read on the forward strand.
CCGCTAAAGGCGGAAACCGAGCGGATGATGGCGCCGAGGTTGCGGGGATCGGTAATCCCGTCCAGCGCCACGAAGAGTGGCGCGTTGCTGACATGGCCCTTCTTCCACTTGTCAACCGTTTCTTCAGCCAGTTCGTAGGCATCCTGGTAGTCGTACGGCGGAATCTGCAGCACCAGGCCCTGATGCACGGCGTCATCGGTCATCCGGTCAAGTTCGGGCTTGCCGGTTTCCATCAGCGGGATGCCGCGTTCAGCGGCGAGCTTCAGGGATTCCTTGACGCGATCGTCCATCTCGATGCGGATGGCGACGTGCAGCGCCTTGGCCGGGATGCCGGCGCGGAGCGCCTCCACTACCGAGTTGCGGCCGGTGACGACTTCCTCGGTGGCGCGGCCCTTGGGTCCGGACTTGGCCGCTCCCGCACTGCGGGCACCCGGGTTGCGCTTTGCTGCGGAGCGCTCCGAGAGCTGCTTGGCCTTGTGCGCCTTGTGGTAGGGGCGGTCCTCCGCTTTGGGCGTGGGGCCCTTGCCTTCCAGGGCCTTGCGGCCGTGGCCACCGGTCCCGATGGTTGGGCCCTTCTTCGCTTTAACCGATCGGCGACCATTGTTGGCCATTGTGTTCCACCCTTGATTGTGTTGACTGAGTCTGCCTACCAGTCTACTGAACCAGGAAAAATCGCCTGCTCCGGGCTCCGCGGTTGCTTGTGGACTGCACGGTCAGTCCCGCTTCAGGCTCCAGGTGGGACCCTCCGGTCCGTCCTCCACAACCACTCCGGCGGCGGCCAGGGTGTCCCGGATGGCGTCCGAGGCGGTCCAGTCTTTATCGGCGCGGGCTGCGGCGCGGGCTGCGAGCTGGGCTTCTATGAGGACTGACAGCGCAGCTGATTCCCGCGTGTCCGCCACGGAGCCGGAAGCGACGTCGTTCAGGCCCAGAACGCGAAGCATGTCATGGACGTGGTGCAGGGCCTGCCGCGCTTCCTCCAGCTTCCCTTCGGTCAAAGCAGTATTGCCGGACCGGACCGTTTCATGAAGCACGGCCAGGGCCTGCGGCACGTTGAGGTCCTCGTCCATGGCGCGTTCGAATTGTTCCGGCACCGTCCCGTAGGTGGCGAAGCTGTAATCGACGCCGCCGGACAGCGCCCGCACCGCACGGCTGATGAACCCGTCAACGCGTTCGACGGCGGCCGCTGCCTCCTGCAGGGAGGTGGGGCGGTAGTCCAGGACGGAGCGGTAGTGTGCCTGGCCCAGGTAGTAGCGGACCACACGGGGGGAGGCCACTTCCAGCATTTCAGCGGGGCTGATGGTGTTGCCGATGGACTTCGACATCTTTTCGCCCTCGTAGGTCACCATGCCGTTGTGCATCCAGAAGCTGGCGAACGGGTGGCCGGCGGCCTGGGACTGGGCCATCTCGTTTTCGTGGTGCGGGAAGCGCAGGTCAAGGCCGCCGCCGTGGATATCGAACTCGGTGCCGAGGTATTTGGTCACCATCGCGGAGCATTCCAGGTGCCAGCCCGGCCGGCCGGCGCCCCACGGGGAGGCCCAGCTCGCCGTCGTCGGTTCTCCTTCCTTGGAGCCCTTCCACAGCGCAAAGTCGCGCGGGTCCTTTTTCCTGTTGCTGAATTGGGCCTCAACGTCCGGGGCCGCCTGCATATCGTCGATGTCCTGCCGGGTCAGTGCGCCGTACTTGCTCCAGGAACGCACATCAAAGTAGACGTCTCCCGAGCCGTCCGGGGCAGGGTAGGCGTGGCCGCGGTCGATCAGCTGCTGGATGAGGGCGTGCATCTCGGGGATGTGTCCGGTGGCGCGTGGCTCGTATGTGGGCCGGGAGACACCCAGGGTGTCGTAGGCCTTGAGGAACTCCTGCTCGTAGCGGTAGGCCAGGGCCCACCATTCCTCTTCACGCACCTCCCCTGGTTCCGGCTGGAAACCCTGGGCGAAGGAGGCCTCGGACTTGGCCAGGATCTTGTCGTCGATGTCCGTGACATTCCGGACCACCGTGACCCGGAACCCGCGGTAGGCCAGCCAGCGGGTGAGCTGGTCGAAAGCAATGGCCGAGCGGATATGGCCCACGTGGGGCATGCCCTGCACGGTGGCCCCGCAGTAATAGAGGCTGGCCTTGCCCTCGACGAGGGGCACGAAGTTCCGGACTTCGGCGGAGGCAGTGTCATAGAAGCGCAGGGTCACCGCTCCAGATTAGCTGATGGGAAGGGGCGGCCTCGGATACACCAGAGCGGTGGCCACCGCCGAGATGCCTTCGCCCCGGCCCGTGAATCCAAGGTGGTCGCTGGTGGTTGCCGTGACGCTCACCGGCGCGTCGGCGGCATCGCTCAGGACTTGCTGCGATTCCTCCCGGCGCGGACCGAACTTGGGCCGGTTGGCAACGAACTGGACTGCGATGTTGCCGATCTCAAACCCGGCTGCGCGGACAATCCGCGCAGCCTCGGCCAGCAGCGTGGTTCCCGCGGCGCCGGCGAACTCGGGCCGGTCCGTCCCGAAGTGCGTGCCCAGGTCACCCAGTCCTGCGGCGGAGAACAGCGCATCCGCGGCCGCATGCGCTACGGGATCACCGTCCGAGTGCCCTGCGAGGCCGCGCTCGCCCGGCCACAGCAGCCCGCCAAGCCATAGCGGACGGGGCTGGTCCTCGGCGGCGTAGGCGTGCACATCCAGGCCAATGCCGGTGCGGGGGATGATCATTTCGGCACGTTCCATTGCTAGCCTTCCACCCAGCGCGCACCCAGCGGACCCTCCAGGAGCCCTTCGGCGAAGATCAGGTCCAGCGGGGTGGTGATTTTCAGCGACTGGGTGGACCCCCTCACAACGTGGACCGGGATCCCGAGCATTTCCACGAGCATTGCGTCATCGGTGATGGCTGCTGAGCTTTTCTGGTCCAGGGTGCGCGCAGCCTCGTGTGCTTTCAGCAACGTCCCAAGGTGGAACCCCTGGGGCGTCTGCACCGCACGGAGTTCCTCCCGGGGCGCTGTTCCGGTCACAACCTCCGGCGCCAGGCTGGTGTCCTTCCCCGTGGTGGCAGCGACGGTCTTGACGGTGTCCACTACCGCGACGGCGGGAATGACGGCTGCGGCGCCGGCAGCAAGGGCGTCGGTGACGCGGTGGAAGACGGATTCGGGTGTGAGGGCGCGGGCGGCGTCGTGCACCAGCACAGCTTCAATACCTTCCATCAAAGCGGCCATCCCGGCGCGGACGGAATCTGCCCGGGTGGCGCCGCCATCCACAATGGAAAGGAGCGGACCGCCGTCCGCCAGTTCCTGCCGGAAATCCTCGCACAGCCGGCGGAGCGTGTCCTCTCCGGGGGGCAGCGCGACGCACACCTGGCTGCCGGTTCCGGACGCGACAATGCCGCGAAGGGCATGCATCAGGATTGGTTCACCGCCCAGCGGGACCGCTGCTTTCGGGATGCCGTAGCCCAGCCTCTGCCCTGAACCTGCTGCCACCAGGATCACTGCGGTGACCGGGCGGGTGGGTGTTTCGCTCATGCGGACTAGCCTACGTCCCTGCGGGCCGCCGGGGCCTGAACACCGGCGGGTGAATCTTCAGGGGCATGATTTTGGGCAAAAAGAAGCCCCGGCGCCACTTGGGTGACACCGGGGTTCAATTCTTAGGAAGCCAGGACCTCGTCGAGAACGCTTGCAGCCTTCTCCTCGTCGGTCTTCTCAGCCAGCGCCAGTTCTGAAATCAGAATCTGCCGGGCCTTGGCCAGCATTCGCTTTTCGCCTGCGGAAAGGCCCCGGTCGTGATCGCGGCGCCACAGGTCGCGGACGACCTCGGCAACCTTGATGACGTCACCGGAAGCAAGCTTCTCCAGATTTGCCTTGTACCTACGTGACCAGTTGGTGGGTTCTTCCGTGAACTCAGCACGAAGCACATCAAATACGTGCTCCAGGCCTTCCTTGCCCACTACGTCCCGAACCCCAACAAGGTCAACGTTCTCTGCTGGAACTTCAATGGTCAGATCACCCTGGGCCACCTTGAGCTTGAGATACATTTTCTCTTCGCCCTTGATGGTGCGCATCTTGATTTCTTCAATCTTCGCAGCACCGTGGTGAGGGTAAACTACTGTCTCGCCGACCTCAAATACCATGTGGACATTTCCCCTTTCCCGCTGACCAGTTTATCACGATTCAGGCATATGACCGGCCGGGAAGAGGGCCGGGAACCGCAGAAATACGCGGAAAATGGGCCTAATCAGACCCCCTCACCCCCTTGACGAACGCAGATAATAGTGCATACAGCGGGCTGACGGAAGGGTGATGTGACAGCGCCGAATCCTCGTTTGGCGTGCTTTGCGGATAGGCTATGCGTGATTAATGTTTCAAGACTCTTGAGGAGTACGCGACGTGCGTTTCACTGCGATGACCCGGGCCCAGCGCGGCAAACTGGCACTGACGGCAGCCGCCCTTGGCGTAGGCCTGTTGACCTCGGGCTGCGGGTACACCAATTCCCAGCAGACGACCGCCCGGTACCAGGCGTCTGACGGCATCATCGCCGACCTCGGTCCGCTGGAGCTCCGCAACATCCTGATCGTCTCCGCAGGCGAGGACCAGCCGGGCCGCCTGATCGGGGCCGTCTACAACTCCTCCTCCCAGGACGTGACCCTCACGGTCAACGGTGCGGAAGGGTCGCAGACCGAAATTCCGGTCAAGGCCAACGACTACACCCTGCTTAACGAGAGCTCCGACGAAGCCATCCTCAGCACCACCGGAGGAATCCCGGGTTCGCTCGTCGACGTCGAGATCAGCGAAGACGGCACCAACGTCAGCAACACGGTGAAGGTTCCTGTGCTGGATACCACGCTGCCGGAGTACCAGGAGTACCTGCCGGCCGGAAGCACTCCTGCGCCCACCTCCGCCAGCCCGTCGCCGTCGGAATCCGAAGAAGCCGCCGGGGGCGACGGCCACTAGCCGGCAGGGCTGACCGCCAAGCATTGAAGCAAACAAAAGGAGAGGCCTGGCGGCCCCTCCTTTTGTTTGCCATTCGCCGCCAGTTTCTGCCGGTCCGGCAGCTGCCGGGAACTGCGTGCTTACGGCTCGAACTTGTACCCCAGGCCCCGCACGGTCACCAGGAACCGCGGCGCTGAAGGATCCGGCTCGATCTTTCCGCGCAGCCTTTTGACGTGGACGTCCAGGGTCTTGGTGTCCCCCACATAGTCCGAACCCCACACGCGGTCGATCAGCTGCCCCCGGGTGAGCACGCGGCCGGAGTTGCGCAGCAGCATTTCCAGGAGCTCAAACTCCTTCAGCGGCAGCAGCACCTGTTCCCCGCCAACGCTGACAACGTGGCGTTCAATGTCCATCCGGACCGGGCCCGCCTGCACGGTGGAAGAGACGAGCTCCTCCGGTTCGCCCTGGCGCCGCAGCACTGCCCTTACCCTCGCGACGAGCTCGCGGGAGGAGTAGGGCTTGGTGACGTAGTCGTCGGCGCCAAGCTCCAGGCCCACCACCTTGTCGATTTCGGCGTCCTTGGCTGTCAGCATGATCACCGGGACGCTGGACCGCTGGCGGAGCTGGCGGCACACTTCCGTGCCGGAGAGTCCGGGAAGCTGCAGGTCCAACAGCACCAGGTCCGCGCCGTTCCGGTCGAATTCTGTGATGGCGTCCAAGCCGTTGTCCACGACCTCCACTTCGAATCCTTCTTTGCCCAGCAAGTAGGAGAGGGGATCGCTGAACGACTCCTCATCCTCGACAATCAAGATCCTGCTCAAGCTTTTGCTCCTCGTTCTGTTGCGCCGGCGGCGCCGGGTCCTTGGGTGACAGGTGGCTCTTCCAGGCTGTGCCGGGCCGGTGCCGGGGCGGCTGCGGCGGCTTCCTGTTGTTCCCCGCCGTCCTGGCCTTCCATTTCGGGAAGCCGGAGGGTGAAGGTGGATCCCTGCCCGGGCTGGGACCACAGGGTTACCTCGCCGCCGTGGTTGGACGCGACGTGCTTGACGATGCTCAAGCCCAGGCCCGTGCCGCCGGTATGGCGCGAGCGTGCCGAATCCACCCGGTAGAAGCGTTCAAACACGCGTTCCTGGTCCTCGGGGCTGAGCCCCTCGCCCTGGTCCGTCACAGAAATGGAGACCAGGCCCTCCCTGCTGCGCACGCCGATCCCCACCCGGGTGTTTTCCGGGGAGTAGCGGATGGCGTTGTCGATCAGGTTCCGGAGCGCGGTCACCAGCAGGTCCTGGTCGCCGAAGACTTTCGCCTCCGTCCGCCCTCCCACGACGATCCGGATGTTCTTGCTCTCCGCCGGAAGCTGCGACCGGTCCACAGCCTCGGCTATGACGGCATTGACGTCGACCGGCCTGCCCTGCTGGGCCACACTGGCCCCCTGCAGCCTGGACAGCTCGATGATGTCCTGCACCAGTGCGGCCAGCCTGCCTGATTCCTTGTGCATGCGTTTGGCAAAGCGCCGGACGGCCAGTTCGTCATCCGCCGAGGACTCAAGGGCTTCGGCGAGCAGGGAGATGGCACCAACGGGGGTCTTCAGCTCATGGGAAACGTTGGCTACGAAGTCGTTCCGGATCTCTTCCGTCCGGGTGATCTCGGTGCGGTCATCCGCAAGCAGCAGGATGTATTCCTCCCCGAGCATCGCGGCCCGGACCTGGACGATGATGGTTCCCTGGCCGAGGGGGCCGCGGGGAAGCTCCAGTTGCTTCTCCAGGATGACACCGTCCCTCCGGACGCCGGCCGTCATGTCCAGCAGTTCCCTGTGGACCACAGTATGGCCGCGGACCAGGCCGTACGCGTAGGCTGCCGGGCTGGCACGGACCACGCCGTCCACGGCGTCCACCACCACAAAGGCACGGCCGACGACGGCCAGCACCTCGGCGGCGCCTGGCGGCAGCGCCGGTTCTTCGGCGTCCACGTCCAGGAGCCGCCGCTGCCGCTCGCTGACCCGGTAGGCGAGCACGCCGAACGTACCGAGCGCCAGGCCGACGAGGCCGGCCACCAGGCCGATGAACATAGGATCCACAGCTCCACCTTATGCTCTGGAAGACGCTGTTCGGCGCGTCCAGGCCTCCTCCTGCGACGGTTCAACTAACGTTCACCTTCAAGGGCCTCGCCGTTCACCCGGCGCTGGCACAGTAGCTAGTTGGAGTGCCGATTGGCGACGCGATTCCCGCTGCCCGGACCGTGGCTGGCGGGAGTTACAAGGAAAGGACGCCCACGTGCGTAAGGTTTTTCAGGAAGAGCTGACCCAGGTCGGTGACCAGCTCGTGGAGATCTCCCGGCTGGTAAGCGAAGCGATGGACAAGGCCACCACGTCCTTCGAAGTGGCGGATGTGGACCTGGCGCAGGACGTCATCGCTGCGGATGCCCGCATCGACTTCCTGCAGAACAGCCTCGACGAGCGCGCCATCGACATCCTGGCGCTGCAGGGGCCGGTGGCCAGCGACCTGCGGATGATTGTCGGATCGCTGCGGATGAGCGCATCGCTGGAGCGCATGGGCGACCTTGCCCGGCACATTGCCCAGCTGGCACGCCTGCGCTACCCGTCCACCGTGATTCCGGCGTCCATGACCGGCACCTTCAAGCGCATGGCCGAACTGGACCAGGAAATCGCGGACAAGCTGACTGTCCTCCTGGAAACCCGCGACCTTGAGGTGGCAAGGGACATCCTGAAGGCCAACACGGCCATCAACGACCTCCACCTCAGCGTCTTCAAGGCCATCGCAGCACCTGAGTGGAAGGAATCGCCCGCCACCACGGTGGACGTTGCCCTCGCCAGCCGCTACTTCGAACGCTTTGCGGACCATGGGGTTTCAGTGGCCCAGAAGGTCACCTACCTGGTAACTGGCGCCTGGCAGCCCACCGGCACAGAACACAGCTAGACCCCGGGGAGTTTTTGTCCAGAAACGGCGACTTCCGCGGTCCGGAAGGCTGCATATCTGGACAAAAACTCTTGCGGGAATTAACGACGGCGGGCTGGTCACCTGAGGCTTGAGTTCTAGCGGTCGTTGCAACACCCATAGATTTTGGGAGTTGCAACGACCGTGCCGCATTTAAGCGATGTTTCAGCGGAGACCCGGAAGTACGCGAGATCGACTGTT
>NZ_JAJOMC010000064.1 GCF_021129155.1 Arthrobacter sp. AK04
CCCCGCCCCGGCCCCCCCCCCCCCCCCCCCCCCCCCCCCACACACCCCGGCCCCCCCCCCCCCCCGCCCCCCCCCGGCGGGGGGGGGCCCCCCCCCGTCGTGCTCCTCTGCTGCTGTTGTCCTGGCCTGCCGGGGCCTGGCAGGTGCAGGCCACGCGTGCAATGAGGCGTCACAGAAGGGGCAGGCCATTAGTATTGCTCCAAAGTGGAGCCGGGCTGCCGGCCATGAAAGGTTCGTAGATGAAGGCACTGCCAGTTGAGCCGAGCAACGTTCCGGTGGCCATCGGCTCGAGGATCCGGGCCGCCCGGCAGTCACAGCGCTTGACCATTGAGCAGGTTGCTGACGCGACGGGGCTGACCAAGGGGTTCCTCAGCAGGGTGGAGCGGGACCTTACGTCCCCGTCCGTGGCGTCCCTGGTCACGCTGTGCCAGGTCCTCTCCGTCTCCATCGGCGACCTTTTCGCGGCGCCCGAAACGCACCTGACCAAGCGCAATGACGGGCCGCGGATCTCGCTGGGCGGCCAGGGGATCGTGGAGCGGCTCCTCACGGCGCGTTCGGAACGGCGCGTCCAGATCATCCAGGCCTGCATCGAACCACACGGCCGCGGCGAATCCGAGCTCTACGCCGTGGACTGCGACGTTGACGTCCTCCACGTGATCAAAGGCGACATCCGGCTGATCCTCACCAACGAGGAATACGACCTCAGTGCCGGGGACACCGTCACCTTCCCGGGCCGTGAGCCGCACACGTGGATCAACCCCACCGACAAGCCCGTTGAGGTTCTCTGGGTCCTGGTTCCGGCCGCCAGCCGGTAACTACTTCACTCCCGAGCCGCCGTACCTTCCTGCCCGGTTTGTGGCCAGCGCTGTTGGCTTCCTTCGCCAGGTTCCCTGCAATTCCGTGCCTGCAACGTGACGGGCAGCGTCAAACTGGGAAGGAACGTCCGGGGCTGGCATTCAGCACGGCCCTGATTTCCGTCAATACTTGCTCCGGGTTGAACCAGATGTGCTCGGGCATATAGCGGAGGACGGCATAGCCGGTGAGCGTGGAGGCGTTGTTCCTTTGGCGGTCCCTCAGCATGTCCGCGCGTTTTGAGTGAAACGCGAAGCCGTCAATTTCCACGATCAGGAAGCCGGCAAGCAGGAAATCCACCCGCCCAATGCCGGGCAGGACTACCTGGGCTTCGTATCCGATGCTGTTGGTTCGGAACAGATGTTGGGCATCCACCTCAACGATGGACTCCGCCCGGAGGTCGAGGTCCCGCAGTGCCCGCAGGACCGGGCGGGAGCGGTCCCCGCGGAGTTGGGCTTTGAGCAGGTCAAGGGGGACGCCGTGCAGCCGGATGGCCGACGTCGCCATCGCGGTGGACGCCGGCGGCGGGAGGCATCCCAACGCATGCAGGGCTACATCTTCCACTGCGGCTACCGGCACGAACGGATGCCCGTCGAACCTGATTGTGCGGTGGCGGACGAAGCCGCTGCCATGGCCATGGTTGCAGGCCAGGTGGAGCCTTGCAGGTTGCTGCCTCAGCCAGAGCCCATAGTGGGCGGCGGCACTGGCACAGCTGAGCCGGCCGTTGTACTTGATTGCCGACTGGTAGTCCTCGTCGCAGCCCGGCAGGACAAAAACCCCGCGCCTGGGCTGGTTGGCTCCGGACTCCCTGAGCCGCAGCAAGTCCCGGCGCGAGAATCCGGCATGGAGGAGTTGGGCAGATCGCGCAACTCCGCCGGCCTTTTGCAGATACTCAAGAATGTCCACATCGCCATCTGATCGCCGAAGCTGCCGTAGGGGAACCGAGTGCCTGCCCTATGTGGACACTTCTTCCTTGCTGTGGTGTGCGTTCCTTCCCAGTTACCTGCCGTGCGCCGAGTCCGTCGTGACGATGAGGGCCAGAATTCTGGGAATGAGGTGGGAGGGCTCGGGTCGGCGGCGGGAGTAACCGGGGAGGAGCGCGCAGGCATGGACGGACCAGGTGCCTGGAACAGCTCAATTGGTAAACAGATGGTGCACAATGAGAAACAAGATGTATGATGGCAGTCACATCAGTCCCTCAACTCCTTGAAGGAGAGGCCTCCCTTGGAAGAGCTGCGCATCGAAGCCAACGGCAACCTTGGCCCTATCGATTCATCCCGTATTCCCCGCTACGCGGGAGCTGCCACGTATGCCCGCCTTCCGCGCCTGGACCAGGTTGCCAAAGCCGACGTCACAGTGGTGGGCGTCCCTTTCGACTCCGGCGTCTCCTACCGCCCGGGTGCCCGCTTCGGGGCCAACCACGTTCGTGAAGCAAGCCGGCTGCTGCGCCCCTACAACCCGGCGTGGGACGTCAGCCCATTCGAAAACATCCAGGTGGCCGACGCCGGGGACATGGCCGTCAACCCGTTCAACATCAACGAGGCCATCGAAACCATCCAGCAGAACGCCCTGGACCTGACCGCAGGCGGCAGCAGGCTGGTGACCCTTGGCGGTGACCACACCATCGCCCTGCCACTCCTTCGAGCCGCCGCCGAGCGAGCCGGAGAGCCCATCGCCATGCTCCACTTCGATGCGCACCTGGATACTTGGGACACCTACTTCGGCGCCGAGTACACCCACGGCACTCCGTTCCGCCGCGCCGTCGAGGAAGGCATCCTGGACACGGAAGCCATCAGCCACGTCGGCACCCGCGGGCCGCTCTACGGCAAAAAGGACCTCGACGACGACCACCGCTTTGGGTTCGGCATCGTCACCTCCGCTGACGTCTACTGCCAGGGCGTCCTGGAAACCGTAGCCAAGGTCCGCGACCGGATCGGCAACCGCCCGCTGTACATCTCCGTGGACATCGACGTCCTGGACCCCGCCCACGCCCCGGGCACCGGCACCCCCGAGGCCGGTGGCATTACCAGCCGCGAGCTGCTCGAAATCATCCGCGGCTTCCGCGGCATGAACCTGGTGGGAGCGGACGTGGTGGAGGTTGCCCCCGCCTATGACCACGCCGAAATCACCGGCGTCGCCGCCAGCCACGTGGCCTTTGAATTGGTGACGCTGATGGCTGACAACGCCGTGGCGGGGGACCGCTTCGGAGCGGCCACCGGATACGCCGCCCAGGCGCTCGGCCAGGAAGCCCGCCGCCCGGCAGGTTTCGCTCCGGCAGGCAAGGAGTAACGGTGGGCGACGCCACTGCGGGTGCGGCTGCCGCGCCCGCACCAAACAGTACGGGCGTGCGCAACGGCGGGGACCTCGTCGTCGAAACCCTCGAGGCGCTGGGCGCCAAGACCGTCTTTGGCATCCCGGGCCAGCACGCCCTGGGCCTCTTTGATGCGATGGGCCGCGGGAACCTGCAGTTCGTCTCCTCCCGGGTGGAGAACAACAGTGCGTTCGCCGCGGACGGGTATTCCCGGGCGACGGGCGAGGTGGGAGTCCTGTTCCTGTCCACCGGGCCCGGCGCGCTGACGTCCCTGGCCGGGCTGCAGGAAGCCTATGCCACGGGAGTTCCCATGGTTGTGGTGGCCAGCCAGATCCCGCTCGAAGGGCTCGGCGCGCGCCGCAAGGGTATGCTGCACCAGCTCGATGACCAGAAAGCCTCGGCGGCGAACGTCACCAAGAGCCAGCGGCTGATCCAGCACGCGTCCGGCATTCCGTCTGCCATCCAGGACGCCTGGACCGAGGCGATCTCCTCGCCCCAGGGCCCCGTCTGGCTGGAGATCCCGCAGAACGTCCTGCTTGATCCCATCATGGTGCCCCCGGTGGAGGATGCGCTTGCGGAGGCGGCTGACAACCCGCCCCGTGTGGAACTGGTCCGGGAGGCGGTGAAGTGGCTTCAGTCCGCGGAACGTCCGGCCATCATTGCCGGCGGCGGCACTCGGCGGGGCCGGGCCGAAAAGTCCCTGCTCTCGATTGCCGAGAAGCTTCGCGCGCCCGTGATCTGCACTCCGGGCGGAAACGGCGCCTTCCCCTGGAACCATGAGCTGTCGCTGCAGTCCTGGATCGAGGACCGCTACATGACCGATCTCATGGAGGACGCGGACGTCCTGGTGGTGATCGGCTCGTCCCTGGGCGAGGTCACCTCCAACTACTTCACGTTCGAGCCCCGCGGCCGGATCATCCAGATCGATGCCGAACCCAGGGTCCTGGAGTCCAACCGGCCCGGGCTGGGCATCCGGGCAGACGCAGGCCAGGCGCTCGCCGCCCTTGATGAAGCCCTGGAGGCTGGGGCTGGCCGGACCGTGCCCAGCTGGCACGGCACGTCACCGGAAAACCTGGTCAGCGAATCCCTGGCGAAGGTCCGCGCACGGCTGGAATCGCAGGACCTGGCCAAGGAGCTGAAGTTCATGGCGGACATCCGCGAGGCGGTGCCGGCGGACATGCAGACCTTCTGGGACATGACCATTGCGGCCTACTGGGGCTGGAGCTGCTGGGACGCCCGCGAGGGCCAGTTCCATTCAGCCCAGGGAGCCGGCGGGCTGGGCTTCGGCTTCCCCGCGGCCATCGGCGCGGCCGTGGGGCTCGAAACGGTGGGCAGGCCCGCTGGCTCTGCCCGAGTACTGGCAGTATCCGGCGACGGATCCTCGATGTATTCGATCTCTGAACTCGCCACGGCGAAGCAGCACAACGTTCCGGTCACCTGGCTGATTGTGGACGACGGCGGCTACGGCATCCTTCGCGAATACATGGTGGGCGCCTTCGGTAAAGCCACAGCCACGGAGCTGGCCCGCCCGGACTTCGTCAAGCTTGCCGAGGCGTTCGGCGTGCCTGCCGTCAAGGTGGCGCCGGCGGATGTGGGGGACGCGCTAAAGGCGGGGTTCGCTGCGGACGGGCCAAACGTCGTCGTGGTGGAAACCCTGCTGAAGATGTTTGCCCCCACGCACCTGGCGGACTGACCAGCACCTCCTCCTGACCTTGGTCCCCCTGAGGCCCCGGCTCGCACAGAGCTGGGGCCTTGTCGCGTTCAGCCCCTCAAGCGGTTAGTTTCCCAAAGCAACAACTTTGGGGATATAGTTGCTTCAGGCAAACAACTGAGGAGTCGATCGACCATGGCAGTAGCGCCGGATACGGCAGCCGACCTTGTGTACCAGATCTTCGACCTCCAGCGCGCGGTGCGGTGTATCGCCACCGCCAGCGTGCGCGGGCAGGACACCGGGGTGGCGCTGCAGGGCGTACTGCGCTTCGTGGGCGAAGGAGAGACCCGGGCCACGCGCCTGGCCGAGCGGCTGGGCGTCAGCGCGCCGGTGCTCAGCCGGCACATCGCCGACCTAGAGGAGCATGGGCTGGTGATCCGCAGGCAGGACCCCGACGACGGCCGGGCCCAGCTGGTTGCCCTGACGCCCCTGGGAGCGGAAAAACTCCGAAGCATCGAACACCAGCGGACGGCAGTCCTGCAGGACTACCTGCGCGACTGGAGCGAGGAAGACGCCGGCACTACGGCCAGAATCCTGCACAAGCTCACCGAATCACTCAAACAATCAGCCCGGGCAACGGCGGCCGGCACCATCACAACCACCGCTTAGGAGAGACCCATGGCAAGAACAGCCGCCCCCGCCGCCTTGGCCGGCGCACCCGCAGGCACTCCGCCGGAGATGTCCCACCGCCAGATCATGGAAGCCCTCACCGGGCTCCTGGCCGCCTTCTTCACGGCGATCCTCAGCAGCACCATCGTGGCCAACGCGCTGCCCACCATCATGTCCGACCTGCACGGCACCCAGACCGACTTCGCCTGGGTCATTACCGCCGCGCTGCTGGCCAACGCCGCCACCACCCCCATCTGGGGCAAACTCGCCGACCTCTTTAACAAGAAGGTCCTGGTCCAGCTCAGCATCATCATCTTCGTGGCCGGCTCCGTCATGGCGGGCCTGTCCGAAACCATCCCGCTGCTGCTGGGCGCCCGCGTGATCCAGGGTGTGGCCATGGGGGGGGCTCACGGCACTGTCGCAGGCCATCATCGGCACCATGATCCCGCCGCGCAACCGCGGGAAGTACTCCGGCTACATGGGTGCGGTCATGGCAGTCGGCACCGCCGGCGGGCCGCTGCTGGGCGGTTTCATCGTGGACAGCCCGCTCGGCTGGCGCTGGACGTTCTTCGTCTGCGTGCCGCTGGCCGTCGTCGCCCTCATCCTGCTGCAGGTCACCCTCAAAATCAGCCACATAAGGCGGCCCGCCAAGATCGACTGGCTGGGCTCCATCCTGCTGACCTCCGGCGTGAGCCTGCTGCTGATCTGGGTCTCCTTCGCCGGCAATCCCGCCTACTATGACTGGGTCTCCTGGCAGTCCGCCGTCATGGTGGGCGGCGGAATCCTCCTGCTGGCCCTGCTGGTGCTGGTGGAATCCAAGGTGGAGCAGCCCATTATCCCGCTCAAGATCATCTCCGAACGGACCACGGCGCTGGCCATCCTCGCCTCCGTGGCCGTAGGGGTCGCTATGTTCGGGTCCTCCACCTTCCTGGGCCAGTACTTCCAGGTGGCACGCGGCGCCAGCCCCACGGAAGCCGGGCTCCTGACCCTGCCGATGATCGCCGGAAACCTTGTCGGTTCAGTGGCCTCCGGGCAGCTGATCAGCCGGACGGGGAAGTGGAAGGGATACCTGATCGCCGGTTCCATCCTGCTGATCGGCGGCCTGGGACTGTCCGGCACCATGGACCACACCACCGAACTCTGGCACGCAGGGGTCTTCACCGCAGTGCTGGGCCTCGGCCTGGGCATGCTGATGCAGAACCTCGTGCTGGCGGTGCAGAACACGGTCCGGGCTTCGGACATCGGCACGGCGAGTGCTTCGGTTGCATTCTTCCGGTCGGTGGGCGGCGCCATCGGCGTCTCCGTCCTGGGCGCCATCCTGGCCAACCGCGTCAGCGAGCTGGCAACACAGGGCCTGGCAACCGCAGGCATTCCCGTTGAAGGAGGCACGGCCGGCGCCAGCATGGACCTGGCGCATATGCCGGAACCCGTCCGCGAGATCATGCGGGCCGCCTACGGGGATGCCACCGCGGAGGTGTTCCTGATCTCCGCTGCCGTGGCCGTTGTGGCGCTGGTGTCCGTACTGTTCATTAAGGAGAAGCCCCTCCGGCGCACGGTGGACATCCAGCCGGGGGCCGGGGAAAAGAGCACGACGGCGGAGCTCGCCCCGGCAGGCAGGTGACCCTGAGGGGTAATCCCCACGGATGATCTTTCCCTGGGCCTGTTTCGCCAGGGGGAGGAGTTTCGTAGAGTGGGAAAGCTGAGGATGTCGGCCCCGGCTGCTACTACTTAAGCCTCCTGCTCTTGCGAACCATCACCGAACTCACCACTAAGGACCCGTGGGCATGCTCCTCACCCTCATACGGCGGTTTTCCCGGCCGTATAGGCCGTACATCGCGGCCGTCATTGTGTTCCAGCTGGCGTCCACCATCGCCGCGCTGTACCTGCCCAGCCTGAACGCCCAGATCATCGACGAAGGGGTGTCCCGCGGGGACACCGGCTTCATCTGGCGGACGGGCGCGGTGATGCTGGTGGTGGCATTCATCCAGGTGGGCACCGCCATTGCAGGGGTCTATTTCGGCTCAAAAACGGCCATGGCCATAGGCCGGGACCTGCGGCGCGGGGTTTTCCGCAAAGTCACCAGCTTCTCGGCCATGGACGTCAACGCTTTTGGCGCCCCCACGCTCATCACCCGTGGCACCAACGATGTCCAGCAGGTGCAGATGCTTGTGCTGATGGGGCTGAACTTCATGGTGGCAACGCCCATCATGTGCATCGGCGGCATCATCATGGCGCTGCGCGAGGACCTCAACCTGTCCTGGCTGGTGTGGGTTTCCGTGCCCCTCCTGACGGTGGTGGTGGGGTACCTGGTGGTCCGGCTCATGCCGCTGTTCCGGTCCATGCAGAAAAAGATCGACCGCATCAACGCCGTGCTGCGCGAGCAGATCATCGGCATCCGGGTGGTCCGCGCCTTCGTCCGGGAACCGTATGAAACAGAGCGCTTTGGCGAGGCCAACAAGGAACTGACGGATGTCTCGCTGAAGATCGGCGCCCTGTTCGTCCTGATGTTCCCTGCCATCGGCATGATCCTCCACCTGTCCACTGCGGCCGTGCTGTGGTTCGGCGGGCAGCGCGTGGATTCCGGCGAGATGCAGGTGGGTGCCCTGACCGCCTTCCTGCAGTACCTGCTGCAGATCCTGGTGGCCGTCATGATGGGCACCTTCATGGCCATGATGATCCCGCGCGCGTCTGTCTGTGCGGACCGCATCGGCGAGCTGCTCGACGTCGAGCCCTCCATCCATGACCCGGAACGGCCCGAGGTGCCGGGCGCGCTGGCCGGCGTGGTGGAGTACCGGAACGTCACCTTCGCCTATCCCGGTGCCGAGTCGCCGGTGCTGAGCAACATCAGCTTCACGGCCCGTCCCGGCCAGACCATCGCCATTATCGGTTCCACCGGCGCGGGAAAAACCTCCCTGCTCTCCCTGCTGCCCCGGCTTTACGATCCCGCCGAGGGGGAGGTTTTGCTGGACGGGGTCCCGGTCAGCAGGATGGACCGGGCCGATATCACCCGGCGCGTGGCCCTGGTGCCTCAACGTCCATACCTCTTCTCCGGAACCATCGAGCACAACCTGAGGTTCGGAAAAACCGAGGCCACTGACCAGGAACTGTGGGAAGCGCTGCAGGTGGCGCAGGGCGACGAGTTTGTCCGCGCCAAGAAGAACGGCCTGGGATCCCGCATCTCCCAGGGCGGAACCAACGTCTCCGGCGGCCAGCGCCAGCGCCTTTGCATCGCCAGGGCACTCGTGAGCGGGCCCCGGGTGTACCTCTTCGACGATTCCTTCTCCGCACTGGACGTGGCCACGGATGCCCGGCTCCGGACCGCGCTGAAAGGCATCACCGCCGATGCCACCGTGATCATCGTGGCGCAGCGGATCTCCACCATCACCGAGGCGGACCAGATCCTGGTGCTGGACAACGGACGCATCGTGGACCGGGGAACCCACCAGGAACTCATGGAAACCTCGCCCACCTACCAGGAAATCGTCGAATCCCAGCTGAGCGTGGAGGAAATGGCATGAGCGCCCGCAGGAAGGACTCCACGGACGTCACTGCAACAGCAACTGCCCGGGACTCGAGCGGCACGGAGCTGACGGAGGAACCCGTCGAGGATGACGACTTCGTGGAGGAGGAGTTCAAGCCCTCCGAAGCCGACGGCGACATGTTCGGCGGGATGCCCGCCAAGAAAGCCCAGCACTTCTGGCCCTCCGCCAAGCGCCTGATGGGGCTGCTGAAGCCCGAGGCCCTGGGCATCTACGTGGTGGTGGGCATGGTGGTGATCGCCGTGGTCCTGAACGTCATCGCCCCCAAGATCCTGGGCCAGGCCATGGACGTCATCTTTGCCGGAGTGGTGGGCAAGCAGCTTCCGGCCGGCGCCAGCAAGGAACAGTTCGTGGACGGGCTGCGCCAGCAGGGCCAGGACAACTTTGCGGACATGGTCTCCCGGATGGAACTGGTGCCCGGCACCGGCATCGACTTCGACAAGCTCAGCATGCTCATCGCGGTGGTCCTGCTGATGTACTTCGTGGCCAACATCTTCCTCTGGCTGCAGGGCTACGTGCTGAACCGCATCGTGATGAAGGTAATCCGCCGGCTCCGCGACGACACCGAACGGAAGCTGAACCGCCTCCCACTGAACTACTTCGACACCCGCCAGCGCGGGGACGTGCTGTCCCGGGTAACGAACGACGTCGACAACATCCAGCAGGCGCTGCAGCAGGCCTTCGCCCAGCTCATCAATTCGCTGCTGACCGTCATCGGCATCGTGGTGATGATGTTCATCGTGTCCTGGCAGCTGGCCCTGATAGCGCTGGTTGCCCTTCCCCTCTCCGGAGTCGCGGCGGGCATGATCGGCGTGCGCAGCCAGAAGCTCTTCGCCGCACAGTGGAAGAACACGGGGGCGCTCAACGGGCAGATCGAGGAGTCCTTCTCGGGGCACGACCTTGTGAGGGTCTTCGGCCGCGACGCGGACATGCTGGCACGGTTCGAGGAACGCAACGAGGAACTGTACAAGGCCAGCTTCGGTGCGCAGTTCGTCTCCGGCATCATCTTCCCGGTCATGCAGTTCGTCTCCTACCTCAGCTACGTGGGCATCGCCGTGGTGGGCGGACTGCGGGTGGCGTCCGGATCCATGACCCTGGGCGACGCCACCGCGTTCATCCAGTACTCACGCGAGTTCACGCAGCCGCTGGGCCAGATGGCCGGCATGGCAAACATGCTGCAGTCCGGCGTGGCCTCCGCGGAAAGGGTCTTCGAGTTCCTCGACGCCGACGAGCAGGACGCCGAAACCGCCACCGAGCACCTCCCGGCCAGGACTGACGGGCACGTCGACTTCAACAACGTCACCTTCAGCTACACCGAGGACAAGAAGCTGATCGAGAACCTCTCCTTCACCGCCGAACCGGGAAACACCGTGGCCATCGTGGGGCCCACTGGTGCCGGAAAGACCACCCTGGTCAACCTGGTCATGAGGTTCTACGAGCTCAATTCCGGTTCCATCAGGCTGGACGGCGTGGACATCACCCACCTCAGCCGCTCCGAGCTCCGCTCGAAGGTGGGCATGGTGCTGCAGGATGCCTGGCTGTTCGGGGGATCCATTTACGACAACATCCGCTACGGCAACCTGGATGCCACCGAGGAGCAGGTGATGGCCGCGGCAAGGGCCACCTTCGTGGACCGCTTCGTCAGGGCCCTGCCGGAGGGCTACAACACCGTCATCGATGAAGAGGGCAACAACGTCAGCGCCGGCGAGAAGCAGCTGATCACCATTGCCCGTGCCTTCGTGGCCAACCCGTCCCTGCTCATCCTGGATGAGGCCACCAGCTCTGTTGATACCCGCACCGAACTGCTGGTGCAGAAGGCCATGGCCGCGCTCCGCACGGACCGCACCAGCTTTGTGATTGCCCACCGGCTCTCAACGATCCGCGACGCCGACACCATCCTGGTGATGGAAAACGGCAGGATCGTTGAACAGGGCAACCACAAGGTCCTCCTCGCCTCCAAGGGCGCGTACTACCGCCTGTACATGTCCCAGTTCGCAGGAGCGGACGCCGGGGAAGTCCCGGTGGACGATTCGACGGCGGTGCACAGTTGAGCGCCGGCCGCCGGATCGAGGTCCTGGTCCCCATGCGGTGGGGGGACATGGACGCCTACGGGCACATCAACAACGTCCAGATCGTCCGGATGCTCGAGGAAGCCCGGATTGCGGCCTTCGGCCCGCCCCGCGGTGCCGGGTTGCCCGGAGTTGATCCGCACGTCTCCCTGTTCAATGACGTCCCGGATGGCACCATGGCTTTGGTGGTGGACCACAAGATCCGCTATGTCAGGACCCTCGAGTACCGGAACGTGCCGGCAGTGGTGCAGGTGTGGATCGGTGCCGTCAAGGGGGCGAGCTTCGACATCCATTACCTCATCCAGGACCCGGTCACCAGGGAGGACTGCGTGAAAGCCAGCAGCCACCTGGCGTTCGTGGACGAGGCCACGGGGCGCGTGCAGCGCCTGACGCCTGAGCAGAAGCAACGCTTGGCCCCGTTCACGGCCTGAGGGCGGATGCGCCGGCACCGGCACGCCCCGTTGCGCAGGAGCAGCAAGCATCGGAAACTGAAAACCTAAACAAGGAGCAAACATGGCCCAGAAAAAGACCTGGAAAGAAATGTCCCCCTCAGCAAAGGCCGGCACCATCCTGGTGGCCATCGCGCAGGTGTCCCTGCTGGTGGCAGCGCAGCGGGACATCTCGAAGCGGCCCGCTGCACTCATAAACGGTCCCAAGGCAGCCTGGCGGGCGGCATCCTTCATCAACTTCATCGGCCCCGTGGGCTACTTCACCTTCGGCCGGAAGCGTCCCGGCACCGGCAAGTAGCGGCGTTGGAGCGCCGGGGCCAGGGGCTGTTGGGGGCCCGTCCAGCTTGACCCTGTAAATTTGGAGGCATGACCCCCACCTCCACTGCTGCCATGACCCGCGCCCTCGGCATCTCGCAGGAGATCGAGGATGCGGCCTGGTTTGTGCTGGGCCCGGGCCTGCTGGGCAAGCCGTCGGCGCTGGATGGCCGGACCCTGACGTGGACATCGGAGGCGACCGGCGAGCTCCTGGAGCGGCTGGAACGGGGCACCCCGGACCCCAAGGCCCCCATGATGACCAACCTCCGGCAAAACCTGGCGGGTGCCTCCCGGGAAGCGAAGCAGCTGGCCGTCGAACTGCTGTTCCTGCAGTCCCTTCCGCTGGCCCACGAGGTGAAGTCACTGAAGGTCAAGCGTGCCCGCGTGGCCGAGGCCGCGTCCTGGCTGGAGCCCCCGCTGGAGCTGCCGGAGGAGCTCTACCAGGGCATGACGGACCACGGCGTCATCAGGGACCGCACGGCCGAATTCAACTGGACCATCTGGGACCACCTGAAATGGCTGTGCCGCTTTGTGCAGCACGTGGACCAGCAGCCCACCGCGGCCATCGCTGCCGCGCTGCAGGACCCGGTGGAGTTCCACCGGTTTGCCGCCGCCACCCCGGACGACCAGCCCGCCATCCGCCGCAGCGTCGAGTTCCTCACCTGCCCCAGCTACTTCGAGCCCGTGGTGGCGGACGTGGAACGCCAGGAAATCCGGGATGCCTTTGCCTCCTTGGTGGGCGGCGCCAAGGGGGACGCCGAAGAAGACATCACCGCGGACATCCACCGCATCCGCCTGCACCTCGACGAGCAGGCCGGCCAGCGCATCGACTGGTACTCCCGCCAGCTGGTGAGCCAGTGGCGCAAGGTGGGCGATCCCGGGAGGCGGGCCTGGCTGCTGCGCACGCACAGCGACAACACCGAACTGCTCACCGCCTGGCAGGGCGAGGAGAAGGTGACACTCGACGTCGAACACCTCCGCCTGCTGGATCCCGGCGTGACCGCAGGGCTGGTCCAGCACGCCGTGGACGAGGACTACAAGCACCTGGGCTACGTGGAGCGGGAGGACACCAAGACGGCCGTCTTTGCCTTCCTCACGGTCATGAAGCCGGGAGACCTGGTGCTCTACCAGCACGCGGGCACGGTGAGCCTGGGTGTGGTGCTGGGGGAGCCCGAACACAATGACGACAACCGGCGCCTGCGCCGCAAGGTCCGCTGGTTCGACGAAGGACACGCCACCACCAGCCTGCCCCGCCACATCCAGCGGCAGCTGGCCACGCCCGGAATCGTCGTGGACGTGACAAAGGTGGTCCAGGCGCTGCAGGCCCTGCTCCCGGCAGAGGCGGAAACAGGGCCCGACGGCGACGCTGAAGCGGCCGCCGTCGTCCCTTCCCTCCAGGAGGGGTTCCGCCCGCTGACACGCGAGTTCGCAGACTCGCTGCACATGGACCTGGAACCGCTCCAGGAGATCGCCGAACTGCTGGAGGAGAACCGGCAGGTGGTCCTCTACGGCCCGCCGGGCACCGGCAAGACCTACCTGGCCAAGCACCTCGCGGCGGAACTGGCTGATGACACCACCGACGAGCGGGTCAAACTTGTCCAGTTCCACCCCTCTTACGCCTACGAGGACTTCTTCGAGGGCTACCGGCCGGACAAGACGGACGAAGGCCAGGTGTCCTTCAAACTCGTCGCCGGACCGCTCCGCCGGCTCGCGGAAGAAGCGGCCAAACCGGGCAACGGGAAGAAGCCGTACTTCCTGATCATTGACGAGATGAACCGCGCCAACCTGGCCAAGGTGTTCGGCGAGCTGTACTTCCTGCTCGAATACCGGGACGACCGGATCTACCTGCAGTACAGCCCCAACGAGCCGTTCACCCTGCCGGACAACCTGTACATCATTGGCACCATGAACACGGCGGACCGCTCGATCGCCATGATGGACGCGGCGATCCGGCGCCGTTTCTCCTTCATCGAGCTGCACCCCCAGACCGAGCCGGTGAAGGGCTCGCTATGGCGGTTCCTGCAGGCCCGGCAGTTCGACACCACGCCCGCGCTGCTGCTCGATGCCCTCAACAGTGCCATCGACGAGTGGGACCGTGATTTGATGATCGGTCCGTCCTACTTCATGAAGCCGGCCGCCCAGAACCCAGCGGGCCTGCGCCGGATCTGGAAATACGAGCTGATGCCGTTGCTGGAGGAGCACTACCACGGCCAGCTCACCAGGGCCCAGCTCGAAGAGCGCTTTGGGCTGGACCGGCTGCTGGAACGCCTTGCCCGGGTCTGACCCAGGCGCCGGCAGTATCGCCCCCGTCCGGCACCTGGTCCTGGATGAACTGTCCCGCGGCATAGTGGAACGGCTCGATCCCGCCAGCGCCTCGTTCCTTAACTCCAGCGGGCTGGCAAAAGCCTCCCCGATGGGACTAGGGCTGTACCGGATCGAGCCGGTGGGCAAAGTGGGTTCCGTGCGGACTCCCACGGTGCAGCTGGATGTCCGGCCCAAGGACCGGCTGGGCCTGGGCCGGCTACTGTTCCTGCTCAGCTATGCCGGTGACCAGGGATTCCGCCCGGACCCGGTGGCCGCGGTGGAGGACCGGGAGCTGTGGAGCGCACTCGCGGAATCTTTGGCGCAGCTGGCCGGGCGGGCCCTGGGACGCGGGGTCCTGCAGGGCTACCTCACGGTGGACGAGTCGCTCCGGACGGTGAAGGGGCGTATCCGCATATCCGACCAGGTTTCCAGGCGCCCCGGCATGCTGGTGCCCCTGGAAGTGTCCTACGACGAGTTCACCGAGGACATCGCGGAAAACCGCATCCTGCGTGCGGCGCTGGAGCGGATGGGGCAGGTGCCGGGGGTGCGGCCGGAGGTGCTGGGCAGGCTGCGCCAGCTCATGGGAAAGCTCGACGCCGTCACGCGCCTTCCAGCTGGAGCGCCCCTGCCGCGGTGGAAAGCCACCCGCATGAACCTCCGCTACCACCCCGTGCTGCGCCTGGCTGAGCTGATCCTGCACAACGCCTCAGCTGAAGCGGGCCAGGGCACCCAGCAGGCTGCTTCGTTTGTGGTGGACATGGCCCAGGTGTTCGGGGACTTTGTGGGCACCGCGCTGCGTGAGGCGATGGCCGCCTACCCGGGGGAGCTCAGGCTTCAGTTCAGCACCCTCCTGAGCGAGGCAGTCAACGACGCTGACCGGCTCTCGGTGCGGCCGGACGCCGTCCACCTGCTGGGCGGGCGGCCCGTGGTGGCGTACAACGCAAAGTACCGGGCGGCCGCTGATCCGGGCGCCTCCCTGACCGCGGACCATTTCCAGATGCTGGCCCACTGCACAGCGCTGGCCGTCCCCACAGCGTGGCTGGTCTACGCCGGCGCCGGCGAGATGAAGCTCCGCCGGATCCTCAACACTGACATCGACATTGTGGAGTTTCCGCTTGACCTGTCCCGGCCGCCGTCGGAGATCCTCGCCGCAGTGCGGGAACTCGCCCGGCAATCGTGGGGAGAAGTGGTCCGGCAGGCGCGCACCGGTACATGACGTGCCCTGGTTCCTGTGGGGACTAGACGGGAACCCGGAACGTGAAGGTGGTCCCTTCACCCAGGGAGCTGTCCACCTCAATGGTCCCGCCGTGTGCCTCAACAATGGCCTTGCTGATCGGCAGGCCTAGACCCACGCCGGGAATGGCTGTCCGGCGGACAGTGCTGGCACGGAAGAACTTGGCGAAAACCTCGGACGCGTCTTCCGGGCTCATGCCCATGCCGGTATCGGTGACCCGGCATGCCAGGTGTCCGTCCTCCCGCGCGAGCGAGACCATCACGCTGCCGCCGTCGGGGGAGTACTTGATGGCGTTGGACACCAAATTGTCCAGCACCTGCGAAATCCTGGGCCCGTCCACGTGCGCCTCCAGCCGTTCCGGCGTGTGGGCCTCCAGTGCCACTCCTGACGCTGCAGCCCTGGGTATGGCCGAGGAGACACTGGAGCGCACCAGTTCTGCCACATCAACGGCCTCGGGCGTCACGATCAGCTGGCCGTTCCGGCTGGAGAGAAGGTCCGAAACCAGGGTCAGGAGCCGCTCGGAGTTGCGGCGGATGATCTCCAGCATGTCGCGCTGGACGTCCTCAGGCTCATCACCGAGCAGGATTTCCACATAGCCCAGGATCGAGGTCAGCGGCGTCCGGAATTCGTGCGAGACGCTGGAGACGAAATCATCCTTGGCCGTCAGGGCGTTCACCAGGTCCGTCACATCGCTGAAGGCAATGACGGAACCGGCGAACGCGCCGTCGTTGTCCTTCATGGCCCGGGCGGTGGTCACAAAGGCGCGCTGATCGCTCCCCGTGCCCAGCCACACAAGGTAATCCGTGAACGTTTCGCCGAGCACCGCGCGGCGGACCGGCCGTTCCTCAACGGGGACCAGCGTCACGCGGTCCGGCCCGAAGACCAGCAGCTGGGACTCGTTCGGGTCCGCGATGTCCTTGGGCCGCGCGAGCTCGTGGTTGATCCGCTGCCTCCTGTTCATCAGGACATCGTGCCCGTCCGCGTCCACTGCAAGGACCCCCAGGTGGACAGTCTCCAAGATCGTGTTAAGCAATGCCCCCTGGCGCTGGCTGGTGCGCAGGTTGTCCTGCAGCTGGGCATCCTTCTCCTCAAGTTCCCGCTGCTGCCGCGTCATGCTGAGCGTCAACACGCTAACCGAAACCCCGATGCCGAGCATCATGACAGGAAGGAGCAGGGACCGCGCCAGGTCCTGCGGTGTCGGATTTCCCTCCAGCAGCAGCGGAACCCAGATGATGGCAAGCGGGGCAAGGAAGGACAACCACAGGGACGTCCGGGGGTAGTATCCGGACGCGCAAAGCCAGATCACCGGGAACACGGCCAGCAGGCTGATTCCGGTGAGGCTCTCCTGCCCGCCGCCCTCCCGGCCCACCGCAATGGAGACGAAGTCCAGCAGCGGAATGACGAGGAAACTCGTGTACGGCAGCCGGTCCCAGGGGACCAGGTAGCACAGGGCCATGATGACGAGCTGGGACACCAGGAAGGTCACGAACAGCGGGTTGTCCATGGTGACGGGGAAGAAAGCCCACACCAAGAATGCCGTGAGGAGCGTCGTCACGAACAAGGGCATCTGGCTCAGCGCCACGCGGTCCGTCAGCCGGTACTCGTGGAAGGGCCGGCGGAAAAACCTCAGCTTGCCCGAGGACCAGGCCACGGGGTGGTCCATGGCACGGAACTTGCGGGGCGGGGTGTGTGAGGCCATGCCAGCAGGATATCGGCAGCCAGCTATACTTCAGACGTTGGCTGCTGAGGGGGCGCTATGAGTGATGCACGAGTGGGACTGGTCATCGAGGATGACCAGGACATCCGGGAACTGGTACGCACTGTGCTGTCCCAAGCCGGATTCGACGTAAGCGTGGCCAGCAGCGGGGCAGAAGGTGTCCTTGTGGCCAAGAACCTCAACCCGGACGTCATCACCCTGGACCTCGGCCTGCCGGACATCGACGGTTTTGAGGTGTCCCGCCAGATCCGCGAATTTTCGGACGCCTACATTGTGATGCTCACGGCCCGCACGGAGGAGCTGGACACCCTGATCGGGCTGGAGTCCGGGGCTGACGACTACCTCACCAAACCGTTCCGCCCCAGGGAGCTGCGCGCCCGCATTGCCGCGATGATGCGCCGTCCCCGTTCCGTCGCCGATCCTGCCGACGCTGTGCCCGCAGAGGCCGCAGCCGACGGCGGAGCCGTCCATCCTGAGCGGGGAAATTACAGCCACAACGGGCTGGAACTGAGCTACTCGTCCCGGACCGTGGTTGTTGACGGCAAGGAAATGAACCTGACCCGCACCGAATTCGAACTGCTGCACGCCCTTCTGGAAGCGGGCCGGACTGTCCGGACCAAATCCGACCTGGTGCGCCGGCTGCGGGACGAGGATTACGACGTCGGCAGTTACATCAGTGAGGCGGACGAACGGTCCGTCGAAGTCCACATGGGCAACCTGCGCAAGAAGCTGGGCGACTCGCCGCAGAAGCCTCGCTGGCTGCAGACCGTCCGTGGCGTGGGTTACCGCCTGGCGCCGGGAGAGCACTGAGACTGCAGCCGGTGCATGGTCTGCCGGCTGCACTGGTTGATGGGCCGGAGGAATGCGGCGGCCAGCTGCGGCAGGACAACCGCCACATCTGAGTGGCGGGCTTCGCGGCGGAGCTCGCCCTCCAGGTCCATGGCCAGGCTGGCCAGCCGCTCGGCGCCCACCATCTGGCTGGAGGTTTTCAGGCTGAGGACTGCGTCCACGGAACCTTCCAGGTCTCCCGTGGTCAGCGCCAGCCGGAGGCGTCCAATCCGGTGCGGCAGGTACTCGATGAAGTTCCCCACGAAGACCTTGCAGTACCCCTCGTCCTCTTCCAGCTCCTCCCTCAACCGATCGAGAA
This sequence comes from Arthrobacter sp. AK04, assembly GCF_021129155.1. Taxonomy (GTDB): domain Bacteria; phylum Actinomycetota; class Actinomycetes; order Actinomycetales; family Micrococcaceae; genus Arthrobacter; species Arthrobacter quantipunctorum. Next base: position 18,258 of record NZ_JAJOMC010000064.1, read on the forward strand.
CCGACTGGTCCACCAAGGGCCGGGGGGCATCATCTGCGGCGCTCATGACGGTCCTTTCGGCGGAAACAGTCCCTTCCAGGAAGGGGGCGATTAGGTGGGGCATATGTTTCACTTCAGGTTAGGGGCGTTGCTTTCGCGCGACGGGTTTTAGAAACAGAATTGTGGGTTTCTTGATGAGACTGCGGGTTTACCCCTGACGCCCTGAGCCCGTGGCTTTGCGCAGAATTTCGCGCCTGGTTTGGCCTCCCATTTACATGCCCGGTCCGCAGTCCGGAGAACCCATCCATCCTTCCGGTCCGCACGCAAGAACCGCGGCGGGAATGCCCAAAGATTCGCTCAAGATCCTTATACGGGCGGTGAATCCGGATGAAAGCAGGCAGGCCGGCTCAGCGGCCGGTCTCCAGGAACCGCACCAGCTCCGCTTCCAGGGCGGAACTGTCCTTGAGTTCGCATTCCCACACCGTGAGCACCTGCCAGCCGGCATCTTCGAGCAGGCGGCGTTGATTGGCGTCCCGGTCGCGGGTCCGGTTGCGTTTGGCGGCCCAGAACTCAGCGTTGGCCTGGGGCGCGTGCTGGCCCACGCGGCAGTCGTGGAAGTGCCAGAAGCAGCCGTTGACAAAGATGACCTTGCGGCGGCCGGCGAACACCAGGTCCGGGTTGCCGGGCAGCCGAGCGGCGCCAGCTTTGCCGTGCAGCCGGTACCGGTATCCCTTGGCGTGGAGGAGCCTGCGCACCAGCAGCTCCGGCTTGGTGTCCTTGCCCCGGATCCGGGACATGTTCCAGCTGCGCCGCTCAGGAGTGAGCTTGTCCGCCATGCCTTCAGTCTAGGAGCAGTTGGGAGCTCCTAGATTTCGCGTTCGGGCTGTTCGCCGAACTCGAAGTGGCGGCCGCTCACGGACGTGGGCTCAATCTCCACATAGAAATCCTTCAGCGTGGGCACCCAGGTCTTCAGCCCCAGTTCTTCCACCGCTGCCAGCTCCGCGGAGTTGCTGAGGACGCGGGCCTTTCCGCGCAGCACCACGGACCAGGCCTCCTCCGAGAGGATGCCGTCCGTTTCGAAGAGAACCGTTGAGTTGATGGTCAACTGCGCCAGCTTGTTGCCCGGCGCCGTCCGCAGGTAGATCTTCCGGTTGGCCGTGACGTAGTTGACAGGGAAAATATCCGGTTCTCCCGCGACGGAGACCACCAGCCGCCCATGCTTGGTGCCCTCCAGCAGGCGCCAGGACTGCTCGTCGTCGAGTTCCAGTACGGGTTGTCCATCCACATGTTCAAACATCATGGAGCCATTCTTCTACCTAATGTAGAAACGCGCCAGAGGGTTGGGGAACTTTGGGCACCGGTCAGGAGGTGGAGGTTCCGTGCCGTGAGCAGGTGGCGCTCCAGGCGTGCGGTGATACCTGGACTTTGAGGCGGCGCCCGCACCGCCTGCAGTAGCGCGGCGGTTCCAGCTGAAGCCGCGCAGCGCACTCCTGGTGAGCGGCTCCCTGGGCAGGAACGAGCGCCGGCGGGGGGGGGGGGGCCGCGGGGGGACGTTTCCTGCGGGTGCGCCTTGCCGCAGTGGCCGCAAAAACCGCCGGTGGTTGGGCTTGTGGAGCGGTTGGGGATCATAGGGTTTTCTGGAGTTCCTTGATGGGCATGTTGAGGTCCACCAGCAGGTTGAGGTCGGCGGCGGCGGGGCGGCCCAGGGTGGTGAGGTAGTTGCCGACGATGACGGCGTTGATCCCACCCAGGAGTCCCTCGCGCGTGCCGAGGTCGCCGAGGGTGAGCTCCCGGCCGCCGGCGTACCGCAGGACGGTGCGGGGCATGGCCAGGCGGAACGCGGCGATGGCGCGCAGGGCGTCCTTGCCGTCCATCAGCTGCTGGTTTTCCAGCGGCGTGCCGGGCCTCGGGTTGAGGAAGTTCAGCGGTACTTCATGCGGTTCCAGGGCAGCGAGTTGCGCCGCCAGTTCCGCACGCTGCTCGAGTGACTCGCCCATGCCGATCAGCGCCCCGCAGCACAGTTCCATGCCGGCGTCCTTGACCATGGCGCAGGTCTCCAGCCGTTCCTCATAGCTGTGGGTGGTGACCACCCGGGGGAAGTAGCTCCGTGCCGTCTCCAGGTTGTGGTTGTAACGGTGTACGCCCCATGAAGCGAGCTGGTCCACCTGGCGCTGGGTGAGCATGCCCAGGGAGCAGGCGATGTTGATGTCCACTTCCTCATTGATGCGGTCGATGGCGAACTTGATCTGGTTCATGAGTTTGATGTCGGGGCCGCGGACAGCTGCAACGATGCAAAATTCAGTGGCCCCGGTTGCTGCTGTTTCCTTGGCGGCCTTGACCAGTTCGGGGATGTCCAGCCATACGCCGCGGACGGGGCTGTCGAAGAGGCCCGACTGGCTGCAAAAATGGCAGTCCTCGGGGCAGCCGCCGGTTTTGATGGAGATGATGCCTTCAACCTCCACGTCCTCCCCGCAATGCTTCAGGCGCACCTCGTGGGCAAGCTCCAGGGCTGCGGGGACGGCGGCGTCGGGGAGCCGCAGAACCTCCACCAGCTGTGCTTCGGTGAGTCCGATTCCGTCCTCCAGGACCTGCTGCCGGGCGGTTTCCAGGATTGGGTATTCCGGGGTGCGGGTAATGCGTGCCATTGCCGTCCTAGCTTTCGGGTGCGTCTCTTTCCTGACAATAATTCGGGTCTGCAGGGCCGGTTTTGTGGAAAGGCAACAACGCAGGGGAACCCGTTTTGTTTACAGCAAAAGTCAAGGATTAACGCCACTGAAACAACCCCGTGACCACGCTGTCTTTCGGGCCGAATAGCGTCGCATCAGATCCCTTAGAGACGAAAGCGACGCAATTCCATGAGCAATGACAAAGAGACAACGCAACTGCTGGACCCGCCGGCACAGCCGGGTGGCGCCGTCGTCGGAAGCCTTCCCGCGGCTGCGGCGGGCAACGCTGCCGCACTGAACGCCACAAAGGAAAGCCTGGAGGACTACACGCTCCGGTTCGCGCCACGCTCCTACCGGAAGTGGAGTGCGGGGGTAGTGGCAACCAGTGCACTGGGCGGAATCGCGTACCTGGCGGATTTCTCCATCGGCGCGAACATTGGGATCGCCTACGGCACCGTCAATGCCATCTTTGGCATCCTGGTGGCCGCCGTGATCATCTTCGCCACCGGCTTCCCGCTGGCATACTACGCGGCGCGGTACAACATCGACCTTGACCTCATCACCCGCGGTTCCGGCTTCGGCTACTACGGGTCGGTGGTCACCAACGTCATCTTCGCGACGTTCACGTTCATTTTCTTTGCCCTGGAAGGTTCCATCATGGCGCAGGGCCTGGAAGTGGGCCTGGGTATTCCGCAGTGGATTGGGTACGCCGCCTCCACCGTGATCATCATTCCGCTGGTGATTTACGGGATGAACACCCTGGCCAAGCTGCAGGTGTGGACCACCCCGCTGTGGCTGCTCCTGATGGTGGTGCCGGTGGGATACCTGCTGGTCTCGCACCCGGAGAGCATCAACACCTTCTTCGCCTACACCGGGGAATCCGGCGACGGCGGCCCGAATCTTGCCTCCGTGATGCTCGCTGCCGGCGTCTGCCTGTCCCTGATGGCGCAGATTGCCGAGCAGATCGATTACCTCCGATTCATGCCGCCGCGCACGGAAGCCAACAAGGGTGCGTGGTGGCGGGCGGTCATCCTGGCTGGACCGGGCTGGGTGATCTTTGGGGCCATCAAGCAGATTGTTGGCCTGTTCATTGCCATCTACCTCATTGCAACGCTGGATCCTGCGGCCTCTGCCACAGCCAATGAGCCGGTGCACCAGTTCCTGGGTGTCTACCGGGAAATGATGCCGGCCTGGCTGGCCATGACCCTCGCGGTGGTGCTGGTGGTCATTTCGCAGATCAAGATCAACGTCACCAACGCCTATTCGGGTTCGCTGGCCTGGACCAACAGCTTCACCCGCATCACTAAGACCTACCCGGGGCGCATGGTGTTCGTGGTGGTGAACCTGGCCATTGCCCTGGTCCTGATGGAAGCCAACATGTTCGACTTCCTCAACACGATCCTTGGTTTCTACGCCAACTGCGCCATGGCCTGGGTTGTCACGGTTGCGTCCGACATTGCCATCAACAAGTACCTGCTGAAGATTTCCCCCAAGGTTCCCGAGTTCCGGCGGGGCATGCTGTACGCCGTGAACCCGGTGGGCTTCATTTCGATGCTGGCGTCCGCGGGGATTTCGATTGCGGTGTTCTTTGGCGCCTTTGGGTCCGCGATCCAGCCGTTCTCGCCGATCTTCGCGGTGGGCCTGGCCCTGGTCCTTCCGCCGGTGCTGGCCTTGGCCACCCGCGGCCGGTACTACCTCCGACGGACCGACGACGGCATCGACCTGCCGATGTTCGACGCCGACGGGAACCCCAGCGACGCGAAGCTCCTCTGCCACGTCACGGGCATTGAGTTTGAGCGTCCGGACATGGTGCGGTCGGCACAGGACGCTCCCGACGGCGGCCCGCAGTATGTCTCGTCGCTCGCCTTGTCCACGGACAAGACAGGGGAGCTGGTGTTGCCTCCGCAGAAGTAGGTGGCCTTCGCGGCCACTGGAAAGTGCTTTGAAGTAGGGGAGCCGGCGCATTCATGCGCCGGCTTTTCTTTTGACTACTTTTACTGTCTCCGGGGTGATAAGCCTTTAGCGGTAGCTGTGGATAAGTCTTATCGCCGAAATGTGACCTGGGCTACCCTTAAGTCATTGTCCGGAGTTAGCCGTCTTGAAACTACTGGGGGATTAGCGGCCCATGACATCAATCAACGTCTCTACGCCTTGGGGGATGCGCTCAGCTGCTGCGGGCGCTGTTGTTGCTGCGGCGCTGCTGCTGGCCGGATGCGCGGGCGGAGCGCCGGCGGACCCCGGGACTGTAACCTCTACGCCTACGGGATCGGCCACGTCCAGCCCATCTGCCACCCCGACCCCCACCCCCAGCGCCGTGTACAAGC
>NZ_JAJOMC010000065.1 GCF_021129155.1 Arthrobacter sp. AK04
CGACTACGTCGCCCACCAAGTCAACGACAGACCCCGCCAACGATTCGACTTCTGCACCCCAAATGAGATGATCAGAACCTTCCTGTTGCGATAACCGCCTGAAACCGCCGGCCCAATACGACATGTGCTGCTACCCAGTTGGGAGGGGCTCGGTGCTTAGGTGAGGCGGACCTGGCGGTTCATGTCCTTGTAGAGCAGGTAGCGGAACTCACCCGGGCCCCCGGCGTAGCAGGCCTGCGGGCAGAAAGCGCGCAGCCACATGAAGTCGCCGGCCTCCACCTCCACCCAGTCGTTGTTGAGCAGGTACATGGCCTTGCCCTCCAGGACGTAGAGGCCGTGCTCCATGACGTGGGTTTCCGGGAACGGGATGACCCCGCCAGGCTGGAACGTCACGATGTTCACCTGCATGTCGTGGGCCAGGTCGCTGGAGTCCGTGAAGCGGGTGGTCTTCCAGGCGCCGTCGGTGTCCGGCATCGCAGTGGGCTCCACGTCCTTTTCGTTGGTGACGAAGGACTTGGCCTCGTAGCCCTCAAGGCGCTCGTAGGCCTTGCGGATCCAGTGGAAGGACACAACGTCGTCGGAAACGTTCTCCAGGCCCCACTCGGAACCGGCAGCCAGGTAGGCGTAGCCGCCTTCCTCAAGCTGGTGCAGTTCACCGTCCAGGGTGAGGTTTACCTTGCCGCGGGTCACGAAAATGACGCCTTCAACACCGGCTTCGAATTCAGCTTTCGGTGCCCCGCCGCCCGGGCCGATCTCCACGATCAGCTGCGAGAACGTGGTGGCGAAGCCGGAGATGGGACGGGCGATGATCCAGGACCGGGTGTTCGAGAAACCGGGAAGGTTGGAGGTGACAATGTCCGTCATGACGCCCTTAGGGATCACCGTGTACGCCTCGGTGACGATGGCGCGCTCGGTGGTCAGGTGCGTCTGCGGCGGCAGTCCGCCGGTGGGGGAGTAGTACTTGCCCATGAAAAGTGATCCTTAATTAGGAGTTGGACGTGGCGGCGAGCCGAGGGTGCGCCAGCACGGTGAGCTGCGGAATTCCGACGCCGGCAAACGCCTGGACTTCATCCACACCGACGGCGCCGCACTGGACGCCGCGGAGGACGAAAGCGGCCAGGGCGCGGGCCGTGGCGGGTTCGTCCATGACGCCGCCTTCGGTTTGTTCCACGTAGTTGCGCAGCCGGGCTGCGGCGGCCGGAAGGCCCTGCCGGTAGAAGGCATAGGTGGCGGCGAAGCGGCTGGGCAGCTGGGCCGGATGCAGGTCCCAGCCCTGGTAAAAGCCGCGTTCCAGCGACCGGCGGACCAGCCGGCCGTGCAGCTGCCAGGCGTTCTCCACGTTGTCGCCCACCGGGATGATGTTGGTGGACCCGTCAGAGAGCCGGATGCCGGTGCCGGCAACCGCAAGCTGCATGACTTCCTTGGCGAAGTCCGCCACCGGGTGCTCCATGGACTGGTATTCGGCCGAGATCTGCAGTGATGCGGAGTAGTCGTACGTGCCGTAGTGCAGGCCGCTGATCCGGCCGGGCACGGCGTGCGGCAGTTGCGCCACCGGGGACGTGCCGTCCGGACCCAGGATGAGCTGGGGGGTCTCCACCTGGACTTCGAAGCGGAGCCGGCCGGCGGGGAGGGAATGGATCTCCTCCAGCCTGGAGACCGCGAAGTCCATGGCCTGGACCTGGGCCACCGTGGTGACCTTGGGCAGGGTCAGGACCAGGCCCTCGGGCAGTTCGCCGGCCGCGGCGAGTCCGGAGACGAAGAGGTCCAGCGTCCGGAGCCCGCGGGCCCTGGTGGGTGCCTCGAAGCACTTGAACCGGATGCCGATAAACGGGGGAGCGGACCCGGCCGCGACGGCGGTGGCCACCGCGGATGCTGCGGCAACTGCTGCAGCGTCCTCGGCGTCGTCGCCCCTGTCCCCAAAGCCGTCCTCGAAATCGAGCCGAAGGTCTTCGATCGGTTCGTTTGCCAGCTTGGCCTCGACGCGGGGCGCCACGGCCTCCGCCAGCGCACTATTCTGGCCCAGCAGCGTGCCGAGGCGTTCCAGCCCGCCGTGCGCGGCCGCCGTCGTCATCGCCTGTGCGCCCCAGTCAGCAGCGAACGACGCCGTGAAGCGGTCCGCGGGGACGTACACGGTATGGACGGGCTGGCGGGAGCCGTCGTCGCCCGGGTAGTTCCGCTCAAGCAGGCGGTCCGTGGCGGCCAGCTGCCCGTCGATGTTCGCCAGGTCGCCCACGGACAACGAAGGCCTGGGTGTTTCCGCCATGCCTCAGCCCACCAGTTCGTAGGCCGGGGTGGTGAGGAAGTCCGTGTAGTCCTCGGAGAGGCAGATGTCCGCGATCAGTTCGCTGGCGGGCTGGTAGTAGCGGCGGAAGGCCTCGTCGCCGAATTCGGTGCGCAGCCGCTCGGTTTCCTCGCCCAGGATCCGCTCCACCAGCTCGCGGGTCACGGTGTTGCCCGTGTCCGCCAGGATGGACTTGTTGCGGATCTGCTGCCATACCTGCGAGCGGGAGATTTCCGCCGTGGCGGCGTCCTCCATGAGGTTGTGGATGGCAACGGCGCCGTTGCCGGAAAGCCACACCGCGGTGTAGGCCACGGCGACGTACAGGTTCAGCCGGAGTCCTGCCTCGGTGACCTGGCCTTCGGCGGAGGTGACGTCCAGCAGCTGCTCTGCCGTGACGGACACCTCGGGGCGCTGCTTGTCCAGCTGGTTGGGCTTGTCGCCCAGGACGGAGTCGAATACTTCCCGGCAGGTGGGCACCAGGTCCGGGTGTGCAACCCAGGAGCCGTCGAACCCGTCGTCGGCCTCACGGGTCTTGTCCGCGCGGACCTTGGCGAACGCGGCCTCGGTCACCTCGGGGTGGCGGCGGTTGGGGATGACGGCGGCCATGCCGCCCATGGCGAAGGCACCGCGCTTGTGGCAGGTCTTGACCAGCAGCTCGGTGTAGGCGCGCATGAACGGAGCGGTCATGGCCACCGACGCGCGGTCCGGCAGCACAAACTCCTCGCCGGCATCCCGGAAGTACTTGATGATGCTGAACAGGTAGTCCCAGCGGCCGGCGTTCAGGCCGGAGGCGTGGTCCCGCAGTTCGTAGAGGATCTCGTCCATCTCGAACGCGGCCGGGATGGTCTCGATCAGCACGGTGGCGCGGACGGTCCCCTGGCCCAGGCCCAGGTAGTCCTGCGCGAAGACAAAGACGTCGTTCCACAGTCGCGCCTCGAGGTGGCTTTCCATCTTGGGCAGGTAGTAGTACGGGCCCTGGCCGTTGAGGACCAGTTGCTTGGCCACGTGGAAGAAGTGCAGGCCAAAGTCCACGAGGGCGCCCACCGCGGGTTCACCGTTGATGAGCAGGTGCTTTTCGGGCATGTGCCAGCCGCGGGGGCGGGCCACCACGACGGCGAGCGGCGCGTCGGTGCGGAGCCTGTACTCCTTGCCCTCGTCCGAGGTGTGGCTGAGGGTGCCCTGGGCGGCGTCGCGGAGGTTGAGGATGGCGTCGATGACGTTGCCCCAGGTGGGGGTGCTGGCATCCTCGAGGTCCGCGAGCCACACCTTGGCGCCGGAATTCAGGGCATTGATGGCCATCTTCGCCGGCGAGGCGGGCCCGGTCATTTCAACCCGGCGGTCCTGCAGCGGTGCGGGGGCGGGCGCAACTTTCCAGTCGCCGTCGCGCACGTCCTGCGTCTCCGGCAGGAAGTCCAGCTTTCCGGTCTCGGCCACCCGCTGGCGCTTGACGGCACGGGCCGCCAGGAGCTCGTTGCGGGTGCCGGCAAAGCGGGTGTGAAGCTCCTCGATAAAGGCCAGCGCCTTGGGGGTGAGGATCTCCTCCGCGCGGTCAATCGGCCGGGGATCTGTGACAGTGATGGCCATTTCTGGTCCTTTCCTTGTGGCTTGCAGTCAGGCAGTGAATCAGGCAGTGGCCAGGGCGGCTTCGGGAGCCGCGGCTTCAGCCCGTTCAGCCGCGGTGGCCACGTTTGCTGCGTGGGCGGCTGCGGCAACAGCTGAGGCAACATCGGCGGCAACATGGGGATCGAAGACGCTGGGGATAATGTAGCTGGCATTGAGCTCTTCGTCAGCTACCCGGTTGGCAATGGCGTCCGCGGCGGCCACCAGCATCTCCGGAGTGATGTCCGAGGCTCCGGCGTCCAGCAGCCCCCGGAAGAAGCCGGGGAAGGCCAGCACGTTGTTGATCTGGTTGGGGAAGTCGCTGCGCCCGGTGGCCACCACGGCGGCGTGCCGTGCCGCCACCACCGGATCGATCTCCGGCGTCGGGTTGGCCATGGCAAACACGATGGCATCCTGTGCCATCGCCGCCACCTGCTCCTCGCCGATCACGTGCGGGGCGCTGACGCCGATGAAGACGTCCGCACCCACGAGGGCCTCGTGCAGGGTGCCGTCGAAGCCTTCCTGGTTGGTGTTCGCGGCGATCCAGCTGCGGTGCTCGTCCCCGTATTCCTGCCCCGAGTGGATGGCGCCGGAGCGGCCGGCCGCAATGATGTGCTGCGCGCCCTGGGCCTTGAGGAGCTGGATGATGGCGGAACCGGCCGCGCCCACACCGGAGACCACAATGCGGACCTCGGACAGCTTCTTGCCCACCACGCGCAAAGCGTTGACAAGGGCGGCGAGGGTGACGATTGCGGTGCCGTGCTGGTCGTCGTGGAACACCGGGATGTCCAGTTCTTCGCGGAGGCGGTTCTCGATTTCAAAGCAGCGCGGGGCAGCGATGTCCTCAAGGTTGATGCCGCCGTAGACGGGGGCCATGGCCTTGGCGATCATGATGATTTCCTCGGTGTCCTGGGTATCCAGGCAGACCGGCCAGGCGTCCACATTGGCGAACTGCTTGAACAGCGCGGCTTTGCCTTCCATGACCGGCAGGGCGGCGGCGGGGCCGATGTTGCCCAGGCCCAGGACGGCTGAACCGTCGGTGAGGACGGCGATGGTGTTGCGCTTGACCGTCAGGTTGCGGGCCGCTGCCGGGTCCTCGGCGATGGCGAGGCAGACGCGTGCGACGCCGGGAGTGTAGGCGCGGGAGAGATCGTCACGGTTGCGCAGGGCTACCTTGGGGACGACTTCGAGCTTGCCGCCCAGGTGCATCAGGAAGGTGCGGTCCGAGACGTGCTGGACCGTGACGCCGTCGAGCGCGTTAAGGGCATCCTTGACCCGGCCGGCGTGCTCGTCGTCGGTGGTGTTGCAGGTGACGTCCACAACCAGGGTCTCGTGATGGGACTCGGTGACGTCAAGGGCAGTGATGGCAGCGCCGGCTGCACCTACTGCCGCAGCGAGCTCGCTTGTGGCGCTGAAGCTTGAGGGTGCTTCCACGCGCAGGGTGATGGAATTTCCGGGGCTCGGGTTCGCCATTGAATGTCCTCCTGTTGGGCCCAGTGGGCTTCTGTTCCAATCCGAATGTTTTCGTATTATGGATATTATTATCTACTTTGTGGAAATACAAGCCCGTGTTGCCATTCATCGCGCCTGCCCGGGTTGTGCTGTATCTTGGGACTTCTAGGGCAATTCTTTTCACGATGCGGATAAGACTTGTCGGAATCCGAGTCCACAGGAGACTGGTCATGGCTGAAAAAGCCGCTGGAGGCGTGCAGTCCGTTGAGCGCGTCTTCGAACTGCTGGAACTGATTACAGACGCCGGCGGCGACGTCACCCTCAGCGAGTTGTCGTCGTCCACCGACCTGCCGCTGCCCACCATCCACCGCCTGCTGCGCACCCTGGTATCGCTTGGCTATATCCGCCAGCTGCCCAACCGGCGCTACGCCCTGGGCCCGCGGCTCATCAGGCTCGGCGAGGGGGCCAACAAGCAGCTTGGCGCGGTGGCGCGGCCGCAGCTCAAAACCCTTGTTGACCGGCTGGGCGAGACGTCCAACATGGCCGTGCTCGACTCTGACATGGTCATCTACGTGGCGCAGGTGCCCTCGCTCCATGCCATGCGCATGTTCACGGAGGTGGGCCGGCGTGCCCATACCCATGCCACGGGCGTCGGCAAGGCCATCCTTGCCCAGTTGGACGACGATGTGGTCCGCGGCATCGTCACCCGTGCCGGGATGCCCACCCCCACGCCCAAGAGCATCGGCGACGTCGATGACCTCCTGGCCGACCTTAAGCTCATCCGGGAACGCGGCTACTCCATCGACGAGGAGGAGCAGGAACTGGGTGTCCGCTGCTTCGCCATGGCGGTGCCCAACGCCCCTACCCCCACCGCCATCTCGGTTTCCGGCCCCGTGTCCCGCGTGGACGAGCACTTCGCGGACAAAGCGGTGCCCGTCCTTCGCGAGGCCGCCGAAGCCATCTCCCTGGAGATGAACCGCACCTGACCCAGGAGTTTTTGTCCAGATATGCCGACTTAAACACCCATTTGCCCTGCATACCTGGACAAAAACTCTGAGCTGAGCACGACGGCGGCCCCTCCTTCCCGGAGCGGGCCGCCGTCGTCGTTGCATGTTTTGAGTGCTCCCGGGGTTTCTAGTGGTCCGATGCCTTTTCGGACGACTGGACCGGGACTTCCTTGCCGTCGCAGTCGATGAGTTTGCCGTTTTCAAAGCGGTCCCCGTGCTCGAGGCACTTCAGGTCTTCTTCCCTGATGACCCGCCCCGTGCCCGCCACGAACACCGACTGGTTCTCCGAGTTGCCGGCCTTGAGGTGGTTGAACAGCAGATTCAGCAGGATGGCCATAACGGCGGCTGAGCTGATGCCGGAGTGGAAGATTGTGCTGAACCAGGACGGGAACTGGTCATAGAAGGTGGGAGCGGCGATGGGGATCATGCCGAAGCCGATGGACGCCGCCACGATGATCAGGTTCATGTTGTTCTTGTATTCCACCTTGGCCAGCGTCCGGATGCCGCTGGCGGCCACCGTGCCGAACAGGACAATTCCTGCACCGCCCAGAACCGCGGTGGGGACGGCTGCAACAACGCGGCCCATGACGGGCAGCAGGCCGAGAATGACCAGGATGACGCCGCCCGCAGCCACAACGTAACGGCTCTTGATCTTGGTGACAGCCACCAGGCCAACGTTCTGGGCGAACGCGCTCTGGGTGAATGAGCCGAAGATCGGGGCGACCAGGCTGGATCCCATGTCCGCGCGGAGTCCGGCCGCGATCCGCTTGGAATCGACCTTGGTCCCTACGATTTCGCCAACTGCCAGAATGTCCGCCATCGTCTCGGTGAGGATGACGAGTACCACAATCACCATGGAGATGATGGCGGCGACTTCGAAGGTGGGTGCGCCGAGGTGGAAGGGAGTGGGGAAGGCTGCGATGGGTCCCTGGCCCACCTTGGAGAAGTCCGCCATGCCGGTAACGACGGCGATGATGGTGCCGCCCACCATGGCCAGGAGGATGGACAGGCGGGAAATGGTGGCGCTGCCCACCTTGCTCAGGAGCAGGACGAGGACCAGGGTTACGGCCGCGAGGCCGATGTTGGCCATACTGCCGTAGTTCTCTGCAGTGCGGTTGCCGCCCATGGCCCAGTTGGCCGCGACGGGCATGAGCGTCAGGCCGATCGTGGTGATGACCGTGCCGGTCACCACCGGCGGGAAGAACCGCACGATCTTGGAGAAGACCGGAGCGATCAGCAGGCCGATGGCCGCCGATACGATGACCGCGCCAAACACGGCCGGCAATCCGCCGCCGCCGCTGACGATGGCCACCATGGTGGCCACGCTGGCGAAGGAAACACCCTGCACCAGGGGAAGCTGGGAGCCGAAGAACGGTATGCCGATGGTCTGTAGCAGCGTCGCCAGCCCGCCCATGAAGAGGGCGGCTGCAATCAGGATGCCGATATCGGCCGGGGAGAGGCCGGCAGCCTGGCCCACAATCAGCGGGACCGCGATGATGCCGCCGTACATGGTGAGGACGTGCTGGAAGCCGTAGGCAAAGCTGCTCCCGATGGAAAGGCGTTCGTCCTCCGGCCGGTTTGAGGCGAGGCGCTTGCCCTGCTTTTTGGCGTCGGCTTTGAGGGTGTTCTTGATGTTCATGGCAGACTTTCTGGTTCATGGCAGACGTCATCGTCTGGCTAACGTTGTCTGGCTAACGGTGGTGCTGGAAGACGTTCGGTGCGGTCCGGAGTTTTTGTCCACGTATGCGGACTAAAGGTGCCCGGAAGTCGTCTTATCTGGACAAAAACTCCGGACCGGATGGTGTTTGGTAGTGGAGGTTTAGCAGAAGCCGGCGATGCCGGACCAGGCGATGGCCGCCGGGGTGGCGTCCTCGCGCTGGACCGTGGCCTCGATCAGGCCGTAGGGACGGTCCGCGGCGAAGAAGACCTCGTTGGGGTTGTCGAGGCCGAAGGGGGAGAGGTCCACGAGGAAGTGGTGCTTGTTGGGCATCGAGAACTTGATCTCGTCGATCTCGCTGTGGGCTTCGAGCACCTTGGTGCCCATGTCGAAGAGGGTCTGCTGGAGGGCGTGGGAGTACTTCTCCGTGAAGCCTTCGAGCAGGAGTCCCTTGACGTCGTCGTAATTCTTGTTGAAGTCCAGGGCGCTGAAGTCCGTTCCGGTCTTGAAGCGCCAGCGGGCCGAGACGTCGGTGGCCAGGATGCGGTCCGTGGTTTCGGGAAGGGTTGTGTACTTGTCCTTCGGGTAGCCCACGAAGCCGGACTGGGTGGACTTGAGGACGGTCAGGTCCTTGAGGCCGGAGATAAGGTGCGTGGTGGCGCCGTCGCGGACCAGGACCGCCGTGCGGACCTCCTGGCCGTTGCGCACGAAGGAGTGGTCGTGTTCGGCGCCGTGGGCCTGGATGCGGTTCCAGCTGTAGGACTCGGCTTCCCAGCGTCCGCCGGTCACCCAGTCGAAGCTGGAGGTGAAGTGCTCGCCGAGGCGCAGGAGGAACGCTTCGGGTGAACCTACGCCATCGCGGGCGAATGCGTAGACGGTGTTCTTCTGGGTGTCCGTGGCCACCACATGGGCGTTGTCGCCCTCGAGGTGTGCCGCCGCGAAGTCTCCCCGCAGCTGCGAGGTGACGTTCAGGTCTTCGATCTCGTGGCGGTCGCTGTCGCGGGTGATCTTGACTACCCGGACCTCGGCCTTTCCGTACTGGTTGTCGCCAAGGATGATGTTGCTGCTCATGGTCTGTTCCCAACTTCCGGTAAGTGGAACCTACGTTCCATCACTGAAATTAAGCGCGCATTTCAAGCGCGTTTCCGGTGGAGCCGACCCAACAAAAAAGAGCCGGCATCCATTGATGCCAGCTCATTACGACCCTGCCTGCTGCTCCCAGGTTACGTGACATGCGCCACGAGTTGACATCCAGCGTACCTCCGGAAACCGGTGGTGTACATCACAAGTTGAAAATTCACTTTGTGACCGACGGGCCGGAGAGCTGTTGACCTGCGGAACAGTGGACCCTTACTGTATTCCGTATAGCAAAACTTTATTTCCGCTAAGCGGAAGTAGCGATAGTGCAAACACTACCTCGGAGGAGGATCAGATGTACCAGCAAGACACAACGCCGGTTGCACCGAAGCAGGCGGCGGCGCAGGCCGTTCCGGAGTTCTACCTTCCCCTCGGAGGCGGCACAGACCCCGATTTCAATCTTCCGGCCGACCGCGAACATGTGCAGGGCAGGTTCTCCCGCTGGATCCACGCACTGCCAAGCTTCGGCCGCAGGCAGCCTTAGGCCCTGCTACCCGTTCACCAGGCGGCGGGCTGCGGCTGAGTGTTCGGCGATCAGGCCGGCGATGTCGAGCCCCGGAATCATGCCATCCACCACGCGCCACTGGCCGCCCACCATCACCCGGTCCGCACGGTCGGCGGCGCACAGCAGCAGCGCGGCGACGGGATCGTGGCTGCCGGAGAAGCGCAGGCCGTCCAGCCGGAAGAGGGCCAGGTCCGCCTGCATCCCTGGTGCCAGCTGTCCCAGCCCTGCGCGGCCCAGGACAGCGGCCGATCCGCGGGTTCCCCAGCCGAGCGCGCGCTCCACGGGAACATCCGCCCCGTACCGCAGCCGCTGGAGATACAGCGCCTGCCGTGCCTCCAGGATCATGTTCGAAGCGTCGTTCGACGCCGACCCGTCCACTCCCAGCCCCACCGGCACTCCCGCGTCCTCCAGTTCCAGGACCCGCGCGGTCCCGGAGGCCAGGCGCATGTTGGAAGTGGCGCAGTGCGCGACGGCGGTGCCCGCGGCTCCCAGCCGGCTGATCTCGGCGTCGCTGAAGTGGATGCCGTGGCCAAGCCAGGTGCGGTCCGTCAGCCAGCCCACGCTGTCCAGGTAGTCCACGGGGCGGAGCCCGAACATTTCCCGGCAGAACTCCTCCTCATCCCGGGTCTCCGCCAGGTGCGTGTGGAGGCGCACGTCCAGCCGCTCCGCAAGTGCTGCGCTCTCGGCCATGATCCCCTTCGTCACCGAAAACGGGGAGCACGGGGCGAGGGCTATCTGGATCACAGCATCGCCTCCACGCTCGTGGTACTGCCGCACCAGCCGCTCACTGTCTGCCAGCACCACTTCCGGTGCCTGCACGGTTGACTGGGGCGGCAGGCCGCCGTCGTCCGTTCCGAGGGTCATGGACCCGCGCGTCAGCGTGGCGCGCATTCCCAGCTGGCGGACCGCTGCCACTTCGATGTCGATGGCGTCCTCCAGGCCGGCTGGAAAGAGGTAGTGGTGGTCCGCGGCGGTGGTGCAGCCCGAAAGCAGGAGCTCGGCCAGGGCCACGGTCGATGCCAGCTCGAGGTCCCGCGGCGTCAGCCGGGCCCATACCGGATACAGGTTCTGCAGCCACGGGAACAGCGGGGCATTCGCTGCGGGACCCCATGCCCGGGTGAGGGTCTGGTAGAAGTGGTGGTGCGTGTTGATGAGGCCCGGGAGCAGCACATGGCTGCCGGCATCGAAGGTTTCCTGGCATGGTTCCGAGGGGCTTTGCCCGGCCGCCAGGACCTCGGCAATGACTCCGCCGCTGACCACCAGCCCGCCGGAGGCGTCCAGTCCGTTGGCGGTGAAGGCGGCCTGCGGGTTCCTGATCCACAGGCGGGCGGCTGGTGACTTGGGGTGCGCCATGGTTGTCCTTCCCTGAGCGTGGCGGTGGTCGTTCCAGCTCAGTGAGGCCCTGTCTGCTGATCCAGGTGGCAGCTGCTGCACGGCCAGATTTGAACCTGGAGCAGCGCGGCTGGGACTCAGGCTAGGGCTGTTGCCGCAGCTGCGTCAACGCCTGGCAGAATGTGACCGGCAGGGTGAGCGGCCAGAAACATAGATTTCACATTGCGAAATTAAGTTTCCAGAAAACTATGGCGCCGGCCACAATCCGGTGCTAGCCTCGATCTTGCCAAAGGCGGGCACCCGGTCACCGGGAAGCTATCTACCAGGCGCAACTTAACCTTCACAGCACATGCTGAAGCCTGGTAACCGTCGCACCTGGTTCTACTGGTCCTGCAAGCGGCATCAGGCTTCCCGGCAAAAGGAAGTCGCATCATGAGTACCACCGTCACGGCCGAACAGTTTCTGGCCAGATCCATCAAATTGGCCACGGCCAACGTCCTCAACAGCGGCGGACCCTTCGGGGCCATGATCGTCACGGCCAGCGGCCAAACGTTCGACGGCGTCAACCGCGTCACCGCGGACAACGATCCCACCGCCCACGCCGAGGTCACCGCCATCCGCACGGCCTGCCGCGAACTCGGCACGTTCGACCTCACCGGCGCCACCCTCTACACCAGCTGCGAGCCGTGCCCCATGTGCCTGGCCTCCGCGCTGTGGGCAAGGGTTGAGCGCGTTGTGTACGCCGCGGACAGGCATGATGCCGCCTCCGTGGGATTTGACGACGCCGTCTTCTACGAATACTTCGAGAACCAGGACAGGAACTCCCTGATGCCGGTCTCGAAACTGGAGCTGGACGATCCGCAGGCACCCGCCCCGCTGGAGCCGTTCACCACCTGGAACACGCTCGAGTCCAGGATCGACTACTAGGCGGCTGGGATGACCATCCTGGATAATTCCCACGACGAGCATTCGGCTCCAAGCACCCGCACCCCAAAGCCCGCAACGCGCACCCCCATGCAGCCGGTACCGGACTCTTTCCTTGACCGGTTCTTCCAGATCACCCAGCGCGGCTCCACGCTTGCGCGGGAGTTCCGCGGCGGCCTGGTCACCTTCTTCACTATGGCGTACATCGTCATCCTCAACCCCCTGATCCTGGGCGGCTTCAGCGCTGACAACGCCCCCACCGACGTCGCCGGGGGCTGGCTCTCCGCCGCGCAGGTGGGCGCTGTCACCGGCCTGACCGCCGGCGTCATGACCATCCTCTTCGGCCTCGTGGCAAACCTGCCGTTCGGCCTGGCCGCCGGTCTCGGCATCAACTCGTTCCTTGCCGTCTCAGTGATCCAGGAGGTCACCTGGGCAGAAGCCATGGGACTGGTGGTGATCAACGGTTTCCTGATCGTCCTGTTCGGCATCACCGGCGCCCGCACCGCCATCTTCCGGGCTGTGCCCAAGGAACTGAAAGCCGCCATCACGGTGGGAATCGGCCTGTTCATCGCCTTCATCGGCTTCGTGGACTCCGGGTTCGTTAAAGCAACGGCGGGCGGTCCGCCCGTCCAGCTGGGCAACGGCGGCTCCATCACCTCAGTCCCCACCCTGGTGTTCATCATCGGCCTGCTGGCCATGGGCATCCTGGTGGCCCGCAAGGTCCAGGGCGGCCTGCTGATCGGCATCGTCGCCACCACGGTCCTCGCGGCCATTGTGGAGGCTGTCCTGAAAATCGGCCCGGCCGGCGCCACCAACCCCGGCGGCTGGCACCTGAACACCCCTGTGCTCTCCGGCCAGCTGGTGTCCGCCCCGGACCTGGGCCTGGTAGGCCAGTTCGACCTGTTCGGGGCCTTCGGCCGGATCGGCGCGCTGGCGGCCACCATGCTGGTGTTCACCCTGGTGTTCACCAACTTCTTCGACGCCATGGGCACCATGACCGGCCTGGCCAAGAGCGCCGGCGTCGCCCACAAGGACGGCACGTTTCCCCGGCTGAAGTCCGCCTTCATCGTGGAAGGCTTCGGTGCCGTGGCCGGCGGTGCAACGTCCGGTTCCTCCAACACGGTATATATCGACTCCGCCGCCGGCATCGGTGAAGGTGCCCGCACGGGCCTGGCGTCCGTGGTCACGGGCGTGCTGTTCCTGGGCTCGATGTTCCTCACCCCGCTCACCAGCGTGGTTCCGCTGGAGGTTGCCGCTGCTGCCCTGGTGGTGGTGGGCGCAATGATGATGGCGCAGATCCGCGAGATCAAATTCAGCAGGTTCGCCGTGGCCCTGCCTGCATTCCTCACCATCGTGACCATGCCGCTGAGCTACTCGATCGCCAACGGCATCGGCGTGGGCTTCATCAGCTGGGCCATCATCGGTGCGGCGTCCGGGAAAGCGAAGAAGGTCCATCCGCTGATGTGGGTGGTCAGTGCAGGATTCCTGGTGTACTTCGCCCGCGGACCCATCAACCTGCTGCTCGGCGCCTGACCGCGCTGCGTCCGGACATCCGCGGCCCCGGTCGCGGATGTCCGGAACGGCAGCGCCTTTAGAACCACATGCTTTCCGAACCAGCCCGCAGCAACGACAATATGGACACCACCGCAGCGCGGAAGAAGGAGTGCCGCCATGCTTGACCTGATCCCTTCACTGGGCACCTGGGCACCGGCCCTGGCCGGACAGCCCTTCGCAGTGGCCACCATCGTGCGCGCCAGCGGTTCCGTCCCCAGGCCGGTGGGCACCTCCATGCTGGTATCCGCGGACGCCGCGGTCCTGGGCAGCCTTTCCGGAGGCTGCGTGGAAGGCGCCGTGGTGGCGGCCGCCCTGGAGTCAATGGACGACGGCGCCACGCGCCTTGAGACGTTCGGCTTCAGCGCGGACGACGCCTTCGCCGCCGGGCTCACCTGCGGCGGTGAGCTGCAGGTGCACATCGAGCCTGCCAACAGGCACCGCGGATGCCCGCTGGGAGCGGCTGTCCGGCAGCTGGCCGGGTACGGGCCGGACGAACCCGTGGCGCTGGTCCGCCGGCTGGACGGCCGCGCTGATGGCGGCGGCAGCGGCGCCGTCGTTCTTCCGGACCCTGGTGCCGTCTCCCTGGACGGACACCGTGGCCTGGCCGGGCTGCTCGAGGGCCGCGACGTCAACGGCAACAGCGGCGGCGCTGGCAACAGCGAACGCGCCGTGCGGGCAAACGCCGCGCTGCTCGAGTCGTTTATCCGCTCCGGCACAACCGGTGTCCTGGACCTGGGCGGAGGGGGCCTGTGCACCAGTGAAGCCGCCGTCCTGGTGGAAACCCGGCTCGCACCGCCGCGCTTGCTGGTCTTCGGCGCCAACGACTTCAGCGCCGCCCTGCTGCCCGCCGCCAAACCGCTGGGCTACCTGGTCACCCTGGTGGATGCCCGCCCGGCCTTTGCCTCACAGGCCCGGTTTGCGGCAGCGGACCAGGTGGTCACGGCCTGGCCGCACCAGTACCTCGCAGCGGAAGCGGCCGCGGGGCGGGTGGATTCCCGGACTGTGGTCTGCGTCCTGACACATGACCCCAAGTTCGACATCCCGCTGCTGGAAGCCGCACTGGCGCTGGACGTCGCCTTCATCGGAGCGCTCGGTTCACGCCGAAGCCACGCCCAGCGGGTGGGCGCCCTCCTGGACCGGGGGATACTCCCCGGACGGATCGCCCAGCTCCATTCACCGCTCGGCCTGGACCTCGGGGCAGCAAGCCCGGCGGAAGTGGCGGTTTCCGTCCTCGCAGAAGTCATCGCCGCCAGGAACCCTGCAGCCACCCACCAGCCGCTGAGGGAAACCTCCGGCCCCATCCACCAGCCGGCCGCATCATCGGCCAGCGCGCCGGCACCCACCAACGTTTTGCAGCAGGAGATCGCATGGACATGAACACCATCGAGGCGGTAGTCCCCACCACCGACCCCGCACAGTGGCGGGACGGTGACGCCTGGCTGGCCGGCGGCACCGTGCTGTTCTCCTACGGCAGCCTGGCGTTCGGGCCGCAGCCGCTCAAGCGCCTGCTCGACCTCGGGAGCTCAGGCTGGACCCCCGTAACCGTCACTGACGCCGGAATCGAACTCGCCGCCACCTGCACCATCGCGGAACTGTACAAGCTTCCCGGTTCAACAGAGCTTCCCGGTTCAACGCAGGCAACAGGCCGCGCCTGGCCGGCACTGGACCTCATCCGGCCCTGCTGCGATTCCTTCGTGGCCTCCTTCAAGGTATGGAACATGTCCACCGTGGGCGGCAACCTGTGCACGTCCCTGCCCGCCGGTCCGGTCATTTCGCTCTGCGCCGGCCTGGACGGAACGGCTACAGTGATCGCACCCGGCGGGACCAGCCGCAGCGTGGCGGTTGCAGACTTCGTCACCGGCGACGCCCGGAACTGCCTGGCACCCGGCGAGCTTCTCCGCAGCATCTTCCTCCCGGCGTCGGCCCTTGCGTCCAGGGTGGCATTCCGCCGCCTGTCCCTCAGCAACCTGGGCAGGTCCGGGGTCCTGCTGATCGGAAGGCTCGACGACGGACACCGCCTGGTGCTCACTGTCACCGCTGCCACCAAGCGGCCTGTGCAGCTGCGCTTTGACGCCCTGCCGGACACCGACGCCCTGGCCCGGGCCCTCGACGAGGCGATCCCCGGCGACCTGTACCACGACGACATCCACGGACTGCCGGCCTGGCGCCGGGACATGACCTACCGCCTAACGGACGAGATCCGCGCGGAACTCGCCGCGCCGGAGGGGGCACCCGGACTCCGGGTATCGGGCGACTTCTGGCCGCCGGACTCCCGCGGGCTTGAAGCACAGCAGGAAGGGGCCTGAGCATGGCCATCGAAATCAACGGAAACGCGGCGGACGCCGCACCCCGCCCGGGCCAGTGCCTGCGGACCTTCCTGCGCGAGCAGGGCAACCTCGGCGTGAAGAAGGGGTGCGACGGCGGTGACTGCGGCGCCTGCACCGTCCACGTGGACGGAACCCCGGTGCACAGCTGCATCTACCCGGCGGTCCGCGCAGAGGGGCACGCGGTCACCACCATCGAGGGGCTGGCGGCAACCGCCGGCGGGGCTGCGGACCTGCATCCGGTGCAGCAGCAGTTCATGGAGCGGCAGGGGTTCCAGTGCGGCTTCTGCACCGCGGGCATGGTGATGACCGCCGCCACCTTCGACGACGGGCAGACAGAGAACCTGCCCCGGAACCTCAAGGGAAACCTGTGCCGCTGCACCGGCTACCGTGCCATCTCGGACGCCGTCTGCGGCCACGCCGGGCACCCGGATCCCCAAGGCCCGGGCTCCGGCATCGCTGGGGCAGGCCAGCCGGACCCAGAGCCCGGACGGCTGGGCGACGACGTCCCGGCCCCGGCCAGCCGCGCGGTGGTCACGGGTACCGCCCGCTACACCCTTGACGTTCCCGCAGACCAGCTGCAGGGCCTGCTGCACCTCAAGCTCCTGCGCTCGCCGCATGCCCACGCAAAGGTGCTGGCCATCGATACCGCGGCTGCCCTGAAGGTGCCTGGAGTGGTGGCGGTCTTCACGCACCGGGACGCGCCGGAGCAGCTGTTCTCCACCGCCCAGCATGATCTCTTCACGGATGACCCGGACGATACCCGGGTGCTGGATGACGTGGTGCGGTTCCGGGGCCAGCGCGTGGCCGCGGTGGTGGCTGAGACAGTGGCCGCCGCCGAGGCCGGGGTGCGGGCCCTGGAGGTGCAGTATGAGGAACGTCCGGCTGTCTTCTCGCCACAGGACGCGCTGCTGCCCGGCGCGCCGCTGGTGCACGGGGACAAGGACGGAACGGTGTCCCGCATTTCGCGGCCCGGGCAGAACGTGGTGGCCGAGCTCCATTCCGAACTGGGGAGCGTGGCCGAGGGGTTCGCCGCGGCGGATTTCATCCACGAACAGACCTACCGCACCCAGCGCGTCCAGCACGTGGCCCTGGAAACCCATGCGGCCATCGCCTCGGTGGACGGTGAAGGCCGCCTGCAGGTCCGGACCTCCAGCCAGGTTCCGTTCCTGGTCCGGCGCACGCTGTGCAGGGTCTTCGGGCTGCCGGAGGAGCAGGTGCACGTGGTGGCCGGCCGGGTAGGCGGCGGCTTCGGCGGCAAGCAGGAGGTCCTGACCGAGGACATCGTGGCGCTCGCGGCCCTGAAACTGGGGCGCCCCGTCCAGCTGGAACTGACCCGCACGGAACAGTTCACCGCCACCACCACCCGCCATCCCTTCACCATCAAGCTCAAGGCCGGCGCCAGCGTGGACGGCAGGCTGACGGCCCTGGAACTGGATGTCCTGACCAATACCGGTGCGTACGGCAACCACGGGCCCGGCGTGATGTTCCACGGCTGCGGGGAGTCCCTGGCGGTCTACAAGTGCGGGAACAAAAAAGTGGATGCCCACGCGATGTACACCAACACCGTCCCGGCAGGGGCGTTCCGCGGGTACGGGCTGAGCCAGATGATTTTCGCCATTGAGTCCGCCATGGACGAGCTCGCGGCCGGCATCGGCATGGACCCCTTTGAGTTCCGCCGCCGGAACATGGTCCGCGAGGGCGACCTGATGCTTTCCACGCAGCCGGATCCTGAGGAGGACGTCCACTACGGAAGCTACGGCCTGGACCAGTGCCTGAGCCTGGTCCGCGATGCCCTGGCCCGCGGCCGGGAGCGCTACCGCGCCGCCGGCCTGGACGAGCTGGGCCCGGAGTGGCTGACCGGAGAGGGCACCGCCCTGTCCATGATCGACACCGTGCCCCCGCGCGGGCATTTTGCCCACTCCCGGCTCCGGCTCCTGCCGGACGGAACGTACCAGGCCGACGTCGGCACCGCGGAGTTCGGCAACGGCACCACCACCGTCCACGCCCAGCTGGCTGCCACGGCACTGTCCACGGAGGCCGCAAAGGTTGTGGTGCGGCAGTCCGATACCGACCTGGTGGAGCACGATACCGGCGCCTTCGGGTCCGCCGGAACGGTGGTGGCCGGAAAGGCCACCCTCGCGGCGGCGGAAGAACTCGCCGTCCGGATCCGCGCGTTCGCCGCAGGCATCCGCCAGACCCAGGCCTCCGCGTGCGTCCTTGCCGGGGACGCCGTGGTGATTGACGGTACCCCCGTGGCACTGGCTGAACTGGCCCAGAAGGCTGCGGAGGCCGGCGTCGAACTCGCCGCAGAGGGGCGCTGGGGCGGGACGCCGCGGTCCGTGGCATTCAACGTGCACGGCTTCAGGGTGGCGGTGAACCGCGGCACGGGAGAGCTGAAGATCCTGCAGAGCGTGCAGGCAGCGGACGCGGGCGTGGTGGTGAACCCGCGCCAGTGCCGCGGCCAGATTGAAGGCGGCATTGCCCAGGCGATCGGCGCGGCACTGTACGAGGAGGTGGTGGTGGACGACGCCGGCCGGGTCACCACGGACATCCTGCGGCAGTACCACATCCCCACCTTTGCGGACGTGCCGCGCAGCGAGGTGTACTTCGCGGACACCAACGACAAACTTGGGCCCATGGGTGCCAAATCCATGAGCGAGAGCCCGTTCAACCCGGTGGCTCCGGCGCTCGCCAACGCCATCCGCAACGCCACCGGAGTGCGGTTCGCCTCGCTGCCCATCGCCCGGGACAAGGTGTACCTGGGACTGAGGGAAGCGGGGCTGGTTCCCAACCTGCAGCGCTCGGCCACGTGAGTATCCGGCGCGGCGCGGCGGCGCGAGGTACCCGTAAAATTCCGGCCTCCCGCGGGGCACCCCATATAGTCGAGGGATGGAACAGCGGATTTTAGGCAAGACCGGACGTAACGTCTCCGTCGTGGGACTCGGCACCTGGCAGCTTGGCGCGGACTGGGGCAACGTTGACCCGGCACAGGCCCAGGCCATCCTGGCGGCGTCCGCTGAGGCCGGCGTGAACTTCTTCGACACTGCGGATGTGTACGGCGACGGCAAGAGCGAGCAGGCCATCGGAAAGTTCCTC
The DNA here is from genome assembly GCF_021129155.1 of Arthrobacter sp. AK04. Lineage (GTDB taxonomy): Bacteria > Actinomycetota > Actinomycetes > Actinomycetales > Micrococcaceae > Arthrobacter > Arthrobacter quantipunctorum. The sequence goes on from NZ_JAJOMC010000065.1 coordinate 18,872, forward strand.
GCGGACAACCCCGGCCTGGACATCACGGTCGCCACCAAGATGGGCCGGCGCGTGGACCAGCGCCCGGAGAACTACACCCTGGCCAACTTCCGCCAGTGGGTGGACCGGTCCCGGAAGAACCTGGGCACCGACACCCTGGACCTGGTCCAGCTGCACTGCCCGCCCACCCCGGTGTACAGCAGCTCCGAGGTGTACGACGCCCTGGACACCCTGGTTTCCGAGGGCGCCATCCGCAACTACGGCGTCAGCGTGGAGCGCACGGACGAGGCACTGGAAGCGATCCGCCATTCGGGCACCGCCTCCGTCCAGATCATCCTCAACGCCTTCCGGCTCAAGCCCCTCGACGAAGTCCTTCCCGCCGCGAAGGCAGCCAACGTAGGCATCATTGCCCGCGTGCCGCTCGCTTCCGGGCTGTTGTCCGGCAAGTACTCCAAGGAAACCACCTTCGCGGAGAACGACCACCGGAACTACAACCGCAACGGCGACGCGTTCGACGTCGGCGAAACCTTCTCCGGCGTGGACTACGAACTCGGGCTGAAGGCCGTGGCGGAGTTCGAGCAGCTGGTTCCTTCCGGAGCCACCACTGCCCAGGCTGCCATTGCCTGGATCGCAGCGCAGGACGGCGTCACCACCGTGATTCCCGGCGCGCGGAACGTGGAGCAGGCAGCCGCCAACGCAGCGGCTGCGTCCGCGCAGGTCGGCGAAGAGTTCGACGCCGGCGTCCGCTGGATCTACGACCACTACTTCCGCGAAGCCATCCACCCGCGCTGGTAACCGTTCGCCGCCTGGGAGCATGCCGGTGACTGACCCCGTCAACGCGTTTGTGGAGCGGCTCGCGGCCGTGCCCACGGTTGAGGGCCGCACCAACTTCTTTGACCAGGGCCACCCGGGCAACGCCGTGCGCCGGCGCAACCTGGAGCTCTACCTCTCCGAGATGCTGGGCCGCTCGCCAAAGGTGCTGCTGCTGGGAGAGGCCCCCGGCTTCAGGGGCATGCGGATCACCGGTGTGCCTTTCACCAACCGCACCATGTTCCAGGGACCGGCCAACAGTTTTGGACTGTTCGGGCCGGGCAAAGGCTACGCCCTGCCTGCCGCGGCGGAGGGAGTGGCAGCCGAGCCGACGGCAACGGTGATGTGGGATGTCCTGGCGGAACTGGACTTCCTGCCCCTGCTGTGGAGTGCTTGCCCATGGCATACCCATGTGCCCGGAAAACCGCAGTCCAACCGGACGCCGAGGATCACCGAAGCAAGGCTGGGCACACCGTTTTGGCAGTCGTTGGTTGAACTTTTCCGCATTGAGGCAGTGGTGGCCGTAGGAAACATCGCGCACAGCAGCCTGCTGTCCAGCGGCGTGGACGCGCCCAAGGTCCGGCATCCCTCCCACGGCGGACGCTCGGGCTTCAAGCGCGGGCTGGAGGAGTTGCTCCTCGCCGGGAGCATCACCACCTAGTCGAGAAGGTAAAGGTGCTCCGGCGCGTCAACGTCAAGGCCGCTGGACAGATCACTGCAATCCACCGGGTCCACCAGTTCCGGGTGGGCCCGCAGGAAGGCGCGCGCCCCGGCGTCGCCCGTCACGGTATCCGCCACGGCCTGGCGCAGAACGGCATCTATCACCAGGGGGTGGCCGCGCCGGAGCCCGCGGCCGCCATCCTCGTTCGCGGCAGCACCGCCGTCGTACGCGGCCGCGGTGACCCGGCCCGGACGGTGGGCCGCAAGCAGCCTCCGAACCGTTGCGGCAGTCACGCCGGGCTGGTCCACGAGCGCGACCATCAGGTGGTCCCGCGCATCAGCGGTGGCGTTGCCGAGCAGGAGCGAGCTGCCCATTCCCGACCTCCAGTCCGGGTTCAGCACGGTGCGGCAGCGGTCCAGCCCGGCGGCAGCCTGAACGTCCACGGCACCCGCGCCGAGCACCACCACAACCTCGCGGCAGCCGCCGTCGAGCAGTGCTGCGGCTACTGATTCAACCAGGGGCCGGCCGCGGTAGGGGAGCAGCGCCTTGGGCCCCCGTCCCAGCCTGGTGCCGCCGCCAGCCGCGAGGACGACCCCCGTGGTGCCGGCCGCATCAGTGTTCCGCATAGCTGCACCTTATTAGAGTTTTTGTCCAGATATGCAGGGTTGCGAGGCCCGGAAGTCTGCATATCTGGACAAAAACTGGGCGGGTGGGGTCAGGCGTCGCCGCCGGCCGCGCCGGTGGTTCCGGCGTTGACGTCCAGGAGCTTGTACCGGTCCACGGCGTACGACGGCGCCCCCTCCTCAACGTCGCCCCTCGCCGCGAGCATTTGCAGCGCTTTCACCACGATGGAGTGGGTGTCGTTCTTGAAGAAGCGGCGGGCTGCTGCGCGGGTGTCGGAGAAGCCGAAGCCGTCGGCGCCGAGGGTGGCGAATTCGTTGGGGACGAACTGGCGGATCTGGTCGGGGACGGCTTTCATGTAGTCGGACACGGCGACGACGGGGCCGGTGGCTCCTTCGAGCTGCTGGGTGACGAAGGGGACGCGGGCGGGTTCGCCGGGGTTCAGGAAGGCTTCCTCTTCGGCGGCGAGGCCGTCGCGGCGCAGTTCGTTCCATGAGGTCACGGACCAGACGTCGGCGGAGACGGACCAGTCCTCGGCCAGGATCCGCTGGGCCTCGAGGGCCCAGGGCACGGACACGCCGGACGCTAGGATCTGGGCCTTAGGGCCTGCAGCTTCGGACGCCGATACCCGGTAAATGCCCCTCAGCACACCGTTTACGTCGAGGTTCTCAGGTTCGGCGGGCTGGGTGATGGGCTCGTTGTAGACCGTGAGGTAGTACATGAGGTTCCGGTCTTCCGAATCCGGCCCGTACATGCGTTCGAGGCCGTCGCGGATGATGTGGCCCATTTCGTAGCCGTAGGCGGGGTCGTAGGTGACCACGGCGGGGTTGGTGGAGGCGAGGAGGGGGGAGTGGCCGTCGGCGTGCTGGAGTCCTTCGCCGGTGAGGGTGGTCCGTCCTGCGGTGGCGCCGATGATGAACCCGCGGGTCATCTGGTCCGCGGCAGCCCAGAAGGCGTCGCCGGTGCGTTGGAAGCCGAACATGGAGTAGAAGACGTAGACCGGGACCAGGGGTACGCCGTGGGTGGCGTAGGCGGTGCCGGCGGCGCTGAACGCTGCCACGGCGCCGGCTTCGTTGATGCCGGGGTGGATCAGCTGGCCCTGGGCGGATTCCTTGTAGGCCAGGACCAGGTCGCGGTCCACGGAGAGGTAGTTCTGGCCCTTGGGGTTGTAGATCTTCGCGGTGGGGAAGAACGCGTCCATCCCAAACGTGCGTGATTCATCGGGCACGATAGGCACAATCCGGTGGCCAAACTTCTTGTCGCGGATAAGATCCTTCAGGAGCCGGACAAAAGCCATGGTGGTGGCGGCCTGCTGTTTGCCGGAGCCGCGTTTGGCGACCTCGTAGGATTTGGCCTCCGGCAGTTCAACAGCCTGATGGTGTGAACGCCGCTCCGGTGTGAAGCCGCCAAGTTCGCGACGGCGGTCCAGCAGGTAAGCGATCTCGGGCGCGTCCGCTCCCGGGTGGAAATAGGGCGGCCGGTAGGGGTCCTCTTCAAGGCGGGAATCGGAAATAGGAATGCGGAGATAATCCCTGAATTCCTTCAGATCCTGCAGGGTGAGTTTTTTCATCTGGTGGGTCGCGTTGCGGCCCTCGAAGTGTGGTCCGAGGCCGTAGCCCTTGACGGTTTTGGCGAGGATGACGGTGGGTTTGCCCTTGAATTCGGTCGCTGCCTTGTACGCGGCGTAGACCTTGCGGTAGTCGTGGCCGCCGCGTTTGAGGTTCCAGATCTGGTCATCGCTCAGGTCCGCGACGAGGTCCTTGGTGGCCGGGTCCTTGCCGAAGAAGTGCTCGCGGACGAACCCGCCGGATTCGGCCTTGTAGGTCTGGTAGTCCCCGTCGGGGGTTTCGTTCATGATCTTCACCAGC
>NZ_JAJOMC010000066.1 GCF_021129155.1 Arthrobacter sp. AK04
CAAGGCCACCGCCACCGACGCCGCCCAGAACGTCAAAGCCGAAGGCCAACACGCAGCCACCGACGTCAAAGACCACGCCACCGACGCCGCAGGCCACGTCAAGAACACCTAAGCGGCATCCAGCACACCGCGGCACAAGCAAGGCACCAGCACCACCCGACAGGCCGGCCCCGCCAACCGCGGAGCCGGCCTGTCCGTTTTTCGCCCCTACCGAGAGGACACCCCATGGCCACTCATGACGCATCCGAGAGCAGCACGGCCAAAGCAGGCCAGGCCCCGGCACCCGATGACTCCAGGAAACCGGACAGTCCCAAGGACCTGGTCAAGCCGAACTGGAAATACATCGCCAAGAAGACCTTTCGGGAATTCAACAAAGACCAGTGCCCTGACCAGGCCGCAGCCTTGACCTACTTCGCGGTCCTGTCACTGTTCCCGGCCATCCTGGCACTCATCTCAGTGATCGGGCTTTTCGGCGACCCCCAGAAAACCACCAGTGCCCTGCTCCAGATCGTGAGCGGTTTTGCCCCTGCCGAGACGGTCAACACCGTCAGCGGAACTGTCGAAGAATTGGCCAGCGCACCGGCCGCAGGACTGACCCTTGTTTTGGGTCTTGCCACGGCCCTATGGTCCGCCTCAGGGTATGTTGGCGCGTTCGGCCGTGCCATGAACCGGGTCTACGAGGTCGATGAGGGCAGGCCCTTTGTCAAGCTGCGCGGAACCATGCTGGTGGTCACCCTCCTTGCCGTTGTCATCGTGGCCATCCTGGCCGGCATGCTGGTCCTGAGCGGCCCGGTAGCAGAAGCTGTTGGCGGCCTGATCGGCCTCAGCGGCGTCTTCCTCGCTATCTGGGACATCGCCAAATGGCCTGTCATGGTGGGACTGATCATCGTGATCATCGCCGTCCTCTACTACGCCACCCCGAACGTCAAGCAGCCCAAGTTCAAATGGATGAGCCTGGGATCCGGCATCGCGCTGTTCATTTTCCTGCTTGCGTCACTGGGTTTTGGCTTCTACGTCGGCAACTTCGGCAACTACAACAAGACCTACGGGGCCCTGGGCGGCGTGATCGTGATGCTGCTGTGGCTCTGGATCCTCAACATGTCGCTGCTCTTCGGTGCCGAGTTCGACGCCGAGATGGAACGCGGCCGGCAGCTCCAGGCGGGCATCAAGGCAGAGGAAACCATCCAGCTGCCCCCAAGGGACACCAAGAAGAGCGAAAAGCTGCAGAAGCAGGAGGAAGAGGACATCCGGCACGGGCGGGAGCTCCGTGAGAAGTACAGCGCCGAGAACGGCCGGGATGACTCCTCGGACGGGGGCCGCGACCAGGACGGGACCCGAGACTCCGAACAGCCCACGGAGCCGCACCGGGACCGGGTCCGTGACAAGGTACGCGACCGCGCCGTAGGCGGAGACGACGCCCGCGGCGGGAACGACCCCCGCTAAACAGCTCGTTTCGGCGGGGACTAGGCAGGACCTTCAAGATGGGAGAAAATTGTCTTGAAGGTCCTGTTGAGGTTTCCCGGGTTTAACAAGGTGCCCGGGAGCAGGCGGGGCCGGCGGTGAGATGGCCTCTTCTGAGACCGAGGCCAGTCCCCCCAGTCGCCGTCGGCCCCCTCGATCCAGCTGAAACAGCTGGACCCTCCGGCGCGATTCACCCGCCGTCGAAGCCCCAACCAGACGTGCTTCCCGGCCCCGGTGGATTACCTGGCCAGGCTGGACAGCCTAACTGGACAAAGCGAGCCGACCTGCCATACCTTCATGATTAATCTGTTGAGCCCTCCAGGGCCGGCAGGGCCGCTGAAGCAGATACGGCGGCATCAAGGTCGAGCCCGAATGAGCGAACATGCCTGCTACACATTTTGAAGATTTTCTTGCCGAAGCAGTTGTCGCGGACAGGGAGCCGGGGCTGGGCCTCGGACGCGATGAGCTATATGGCCTCTACACCAGCTGGTGCCTCCTCCATAAAGCCCCGCTGCAGCCGCCGGAAGCCCTGTGGGCCGCGCTGGATACACACGGCATCAACCCGGACAGCAACAACCTGTCCATGACAGGCCCTGCCGCCGCGGATTACATCGTCGCAAGCGCCCCCGACCTGGTCTAACGCTCTCCCACCGGTTTTGCCTCCTCCTGCAGCTTCCCCGGCGCAGCCAGCCATCTGTTGAAGCAACCCCTGGCTGGCTAGCATGGGAGCATGGCCCGCGTATTGCCGCAGGCCACAAGCCGAAGGGAGAAATGCCATGGGTTTGGACGACAAGATCGACAATGCCGCCGAGAAAATGGCCGGCAAGGCCAAGGAAGCAACCGGCAAGGCAACTGATGACGAAAGCCTGCGGACCGAAGGCCAGATGGACCAGGCCAAGGCTGACTTGAAGCAGGCCGGCGAGAAGGTCAAGGACGCCTTCCGTAAGGAGTAGTCCTGCTAAAAGGGGGTTGCTGCGCTAACGCAGCAACCCCCTTTCCCGTTAAGCCACGCTCCCGCTTAGCCACGGTGTCCGGGGCTGGCGTTAAGCCTCCGGTGCCAGCGCAACGTCCATGCCAAGCGTCCGCAAATAAGCGCCGAAGCCCTTTGGGGCACGGGCCTGCGTCCGGCCGGACGTCCGCACCCGGATGGTGTCGGTGGCCCTCACATCAAACCCGTGCTCCCGCAGCCGCCCTGCCAGCACCCGGTCCTCATGCGAGAGATGCCGCGGGAACCCGCCCGCCGCAAGGTACGCCGAACCGCGAACGCCCAGGTTCGCCCCGAACACGTGCGGGTGGTCTTCCCCGAAGGAGTGCATAGACTGCCAGCGGCTGAGCAGTTCCGGCGCCATCCCGGCAGGATCCACCTCCACGGACCCCAGCACGGCGTCGGCTCCCGCCGCAGCCAACCTGATTTGCCCCACGAGCCAGTTCTCCGGAACCACCGAGTCGGCGTCGGTATTGGCCAGCCACAACCCGGCCGCGGCATCAGGGCTTGTATCTGCGGCCGCACCGAGCATCTGCCAGATTCCCGCCCGCCTGCTCCTGCCCACGCTGCGAAAGGCAACCGCCAGGACAGAGAAACAGCTGTTCCGGGCGGCGTACGCGGAGGCTATGGCCGCAGACCCGTCCGTGCAGGAATCAAGGACCACCAGAACCCGGACGTCCATACCGGGATGGACTTGCAGGAGCCCGGATGCAGCGGCCTCCACGCCGGCGAGGGCGCGGCCCAGGTGGTCCTCCTCGTTGTGCACCGGAATCACCACGGCCACCCGGTCAACGGCAGTCAAGGCGCAGGCACCGCCGCCATGGGCACTGTGAGGGTTTCGAGCAGGAAGTCGCGCTCCCGGTAGAGGCCGGCAGTGGGCCACTTCAGCCCGTCCCGCACCCGGGCGTGGACTGTTTCGCCGTCCAGCTCCCAGCCGGAAATGGGGTGGCGCCAGTGGCACAGCAGCAGGGTGCCGCCCGGGAGCATCGAATGCCTGATCCTTTCGATCAGGGCCTCGAGCTCACTGGCGGCGAGGTAGTAACCAACCTCGGACACCACCACCAGGTCATAGCTCCCGCCAGGCCACTCTGCGGGCATGGTCAGTTGCCTGGCTGATACGGCCGGGAAAGGAGCAAGGCGTTCTGCTGCCTGCGCCAACGCCGCACCGCTGGCGTCCACGGCCAGCAGGTTCGCGCACCGCGGGGCAAGTTCGGCCGTCAGCGTGCCGATGGAGCAGCCGATCTCCAGCGCCGAGGAATACTGTTCGGAGGGCAAGGCTGCGACCGTCAGCGCCCGCTTCCGGCGCTCGTACCAGCTGGTGGCGTACTTCCAGGGATCGGGTTCCCGGTTGTGGATGCCGTCAAAAATTCCCTGGGCTTCCTTGCTGGTGTGCGGCACGGTTCCGGGCTCACCTGGTTTACCGGGCATGAACTCCTGCGGAGGTGTCCAGGCGAAGGTTTCAAAGGGGCGGGAGAAGTGCCGCAGGAAGGACTCGCTCAGGAGGACTTCGTCACCGGGATGCGGGGAAAGCGGCATGGTCTGGCTGGCATGTTCCTGCATGGCCCGTTCCTTGATGGACTGTTCCTCCGGCTCCAGCGGCAGCCTCACCCAGGACTGCCACTCGGGGTTCCCGGGCGTGGCCCAGTGCCAGTACCAGATGGGGTACTCCAGCAGGGCGTAGCCGTTCCCGGCGGCAACAGCAGCGGCCACTGATCCCAGGGCATCATGGTCGGCGTGCCCGTCGGCGCGGTACGGCGCAACAATGGCGAGCCGGCCTGCAGGGCCGGCCACCTCTGCGGCTGCTTCCCTGACCACACGGGTGATGTCCGCCGTGCGCTCCGCCAGGCCGCTGTCCGGCAGGCCAAGGTACCGCCAGCGGTCCGTGAGCCCCATGGTCTCGAGGGCAGCCGCGAATTCAGCGAGGCGCCGGGCCGTCAGTTCTTCCCGGGAGACGGTTTCCGATCCGGGGTGCGAGGCCTCGCCTGCCGTGCACAGCAGCACCTCCACCTCTGCGCCGAGGCCGTGCAGCCGTGCCAGCAGGCCGCCCGCTCCGAGTGTTTCGTCGTCCGGGTGGGCGGCGAGGACCAGGAACCGCATCCCGGCAAGCTCCTCCGGAGCGAGCGGGAGCTCGGGAATGACCGGAAGGCCCCGGGCGGACCAGGCGGCCTCGTCAGTCCCCTCGTCGGTGTGCAGGAAGGTCACCACGGCGCGTCACCTTTCAAGGTCAAGGTGCCCAGTTGGGCGTCGTCACGCATGCCGTGGTGCTGGCGGACGTACAGCGCCAGGTCAGCCATCCGCTTTGCGTACTTCCGGTCGAAGGCCAGCGGTCCCGGCCCCCGGTTGCTGCCCACTACGGACAAAACGCGTTCGACGGCGGCGGCACAGGTTCCGCGTACCCGCAGCGCATTGCTCCACGGCGGGACCTGCCCGGCGTCCCCCTGTTGAGGGGACACCTGTTCAGCCGGCGTCTGTCCTGGCCGGTCTATGCCTTCCGCTGCTCCAGCGAGGCAGGCCAGCGCGGAGGTCAGGGTGCGGTCCAGCTCGCCCAGTGCCGCAAGTGCAACCTGGTCCGGCTCCCGCCCGGAAAGACGTCCCGCCCTGAGGGAGTCCCGGTAGTCGCGGGCGATGCCCACGGCTCCCCCGAGCCAGCAGGCGGCCACCCCCATGCCGCCCCAGGCAAAGCCAGGCCGGCTGAAGTACCAGTTGGTTCCCTGCAACGGCTCGGCGGGGACACTGCTGAACCGGACAGTCCCGCTTGGGATCTCCTGCAGTCCCCTGGCCACCCACTCCGGCTCCTCGCACGTGACGCCCGCCTGGCGCAGGTCCACTGCAAAAGCCGCGCGGCCGCCGTCGTCCGTATGGGCGGTGACCACCGCGTGGTCAAGCAGCGGGGCGAGGGAACACCACGGCTTGGAGCCGGTCAGAACCACCCCGGATCCGTTCCGTTCCGCCGAGAGCCGCACGCCTGGACCTTCGGCGGCAAAAACACCCCAGGCCCCGCTGGCAGGGGCGGGATCCTGCCCTGCCTGGGCCAGGATCGCCAACGCGTCCAGGTGCGGCTCGAAGACGCGTGCAGCTGCAACGTCAATAGCGGCCACCGTGGCCAGGAGCTCCCAGAGAAGTCCGGTACTGCCTTCACCGGGCTTCGGCCACTGTTTTCCGGCCTCCTGGGCCAACTCAAGTAAAGCCGGTACATCACCGGCGCTGGCGGAGACGGCCTGGAACAGGGGATCCAGGCCGTCCGGGCCTTCCCTGCCGGCGGACAGCCGGACCGTTGCGCTGGGGCCGGGCACCGCGTTCCCGGCGGATTTTTGGCTGTATTCCTCGGAGAGTTCCGGCATCGTGACGGCGGCGCCTATGTGCCGGCCGGCTCGGTGACGGAGGCGGTGGGTGCCATGGTTTCGGCGTTGACCATCCAGGCCAGCTGTTCCAGCCGCTCAATGGCGGCGTGGAGCAGGTCCGCGCTGGTGGGGTCCTCCTCATCCACTTCATCGTGGACATCCCGCATGGTCTGGACTGTCCGCTCCAGCCGGGCCGTGATGAGTTTTACTGTCTGTTTCGTGGAGGTCAGGCCTTCGGGAAACCCGTCCAGCCGGGTGCCGGCTGAGACGGTGCTGCTGCGGCCGTCCGGAAGGGAATGCAGCGCCCGCATCCTCTCGGCGGCCTGGTCAGCGAAGAGCCGTGCGGCGGCAATGATCTCGTCGAGCTGGAGGTGCAGGTCGCGGAAATTAGTGCCCACGAGGTTCCAGTGCGCCTGCTTTCCCTGCAGGTGCAGCTCGATGAGGTCCGTAAGCACCGCCTGCAGGTTGCCGGCAAGGGTGGGTGAGGCTTTCATAGTTTTCCTCCGCTGCTAACTGTTGGTCCGGCTGGATGCCAGCCGGATTCTGGTTCTAAGCATACTTAGCAGTTTGTGGGGCAGGAAAGATTCCCGGCACGGGGCGCTAGCGGATACGTCCAAGCGCGAAACCGTCCCAGCCTTTTGAGCCGACGGTCTGGATGACGGTTGCGTCCAGCCGCGGATGCTTCCCCAGGAGTTCGAGTGCACCGATGATTCCCGGCGCGTTGACGGGGTCCATTGCGGGGTCCAGGATGGCTCCTTCCCATACGGCATTGTCCAGCACCACCGTAGCCCCGGGCCTCCCCAGCCGGACGGCCCAGTCCAGGTAGCGGCTGTTGTTCTCCTTGTCTGCATCAATGAAGATGAAGTCGAAGGGCGCCCTGCCCTCCTCCTCAAGTGCCGCCAGGGTCTCCAGCGCGGGCCCCAGCCGGATCTCCACTTTCTGCCCGAGGCCGGCGGCATCGATGTTGGCCCACGCAACTTCCGCGTGCTTGGGCAGGAATTCGCAGGTGACAAGGGTGCCGTCAGAGGGAAGGCCCCGGCCCATCCAGATGGTGCTGAAGCCGGCGAGCGTGCCGATTTCGAGCACGCGCCGGGCTCCCGTCAGCTGCACCAGGAGCTTGAGGAGCTTGCCCGCATTGGGCGCCACTTCGATGGCAGGCATCCCCGCCTCCGCGGCGGAACTGATGGCCTGCTGCAGCGCAGGATCGGGATGGACCACCACGCGGGACAGGAACTCTTCAGCCGCAATCCACTCCGGCCGGGGCTGGTGCTCGAACATTGCCACAGTTTGGCACGGGGCAGCCTTGGGGTCCATAGAGCTGCGGCTCCCGGAGCTTGGGTCCGGTAACGGCCGACGGCGGGCCAGGGCTGTGCGGGTCAGGAACCGTCTGCGAGCGCTTCTTCCAGGCGGTCCACTTTCGCGGTCAGTTCCCCTGTGTACCCCGGCCGGATGTCAGCCTTGATCACCAGGGAGACGCGGCTGCCGTACCGTCCCACAGCTTCCGTGGCCCGCTTGACCACGTCAAAGACCTCGTCCCATTCACCTTCGATGGTGGTGAACATCGAGTCCGTCGTGTTGGGCAGGCCGGACTCGCGGACGATTTTGACGGCGGCGGCAACGGCGTCGTGCACTGACGCGTCTGTGGGCCTTGAACCTTCGCTGGGGGCGCCCGAGGGGGCGACAGAAAACGCAAGCAACATGAAGCCAGTGTGCCATGCCGGGCCCGCGCCGGCAGGGCAGGAAGGTGCCCCTGGGCGTCACATAACCGCCTACCCTGCAGTAACGGTGATCGCCGAAAGGTCCGTTGCTAACCTTTTCGCATGAGCCTCGCAGTCGCCCGTAAGCCCCTCCGTGCCGACGCAGCACGGAACGTGGACAAAATCATCACGGCGGCCCGGCAATGCTTCCGCGAATTCGGACCCGAAGTGCCTCTGCAGACCATCGCGGCAACAGCTGGGGTTGGCCCTGCCACCCTGTTCCGCAATTTCGCGGACAAGGAAGAACTGGTCCTGGCCGCCCTTAACCGGCAGCTGCGCCTCACGGTGGATCCGGTGGTGGACGGCGCCCTGGCGGACATCGACGCTGCTGCCGGGTTGCTGCGTGTCCTGGAGGCACTCATGGACGCGGCCAGCGCTGACGCCAACCTCCTGGGCGCCGTCGCGGGGCGGCGGGAACTCCTGACCGGCATCACCGGCTCACTCATGGACTCCATCAGCGTGCTGCTGGTGCGCGGGCAGGGCCAGGGAAGCCTGCGGGCAGACATCTCCATGACGGACATGTTCCGGCTGCTTGCGATGCTTATCGGCGTGGTGGACACCATGGAGCCCGGTTCGGACGCCTGGCGCCGTCCGCTGGCCCTGGTTGAGGACGCCATCCGGACGGTGCGGCCCGCCCGCCCCCTTCCAGCCCATGTGCCGGTCCCGTCCACACCTGGAACGGGCCCGCACCTGGGCTGAACGCGTGCCGCAGAGCCACGCGCACGAAGCGCGGCCGGGGGTTCCGGACCGCTGGGCCCGGCGTTTGTGTTTGGCGCGCGGATGGCACCATTGTGGGCGTCCTGCACGTGCAATACACTTCAGGAGGGGTTACGCAGCCAGCCTTCCGACTTTGGGATGGAGTGACCCATGAAGCAATCCAGGCAGGTCCCGCGCATTATGGCAGCGGCACAATGAACAGTTCAAAGTTGAACCGATACCTTAACGATCCCCGCGGGCCCGAGGAAGTCCTTCCCTCCCTGACCGCGGAAGAACTCGCAAACCTGCTGGACGCCCTGTACCAGAATCTGGACACACCTGAACCCGAGTTCGGGGCGGAGGCATGGTACGAGATGGCTGTTGAAGAGAGCTGCAGGCGGGCCAGTTCGCCCGATGGCGCAGCGCACGGCGTGGCCTAGCCGGCAGGCTGCAACACTCCTGGCCCGCAGACCCTGAATCCCCAGGTTTCGGCTCCCCACGTTCCGGATCCCCGGACCCCTGCACCCGTCCGCGGCCCCACCTTTCCCCCCAGCGCCCGCCGCCCGCCAGTACTAGCGGGACGAGCGCTGTCCGGCGTCGCCGTCGGACTCGTGGTGCTCCTGCTGATGCTGCCCCGATTGGTCGTGGCGCTCGTTGGGGACGTGGTCTTTGGCCTCGTTGAGGTGCTGCTGCAGCTTTTCCTCCGCATCGCGGCGGCGCCGGGCTGTATCCCGCATTTCCCGGGTGGATTCCGAACCACCGGGGTCAAGGTACCCTTGCCGGGGCTTCCCCGGCTGCTCTGGACGTGACTGATCGTTCATCGCGGTTCCTCCTTTGTGGCCGCCGCAGTGGATTTGCGGCCCTGGTGCCAGTCCACCACATATCCGTTCCGGGATGCGGTTTGCTACTGGCCGCCCGGTTCTCCCCTGCTGCGAAGCTCACGGTGCACCAAGGCCCGCAGGGCCGGAATGTTGGACGCCGTGTCCACGTCAAACGACGCGTCCAGACTCTGGGAGAGGAACTCCAGGTCCTCGGCCGGGACGTCAGCCATGCCGGCAAACCGGGTGAAGAAGCGTTTGGCCGGCAGTCCCGCGCGTCGCCTGGTGTTTTTGTGTTGCAGACGTCCGGGTCTTTCCCCGGCTGCATGCAGCTGATTTTCCATGGGTACCATTCGTGAGAATTTCCAAGGCCAACTGCATAGCCGCTTTTATAGTACAACCGGAAAAGGGCTCTTTATGTGATGCGCACCACATCAAAGAGGACACGTTTCCTTATTCCATTCGCCGCGTCAATTCCAGCCCAGGGCCCTCAGCAGCGCCGCCGTCCCGGCGCCGGCGAGGACCACCACCAGGAACGGTCCGCGCAGGGCCAGGGCTGCCGCGGCAGCCACCAGCGCCCCCAGCCTGGCATCAGCAGCGAGCGACTGGCCTGTGGCAACGGTGTTCACAACCGTCAGGGAGGCGAGTAGTCCAATGGTCATGGTGCCCGCCACCCGGGACATGCGCGGATCTTCCAGCAACCGGGCCGGAACGAAGTAGCCAACCAGCTTCCAGGCGTAGGCCAGGGCGCAGGCAATCAGGAGCCAGATCCAGAGACTCATTCGGTGATCCTATGGCTGGCATGCCCGCCGTGGTGGTGGCGCTCCCGGAAGGGGTCCACGTCCGGCTCGAGGCCTTCGTCGCTCCGGCCATGGCTGAACCATCCGATGACCGCGGCCACCACGGCCGCCACCAGGATCGGCACGCCGGCGGGGACGAACGGCACGGCGATGACGGTGGCAACGGCGCACACGGCAGCAATGGCAACCGGCTCGCGCCCCTTGAGCCGCGGCCAGAGCAGCCCCAGGAAGGCAGCGACGGCTGCACCGTCAAGCCCCCACTGCTTGGGATCGCCCAAGCCGCTCCCGGCGAGCGCTCCGATGGCGGTGAACAGGTTCCACAGCACGTAGATGCCGATGCCCGCCGCCCAGAACCCCCGGCGCTGTTCAGCGGGATCGGTCTGGCCGGAACTGGTTGCCGTGGACTCATCGATGGTGAGCTGGGCTGCGACGTACCTGCGCCAGCCGGTGGGGTGCAGGAGCGCGTTGAGCTGCATGCCGTAGATCCCGTTGCGCATGCCCAGCAGGGTGGCGGCGCTCATGGCCGCGATGCCGGACCCGCCGCCGCCCACCACGCCGATGAACGCGAACTGCGAGCCGCCGCTGAACAGGAGCAGGCTCAGTGCCATCGTCTGCCAGAAGTTGAGCCCGGACGTCACTGAGAGCGCCCCGAAGGACACGCCGTACAGTCCGGTGGCGATGCTGATGGAGATCCCCATCCGTACCGCCGGGGATGCCAGCAGGCTCACGGACGCGCTCCCCGGGCCGGCCGGCGCAGGCTCCACGCCCACGCAATCAGCGGTGCCTGGAGCGGAAGGCGGACGGAATGCACCTTCCGCTGCGCGCGGGTCCCCTTGGGCCCGTACGCCCGCTGGAGCGCGTCGACGTGTCCGGCCAGGAACGCGGTGAACATGACGGCGGTGCCCGTGGCGGCCACCTTCCGCGTTGCCGGGACAAGGATTCCGACGGCGGCTGCCAGCTCCACCAGCCCGCTCAGGGCTATCCATTCCTCCCGGGAGAGGACGGCGAGCGGACGCGAAGGCGCGGCACCTTGGGGGGCGTCGTCGTCACGGCAGAGGTAGCCCGGGACCACCTGGCGGTAGAAGGCGGGGTCGCGGAAGTGCTTCATGGCGCTGGCCAGGAGCAAGGCGCTCATGGCTGCAGCGGAGAGGGTCTGGGCGGCCCGGCCGGAGCGGGGAAAAGGCATGGCTCAACTCAACCACAGGCGCAGCGGGCTCCCGTAACCGTCAGGCCCATGCCAGTTCCGAGCTTCCATAGGGCACGGGAGGGTGGCCATAGTCGAGGGGCTGTCCGTCAAGCAGCAGCGGCGGCCTGGCGTAGCGGAGTTCGCCGTACGCGCTGGCCTGTGTCCGCAGTTCAGGGCGGAGAGGCTGGCTTGCCGGGCTGCCAGCTTGGCCGGGCGGGGAGGGCAGGCTCAGGAGCTCCTCGGCGGTCCGGGCCAGGGACATCCGTGCCCACCCGCCCAGGCCGGTTTGCTGGCGGTGCGCGAGCAGCGCGATGGCAGCGGCAGCCAGGCCGTACCCGGTTGCGTGGTCCAGCGCCTGGACGGGAAGCGCACCCGGCCGCCAGCCGCCGTCGCCATCCTCCATCCCGTACAGGTCCGCGATCCCGGTGGCCGCCTGGACAATGCTGTCGAACCCGCGCATGCCGCTCCACGGCCCTTCCCTGCCCCAGCTGTCAAGGGTGGCCACCACCAGCTCCGGCCTGGCGTCCAGGAGGGCCTCCGGCTTCAGCCCGAAGCGGGTGAGGGAGCCGGCGCGGTAGCCGGCCACCACAACGTCGGCCGTGTGCAGCAGGTGGTGCAGGTTCCCCGGAAGGGCGAGGTCCGCCACGGCGCTCCTTTTGCAGAACCCGGTGTCCACGAACTGGCCGGTGATTTCCGGAAGCTGCGGCGGGTCGATCCGCAGCACGTCCGCCCCCAGCACGCCCAGCAGGCGGGTGGACACCGGGCCCGCAATGACACGGGTCAGGTCCAGCACGCGGACGCCCAGGAGCGGCCTGCGCGGATCGTCAAGGGGCTGGAGCACGGGCTGCCGTGTTCCTTTGGCCCTGCCGCCGGGAAGCGTCAGGTCAATCCACGGACCCCTGCCCGCCGGGCGGCCCATCGCGGAGCCAAGCCACGCCTCCCGCGTCCTGACGGCCGCCACCCCGCCGCGGGACTGGATGGCCGCTTCGGCTTCCAGGGACTCCATGCTGCCAAGCGCGGCGGCCACGCCGCCGGCGGTGGTGGCACCCAGCGCCTCCATCAGCCGCTGCGCGTGATGCGGATAGTTGGCGTGGAGCCGGATCCACCCGTCAAGGGTGCGCCGGAAGCCGGACAGCGGGGCGAACCCCTGGATGGGATGCCCGGAGATGCGCAGATGCCCGGAAGAGTCGAAGGCTGCGGCTGTCAGGGCTGATGTGGTGGCGAACCTGTCCGGCGCACCCGCCAGGAGGTTCAGGGCCGCCGCGGCAGCACCCACAGCACCCAGGCTGAGGCCTTCAACGTCCAGGGGCCCGGTCCACCAGCGGCGGGGGCCGGACCAGGGCGCAGGCCGGAGCCCGCCGGAGGCATCCTGCTGACGGAATAGCGGCTCAAGGCAGCGGAAGAGCGGGGGCACGCCGTCCGGGACCCCGCCCATGCGCCCCTACCTTCCCTGCGGCGAGACGACCTGCAGCTGGCCCAGGACCCGGGCCGGGACATTGGTGGTGATCTCCTGGATTCCCAATCCCGCACACAGTGCAACGTCCTGCTCCGAGTCCACCGTCCACACGCGGAAGCGCCGGCCACCGGCGAGCCAGCGCTGGACGGCAGCGGGATGCCGGCGGACGTAGTCGATGCCTGGCCCGGCCAGGCCCACCTGGCCGTTGTCCAGGATCCGCTCGGCTTCGGCCTGGGTTGCCCGCATCAGGTTGGCAATTGCGCCGCCGGTGATCATCCCGAACCCCAGTCCGCCGCGGATCACCCGGATGTCCACGTCGTCCACCAACTGGCAGATGTATTCAGGCGGAACTGATTCGAGTAGGTGCCGGATGGAGTCCGGGCTGAAACTCATGAAAGTCACCGCCACGTTGTCCACGGCTGAACTTTTCGGGTCCCATCCCTCGCTCCGCAGCACCTCAATGACCCTGTCCTCCAGCTTGAGCTGGTACGGGCTGGGGTGCTTGAGCTCGATGGCCAGGTTCACCGGCCGGCCGGCACCGCGAAGGATCTCCAGGAGTTCCGGCAGGGTCAGCAGCTGCTCTGACCGGGCACCGTATGCCTCCGGGATGCGGGCGCCCTTCCATGACGAGACGTCCAGGTGCCGCAGTTCCCGGAGGGTCCGCTCGGCAACGGGTCCTGTTCCGTCCGAGGTCCGGTCCAGGTTGGCGTCATGCAGGAGGACAACGTGCTGGTCCCGCGTGAGGTGGACGTCGCACTCCACGCCGTCGGCGCCGTCGGCCAGGGCCTGCAGGTAGGCGGCCCGGGTGTGTTCGGCGAACGCGGCGCTGGAGCCGCGGTGGGCAAAGACCAACGGCCGTTGCGGCGCTGACTCATCAGTAGTCATGCAGACACGGTAGCCGACCGGCCCCGTCCTGCGGGACTAGGCTTGGCACATGCAGGTGAACTCTGAGCCAACTACCCGCGAAGCACCCGGCGTGCCCACCCCAACCACCCCGCCTCCTGCCAAGGGACGCGCGGAGGCGCGGGCCGCCGTCGGCCATCAACTGAGCGCGGGCGACGCCGAAAAGGCGGCAGCGCTGCGGAAAATGAAGCTGGTGGCCCTGGGGCTGCTGCTGGTGATGGCGGTGATCTTCGTCTTCGCGTTCGCGCTGCAGAAGGAGTATCCGTGGCTCCAGTACGTGCGCGCGGCGGCCGAGGGCGGCATGGTGGGCGCGCTGGCTGACTGGTTCGCGGTCACGGCCCTGTTCAAGTACCCCATGGGCATCAAGATCCCGCATACCGCCATCATTCCGCGCCGGAAGGACCAGATCGGCGCCTCCCTGGGCGAATTCGTGGAGACCAACTTCCTCTCGGAGCAGGTGGTCCAGGACAAACTCGCCAGCGTCAATATTGCCCGCCGGGCGGGCGAGTGGCTTGCCACGCCCGCCGGTTCCGAGCGGGTGGCCAAGGAAGGCGCCGCCGTCATCCGCGGCCTGTTCAAAGTACTGAACGACGACGACGTCCAGGCGGTCATCGAGGGAATGGTGCGTAAGCACCTCCTGACTCCGCCGTGGGGACCCCCCGTGGGCAAGATGGCCGAGCGCATTTTCCACGACGGGCATCACCACAAGCTGGTGGACCTGCTGGTGGACCGTGCCGCCGACTGGGTGGACGACAACCACGAAACGGTCACCCACCTGGTGTCCGACCGCTCCCCCACGTGGGTGCCGCAGTTCGTGGACGGACTGGTGGGCGACAAGGTGTATGTGGAGATCCTCAAGTTCGTCCGGGCGGTGCAGGCAGACCCCAACCACCAGGTCCGGCAGTCCATCGACAAGTACCTGAACGACCTTGCCCAGGACCTGCAGCATGATCCTGTGATGATCGCCCGCGCCGAGGACATCAAGGCGCAGGTCCTCGGAGACCCCGAGGTGCGTGAACTGGCCTCCCGCACCTGGGGCACCGTCAAGAACGCGCTGCTGGGTGCCGTGGACGATCCCGACAGCGAACTGACCGTGAAGTTCAAGGCGGCCGTGCGGGACTTCGGCTCCCGGCTGGTCAGCGATCCCGAGCTGGCCGGCAAGGTCAACGCGTGGATCGGCGACGCAGCCGGCTACCTGGTGCGGACGTACCGGTCGGACATTGCCGGGGTCATCACGGACACCGTGGCCCGCTGGGATGCCGAGGAAACGTCGCAGAAGATCGAGCTCCAGGTAGGCAAGGACCTGCAGTTCATCCGGATCAACGGCACCGTGGTGGGTGCGCTGGCCGGGCTTGCGATCTTTACGGTGGCACACCTGATTTTCGGCTAAGCCCCCGGCCGGCAGGAAACTGCTACGCGAAGGACTCCAGGTCAATGCCGGCGGCTTCCAGCCCGGCCCGGACGGCTGCAGCCATCTCCACGGCACCCGGAGTATCGCCGTGGATGCACAGGGAATCCGGCCTGACCTGCACCACTGTTCCGTCCACGGCCACCACTTCGCCCTTGGCAGCCAGCCGCACGGCCCGCTCAACAATCGCGTCGACGTCGTGCAGCACGGCACCCTCCTCCGAGCGCGGAAGCAGCGTGCCGTCCGCCCGGTAGGCCCGGTCCACGAAAGCCTCGATGAACACCGGGTGCCCGGCATCCCTGGCCTGCTTCAGGAGCTCGGAGTCCGGCAGCCCCAGGATGGGCAGGCCGGGATCGTAGGCGTTCACTGCCGCCACCACGGCCGCAGCCTGTTCGGCATCGTTGACCAGCCGGTTGTACAAGGCACCGTGCGGCTTCACGTAGTCCACGGAGGCACCCACGGCGTGGGCAACGCCGTCGAGCGCTCCCAGCTGGTACAGCACGTCGCCGAAGAGCTCGTCGAAGCTCATGTCCAGCGAGCGGCGGCCGAAGCCGGCCAGGTCCCGGTACCCCACATGGGCGCCTACGGTCACATCGAGCTCATAGGCGGCCCGGCAGCTGTCCAGCATGGTGACGGGGTCCCCGGCGTGGAAGCCGCATGCCACATTGGCGCTGGTGACCAGCTGGAACATGGCGGGATCGTCCCCCATGCGCCAGGAGCCGAATGATTCGCCAAGGTCAGCGTTGAGATCCAAGAGTGTTGCCTTCCAGCTTCAGGGTATCCTGGGCCGCCGCGGCAGCCGTGAGCTCTCCGGGGATGGTGTCCGGCATGGGTCCAAACGCCTCCTTGGCGTTGGCCACCACCGCACGGCCCATCACGAGGTTACCGGCTCCGCCCACCACCGCCCCGATCCCGAACGGCAGTGCCCGGCCGAACAGGGCGGATCCCTGCCGCTTGAGGAGGTTCTTGAGGAAGGCTTTCTGGATCCTGCTCCGGATGCTGCCGAAGCCCGGCACCATCGACTTGGACAGGACGTTGCCCCAGGCGTTGTTGGCGTTCATTTCCCTGCCGGCAGCCTGGCCGCTGAGCGTCCCGATGAGGGCTGTCCCTTCCTCGCCCAGCATGATGGCCATGACCATGGTGCTGGCCTTCTCCGGGTTGGTGAGCCGGATCCCGTGCAGCTCCGCCAGCGAGGTGGAGTAGAGGGCTGTTGCTTCCAGGAACCCGACCGTCGCGGCGGCAGACAGTCCGAGGGATGCCACGGTGCCCACGCCGGGCACGACGGCGGTAGCACCTACCAGCGCACCGCCGCCGGTGACCGCGCGGAGGTAGTCGCGTTCCAGGATGTCGGCCAGCTGGGCGGCAGTGGCCCGGGGGTGTTTCCTCTGCAGCCGGCGGATGTAGGCCACCACCAGCGGGCGCTGGATCTCCACCGCCTTCAGGAGCATGTTGTGGACCCCGGGTTTGGGCTTCCCGTCTGCGTCGAACACCGCGTTGTGGGCGGTTTCCTGTGCTATCCGTACTGCGGGATTGCTGCGCCTGGCCATGGTCACCTCTGCTTGTCTCGGCGGTACGCCTGTACCGGAATTCCTAATACTAAGGTTGCTTAACATTAGGCCACCGCGGGAGGGGCCGCGCACCCGCCGCGTCCATCCGGGGCGGGTGTGCGGGCTCCTCCGGAGTGCGCCCAAAGCCTAGACTTAGCCTATGCCCACCCCCAAGGCCCTGCGGCCCTTTGCCCACCGCGAGTACAGGGTCCTGATCGCAGCGCTTGCCATCTCAATTTTCGGTTCCGGCATGTGGGCCGTGGCCATGGTCTACCAGGTGATCCATTTGGGCGGCGGTCCGCTGGAACTGTCCCTGGTGGCCGCCGCCGGCAGCGTGGGCCTGGTGGCGTTCGTCCTGGCCGGCGGCATCGCTGCGGACAGGATCCCCCAGCGCCGGCTGATCATCGCCGTGGAAGGGGCCAACCTCGCGGTGATAGCGGCCGTCAGCGGGCTGGCCATGACGGGCCTGCTGCAGCTCTGGCACATCGCCGCGGGCTCCTTTGTCCTTGGCGTCGGCGCGGCATTCTTCTTTCCTGCCTACTCCGCAATCCTGCCGCGCATCCTTCCCGCCCAGGACCTGCTCGCAGCAAACGGAATGGAAGGGTCCATGCGCCCCGTCCTCCAGCAGGCGGCCGGTCCGGCGGTGGCGGGAATGGTGGTGGCTGCCCTCTCGCCGTCGCACGCGGTCACGGCGGTGGCGGTGTGCCACTTCCTGGCGTTCATCGTCCTGAACTTCCTGGGCCAGCACGCACTGGCCGCCCCCGCCAGCGGGCCGGACGGCGTTGAGGTGCCCAGGCGATCCTTCTTCCACGACCTTCGCGAAGGGGTTATCTACACCCTTGGCACCCCATGGCTGCTGTGGACCCTGTTGTGGGCGTGCATCTCGGTGTTGTTCCTGATCGGCCCCATCGAGGTGCTGCTGCCGTTCGTTGTCCGGGACCAGCTGGACGGCGATTCCCGCATGTTCGGCTTCCTGCTGGCCGTGATGGGGGTCGGCGCCGCGCTTGGCTCTCTGTTGACGGCGTCCTTCCGGCTGCCGCGCCGCTACCTTACGGTGATGATGGTGTCCTGGGGTGCGGGCAGCCTGCCGCTGGCGGCCGTCGGCGTCATGGACAGCTTCTGGGCAATCGCCGGGGCACTGTTTATCTTCGGCGCCACCGGCAGCGTGGGCATGGTCATCTGGGGCACCCTGCTCCAGCGGCGGGTTCCGCCGCACCTCCTGGGCCGGGTCTCCAGCCTGGATTTCTTCGTCTCGCTGGCCCTGATGCCGGTGTCCATGGCCCTGGCCGGGCCTGCCGCGGAGGTGCTGCCCATCTGGCTGATCTTCCTGGTGGCCGGCGGCGTCTGCCCGGTGATGGCGGTCATCGCCATGGCTGCTGCGCGCATGCCCGCCGATGAACTGGCCCATCCCCTGGACCAGGAACCCAGGCTGCAACGCACGACGACGGCGGGAGACTAGGCTCCCGCCGCCGCACCGCACTCAGCTGTTGGCACGCACCACCGGGATGCTCGCCGTCGGATGTCCGCTGGGGAACACCGTAGGCTCCGGCTGCGGCACGGGGTCCAGTGCCACCTTCACGGGGTCGGCGCCGATGGTGAGCTCCCGGCCGCGGACATCAACCACCAGGGGCTCCCCCTCGGAGATTGTCAGCGTGATGGAGCCGTTCCCGAGTTCCACCCGCAGCAGGCGGCCCTGGATCTTGAGATGGAAGTCCAGCCCCTCCCACTCGGCGGGGAGGCGGGGGTCGAAGTAAGGAACCGGCCCCTGGTCCCTTAGCCCGGCGAAACCGCAGACCAGGGAGCTCCAGACCCCGCCGGTGGAGGCAATGTGCACGCCGTCGATGGTGTTGCCGTGGGTGTCGTCAAGGTCGATGAACACGGCGTTGGTGAAGTGTTCCAGTGCCTCCCGTGAATACCCCACCTCGGCTGCCATGATGCCCTGGACGCAGGCAGACAGCGTCGAATCGCCCGTTGTCAGGGGATCGTAGAAGTCGAAGGCCCGGTGCTTCTCCTCCGCCGTGAAATCCTGCCACTGCAGGAACATCGCCAGGACGGTGTCCGCCTGCTTGAGGACCTGGTGGCGGTAGATCACCAGCGGGTGGAAGTGCAGCAGCAAGGGGTACTTGGACCGGGGCGTGTTCCAGTCCCACGGTTCGAGGTGCATGAAGTCGTTGTCCTGGGAATGCACCTGCATCCGCTCATCAAAGGGCAGCTGCATGCGGTTCGCAGCCGCCTCCCACAGCTGCCGCTCCTCGTCGGTGACGCCCGCATGCTCCAGGGCAGCGGCAGCCCGGAGGTTAAAGCGGGCCATCACGTTGGTGTAGAGGTTGTCGTTAACCACGGCGGTGTACTCGTCGGGGCCGGTGACGCCGTGGATGTGGAAGAGCCCGTCCTTGCCGAAGAAGCCCAGGGAAACCCACATGCGCGCCGTTTCGATCAGCAGTTCGGCGCCCATGCCGTCCCGGAACTCGGCGTCCTTCGTTGCCCACACGTACCGGTTGGTGGCAAAGGCGATGGCGGCCGCAATGTGGAACTGTGCCGTGCCGGCGGCGTAGTAGGCACTCGCCTCGAGCCCGTTGATGGTGCGCCACGGGAACAGGGCACCGTCCACGCTCAGCTCCTTGGCCCGGATTTTGGCTTCGGGAAGCATGCCGTGGCGGAACTCAAGGACCCGCCGGGCGCCGTCCGGGTTGGTGTAGGTCAGGTAGGGCAGGAGGTAGACCTCCTGGTCCCAGAAATAGTGGCCCTCGTAGCCGGAGCCCGTCACGCCCTTGGCGGGAATGCCTGCAACGTCCGCGCGCGCCGTCGCCTGGGCAAGCTGGAACAGGTTCCACCGGATGGCCTGCTGCAGCTCGGACTGGCTGGTCACCACGATGTCCGAGGTGGCCCAGTAGTTCCGGTAATGCGCCTCGCTCTCGGCGAAGATGTCCGCTACCGGCCGCAGGCCTTCCTCGGCGGCAGCGGCCGGGTCCACTGACGGGTCCTGGATGGTCCGGCCGGCGGCGTAGCTGACGCTTTTTTCCAGGCGGAACGGCTCGCCGGGGCCCACCGCCAGGACATAGCGGACGCTGCTGTCGTCCTGGTCCACGAGGGTCTCAAACGGCTGATGGCCCGCGGAGGTCCAGTGGTCCACGGCAACGCCCACACGCTGCTTCGATTCCGCGGCCTCCCAGGCCAGCCGGAGCGACCCGTCGCCGCCGTCAAGGCGCAGGGGCAGCAGGACGCGGCCTGCGTGCCGGCCCGCACGGCGGGGATCGTGGACGGAGTGGTCCTCCACCGGCTGGTCCTGCCGGTTGATCAGGGAGGAGGTCACGTCCACGGAAACCTCGCGGTCCGTGGCCACCTCCAGGGAGATGCCAAGGCTTCCCCGGGACGTGAAACCCACGGCGCGCCGCTCGGTGGTGGTGACCACGGCGCCGGAGCGGCACTGCCAGGTGATGCGGCATTCATAGATGCCCGTGGAGAAGTCAACGGAGCGCCGGTAATCCAGCACCTCTGACTCAGCCAGGCTCAGGGACTCCCCGTCAAGGACAACAGTGAAGTTGTTGGCATCCGGGATGTAGAGGATGCGCTGGCCGGTGCGGGCGAACCCGAAGGCGTTTTCCGCATGCTTGATGTCCCAGATTTCGTGCAGCCCGTTGATGAAGCTGCCTGGAAGGTCCGAATCGGCTGCGGCCCAGTGGGCGCCGCGGATGCCCAGATGACCGTTTCCCAGGGCAAAGAGGGTTTCCAGCGTCCCCTCGTTGCCCTGTTCGTGGCGTGTTTCCACGAGTTGCCAGGGGGTATTGGGGAATCTTTCGCGGTCCGCGGAGATCAGGGCCATGGTGTTGGGTCCTTTGACGTGTGGCCGGGCAGCTGGTTTGCTGCCGGCCCGGGGGATATTCGGGGATGGGGGTACTGACAGGAGCTGCCGGGGAAAGCAGCGGGCACCGCCGTGGGGTACGGCGGACGTTCTTTAGGGAAGCAGTTCCTTGAGGTCATTGACCACCAGGGTTGCGCCGGCATCGAGAAGGGTCTGCCGCCCTGCTCCACGGTCCACGCCGATGACGGAGTGGAAGGATCCGGCCTCCCCGGCCTGGACGCCGGAAACTGCGTCCTCCACCACCACGCACTCCTCGCTCGGCAGGTCCAGCAGGCGGGCTGCGTACTCGTAGGTGGCCGGGCTCGGTTTGCCGGGCAGGCCTTCGCTTGCAGCCACCACGCCGTCCACCACCACGGGGAAGCGGTCGCTGAGCCCGGCCGCCTCCAGGACCGCGGGTGCGTTGCGGGAGGAAGAGACGACGGCGACCTTCAGTCCGCGCTGCAGTACGGCTTCGAGGAAGCGTACGGAACCTTCGAAGGGCTCGACGCCTGTGCTCACGATGTCATTGAAGATCCGGTTCTTCCGGTTGCCCAGGCCCTGCACGGTGCTGTTGGCGGGGTCATCGTCAGTGGGACCCTCAGGAAGGACAATCCCGCGTGAAGCCAGGAAGTCCCGCACGCCGTCGAAGCGGGGCTTGCCGTCGATGTGGTCGAAGTAGTCGCTTTCGCTGTAACCGGCCACCTGTGGCTGCGACGCCAGGAAGCCCTCGAACAGTTCCTGCCAGGCCCGCTCGTGGACTGTGGCTGTGGGGGTCAGCACGCCGTCCAGGTCAAAGAGGATTGCCGACGCGTCGGCCCACGCGGAGAGGCCGCCGGTTGGATGGCCTGTTGCGGTGTTATCGCTCATGAGTGGTGGGTGTCCTTTCAGGACGACGGGCAGCCTTGTACGGAAGGAAGCTCTGAAGTGTGGCGGCGACGATGCCAGGATGCTCAGGAAGTGCGGCAGGTCTTCGCTCACGGCGGGAACGTTGCGGCCTTGACCCTGCCGGCCCATGCACTTCTACCATCATGGGCATGCCGGCGCCCAGAGACAAGCCGGCAGGGGTGCAGGTCCGGCACGGGTCATTGGGCCGTAGCCCGCTGCAGTACATCCTCCGCACCGCGCTGATCTCCTGTTCACCCAGTTCAGTGCCGCTATGGCGGCCGAAGATGAGTGTAAGCGCTTACAAATTTAGCCTGCAACTGTTTTTTCTTTACAAACCGACGTTACGCACTTCCAAGACCCTTACAGCATCACTGCCGGTTGTTTGTGGATCCCTCCGGCCGCAGCACGTAGTGCCGCAGGAACGAACTCACGTCCACCATCTCCGTCTTGGACATGGCGTGGCCCATCCCCGGGTACGTCCTGGCGGTGAGGAGGGTCTTCTCCTGCAGCCATTCCTCCGTGTACGCGATGGCGTCCTCATTGATGACCAGGTCAGCCTTGTCCCGCCCCCAGAAAAAGGGCGGCCGGGTATCAAAGGATTCAGTAAGGGACAGCAGTTCATTCTGCAGCACAAAGCCGGACAGCCCCACCACCGCTTCATAGTCCTTGGGGTGGAGGCGCAGCAGGGTGCTGGCCATCGCCATGCCCTGGGAATACCCGAGCAGGCTTACGCTGCTGTGCTGGCCCTTGACGCTGTTGATCCAGACCTGGACTGCATTTGAGGCTTTAATGACGTCCGCAAAGTCGTTGGCCAGGAAGTAATCCAGCAGGAACCAGCCATAGTGGTCACCGATGGGCATCGGTGCACGGAGCGCCGCACACGTGAATTCCGCCGGCAGGTATTCGAAGAGGCGGACCATGCGGGATTCGTCCGTACCGTAGCCATGCATCATGACAAGCAGCGGCGTACCCTCCCGCTGGTCTTCCGGCCTGGACCAAACAACTGTTTCCATCGGATCAGCCTATCGAGCCAGGTTGGGGCGGAGCCTGACGCCGTGCCGGGCCGCGGGCGCTCCGCTATTGACGGCGGGCAAGGTGGACCGGAACCCCTGGCGGGCACCGCCCCACCTTTCACAATGGCCACAGCGCAACAAATGGGTTACGCACCGCCCGGAAGCATTGAACACGACTACTCAGCGCTGTAGCGTGACGCTTAACGGACAGCATGCTTAGCAACCGTCAACGGGTGATGACCCCGCCCAGCCCCCAAACAAGGAGCACCTCATGAGAATCGGATCTTCCATTTTCCTTATCGCCCTCGGCGCCATCCTCGCGTGGGCAGTCGCTCCGGGCCTCATCCCGGCCGTGGACCAGGTCCTCATCGGCTACATCCTGATGGCCGTAGGCGTCATCGGCCTCATCGCCTCCCTCATCCTCGCTTCACCCGGCCGCAGCCGCCGCGTCAGCGAGACCCGCTCCGTGGTGGATCCCAGCACGGGCGAACGCATCACCCGGAACGAAAGCCGCGACGGCGGACTGTAGTCACAAGGAAGCCCGGCCGGGCTGCCTGGCTGGACCAGGAATGAACCCGAGGAGGCGGGGGGGGGGGGGGGGGGGGGGGGGGGGGGGGGGGCGGGGGGGGGGGGGGGGGGGTGTGGGGTGGGTTGAGGGAGGGTGGTGGGGTTGTGGGGTGTGG
>NZ_JAJOMC010000067.1 GCF_021129155.1 Arthrobacter sp. AK04
CACACACACCCGGACCAGACCCAGCCCCAGGGACCATCCCGAGGACCCACCCCCGACGATCCTCCCGCACATGATGCCGCTTCCCGGACGATCCTCCCGCACATGATGGCGCTTCCCCCTCGATCCTCCCGCACCTGATGGCGCTTTCCCGGACGATCCTCTGCCACTTCCTGCCGGCAACAAACCCCCACCACCCGCATCGACTGATAGAGCGTCCCCGGGAACCCCGCATCGACTGAGAGAGGGTCCCCGGGAGCCCCACATCGACTGATGGAGCGTCCCGCCGGAGCCCCACATCGACTGATGGAGCGTCCCGCGGAGCCCCGCATCAACTGAGAGAGCGTCCCGACGGAACCCCGCATCGACTGAGAGAGCGTGGGCAGGGGGAGGGGCGGTAAAGTTGGGCAGCATGGATAGCCTCTTCAGCCATCAGCAAGAACCCTCCAGGGACGATGCCCGCTCTGCTTTCGAGCTTCTGGAGCCCTTGGTTCACACGGTGGTAGTACCGGGAAGCGTAGCGCATGCATTTGCCGGCTTTACGGACCACACCCACCTCTGGTGGCCTTTGGAATCCCACGGCGTCTATGGGGCCGGGTCCTATGTTGAGTTCGAGGAGAACCTCATCCTCGAAACGGCGGACGACGGCCGTACCAGCATCTGGGGAACTCTGGATGACTGGCAGCCTCCATTGTCATTCCATGCGTCCTGGCATCCCGGTACCACGGCGCTGTGGTCCACAGAGCTGCTGGTCGCCTTCCGGGCAGTCCCGGACGGAGTCGAAGTGAGGATATTCCACGACGGCTGGGAGGGGGCTGAAGAGCCGGCAGCCACGCGGGCCACTTACGCCGAAGCCTGGCCTCTGATCCTTGCCAGGTACGCACGGTTTATGGGCGCTGCCTGAGCCTGAAAACCACGCTGGGGACGAGCGCCTCCCTGGACATCCACCAACGGGCGCCGTCAGGGTTTCCGCCTAGACTGGGGAGAATCCGCGACGAAGTATGGAGGCCAGGTTGGGAAGCGTAATAGACGAGCTGGAAAGGATCCTGGCACCCGGGCAGGTAGACGTGGAAGAAGTTTCCCTCCACCGGTACGCCGTGGACCAGGCCCCAGTGATCGACTTCCAGCTGCCGCTGGCTGTTGTCTTCCCTGAATCCGTGGAAGAGGTCCAGGCCGTAGTGCGAGCTTGTGCGGACAGCGGTACCGCCGTGGTGCCGAGAGGCGCGGGCACGGGTGTCTCCGGCGGCGCCCACGCCACGAGGAACTGCATCGTCCTGTCCCTGGAGCGCATGGACCGCATCCTCGCGCTGAACCCGGACGATGAGACGGCCATGGTTGAGCCGGGCGTCGTCAATGCCGTCCTGAACGACGCAGCCGCGGAGCACGGGCTGATGTACGCGCCCGATCCCGCCAGCTTCCGCAGTTCAACCATCGGCGGGAACGTGGCCACCAACGCCGGCGGCCTGCGCTGCGCCAAATACGGGGTCACGCGGGACTCCGTATTGGCGGTGGATGTGGTGCTCGCCGACGGTTCACTCATCCATACCGGCCATCAAACATTCAAAGGCGTGGCGGGCTACGACCTCACCGGGCTTTTCGTAGGGTCTGAAGGGACGCTCGGCATCGTCGTCGGCGTTACCGTCCGCCTGAAGTACCTGCCCCGGGACGTGCATACCGTCGCCGCGTTCTACCCCGACTTCCGGCAGGCCGCAGCAGGCGTCCTGGCAGTGGGAAGGGCCCGGGTCCAGCCGGCCATCATGGAACTGCTCGACGGCGGCACGCTGGCCCAGCTCGATGACATCCACGGATCAGACCTCACCGCCAGGGGCCGCTCCCTGCTCCTGATCCAGACCGACGGGTTTGGCGCTGCTGCCGAGGCGCAGGTGGTCCGGGATGTCCTGATGGCGGGCGGTGCAGCCGTCAGCACCGAAGCGAGCGCAGAGGCTGAACGGCTGGTGGAGCTGCGCCGGCACAGCAGGGGCGTGGAGGTCGACGACGAATACCGAGTGGGCGAGGACGTGGCCGTTCCCCGTTCCCGGCTTGTGGATTACGTGGCAGCGCTGGAAACCATGGCATTGAACCACGGGGTGCACCTCAAGGTGGTGGCCCACGCCGGCGATGGCAACCTGCACCCCACCTTCTGGATCGAACGGACGGGGAATGCTGTGGACTCCGGCGCCATGGAGCGGCTCCAGCGGGTCCTGGATGAGTCCATCACTGCCGCACTGGCAATGGGCGGCACGATCACCGGTGAGCACGGGGTGGGGCAGTACAAGCTCCGCTGGCTGGGCCAGGAGCAGCCGGAGCCGGTCCGTGAGCTCCAGCGAAGGATCAATGCCCTGTTCGATCCCGCGGGCATCCTCAACCCCGGAAAGGCAATCTAGCCCTTAGTCGTCGGAGTCCGGATATTCGTCAATCGACTCATCGTCGCCGTAGCGGGACTCTTCCGTCTCCACCTCGAGGATCTTCAGCATCCCCGTGTCCGGGTTCAGCATGATCGCGGCTTCATCACGGCGGTGGCGCAGGATGGAGTCGATGTAGGACTGCACGGCCTCGGCCAGCGGAATGTGGCGCTCCTGCTTTTCGGACATGTACCAGCGGTGCTCCAGAACCTCGTGCACCACTTCAGCCGGTTCCAGCTTCCCCGAAAGGTCCCGCGGAATGGACCTGACGATCGGCTCGAAGATCTGGCTGACCCACAGGTGGGCGCTGTATTCCTCGTCCATGTTCGGGTTGTTGTCTGCCCGGAACGAATCCATGTCGTTCAGCAGCCGGCGCGCCTGGTTCTCCTGGGCGTCGATGCCCGTGAGCCGCAGCAGCCGCCGCTGGTGGTGCCCGGCGTCCACCACTTTGGGCTGCAGCTGTATGGTGGAGCCGTTCTGGGTGGTCTTGATGGCGTATTCCTCGACGTCGAAGCCGAGTTCGTTAAGCCGCCGGATCCTGGCACTCACGCGCCAGCGCTCACCGAGTTCGAAGGACTCCTTCTCGGTGAGCTCCGCCCAGAGCCGGCGGTAGCTGTCCATGATGAGCTCGCTGGTGGCCACCGGGTCCACCTTTTCCTCGATCAGGCCGCCGTCCAGCAGGTCCATCAGCTCGCCGGCGATGTTCACCCGTGCGATCTCGAGGTCGTACTCGCGCTGCCCTGTGGACAGGTCCGGATAGAGTTCGCCGGTTTCCGCGTCCACCAGGTACGCGGCAAAGGCGCCGGCGTCGCGCCGGAACAGCGTATTGGAGAGCGACACATCGCCCCAGTAGAAGCCGATGAGGTGCAGCCGCACCAGGAGCAGCGCCTGGGCGTCGATGAGGCGCGTCAGGGTGTCCTTGCGGAGCATCTGGGAAAACAAGGCGCGGTACGGCATGGAAAATTTCAGGTGCCTGGTGACGAGAACCGGGTTCAGCGGCCGCCCGTCCAAGGTGGTGCGGCCGGTGATGACGGCGACCGGCTCCACGCAGGGGACGTCCAGCCGGGCCAGCTTCCGGAGCATGTGGTACTCGTGGCGCGCCACGTGCTCGGAGGTTTCCTTGATGGCGATCACGGAGCCGCCAAGGTGGGCGAAGCGCACGATGTGGCGGGAGATGCCCCGGGGGAGGGCCGCCAGGTTTTCCGCCGGCCAGTCCTCAAGCGCGATGTGCCAGGGCAGGTCCAGCAGCTCGGGATCAGCCGCCGCGGCCGTGATGTTCAGGGAGCTGGAAACCGAGGCAGCCTTGCCGTCATCGGCACTGGCGGCAACAAACCGCGGCAGTTTGCCGATCTGCGCATAGTCGGT
The DNA here is from genome assembly GCF_021129155.1 of Arthrobacter sp. AK04. GTDB lineage: Bacteria > Actinomycetota > Actinomycetes > Actinomycetales > Micrococcaceae > Arthrobacter > Arthrobacter quantipunctorum. The sequence continues at coordinate 3,765 of NZ_JAJOMC010000067.1, forward strand.
GGGTTCGTCGTGCCACTGGGCGCTGTATTCCTCGGTCATGGTCCAATTCTTCCGTACATAGGTGTGTCCAGCTAATTCTTCTGGCTGCATAGTTAAAGGCCGACGGCGGCCTTCCGGTTAGGAGGGCCGCCGTCAGTTTGTAGCGGTGTTGAGTCAGCGCACGTTGGGACTAGTCGCCCAGGCGCAGGCCGGTCTTGGTGTCGAACAGGTGCACGTGGCCCGACTGCGGCCGGACGTAGATGACCTCGCCCTTCATCGGGGGGCGGCGGCCGTCGACGCGTGCCACGATGTCGTGGTCCTTGCCGTCAAGGGTGGTGTGGCCGTAGACGTAGGCGTCGGCACCGAGTTCTTCAACGACGTCGACCTCAACTTTCAGGCCTTCGCCCTGCGGAGCGGTTTCGAGGTCCTCCGGACGGCTTCCGAGGGTGACCGTGGAGCCGTGTGCCTCTTCCAGGACGTTGCGCGGCACGGGGTACACCGTTCCGCCGAACTGGACGCCGCCGTCGACGACGGGGAGCTCGAGCAGGTTCATGGCGGGGGAGCCAATGAAGCCTGCAACGAAGACGTTCTTGGGCTTGTCGTACAGGTTGCGCGGGGTGTCGACCTGCATCAGCAGGCCGTCCTTCAGCACGGCAACGCGGTCACCCATGGTCATGGCCTCGACCTGGTCGTGGGTCACGTAGACGGTGGTGACGCCCAGGCGGCGGGTCAGCGAGGCGATCTGGGTGCGGGTCTGGACGCGGAGCTTGGCATCAAGGTTGGACAGCGGCTCATCCATGAGGAAGACCTGCGGGTTACGCACGATGGCGCGGCCCATGGCGACACGCTGGCGCTGGCCGCCAGAGAGGGCTTTCGGCTTGCGGTCGAGGTACTGCTCAAGGTCGAGAAGCTTGGCCGCTTCGCGGACACGCTCGGCGCGCTCTTCCTTGGAGACGCCTGCGATCTTCAGCGCGAAGCCCATGTTGTCGGCCACAGTCATGTGCGGGTACAGCGCGTAGTTCTGGAAAACCATCGCGATGTCGCGGTCCTTCGGCGGAACGTCGGTGACGTCGCGGTCGCCGATCAGGATGCGGCCGGCGTTGACGTCCTCGAGGCCTGCGAGCATGCGCAGGGAGGTGGACTTACCGCAACCGGAGGGTCCAACGAGGACCAGGAATTCGCCATCGGCGATGTCGATGTTGAGCTTATCGACGGCGGGCTTATCTGTGCCCGGGTACAAACGCGTAGCGTTATCAAAAGTAACTGTAGCCACAGTTATCAATCCCTTCACCGGCAGGTACGTGCCGGACGATCCGTTGTGAATGGTTCATGTTTGTTCAGTTTTGTACTGCAGACGCCTTCCAGCCGAAGCAGGAGAGCGTTGAGTGACGCCGCACGGTTCTTGTGCGCCACATCACAAGCAAGAGTATGTCAGATGTTCCGCTATTGGTCGCAAATGTTACGGACGTCACACGTGAGCTTGCACAACCAGGGTGCGCCGCATCACTGCCCGGAAGCGCCCGGATCTTCCTCAGCGACGGCCATGCTGCGCTCCTGAAGCAGTACCTCGAGCAGTTCCGCCACGTGGACCGGCGCCTCCACCCGGTACTGGGCCTGGGTGAAATCAAGGCCCACTTTAACGCCGACGTCCCCCGGTTCCAGCCGAGCCAGGGCGTCCTCGTCCGTAGTGTCGTCGCCAGCGAAAAGGACCCCCGTGGCACCGGTGATCTGCCGCAGGAAAGTGACGCCTTCGCCCTTGGAGGCATTGACCACCGAGGTCTCAAGGACCCGCTTGCCGTCCTTGAGGAACACCCCCTTCCGGTCCTGCAACACGGAACGCGCTGCGGCCACGGCGTCGTCGGCTACGTCATCGGGGGCGAGGCGGGTGTGCAGCACCACCCCGGCCGGCTTGTCCTCGAGCATGGTGCCGGGCGCTTCCTTGACGATGTCCGCCAGGACGGCGCGCACCTCGGCAAGGAGTGCTTTTTGCTCCGGATCGAGTGTCAGGCCGGTGGATCCGGGGCCCAGCCAGGCCTCCGCCCCGTGGCTGCCGATGAGGACGGTGTTCACCGGCGGGGACGCGACGGCGCGCAGGCTGGCGAGGGCGCGCCCGGAGATGAGTGCCGTCGTCGTTCGCGGAAGCACCGCAAGCCCGGCGAAAGCCGCTGCGGAGCGGGGGAGGGGCCGGGCGTCGTCCGCGTGGCCGACGATGGGTGCCATGGTCCCGTCAAAATCCATGGCCACCAGCAGGTGCCCGGTCGCGGCGATCTGCCGGATGGCCGCCCGGAGTTCAGGCGTCAGTGCGAGTTTGTCCTTGGCGTGGCGGGCATCAGGAGTCATCGCGGACCACCTTTTCGTTGAGCGCGCGCAGGAAGTCCGCGGACCAGTGGTCTACATCGTGTTCTAGGATCTGCTTGCGCATGGCCCGCATCCGGCGCCCGGCTTCCCTCGGCTGCATCTCCACGGCGCGCATGATGGCGCCCTTGAGCCCATCAATGTCGTGGGGGTTCATCAGCAGGGCCTGCTTGAGCTGGTCGGCTGCACCGGCGAACTCACTCAGGACCAGCGCGCCGTCGTTGTTGGTGCGTGCCGTGACGTATTCCTTGGCCACGAGGTTCATGCCGTCCCGGAGTGCCGTGACCAGCATGACGTCGGCGGCGAGGTACAGCGCCACCATCTCCTCGACGGGATAGCTGTGGTGCAGGTAGCGGACCGCGGTGTTCTCGATGGTGTCGTAGGTGCCGTTGATATGGCCTACGGTGCCCTCCACCTCCTCGCGCAGGAGCCGGTACTGCTCAACGCGCTCGCGGCTGGGACTGGCCACCTGGATCAGGGTGGCATCGCCGACAGACAGCTTGCCGTCCGCCAGGAGTTCCTCGAAGGCCTTGAGGCGGTGCCGGATGCCCTTGGTGTAGTCCAGCCGGTCGACGCCGAGCAGGATGGTCTTGGGGTTGCCAAGGTCCTGGCGGATCTGGCGGGCCCGCTCAACGATTTCCGGTTTGGCGGCCAGTTCGCTGATCTGCCGGACATCAATGGAGATGGGGAAGGCCTGGGCGCGGGCAATATGCGTGACCTCGCCGTCGTGGCCCTTCACATGGACCTGCTGCTGCTTGACGCTGGCGCCCAGGAAGCGGCGTGCCGAGCGCATGAAATTACCGGCGTCGCTGGTCCGCTGGAAGCCCACCAGGTCGGCTCCGAGGAGCCCGTCGATGATTGCCTGGCGCCAGGGCAGCTGGGCAAAGATCTCCGGCGGAGGGAACGGAATGTGGTTGAAGAACCCGATGCGAAGGTCCGGCCGGGCTTCACGCAACATGCGCGGCACCAGCTGGAGCTGGTAGTCCTGCACCCATACGGTGGCGCCCTCGTCGGCATGGCGGACGACGGCGTCGGCGAACCTGCGGTTGACCTTGCGGTAGGCGTCCCACCAGGTCCGGTGGAACTCCGGCGGGGCGATGACGTCGTGGTAGAGCGGCCAGAGGGTGGCGTTGGAGAACCCCTCGTAGTACAGCTCCACATCCTCGGTGCTGAGCTGGACCGGTACGAGGTCCATGCCGCCGTGGCTGAAGGGCTTGACCGTCTCGTCCGGCGCGCCGTGCCACCCCACCCAGGCGCCGTCTGTCTTGGTCATCATGGGTGCCAGTGCCGTCACCAGCCCGCCGGGGGAGCGGCGCCAGCCGGAGCCGTCGTCCCCGCTTTCGCCGGGGGCGCAGCGGTCCACGGGCAGCCTGTTGGACACCACCATGAAGTCGTACTTTGTTTCTCCGCCGTGGCCGGGCTCGGCGGCGCCGGACGTCGCCGGGGCGGTGGGTTTTTCCTGGACGGGTGTTTGCATTGCGGCCCCCTGGGGTTGCTTGTGCCTCTGTGCCCACCCTAACGGGACGGAATCTTCCGTGCTATTCGGCTGTTCGTCAACCCCACCAATACTTGAAGGAGCAAGCTCCCAGCTTTCTCCCCTAAAATGTATGGAGTTGCCACGAAGTGGTCCCCCCACGTCAACCGACCCAAGGAACACATGAGCCCTGCAAACGAAGTCCGTAAGTCCAAGGCTGAGCGAACCGCGGAGGCGCGGGAAAAGGCGCGCCTGATCCGTGACGCGCAGCTGAAAAAGGACAAGCGCAACAAACTGCTCATCGGCTGGGGCATCGTGGCGGCTGTCGTGGCCATCCTGGCTGTTGTTGCATTGGTGGTCACCACCAGCATCAGGCAAAACACTCCCATCGCGGACCAGGGGCCTGTGCCTGCGAACGCCAACGTCAATGGCGGCGTGACCCTCCTGGCCAACACCGACGTCAAGCAGACGGATCCTGCCAACGTTGACGTGACCACGCTGACCAAGCCTGAGACCCCGCCCAGCCCCGTGGTGGCGCCCGGGGCAGAACCCGAGGAAGGCCAGCCCGTCAAGGTCATTGCGTACATCGACTTCATCTGCCCGGTGTGCCTGCGCTTCGAAGAGACCTATAACGAGGCCCTGACCAGCCTGCGGAACGAAGGCAAGATCACCGTGGAGTACCGGCCGCTGGGCTTCTTGGACCGCCAGTCCAGCACCAACTACTCCTCCCGTTCCGCCAACGCGGCTGCATGCGTTGCTGACACGGCCCCCGACAAGTACGCGGAATACGTCAATGTCCTCTTCGAGAACCAGCCCGCAGAAGGCGGTGCGGGACTGTCCGACGACAAGCTGAAGTCCCTTGCCAGCGACATTGGCGCGGACATCAACAGCTGCGTGGACGACAAGACCTTCCGCCCGTACGTAAAGTACTCCACGGAGCTGGCGGCAAACACCGGGATCACCGGTACGCCCACGGTCTTCATTGACGGCAAGCAGTGGGACGGCGGCACCGACCTGAACGCGGAGATCCAGGCGGCAATCGACGCCAAGGCCTAAAGCCTTTCCCGCACCCTTCCCAGCCAGCGGGGGCGGCGCCCCGCGGGGGGGGGGGGGGGGGGCCCGCGCCGGTAACCGCGACAGCCGCCGCGGACGGAAGGGGTTCCACGCTGATGGGCTGGCCGCCGTGTTCTGCAATGTCGCTGGCCAGGGTGGCCAGCATCTCCTCTGCCTCGGCAACCATGGTGGCGTCTCCGGCTGCGATGCCCTTGACCAGGTACTGGGCCAGGGCGAATTCAGCCGACAGCGCTGCCCGCCGGAGCAGGTGCTTGTCGGGCTTGTCGCGGCGGGCGGTGGTGTACGCGCCCAGGACGGCGTCCACAAAGTCCTGCTCGTTGGATGCGACAAGCCACGCGAAGTCGTCCGCGGGGTCGCCGATGCGGAGGTCGGTCCAGCCAGTCACGGCGGTGACCCTGGGGCCTTCCACGAGAAGGTTGTCCTCATGGAGGTCCCCATGCACCACGGAGGGATTGAAGCGCCACAAGGAGACATCCTCAAGGGCGTGCTCCCAGCGCAGCAGCAGGGCCGGAGGAATTTTCCCCGTGGTTGCCGCCTGGTCCAGCTCGTTCAGCCTGCGCTGCCGGAATTCGTTCGGGGTGTAGCTGGGCAGATCGGCGTTGCTGACGATCGCGCGGGGAAGATCGTGAATGGCTGCCAGTGCCGCACCGATTTCCCGGGCCAGGGAATCCGGCCCGGCCGTCAGTTCCTCGACGCTGCGGGTGATCCCGCCCAGGTGTGAGTATACGAACGTGCTCAGGCTCCCCAGGCGCACGCTGCCGGCAACCGTAGGCATCAGGAAGGGCAGCTCGGCGCGGATAGCGGGGGCGAAGGCGCGCAGGACCAGGAATTCTGTTTCCAGCCGGGCGCTGGCCTCGGCGTGGCGCGGCGACCTGACCCGCCAGCGCTTTCCCTCCGAGTCAAGGAGCAGCGCTGAGTCGAAGTCCGCGGGGTCGTCCGGGGCAGAGCTGACTGCCGTCGGGGTCAGGCCGGGAACGGCCGCGGTTGCAACGGCTGCCAGTTCAATCGCTTTTCTTCTCACCTTTCAACGGTAGATTGCCCGCGGACCGTGAGGCCGGTCCGGCGGCGGCGAGTCTTGAGATACCTGAAAATCAGGGGGGTACTGCCAGCGTGGCCAGGCTGCAAATGTCAATTGTCAGCCCCAATCAGTACGGTTGACCTATGAGCCACGCGGAGTCTGTTACACCGGTCTACCAGGGGCAGCCTGCAACGCTGCCCGCGAACCACCTCATGGACACACTGCTCCCTGTCAGGCCGGCGCTGGTGGATCGCGGGTCGGCCGTCCGGACGGCCCCCGGAATCGTGGATGAACAACTGGCCAGTCCCGAAACGCTTGCGGTTGTCCTCTCCGGGCGGCAGGGCCTGGTGCAGGGCGATGACCTGTGCCTGGCTGCCGCGCAGCCGCTGCTCCAGGAGCTCACTGCAGCCGGATCGGCGCCCGAACTCGTCATTTACCTGGGCTCCGCGCTTCCGGATTCGGATCTGCCGGCTGGAACCGGCCTCCTGCTGTATGTCCTGCCGGAGCAAGTAACTCCGGGCACTGCCGGGATCCCGTCCGATGCCCGCTGGGCCGGCTTTCGTGAGGTTGCCGGCGGCCTGGACGCAACGCACACCGCACTTTTCGTTGAGGCCAGCGCCATCACCAACTGGCACGCCGGGCACACGCACTGCCCGCGCTGCGGGGCCCCCACCAACGTGGAGGCGGGCGGTTGGGTACGCCGTTGCCCCGCGGACTCCTCGGAACACTACCCGCGGACTGACCCGGCCATCATTGTCACTGTGGTGGGCCCTGACGGCCGGCTGCTGCTGGGCGGCGGCGGTCCGCAGGACGCCAGGAACTATTCCACGCTGGCCGGCTTCGTTGAGCCCGGGGAGTCCCTCGAGCAGGCAGTAGTCCGCGAGATTTTTGAGGAGGTGGGAGTCAGGGTGACTGCCTGCCAGTACCTCGGATCGCAGTCGTGGCCGTTCCCCGCCTCCCTTATGCTTGGATTTACCGCCGTCACCGAAGACGCCGAGGCAAGGCCCGACGGCGTTGAGGTCACCAGGGCGCGCTGGTTCAGCCGCGAGGAACTCCAGGAGGCTGTGCTTGCCGGTGATATCACCATTTCGAGCCGGCTTTCCATTGCCCGCTCGCTGATAGAGCACTGGTATGGCGGACGCATCCAGGACCGGCCCGGGGACTGACCTAATACGAATCCACCAGACTCCAGCACGCGGTAGTCGAGACAAAGAGCAGCAGAAGTGACTACAGAAGATTTTGACGGGGCAGCATCGCTTGAGGACCGCATCCTGGGAGGCCTGGACGCGGAGCAGCGGGAGGTGGCCAGCACCCTGAACGGCCCGCTGTGCGTCCTGGCCGGGGCAGGGACGGGCAAGACCCGCGCCATCACCCACCGCATCGCCTACGGCGTGCATTCCGGCGTCTACTCGCCGCAGCGGCTGCTGGCCGTGACTTTCACGGCCCGCGCTGCTGCCGAAATGCGGAGCCGGCTGCGTGACCTCGGAGCAGGCAACGTCCAGGCGCGAACGTTCCACGCCGCGGCGCTGCGCCAGCTTCAGTTTTTCTGGCCGCAGGCTGTCGGCGGGACCTTGCCCAACCTCCTGGACCACAAAGCCCAGATGCTGGCCGAGGCCGCCCGGCGGCTCCGGCTCAGCACCGACAGGGCCTCCATCCGCGACCTCGCCTCGGAAATCGAGTGGGCCAAGGTGTCCATGCTGACGCCGGCAAACTACCTGGAAAACGCGCAGGACCGCGGTGCCCCGGGAGGCTTCGACCTCACCGCCGTGGCCAGGGTCTTCCAGTCCTACGAGGACGTGAAGACGGACCGCAACGTCATTGACTTCGAGGACGTCCTGCTGATCACGGTGGGAATTCTCCAGGAGGACGAGAAAGTCGCTGCCACCGTCCGTGAGCAGTACCGCCACTTCGTGGTGGATGAGTACCAGGACGTTTCCCCCCTGCAGCAGCGTCTCCTTGAACTGTGGCTGGGCGGCCGCGACGAGCTCTGCGTGGTCGGCGATGCCAGCCAGACCATCTATTCGTTTACGGGCGCGTCCCCCAAACACCTGCTGGAGTTCAAAGCACGGTACCCCCAGGCCAATGTGGTCAAACTCATCCGGGACTACCGCTCCACGCCGCAGGTGGTGAAGCTCGCGAACGACCTTCTGGCGGGCAGGCGCAGCGGCGGTCCGGTGGCCGACGCCGCCTGGGCGGCGCCGCTTCAGCTCGTGGCCCAGCGGCCGGCAGGACCGGCACCACAGTTTACGGAGTGCGCGGATGACGAGGCCGAGGCCGCCACTGTTGCCCAGAAGATCAAGGCACTGCTCGACGCCGGCACGCCCGCCAGCGAGGTAGCTGTCCTGTTCCGCACCAACGGCCAGTCCGAGGCATACGAGCAGGCGCTGGCCGCCGCGGGCATCGGGTACCAGTTGCGCGGTGGTGAGCGGTTCTTCGCCCGCAAAGAGGTGCGCGACGCCATCCTGCAGCTGCGCGCAGCAACCCGGGCTGTGACGGAAACGGACTCCCCGCAACCGCTCGGGCAGCTGGTCCGGGACATCGTCTCCTCGCTCGGCTACACGGATTCGGCCCCGCACAGCGGCGGCGCCCTCCGGGAGCGCTGGGAGTCCCTTGCTGCGCTGGTTGCCCTTGCCGATGAACTGGTCCAGGTACGCGGCGCACAGTTCAGCCTGGCCGACTTCGTCAACGAACTCCAGGAACGTTCCCTGGCCCAGCATGCCCCCACCGTCCAGGGGGTGACCCTTGCCTCGCTCCACGCGGCCAAGGGCCTGGAATGGGATGCGGTGTTCCTGGTGGGCCTCAGTGAAGGCCTGATGCCCATTTCCTTTGCCGACTCCCCGGAATCGGTGGACGAGGAACGCCGGCTCCTGTACGTGGGAATCACCCGGGCCCGTGAACACCTGTCGCTGTCGTGGTCCACCGCCCGGACCCCGGGCGGCCGGGCCAACCGCAAGCCCTCACGGTTCCTTGACGGGCTGCGTCCCGACTCAGTGGCCAGTTCAAGCACCCGGGGAAAGGTGACGGTGACCCGCAGGAAGGCCGCGGCTCCCGCCATGTGCAGGGTCTGCGGAAGCATGCTAGCCACCGGCGCGGAACGCAAAGTGGGACGTTGCAACTCCTGTCCGCCGGGCTACGAGGAACAGACCTTCGACGCCCTCCGGAACTGGCGCCGGGAAGTTGCCCTCTCTGCCGACGTGCCCGCATTCGTGGTGTTCACCGATGCAACCCTGACGGCGATTGCCGAAGCACGGCCCGCGTCGCTCGAAGAGCTCGCACGGCTCGCCGGGGTGGGCCCTTCAAAGCTGGAACGGTATGGGGAAGACGTCCTGCGTGTCCTGACAGAAAGCACCTCGCTGTGACGGCCGGCCGCTCCGCGAAGAAGACAGAAAGAGCTGCTTCTTCCATAACCACGGAAGACGGTGCGCCTGTAGTGGTGCGGCGTTCGTCCCGGCGCACCCGCACCGTAGCCGCTTTTTGGGAGAACGGAACCGCGGTGGTCGCGATACCCGCCCGGTTCACTGCAGCCCAGGAGGCTGAGTGGGTGCACAAGATGGTGGCCAAACTGCAGCGCCAGGGGGAGCGGCGGGCGGCAGCGGGCAGGAGGCGACCGGCCACGGACGCTGCCCTCGCCGAACATGCGGCCCAACTGTCCGCCAAATACCTGGGAGGACGCGCCGTGCCGACGTCGGTGCGCTGGGTCAGCAACCAGAACTCGCGATGGGGTTCTGCCACTCCGGCAGAGGGAACCATCAGGCTTTCGGACAAGCTGCGTCCCATGCCCCAATGGGTGATCGACTACGTCCTGCTCCATGAGCTTGCCCACCTGCTGGTGGCTGCGCACAACGCTGCCTTCTGGCAGCTGCTCGAGGCGTATCCGGAGACGCACCGGGCCAAGGCGTTCCTTGAGGGTGTTTCCTTTGCCACGGGACGCGGCCTGGCCGACCCCGACGCCGACTGAATCCGTCCTGGAAACAGCCACCGCCGGGGCGCCGTCCTAGCCTTTCGGCTGGCCCTCCTGGCCGCCCTCGTCGTCCTTGCCTTCGTCCGGACGCCCGCCGTCGTCCTTTGCAGTGTCGGCAGCGCTGTCCTGTCCGCCGGCACCATCGCCGTCTTCCGCTTCAGGTGCGGTGTCGAAGCCGCCACTGAGGAGCTTCTGCAGGGCGTCGTCCACTTCGCTGTCGCTGGCCTCAGCCAGCTTGCGGCGCGCGCTGAAGCCCTTGGGATCGTCCAGGTCCTCGGCGGTGGGCAGCAGGTCCGGGTGGTGCCAGATGGCGTCCCGGCCGTCGATGCCGCGCTCTTCCTTAAGGGTGGCCCACAAGGTGGCAGCATCCCGCAGCCTGCGGGGCCGCAGTTCCAGGCCGACCAGGGAGGCGAAAGCGTGCTCCGCCGGGCCGCCGGTTGCCCGGCGCCGCCGCACGGTCTCGCGCAGCGCGCCCGCGGACGGCAGCACCTTCTCGGTGGCCGCTGCGGTGAGTTCGTCCACCCAGCCCTCCACCAGGGCCAGGGCGGTCTCAAGCTTCTCAAGGGCCTGTTCCTGGGCGGGTGTCCGCTGCGGCATGAAGACTCCCTGCGACAGGGCTTCCTGGATGCCTTCCGGGTTGCTGGGGTCAAGGTCCCGCGCGAGCTCCTCAATGCGTGAGGTGTCGATGTGGATGCCGCGGGCGTAGGCCTCAATTGCACCCAGCAGGTGCCCGCGGAGCCAGGGGACCTGGACAAACAGCCGCGCGTGGGCGGCTTCCCGCACGGCAAGGAAAAGCCGGATGTCGTTCTCGGGCAGGGACAGGCCCTCCCCGAACGCCGCGACGTTGGCCGGCAGCAGTGCCATCTCAAGGTCCGCGAGGGGCACCCCGATGTCGGTGGAACTGACCACATCAGCGGACAGGGCACCGATCGCCTGACCCAGCTGCATGCCAAAGATCGCGCCACCCATGTTCTGGAGCATCGAGGACGCCCCGCCCATCATGGACTTCATTTCCTCGGGCATCTGCTCCGTCATGGCGGAGGACAGGGCATTGGCGATGCTGTTGGCCACCGGTTCGGTGAGCCGTTTCCAGGTGCCCAGCGTCGCCTCAACCCATTCCGCCCGGGACCAGGCCCGTCCGATCAGGCCGGTAGCGGGAAGATCCGTGACAGGGTCCAGCCACAGTTCCGCCAGGCGCAGTGCCTCATCAACCTCGCGTGACTGCAGGGACGTCACCGACGGGTCGCTTCCGCTCGCGGCTACGCGGCGGGCGTTGTCGTGGGCCAGCTGCCAGTTGACGGGGCCCTCGGACGGGGCGCTCATCATGGCCTGCACCTGGGAGAACATCTGGGCCAGCAGGTTGGGGTCGTTCGGAAGCCCCGCAGCCTTGGCCAGCTCGGCGGGGTCGAAATTCTCCATCCCCTTGCCGCCCATCAGGTTCTGCAGCATCTCGGTCAACGGATCCTTGGGGGTGTCGTCGCCGTTGGACGGATTGAGTGGATTGGAGGTCATGATCCCGCCGATCGTCGGTGTGGCTGTCAACCTTCACGGTACCCCGGCCATGGTCGGCTGTCTGCCGGACGGCGGTGCCGTTCGCTCTAGGCAAAGAGCTGGCATCCACCGGCACCGCGTAGTCTTGGTTGGGTGACTACAACCCGCGGCGGCCACCCCTCAGAGGACCACGCTCCTGAGCTTTACAGCCGCAATATGACTGCGGAAACAGGCGAGACGCGCGTGCCGCGCACACCTGGCCATGAAGAAAAGGCCGACGACGGCACGGCGGGCGGTGCGTCCGCTGCGGGACGCGCTCCCCGGGACAGGAAAGTGTCGGCGATGCTGCTCGCGGGAATGTCGGCGCTCGGCCTGGGAATCGCTGTGGGCACCCTTCCCGTGCCGTACGTCGTGGAGTCGCCCGGACCGACGTACAACACGTTGGGTGAAAGCCAGGGAAGTCCGGTCATCAGCATCAGCGGCCGGGAAACGTACCCGGCCAAGGGAAACCTCGACCTGACAACCGTCTATGTGGACGGCGGACCCAATGGGCCAGTCAGCATCCTTGATGCGTTCTCGGCGTGGATCGACCCTTCCAAGGCAGTCCATCCCGTGGAACTGCTCTATCCCACGGGAACCACCAAGGAAGAGGCCGAGGAACAGAGTTCCGTGGCCATGACCACTTCGCAGGAGAACGCTGTCGCCTCTGCCCTGAAGGAGCTCGATATACCTTTCGGGCAGCAGCTACAGGCAGCCGACCTGTCCGAAAATTCCGCCTCCGCCGGAAAGATCCAGCCCGGCGACATCCTGAAAACCATCAACGGCAAGGACATCACCGCACTGGCCGTCGTCCAGGAGGAGCTGGCTGCGGGAAACGGCGCGCCGGTCTCCGTGGTGGTGGAGCGTGACGGGCAGTCGGTCACGGAAACCATCACCCCCAAGGACAACGGCGAGGGCCGCTTCATCCTCGGAGTGATGCTCAAATACCTCTTCACCTTCCCGTTCGATGTCGAGATCTCGCTCGAGAAAGTCGGCGGCCCCAGCGCAGGGCTGATGTTTTCCCTTGGCATCATCGACACCGTCACGCCAGGGGACCTGACCGGCGGCAAGCACATTGCGGGCACCGGCACCATCTCCCCGGACGGCCTTGTGGGACCCATCGGCGGCATCGAACAGAAACTCCAGGGGGCGCGGGCCGGGGGAGCGACGCTGTTCCTCGCGCCGGCCGCAAACTGCCAGGAAGTCGCAGGGCGCATCCCCGATGGCCTGCAGGTAGTCCGGGTGGAAACCCTTGCGGAGGCGCGCGACGCCGTCGAACGTGCGGGTAACGGTCAGGACACGTCCGGCCTCCCGGCGTGCCCGGGCAACTAGACTGGGCGCAACTAGACTCGACAGGAACTAAGCTTTACCGCCACTCGTGGCAATTATGACGGACGAAGCCGGCCGTTTGACCGGTGCCGGACGTCGCCCGCATGCATGCTCTGATTTATCTGACGACCAGCTATGAGGTACCCAGTTTGTCCCGTCCCGCCAGCACCATGTCCACAGGCAGGCCCCCTTCACGACGCGGGGCGTTGACGCCCACCTTGATCGTTGTTGCCCTGGTGGTAGTGGGCTTCATCTTCTTTGCCAACGTCTGGACCGATGTCCTCTGGTACCGGCAGTTGGGCTTCATCGAGGTGTTCATCACCGAGAACCTGGTCCGGATCGGTATTTTCGCCGCCGGGTTCGCCATCATGTTCCTGGCGGTGTTCTTCGCGATCCGCATCGCGTACAACGCCCGGCCCGTGTATGCGCCCGACTCGGAAATCAGGGACAACCTGAACCGCTACCAGGCGCAGCTGGAACCCGTCCGCCGCGTGGTCATGATCGGCCTTCCTGTCCTCTTCGGGCTCTTCGCCGGCAGTGCCGCCGCCAGCCAGTGGCAGAAGGTCCTCCTGTTCTTCAACCAGGAGCCCTTCGGAAAAGAAGACCCCGAATTCCGCATGGACATCAGTTTCTACCTGATGACGCTCCCGTTCCTCGGCTTCGTGACCGGATTCCTGATCAGTGTTGTAGTGATTGCCGGGATCGCGGGCATCCTGACGCACTACCTCTACGGCAGCATCCGCCTGATGGAACGCGGTGTCTTCACCAGCCGTGCTGCGCAAATCCATATCGCCGTCGCCGGCGCTTCCTTCCTGGTGCTCCTTGGCATCAACTTCTGGCTGGACCGCTTCACTGCAGTGCAGAGCAACAGCGGACGCTGGGCCGGCGCCCTTTACACGGACGTCAACGCCGTCATCCCCACGAAGGCCATCCTTGCGGTGGCAGCGGTGCTCGTTGCAATCCTGTTCGTGGTTGCCGCCATCATCGGCAAGTGGCGGCTGCCGGTCATCGGAACCGCGATGCTGGTCATTACGTCGATCTTGGCCGGCGGTGTCTACCCCTGGGTGATCCAGCAGTTCCAGGTCCGTCCCTCGGAAGAGACGCTGGAAAAGGAATACATCCAGCGCAATATCGATAACACACGGGCGGCCTACGGCCTGGACAAGATCCAGGTGGAACGTTATAACGCCACTAACACAGCCAGCACCGGAGCCCTCGCACCGGATGCGCAGACCACGGCGAACATCCGCTTGCTGGACCCGAACCTGATCTCAGATGCGTTCTCGCAGCTGGAACAGTACCGCCCGTACTACCAGTTCCCTGAAGCCCTCAACGTGGACCGGTACGAGGTGGACGGCAAGATCCAGGACACCGTGATCGCAGTCCGCGAACTCAACCCCGCTAACGTGGCAACCAACCAGCAGGGCTGGCTCAACCAGCACGTTGTGTACACCCACGGCTACGGTGTTGTGGCTGCCAAGGGCAACAAGTTCACCGTGGACGGCAAGCCCGAGTTCCTGCAGTCGGGTATTCCGTCAACAGGTGTCCTGGGTGACGATTCAACCTACGAGCCCCGGATCTATTTCGGGGAATCCTCGCCGGACTACTCGATCGTTGGCGCGCCGGACGGCGCCCCTGCCCGCGAGCAGGACCGGCCGTCGGGCAGGGAAGGCGAGGGGGACAACCAGTACACCTTTGAAGGCAACGGCGGCCCCAACGTGGGTACGTTCTTCAACCGCGTGCTGTACTCCATCAAGTTCCAGTCCTCGGACCTGCTGCTTTCGGACGGCGTCAACCCTGAGTCGCAGATCCTGTACGACCGCAGCCCCCGTGAGCGCGTGGAGAAGGTTGCCCCGTACCTGACCGTGGATGGCAACGCGTATCCGGCGGTGGTTGACGGCCGCGTCAAGTGGATTGTGGATGGCTACACTACAAGCCAGTTCTACCCGTACTCCCAGCAGGAGCGGCTTTCCGATGCCACGGCGGATACCCAGACCACGTCCGGCCGCGCGGTTGCCTTGCCCAACAGCACCGTCAACTACATCCGGAACTCCGTGAAAGCCACCGTTGATGCCTACGACGGTTCGGTCACCCTGTACGCCTGGGACGACCAGGACCCGCTGCTGAAGTCCTGGCAGAAGGTGTTCCCCACCTCACTCAAGCCTTTCTCGGAGATGTCAGGCGACGTCATGAGCCACGTCCGGTACCCGGAGGACCTGTTCAAGGTCCAGCGCCAGCTCCTGGGGGAGTACCACGTGACCGATCCGTCCACGTTCTACCAGACCAAGGATGTCTGGAGCGTGCCGGCGGATCCCACCGTTGATTCCAACAGCGGCGTCAAGCAGCCGCCGTTCTACATGTCGCTGCAGATGCCGGACCAGGACAAGCCCGCCTTCCAGCTGACGTCGTCGTTCATTCCGCAGATTGTCAACGGGAACGCACGCAACGTGCTCTACGGCTTCCTGGCCGCTGACTCGGATGCCGGGAACGAGGCGGGTGTGAAGGCGGAGAGCTACGGCAAGCTGAGGCTGCTGCAGATTCCGCCGGAGATCCAGGTGCCCGGCCCCGGCCAGGCGCAAAACAAGTTCAACTCCGATCCCACGGTGTCCCAGGCACTTAACCTGCTGCGCCAGGGTGCCTCTGAAGTCCTCAACGGCAACCTGCTGACGCTTCCGGTGGGCGGTGGCATCCTCTACGTCCAGCCCGTGTACCTCAAGTCCACCGGCGAGACGTCCTACCCCACGCTGCAGCGTGTCCTGGTGGCCTTCGGCGACAAGGTGGGCTTCGCTCCCACCCTCGATGAGGCACTGAAGCAGCTCTTCGGGGGAGACTCCGGAGCTGCCGCGGGCGATTCGGACAACAACGGCCAGACCCCGGTAGATCCGGCCGCGCCGGGAACGCCTGCGGGTGCGGACGCCAAGGCAGAGCTGAAGGCCGCACTGGATGAAGCGAATGCGGCGATCCAGGAGGGCCAGTCGGCTCTTGCCTCAGGGGACTTCGCAGCCTATGGCGAGGCGCAGAGGAAGATCGCGGCTGCCCTCCAGAAGGCCGTGGCTGCGGAAGCCAAGATCCCGGTGTCCGCACCGGAGGCAACCCCCGCGCCGGCAGCCACCGGAGCCCCTGAAGCGAGCCCGTCACCCTCAGCCACCAGCTGATTACGACGGCGGTAAACGGCACCTGTTCCTTTGGGGCAGGTGCCGTTTCCGTGGGCGAGACGGAGATCACGCCTTCCCAATTTGGCCTGGTGTTCACGTACCGGTAAAGTAGTTCTTGCGACGCGGGGTGGAGCAGTTCGGTAGCTCGCTGGGCTCATAACCCAGAGGTCACAGGTTCAAATCCTGTCCCCGCAACTGAAGGAAACATCCGGACACTGGAAACAGTGTCCGGATGTTGTTGTTTAAGCCAGGCATCACCGCGTTATCCGACTGGCAAATTCCGGAGTGGAAAACGAAGCCGGAAAACTAGGGTAGTGTTGTTTCAGCGACGCGGGGTGGAGCAGTTCGGTAGCTCGCTGGGCTCATAACCCAGAGGTCACAGGTTCAAATCCTGTCCCCGCAACTATGTGAAGACCCCGACCGGCCTACCCGCCGGACGGGGTCTTCTTTTTTCCGTGGATACGTGCAGTTCCTAGTATTCTCTTTCGCAGAGCCTCACACGACGTGAGCACTTGGCCAGTCATTCTCGAGAGGAATGTTGTTCGATGTCCACACCCACGAAGAAGCCCCGTACCGCGGCGGGTAAGCGGTCGCGACTCTACTGGGCGGTGCCTGCCGTCCTCGGAGGGCTGGTCCTGGTGGTGTTGGTTGCCAAGTGGCTGATGGGGCTGCCTGCCGTGGCTTCCTTCGTGGCGGACTACCCGGGACACTCAGAGCTTCCGGACAACGCTCCGGTAGGCTTTCCTGCCTGGCTCGCCTGGCAGCACTTCCTGAACGCGTTCTTCCTGCTGCTGATCATCCGCACAGGGTGGCAGGTGCGGACCACCACCCGCCCCAGCGGACACTGGACACGGAACAACAAGGGCCTGATCAAGACGAAGAACCCGCCAACCAAGATCAGCCTTGAGCTGTGGTTCCACCTGACGCTGGATGTCCTGTGGATCCTTAACGGCCTGGTCTTCGCGGTCCTGCTTTTCGCCACCGGCCAGTGGATGCGTATTGTTCCCACCAGCTGGGACGTGATTCCCAATGCCCTGTCCGCGGCCCTGCAGTACGCATCCCTGGACTGGCCCACCGAGAACGGCTGGGTCAACTACAACGCCCTGCAGTTGCTCTCCTACTTCGTTACTGTCTTCATTGCCGCTCCGCTGGCGTTTGTCACCGGCCTGCGCATGTCTGGTGCGTGGCCCAAGAAGGCAGCGGGCCTGAACAGGGCCTTCCCCATCGAGTGGGCGCGCGCCGTCCACTTCCCCGTGATGATCTACTTCGTGGCTTTCATTGCGGTGCACGTCTTCCTGGTGCTGGCTACCGGAGCCCTGCGCAACCTCAACCATATGTACGGTGTGCGAGACGACGACGGCTGGTTCGGCTTTTGGGTTTTCCTCGCCTCGGTTGTGGTGATGGTGGCCGCCTGGTTCCTGGCACGCCCGCTGTTCCTGCGGCCCATCGCATCCCTGATGGGCAAAGTCAGCCGCTGACGGGAGCCGGCCGCCCGCGGCCTGCCGCCGGGACGGGTCAGCTGTCCCTGAGCTTCTGGTAGGCCTCGAGGGCCCGCTCCCTGGACTCGGGCAGGTCCACCAGGGGCCGGGGATACCCGTCCAGTTCCGCGCCCGCTTTCCAGGGCTCGTGGATGGCTTTTCCGTCAAGGTCTGCCAGCTCGGGTATGTAGTGGCGCAGGTAGTTGCCCGCGGCGTCGAATTTCTTGCTTTGGGTGACCGGGTTGAAGATCCGGTAGTACGGTGAGGCGTCTGCTCCTGAGCCGGCAACCCACTGCCAGTTGGCAGGATTGCTGGCCGCGTCCGCGTCCACGAGGGTGTCCCAAAACCAGGCTTCCCCCACGCGCCAGTCCGTCAGGAGGTTCTTGACCAGGAAAGACGCTGCGGCCATCCGCACCCGGTTATGCATCCAGCCGGTTTGCCACAGCTGGCGCATGCCTGCATCGACGAACGGATACCCGGTCCGGCCCTGTTGCCAGGCTTCCAGCTCATCCTTGGCTGGCTTCTCCCATTCGAACCGGTCAAAGTCAGGACGGTAGTTCCGGGTGGCAAGGTCCGGGTTGGTGTACAGAAGGTGCCAGCAGAATTCCCGCCAGCCAAGCTCCGCGCGGAAGATGCCGACGTCGGCAGGCACTTTGTTCGGATAGCGGCGGCGGATCTGCCGCCACACGCGGAAAGGACTGACTTCGCCGAACCGCAGATGGGGTGAAAGCCGGCTGGTACCTTCCACGCCAGGGATATTACGGCCTGTTCCGTATTCCTCCGCCGGCCCGTCCAGGAAATCCTCGAGCCGGTTCCTTGCACCGTCCTCGCCCGGTTCCCAGACGGCGGCAAGTCCGGCACTCCAGTCGGGGGCGGAGGGCAGGAGGCCCCAGCCATCAAGTGTGTCGTCCGCCTGTGCAGTCCGGGTTCGCTTCGGAGGCGCCGGCAGCGTTCCCGGAACCTGGAGCGGGTCGCGGATATCAGCGCCGGCCAGGCAGGCCCGCCAAAACGGCGTGAACACCTTGTACGGCCCGCCCGCGCCTGTCTGGACCGTCCATGGCTCAAACAGGAGGTTCGCCTGGTAGCTCGAAGCCTGTAAACCGTTCTCAGTGGCCCACGCCTTGAGAGCAGCGTCCACCGTGCGCTCAGGCTGGCCGTAGCGGCGGTTCCAGAACAGGTGGCGGGCGTTGGTTTCCGCAAGGAGTTCCCTGATGATCTCCTCGGCCGGCCCGCGGCGGAGGAGCAGGCCGGAGCCTTTGGCTTCCAGGGCAGCGGCGAGTGAGGCGAGGGAATGGTGCAGCCACCACTTCGTGGCTCCTCCAAGCGGCCGGACACCATCGGACTCCTCGTCGAGGATATAGACGACAGTCAAGGGCAGGCCGAGCGCGGCAGCCTCGGAAAGAGCCGGATTGTCATCAAGCCGAAGGTCGTCGCGGAGCCAGACGATGGAAGTCTCAGTGGAAGAAGCCATGCAACCACGCTACACACCGGCAGGGACAGGTAGGGGGGGGGGGGGGGGCAAGTCCCCCCCGCGCCCCGGGGGGTGTTTTGTGGGGGGGGGGGGGGGGCCCCGGGGGGGGTGTGTTTAGTATTTGTTGGGGGCCGGCCGCGGGGGGGGGGGGGGGGGGGCGGCGGGGCGGG
>NZ_JAJOMC010000068.1 GCF_021129155.1 Arthrobacter sp. AK04
GGTGGGAGCCGGGGTGGCACCGGGCAGCAGGTCTTCGTTGTTGTCCAGCACGTCGGGGGCGGCGGAGGCGGACGACTCCGTGGCGTAGTCGGGAACCACGCCACGGGAAGGTGTGGGTTCGAAAGGCACCCAGCCCAGGCCCTGGAAGTAGAGTTCCGGCCAGGCGTGGGCATCGCGTGCGTCCACCTCGTATTCCGGCAGTGCTCCCTGGCCGGCCACCGACACCGTGGCACCGGTCAGCCTGCCGGGTGCATAGCCCACCGCGATGCGGCTGGGGATCCCTTCAAGCCTCGCCATTACAGCCATGGCGGACGCATAGTGGATGCAGTATCCGCTCTTTTGTTCCAGGAAGTCGGCCAGGACCGAAAGGCCGTTGCCGTCGTAGCCTCCCTGCACCGGAGACTGCAGGGAATAGCTGAACTCCGCCGAACGGAGGTACCTCTGGATGGCCATCGCCTTCGCGTACGGGGTGCCCGTCCCCGCAACGGTATCCGCGGTGCTGCGGACAATGTCCGGAACGTTGCCGGGAATCCTGGTGAAGTCCTCCGGGATGCCCTGGACGGCGGCCGAGGACTGTGCCAGGAGCCCTGCCGTCAGCCTGGGGACGGTGGACGTGACCAGGTACTCCTGCCGCCGCGACGTGGTGGTGTCCGAACCTTTGATGCTCAGGGTTGCCGGGTCCCAGGTCCACCGCCCGCTGAGTCCGCGGACAGATTCCGGGGCATAAGGGGCAGGAAGGTAGGGGCTGCTGAAGCTGCCGGCGTCGATGGCGGTGACCAGCCGTTGCTGTTCGTCCGCCAGGACCGTGTAGCCGGGATCAATGCGGCCGCCCAGGGGCAGCCGGGAAGCGTCACGGTCGTCCGGGCCCCAGGAGTCGCCGTCGAAGTGGTCCACGCTGACCGAGCGCAGGTACAGCGGGGTGGACGCATTTGTGGCGTAGGTGATCCGCCCGCTGCCGTCCGGTGTCCGCAGGCTGTTGCCCAGCGTGATCATGGGGTTCAGGCCAGTGGACGTGCCCCATGGGTTGAGCCGGGAACCTTGCGGAAATGTTCCCTGGTCAAAGCCGGGAATTGCCATGGGCACCACCAGGGTGGCGGCGAGGGCCACGGATCCCGTGAGTACGGCACGCTTCAGCTGGCCCGGACTCCTGGCGGAATCCGTCTGGAACCGGACGCCGGGGGCGAAGTACTGGCTGCAGGCGAGGATCGCCAGGTATCCCGCCACGGTGAAGGCGAATCCCCAGAATCCCACGCTTTGAGGCTTGATCATGGCCGGCACCACCAGGATGGCCAGCAGCCCCACTCCGGCAGCAGCGGGTATGCCGAGCGGCACTGATAAGGCGTCCACCAGGATCACCGCCAGGCCCAGGACAGCGCAGATGACCATGACGATTCCCACGTTGGGTGCCACGGGCGCCGTCTCGGAAAGTACGGTTTCGCTGGCCCTTCGGATGAGGCGGTCCAGCTCCACCAGGGTTCCGCCGGTGGGGATGAATCCGGCGACGCTGGAGCCGCGGAAAAATGTCAGGGTCAGGATGGCGGCCAGCGAGATGAACCCCCCGGCCGTCACCAGCAGGGGCTGGGCCCGCACGGAGCGAAGGGCAGCCAGTGTCAGGCTGACCACCAGCACGGTGGTCAGGACAGGCCAGTACCAGCCCCAGCCGCGGAGCACCCCGTTCAGTGAAAGGGCGGCGCCGGAGACAGCAAGGGCGATGGCGCCCGCCATGGCCCAGGGGTACGCGCCAACCCGGCGCCGGGCGGTGGTTTTCTCCTGCCGGCTGCCGGATTGCCGGCTGGCTCCCGGGCTGCGCGTTGGTGCCGCGGTCACCGCGCGGCCCCGGTTCCGCGGCGGACCTCCGCTGAGGGGGCGGGCACTGCCACGTCCTGGTCGAACTGGCTCCAGGCCGACGCCACGGGAACAGCGGGCGCAACGGCCACCGCACGCCAGCCTCCCTGCCGGAGTACTTCCAGGACCTCCGCAACCTCGCCGGGCTTTTCCGTGACGATGACGGCGAAAGCATTGGTGGCGTAGCCCGCGGCCGGGGCGAGGGCGAGGGCTTCCATGCGCGAGAGCGTTCCGAGGACCGCGATCACCGGCCCCCTCATCCGGTGGGCGGAAAGTTTGTCCATGAGCAGGTCATCAAACGCCTCGGGTCCCGCGTCGAGGGTACTGGGGTCGCTGGCTGCGTTGACCCTGCCCGCCCACGGGCGAAGAACATTGTCACGGTGTGTATGGCGTGGCCCGGTCAGCTGGATGGCGGCAAGGCTTTCGGCGATGGACTGGAGACCGGCTGCACCGATGTATTCCTCGGCCTCCGGCTCCGGAGCAGACGGAGAGTGCAGGAAAGCGGGTCCGCCCCCGGTGTCCAGCAGCCGAAGGGCATAGTTCCGTTCCGCCAGGTGTGCGCTGATGGACATGACCGCCACGACCGACCATTCGAAGGTTCCGCTGCTGGCCATGGGGTGCCCGTCCGGGCCCGCCTGCCCGTCTGGCCGGCTGCCGGGACCTCCTGGATATGCGGCGTACCTGTGGTCCATGATGACCGTGGCTTCCGGTGTGGTGACGGATTCCTCCTGGCGCACCATGAGATTTCCGTGCCGTGCCGTGGCGGCCCAGTGCACCCGCCGCATTGGGTCGCCGTGGCGGTACTCGCGGGTCATCACGTCGTCGTCGCTGGGATTGGCGCGGATCCTGGTTGCCGTCACGCCGTCGTTGCCCCGCGCGCCGGCCAGTCCCGTGAGGGGAAGGACGACGGCGGCAGGCGTCACGGTGAGGATGTCGCCGTCGTCTATCGCCTGCCGGTGCAGTGACAAGCCGAAGGGATCCGTGAATTCTGCGGTCACCGGGCCAATGAGGAACTGGCCGCGCCGGGCTGAACGGAGATGGTACTCATAGCGGCTGGTGCCCCCGGTGGCAGCCCGGGAAGGGAACCGGAAAGCCGGCGACTCGCCAAAGCGGGCAGGCAGCTGCTCCTCCATGGTGGCGCTGCCGCTGCCGCTGCCCGTCCGGGCCACTGCGAGGCGCACGGTGGTGGGTGCGGACGTTTCCACGGGAGACGGAGTAAATTCGCGGTATACCCTGAACCGGGGCTTGACCAGCCTGATCCCGGCGAGGGAAACCAGGGGGAGGACAACCAGCAGTACGCCCAGTGTCAGCAGGTCCCTGCGGCCCATGACATATGCGGCGCCCACCGCTGCACCGCCGGCGGCGATCATGCCCCACCCGCGTTGGGTGAAGAGATGCCGCGGCACCCTGTCCAGCAGCGCCATGGGCACCGCCTACTGGTTCCTGCTCAGCCCGGTGACCGGGGCGGCCGTCCTGCCGGCAGGTGCGGCATTCCTGGCACCGGTTCCGGCGGCCTCGGAAGCCACGGGCAGGCGCGACAAGATTCCCCTCAGGACGCTGTGCGGCGTTTCCCCCGACCCTGCGGCCTTGCGGTCAAGGATGATCCGGTGCGCCAGGACAGCTTCGGCAACATGAACGACGTCGTCGGGCAGGACGAAGTCCCGGGCGTCAAGGGCTGCGGTTGCTTTCGCTGCCCGCAGCAGCTGCAGCATGGACCGGGGGCTGGCGCCGAGCCGGAGCAGCGGACTTTCCCTGGTGGCCCGGCCGAGCGAAACGGTGTACTCCTTGACGGCCTGGGACACGTAAACCTGCTGGACAGTGGTGATCATGGCAGCCACCTCCGCCGAGGTGACCACGGCGGAGACCTTGGTCAGGGGCGAGGTGGCCTGATGCGTTTCGAGCATCTCGATCTCGGCGTCCTTGTCCGGGTAGCCCATGGAGATCCGGGCCATGAACCGGTCCCGTTGGGCCTCGGGCAGCGGGTAGGTCCCTTCCATTTCGATTGGATTCTGGGTGGCGACCACCATGAACGGCTCGTCGAGCCGGTATGAGGTGCCATCAACAGTGACCTGGTGCTCTTCCATGCATTCGAGCAGCGCTGACTGCGTCTTGGCAGAGGCCCGGTTGATTTCATCGCCGATGACAATGTTGGCAAAAACCGCCCCGGGCCTGAACTCGAACAGCCGGGAGGACTGGTTGTAGATGGACACGCCCGTCACGTCAGACGGCAGCAGGTCCGGGGTGAACTGGATCCGGTTGACAGTGCAGTCGATGGTGCGGGCCAGGGTCTTTGCCAGCAGTGTTTTTCCCACTCCGGGCACGTCTTCGAGCAGCAGGTGCCCCTGGGCCAGCAGGACAGTCAGCGCCAGCCTGGCGGCGTCGGATTTCCCATCGATGACGGTATTGACAGACGAAAGGATGCGCTGCGTTGCCGCATGGAAGCCGGCTGCGTCCATGGCCGCCGGGCGGTGCCCGTTGAGGTGGCTGACGGGATCAGCGAGTCCCGCCAGAGGGCGGTTCGCAGCGCTCACATCGTTGGCAGTGCGTCGGTGGGATTCCATCGGCAACCTTTCAGCCCGGGGTTTCACCTGGACGGGACAACAAGCCTGCCGTCGCCCGTCGGTGGGCGTTCGCATGTGTTCGTACCAGACTACTAACACAACTGCCACAGCTGACAGAGAGTTCCGACAAAAATAGGGAGGGGCCGCAGCTAGGCTGGATGGATGTGCACGTCGCTTCCTCCTGCTGCTTACCGGGACCCCGCCACCGAAGACGCGCCGGAGCCGGGCAGTTCCCGGCAGAAAGCCTTCCCTCCGGCTCCCGAGCCCCTGCCGGTGCCGGTGATGGACAACCACACCCACCTTGACTTCCCGGACGGAAAGGCTCCCGTTGGGATATCGGCAGCGCTCGATGCCGCCGCAGCCGTGGGCGTCCAGGGTGCGGTCCAGGTGGGCTGCGATCTTGAATCATCGCGGTTCACGGTCCAGGCGGTGGACCTTGACCGGCGGTTGTTGGGGGCTGTTGCGCTGCACCCCAATGATGCCCCCCGCTACGCCGCCCGCGGCCAGCTGGAGGAGGCGCTCGCAGAAATTGAACAGCTGGCCGCCCATCCGCGGATCCGGGCCATCGGAGAGACCGGACTGGACTTCTACCGCACCGAGGGGGACGGCCTGGCGCACCAGCGCCACTCCTTCCGCCGCCACATCGACATCGCCAAAAGATTGGACCTGACGCTACAGATCCACGACAGGGACGCACACGACGACGTCGTCCAGGTGCTCCGCGAAGAAGGCGCGCCCGAACGGGTGGTCTTCCACTGCTTCTCCGGTGACGAGGAACTGGCAAGAATCTGCAACCAGGAGGGCTGGTGGATGTCTTTTGCCGGAACCCTGACCTTCCGCAACGCCGGCAACCTTCGCGCTGCGCTCGCGGTGGCGGACCCTGGTCTGGTCCTGGTGGAAACCGATGCCCCGTTCCTTACCCCGCATCCGCACCGGGGCCGGCCCAACGCCAGCTACATGGTCCCTTACACAGTCCGGGCGATGGCCGAATTGACAGGGACGGACCTGGCAGGGCTCTGTGCGGGAATTGCCGACAATACCGTGCAGGCATACGGAAGCTGGGACTAGAAAGCCGTTTTGGGGCGTTATAATTTAGATACCCGGTATGCACATTTCTTGGTGCCTTTATAACGCTACGGTTACAGTGGACATTTATTAGCCGGGGTCGGGGAAGGCCAACGGGTAATTTCACTTCTTTCTGCAGCAGGATTGCTGGGCGCTGTCCCGGCTTGCCCGTTGCGCGGAGTGTGGCGGCGCAACGGTGCCCGGACTGCCATTGCTGGTGGT
This sequence comes from Arthrobacter sp. AK04, assembly GCF_021129155.1. Lineage (GTDB taxonomy): Bacteria > Actinomycetota > Actinomycetes > Actinomycetales > Micrococcaceae > Arthrobacter > Arthrobacter quantipunctorum. Next base: position 5,694 of record NZ_JAJOMC010000068.1, read on the forward strand.
GCCGGGCCTTTTACTGCGCGATTCCCCGTGCCCGGACAGACCTAAAGTTACGGGCAAACGTGAGCAAGTTTTTCACATCGGACGGCAAGTTCAGTTTCGTCAAGGTTGGCGCCCAGCTTCTGGTGCTGTGTGCGCTCGTCGTGGGCCTCGTAGCCTTCGTGGGCAATAACAAAACCATCACACTCAACGTTGATGGGAAGGTCTCGTCCGTGCAGACGTTCGGCGGAACCGTGGGGCAGGTGGTCAAGAGCGCCAACCTGGAGCTGAACCCTGCAGACCGCGTGTCTCCGTCTGTTGATGCTTCGGTCCAGGACGGCACCGTTATCAACGTCAACAAGGCCAAGGAAGTCAAGGTCAGCCTCGACGGTTCCGAGAAGACGGTCAACACCACCGCGCAGGACGTCGCCGGCCTGGTCACCGAACTCGGCGTTGCCAGCGCTTCCTCGGTGTCCGTGCCCAAGGACGCCCAGCTTTCCATTGCCGGATCCTACGTCTCCATCTCCACCCCCAAGACCGTCAGCCTCGTTGCGGACGGCAAGGTGGATACCGCCACCACCACGGCTGCCACGGTGGGCAAGGTGCTCGAAGACGCCGGCCTGGTACTCGGAGCCAACGACCGCTCCTCGCAGCCCGTCAACGCCCACGTGGTAAACAACATGGTCATCAAGGTCTCACGCGTTGACACCGGCCAGACCACAGTCACCACCGAGGACGTTCCGTTCGATACCGTGACGAGTGAGAGCAGCGAACTGCTCAAGGGTGAGAAGGAAGTTACCCAGAAGGGCGCCCCGGGCAAGCTGGAGAAGACCTTCAAGCTGGTGCTGGTGGACGGCCGTGAAGCATCGCGCACCCTGGTGTCGGAGACGGTTACAGTGCAGCCCGTGGCCGAGAAAGTCACCGTGGGAACCAAGCCGAAGCCCGTTGCCCAGGCTGCCCCCGCAGCGTCGCCCAGTGCGGGCACCAACACCGGGGCTGCCGCTCCGGCCATGATGAACGAAGCCATGTGGGACAAGATCGCCCAGTGCGAGTCCACCGGAAACTGGAGCATCAACAGCGGTAACGGCTATTACGGCGGCCTCCAGTTCGACATCCGGACCTGGATCGGCGCCGGCGGCGGGGCCTACGCCCCGAACGCCAGCCTTGCCACCAAGGCCCAGCAGATCGACATTGCCAACCGGGTATACGCCCAGCGCGGCCTTCAGCCGTGGGGTTGCGGCTGGGCTGCCACCAGCTGACCACAACGATTGCGTGCCCGTCAGGGCGCTGCGGCCGGATACGGACCTCCGTGCCCGGCCGCAGTCTTTAACCGGTGCGCCTGTCCCGGCTGTTGAATCAGCTGGGTCGCAGGCTGTTTGCCGCCTGATTTTTCCACCTGCCGCTCCCTGATCCATCGCTGGTCTTTCTCAAGTTTTTACTCGTTTCTCACTCGTTTTCGCCTGTGGGGAGCCGTGCGCGGCGCGGGATAGGATACCTAGGTGACTGAACCAATCCCCGCGCCCGCACCGCTGTTTGGTGCATCCGACATTCGCCGGCTCGCGGAGGAGATCGGGATCCGCCCGACCAAGACCCTCGGGCAGAACTTTGTGATTGACGGAAACACCATCCGCAGGATCGTGGCCGCCGCAAGTGTTGGACCGGACGAGACGGTGCTGGAGGTGGGCCCGGGCCTGGGATCGCTGACCCTCGGACTGCTCGATGCCGCCGCGTCCGTGGTGGCAGTGGAAATAGACCCCGTGCTGGCCGCCAAACTCCCGGCAACGGTCAAGGAGTGGAGGCCATCGGCTGCGGCCCGCTTCCACCTGGTGCAGGCCGATGCCATGAAAGTCACGGAGCTCCCGGTGCAGCCCACCGCGCTGGTGGCCAACCTGCCCTACAACGTGGCGGTCCCGGTGGTGCTGCACCTGCTGCAGCATTTCCCCAGCCTGCAGCACGGGCTGGTGATGGTCCAGGACGAGGTGGCTGACCGGCTGGCCGCAGGCCCCGGATCCAAGACGTACGGCGTGCCGTCCGTCAAAGCAGCCTGGTACAGCCAGATGCGCAAGGCCGGCGTCATCGGAATGAACGTGTTCTGGCCCGCGCCGAAAATCCACTCCGGACTGGTGGCCTTTACGCGGCGCGAGCCTCCCGCCACCACGGCCACCCGGGAACAGGTCTTCGCCGTGGTGGACGCCGCCTTCGCCCAGCGCCGCAAAACCCTCAGGGCTGCCCTCGCCGGGTGGGCAGGAGGCGCGCCGGAAGCTGAACGCTGCCTGGTTGCTGCCGGCGTCGACCCCACTGCCAGGGGCGAGGTCATAGACATCCATGCCTTCGCCAGGATCGCAGAAGCCAAGCAGGCGCCGGCATGAACGCCCTGCCAGGCCGGTTTGCTGCCAGGACAGTCCGCGTCAAGGCCCCCGGCAAAGTCAACGTCTCCCTTGAGGTAGGGCCGCTCCGCCCCGACGGCTACCACTCCGTCGCGAGCGTCTACCTCGCCGTGTCCCTCTACGAGGAAGTCGCAGCCACCAGCACCGAGGTACCCGGGATCACCGTCAGCCTGAGCCGGGCGAGCACCGTTGACCTTGACGCCGCCGACATTCCACTGGACGGGAACAATCTGGCCTATAAGGCTGCAGCCATCATGGCAGACGTCTCCGAACGCCCTACCGGGGTCCACCTGGAGATCACCAAGCGGGTCCCCGTGGCGGGTGGCATGGGCGGCGGATCGGCTGATGCTGCCGCAACACTCCTGGCCTGCGACGCCCTGTGGAACAGTGGGCTTTCCCGCGAGGAACTCGCACACCTGGCCGCGGAACTGGGCGCCGACGTCCCGTTTTCCCTCCTGGGCGGCACGGCCGTGGGCCTGGGAGTGGGCGATGAACTCTCCCCGGCGCTGGCGAAGGCACAGACCCACTGGGTTCTCGTCACAGCGGACTACGGCCTTCCCACACCTGAGGTGTACCGGACCCTGGACCGCCTCAGGGACGCCGGCGGCATCCAGGCGGCCGAACCCACCGGAGTTGACCCCAAGATCCTCACCGCCCTCCGCGGCGGAGACGCTGAAGCGCTGGGCCGGGTCCTGGTCAACGACCTCCAGCGGGCCTCCATTGAACTGGCACCGGCCCTGCGCGATACGCTGGGTATCGGGGAATCGCACGGAGCCATCGCGGGCATCGTCTCCGGGTCCGGGCCCACGGTGGCCCTGCTGGCCGACGACCCGGTGGCGGCGGAAGGCCTGGCCGCCGACCTGCGGCATTACGGCCTCACGGCCCTCGCCGTCCACGGCCCGGTGCCGGGCGCACGCATCATCTCCGACACGCACCTCTAAGTCTTCAAATCCTCCCTCAGCAGCAGAAAGCAGTTCCTTGTGGCACACCTTCTTGGCGGCGAGAACCTGACGGTCTCCTACGCGACACGCACCGTCCTGGACGGCATCACCCTGGGACTGGAGGAGGGTGACAGGATCGGCATGGTGGGCCGCAACGGTGACGGCAAGTCCACGTTGATGCGGCTGCTGGCCCTGCGTTCAACTCCCGATTCCGGCCGGGTCACCAAACGGGGCGACGTCAACGTGGGGTACCTGGACCAAAGCGACGTGCTCGACGGCGACCTGACGGTGGGTGCGGCGATTGTGGGGGACCAGGCGGACTACGAATGGGCCCGCAACCCCCAGATCCGCGAAGTCATGGGCGGGCTGGTTTCCGACGTCGACTGGCACGCCAACGTCCACGCACTGTCCGGCGGGCAGAAGCGGCGCGTGGCCCTGGCCAAGCTCCTGATCGAGGACCACGACGTCATCATGCTCGACGAACCGACCAACCATCTCGACGTCGAGGGTGTGGCGTGGCTGTCCCGGCACCTGAAGACCCGGTGGCGCGCCAACCAGGGTGCATTCCTGGTGGTCACCCACGACCGGTGGTTCCTCGATGAAGTCTGCAACAAGACCTGGGAAGTCCACGACGGCATCGTTGACCCCTTCGAAGGCGGATACGCGGCCTACGTGCTCGCCCGCGCCGAGCGTGACCGCTCCGCATCCGTCATGGAGGGCAAGCGGCAGCAGCTGGTTAAAAAGGAGCTTGCCTGGCTCCGCCGCGGCGCTCCTGCCCGGACGGCAAAGCCGAAGTTCCGAATTGAGGCCGCCAACGCCCTCATCGCAGACGTGCCCGCCCCGCGCGACTCGATGGCCCTCAGCAAGATGGCCACCGCACGCCAGGGCAAGGACGTGCTGGACCTGGAAAATGTCTCTCTGGACTTCCAGGGCGGCGAGGACGGGCGGAAGCTCTTCGACAACATCACCCTGCGGCTGGCCCCGGGCGAACGCCTGGGACTGGTGGGCGTCAACGGTGCCGGCAAGACCACCCTGCTGAAACTCCTTAACGGAGAGATCACCCCCGACGCCGGTAAGGTCAAGCGGGGCAAGACAGTGGTCACCGCGGTCCTCAGCCAGGAGGTCAAGGAGCTCGACGACGTCTCGGACCTGCGCGTGATCGAAGTAATTGAACGCGAAAAGCGGTCCTTCAACGTTGGCGGCAAGGAGTTCAGCGCCGGCCAGCTGGTGGAACAGCTTGGCTTCACCAACGAGAAACAGTGGACCCCGGTCAAGGACCTTTCAGGCGGCGAGCGGCGCCGCCTGCAGCTCCTGCGGCTGCTGGTGGGGGAGCCCAACGTCCTGATGCTCGACGAGCCCACGAACGACCTGGACACGGATACCCTCGCGGCCGTGGAGGATGTGCTGGACGGCTGGCCGGGAACCCTGGTGGTTGTCAGCCACGACCGGTACCTCCTGGAGCGCGTCACCGACCACCAGATGGCGCTCCTCGGCGACGGAAAGCTCCGCGGCCTGCCCGGCGGTGTTGACCAGTACCTTGAGCTGCGCGAGTCCGCCCTGGCAGGATCCACGGTCACCGGCGGCGGCAACCCCGTCACCAGCGCGGGGTCCGCGCCGGCTTCCGCTGCTGCCTCCGGCGCCTCGGAAGCCGAAAAGCGCGACGCCCGGAAAGCCAAGAACCGGATCGAGCGCCAGCTGGGCAAGCTCGAACAGCAGGAGAAGAAAGTCCACGACCAGATGGTCAAAAGCACCGAGCAGTCGGACTTCGACGCCCTGGCCGAACAGAACAAAAAACTCAAGGACCTCGCAGGAGAACGCGAAGCCCTAGAGGTCGAATGGTTGGAAGCACTCGAGGTCCTCGGCGAGTAGCCACTTGATGGCCGACGGCGCGGTGCCCCGGGTTGGGTGCCGGAGGCGGCCCTTCGACGTCGGCCCGGCTTGGGTGCCGGAGCCGGCCCTTCCGCGTCGCTTAGACACGTCGCAAAGGGGGCATTCCGGTCGCTGGGCGACCTCCATGCCCCGATGCGCCGCGATGCGCTCCTTTCGGAAGAACCAGCTCCGGCGCACGGAAGTCACCTACCCGATGGGCCGCGTCCGGCAAGGCTACGTCACCTGGCCGCCGGGAACAGTAAGCAACCCGCGCGGAACCTTCGGCAGGTGGGCGGGAGACAACGCCGACGCAACTCACAGCTCGTATGGGACCCTACGCTGGACGAAACGTTCGCACTAGTGGTGCAGGGGGCCTTCGCGTAGGAGCGCATCGCGGGCCATCGGGCCGTGAAGGTCGCCCAGCGACCGGTGGGCCCTTTTGGCCCGTGTCTAAGCGACGGCGAAGGTCGCCTGCGCCGCGAAGGTGACCACGAGCAGTACCACCGGAGGCGACCAGAAAACTAGCTCTCGGACATCAGTTCCGGGTCTTTTTTGAGGCCGGTGAGGCCGTTCCAGGCGAGGTTGACCAGGTGCGCGGCGACGGTGTGCTTGTCCGGCTGGCGGCTGTCCTGCCACCATTGGCCGGTCATGGCCACCATGCCCACGAGCATCTGGGCGTACATGGCCCCGTCCTCGCCGCTGAGGCCGCGGCGGGAGAACTCGTCGGAGAGGATGTGCTCCACGCGGGCGGTGACGTGGGAGAGCAGCGTGGAAAAGGCGCCCTCGGGCTGCGACGGCGGTGCGTCGCGCATCAGGATCCGGAACCCTTCCGTGCGGTCCTCGATGTAGGTCAACAATGCCAGGGCCGCCCGTTCCACGAGGACCCTTGGCTTCGCCTCTTCGGTCAGGGCGGCGCTGATGGCGTCGAGGAGGAGCCGGAACTCGTGGTCCACCACCTGGGTATACAGGCCTTCCTTGGAACCGAAGTGCTCGTAGATCACCGGCTTGGACACTCCGGCGCACGCCGCGATCTCCTCGATAGTGGTCCCGTCCAGGCCCCTTGCAGCGAAAAGTCCGCGGCCGACGTCGATCAGCTGGCTCCGCCGCTGCAGGCCGGTCATGCGTGTCCGCGGAGGGTTGTTGCTCACATTTCCATCATGCACCACCGGTCGCGGGCAGCACTGCAGCAGGACGGCAGGCGTACCGCGGTCCGCCAAACCGGAGTGGCGGAGCCGGGAGGACCGTCCCGTGTCGCGCAGCGCCCCGAACCCGTGGCAAAATAACTACTTGTGCCCGGCCGCGCGCCACGGCACGGTCCGCTCTGGTGTAATGGCAGCACCCCGGCCTTTGGAGCCGTGGAGTATAGGTTCGAATCCTATGGGCGGAACTGCTGCGCATGGAGCGTTCAGTAGCATGACATACGGTGCCGCCCGCAAGCGGCCGGACACCGTTAGCGCCAGCATAACCAAGCAAGGAGAGCCCGTACGTGATCCCCGAGAACACCGGCCCGGCCGCAGTCATCGTCCTGGCGGCAGGCGCCGGTACCCGGATGAAGTCGCGTACCCCCAAGATCCTGCATGAGATCGGCGGCAGGTCCATGGTGGCCCATGCTCTGATGGCGGCCCGCAGCGTCAACCCCCGGCAACTGGCCATCGTGGTCCGCCATGAACGCGACCTGGTGGCGCGCCACCTCGCGGACGTGGACCCGGCGGCGGTGATCGTGGACCAGGATGACATCCCGGGCACCGGCCGTGCCGTGGAAGTGGCCCTCCAGGCCCTCGACGCCACCCAGCCCCTGGCGGGCACCGTGGTGGTGACCTACGGCGACGTGCCGCTGCTCTCCGGTGCCCTGCTTGCTGAACTCGTGGCCACCCACGAGAAGGAGGCCAACGCCGTCACCGTGCTGACGGCCGTCCTGGACGACGCCACAGGCTACGGCAGGATCCTCCGCGGTGAGGATGGAACGGTTACCGGCATCCGGGAGCACAAGGACTCCTCCGAGGCGGAGCGGCTCATCCGGGAGGTCAATTCAGGCATCTATGCTTTCGACGCAGCAGTTCTTCGCGATGCCCTGGCCCACGTGACCACGGACAATTCACAGGGCGAAAAGTACCTGACGGATGTGCTGGGCCTGGCCCGCCAGTCGGGCGGCCGCGTGGCCGCCGTCGTCACCGCGGACCGCTGGCAGGTGGAAGGCGCCAATGACCGGGTCCAGCTCTCCGCCCTCGGTGCCGAGCTGAACCGCCGCACGGTGGAGGCCTGGATGCGTGCCGGCGTCACGGTCGTGGACCCCGCCACCACCTGGATCGACTCGTCGGTGACCCTTGACGAGGATGTCCGCATCCTTCCCAATACGCAGCTCCACGGCACCACCAGCGTGGCGAGGGACGCCGTCGTCGGACCCGATACCACCCTGACGGACGTCACCATCGGCGAGGGCGCAACTGTGACCCGCACCCATGGTTCCGGGGCTGTCATCGGCGCGGACGCCGCCGTCGGGCCTTTCACCTACCTTCGCCCCGGCACGGTGCTGGGTGAGAGCGGCAAGATCGGCGCCTTCTACGAAACCAAGAATGTGACCATCGGGCGCGGCTCCAAACTCTCGCACCTGGGGTACGCCGGTGACGCCGAAATTGGCGAGGACACCAACATCGGCTGCGGAAACATCACGGCAAATTACGACGGCGAGAAGAAGCACCGCACGGTCATCGGCTCGGGCGTCCGCACGGGTTCCAACACAGTATTCGTTGCCCCGGTCACCGTGGGGGACGGCGCCTACAGCGGCGCCGGCGCGGTGATCCGCAAGGACGTGCCCGCGGGAGCGCTCGCGCTGACTGTCGCCGTGCAGCGCAACACGGAGGGCTGGGTGGCGGCGAACCGCCCCGGAACCCGCTCCGCTGAACTGGCCCAGGCAGCCACCAAAGATTCCTCAAGTACCCCGGCATCTACAGAAGAGGGCAACCAACCATGAGCGAAATTACGGCGCGCGGCGAAAAGAAGCTGGTGCTCGCCACCGGGCGGGCCCACCCCGAGCTGGCCCGGGAAATCGCCAAGGAACTGGGTACCGAGCTGCTGCCGGTGGACGCCTACGACTTCGCCAACGGCGAGATCTACGTCCGCGCCGGCGAGAGCGTCCGCGGCACCGATGCGTTCGTCATCCAGGCCCACCCGGCACCGCTGAACAACTGGCTGATGGAACAGCTGATCATGATCGATTCCCTGAAGCGCGCTTCCGCCAAGCGCATCACCGTGGTCTCGCCGTTCTACCCCTACGCCCGCCAGGACAAGAAGGGGCGCGGCCGCGAACCCATCTCGGCCCGGCTGGTTGCGGACCTGTACAAGACGGCAGGCGCAGACCGCATCATGAGCGTGGACCTGCACACCTCGCAGATCCAGGGATTCTTCGACGGTCCGGTGGACCACCTCATGGCCATCCCGCTCCTCGCTGACTACATCCGCACCCGCGTGGACGCCGAGAACGTCACCGTTGTCTCCCCGGACACCGGACGTGTGCGGGTGGCGGAGCAGTGGGCAGAGCGCCTGGGCGGCGCACCGCTCGCGTTCGTGCACAAGATGCGCGACCTTACGGTGCCCAACCAGGCTGTTTCCAAGACTGTGGTGGGCCAGATCGAGGGACGCACCTGCGTCCTGATCGACGACATGATCGACACCGGCGGAACCATTTCCGGTGCCGTCCAGGTGCTGAAGAACGCCGGCGCAAAAGACGTCATCATTGCCGCCACCCACGCTGTCTTCTCCGATCCCGCCGCCAAGCGGCTCTCGGAGTCCGGCGCCCGCGAGGTAGTGGTCACCAACACCCTTCCGCTCACCGGATCCCAGCGGTTCCCCCAGCTGACGGTGCTTTCCATCGCGCCGCTGATCGCCCGCGCCGTTCGTGAGGTCTTCGACGACGGCTCGGTCACCAGCCTCTTCGACGGCAACGCCTAAGGCAGGCCGGCCGCCGGGGCCGGTCCCGTTTTCAGTAAACAGGACCGGCGCTGGTAAACTTGTCAGCGATACCTTGGCGAGGGAGAGCGCCGGTCACCGTGTACGCGGTCACCGGAGTGCAGGTCTCCGTTATCGACTGGGTCTGAATCTCCCTTCGAAGATGGGCATGGCTCCGGCCGCCTGGCGTTGAAGGTCGCGACAGACCTCCGCCCTTGCTGAACACCGTTTAGTTTTCAAGGAGATTTCCATGTCTGAGCAGAAGCTCGCAGCAGAAGTACGCACCGAATTCGGCAAGGGCTACGCCCGCCGCGCACGGATGGCCAACCTCATCCCCGCCGTCATCTACGGCCACGGCGCAGACCCCATCCACATCACCCTGCCGGCAAAGGCCACCACCCTGGCCGTCCGCACCGCCAACGCCCTGCTGTCCCTGGACATCAACGGCGAAGGCCACCTGGCCCTGGTGAAGGACGTCCAGCGCGATCCCATCAAGCAGATCATCGAGCACATCGACCTCCTGACCGTCCGCCAGGGCGAAAAGGTGACCGTTGACGTTCCCGTCCACGTTTCCGGCGAAACCGCCCCCGGCACCGTGCACAACCTCGAGCTCACCGTGGTGTCCCTCGAGGCCGAGGCCACCCACCTGCCCGAGTCCGTTGAGGTCAGCATCGAAGGCCGCGCAGCCGGCGAGCACATCCACGCTTCCGACCTGGTGCTGCCGAAGGGCTCCGTCCTGCTCACCGACGCCGAGGCGCTCGTGGTGAACATCTCGGAAGCTGTCGAGATCGCCGAAGAAGAAGCCGGCGAAAGCACCGAAGCCGCTGCCGAAGAGGCTCCCGCAGCCTCCGAGGAAGCAGCAGCCGAGTAATCAGCCGCATTCCCCGCCAGTGGCCGGACTCCTGTGGGGGTCCGGCCACTGGCATGTCTACTGCCCTTCACCGGCGCCGGGCGCGGCAAAACCCCACCCTAGGATTGATTCATGACTGATACCTGGCTCATCATTGGCCTCGGAAACCCGGGGGCACAGTACCAAGGCAACAGGCACAATGTCGGCCAGATGGTGCTCGATGAACTCGCGGCCCGGATGGGTGCCGGTTTCAAAAGCCACAAGGCCCGCGCACAGGTCCTCGAAGGACGCCTGGGCATTGGCGGACCCCGCGTGGTGCTGGCTAAACCGATGAGCTACATGAATGTCTCCGGCGGCCCAACAGCGGCGCTGGCAAATTTCTACGGCATCACCCCTGACCATGTGGTGGCTGTCCATGACGAAATCGACATCCCGTTCAATACGGTGAAGCTCAAGAGCGGCGGCGGGGAGGGCGGCCACAACGGGCTGCGGGACATCTCCAAGGCCCTGGCCACGAAGGACTACCTCCGTGTCAGGGTGGGGGTGGGACGGCCGCCGGGACGGATGGAAACGGCCGACTATGTCCTGCGCGACTTCGGCACTGCCGAACTCAAGGAACTCCCCTTCCTGCTGGACGAAGCAGCGGACGCGGTGGAGATCCTGCTGCGTGATGGACTGACCGCAGCGCAACAGAAGTTCCACCCCGCGAAGTCCGAACGTTAGCAACATGAAAACTTAAAGGCCCTTGGCCCTGTCTCGTTGTCTGTGCCCCGGGGTAGTCTTCTTCCTATGCGGGGGAGCAATGGGGCTACATCCCGCTATCGCGGGGATGTAGGGGAAAAGTTCATGTCAATCGAGCCACTCAGCTGGGGACGTGGGTCAACACCTCACGACGTTGGGCTGAACAGGGATACCTCCGGCAAGCGGGAGGGTCAGCTCTGGTCTGCCCCTGCCCGCGGCGCAAACCTTGAATCTGTCCGTACCGCCCTCACCAGCGCCGATTCCCTTGGCGTGGTCATCACCGGGGGACGCGGCGTGGGAAAGTCCTCGCTTGCCCGGGCAGCGGTCATGGAGCTGGGCCCGGACGTATGGTCACTCCAGCTCCGCAGCGGCCCAGCCGGTTCCACCACGCCCTACGGCTGCCTTTCCTTCCTCCTGGCCCGGCTCCCGCAGGCCTACATGGGATCCCCTACGGCAATACTCCGCGGCATCACATCCCTGATCCGCAGCGATGCCGCCGGCAGGCCCTGCGTGATCACCCTGGACACCTCCGGAAGCATTGACGAGATGAGCGCGGGGGTGCTGCTGAACGTACTCCTGACCGGCACGGCGAAGATCATCGCCGTGGCGCCCAAGATCAGTGATCTCCCGGCGGACTTCCATTGGCTGCTGACGGACCGCCGCCTCGCCGAAGTCCGGCTCAGCAACCTCAACGAGCTGCAGACCCGCCAGGTTCTGCTGTCGCTCCTGGGCCACCGGGTGTCCGCATCGCTGGTCAGTACCTACCACCACATGGTGGGCGGCAACCCGCTGCTGCTGAAGGCTCTCGTCACCGAACAGCAGCTGTCCGGGAACCTCGTCCTGTCCGATTCCGTCTGGACGCTGCGGGACAAAGTGGTGCTCGACGGCGCTGCCAGCCTGGACGACATCGTCCGGTCCCGCTGGTCCAGGGAGACTCCCGAAACCCGGGAAGTCATCGAAATGCTGTCCTGCGCACGCCGTGTGGAACTCTCCAGGCTCACCGCCATCTACAGCGCCGAAGTAGTCGCGGACATGGAAGACGGCGGGCTGCTGGAGATCGATGCCTCGGACCACCGCTGGGTATCCCTGCGTGAAAAGTACATTGGGGATGTGGTTCGCACCTGGCTGAGCATTGCCCGGCGCCGGGAACTGCGGAGCGTGCTCCTGGGCGGCACGGAACCCGATCCTGCCGGAATGACGGTTGAGGAACTGATGGCTTTCGCCGCGTGGACCCACGAGTGCGAGGCGGACCTGAGTCCCGCCCTTGCACTCGCGGCCGCCGACGCCGCCGTCCAGCTGTTCGATCCAAGGTTTGCCCTGACCTACGCGGAGATGCTTCGCCGGACGGATCGGGAGTGGATCGCCGGGCAGCGCCAGAAAGCCGCCGCCTACCTCCAGCTGGACATGCCCGTCCAGGCCATGGCCGCTCTTGATGACATCTCCCAGCCGGAGCTGGACAGCCTCGACGCCGGGGAGTACGCCCACGTCATAGCGGCCAAGGCACAGGTCATGATGTGGCTGCCGGAGGCAGCAGCCAAGGTGCCGGACCTGCTGGCTGAAGCCAGGCAACGCCTTGAACAGGCGCCGAACCGCACTGCGTGGCCGGAGCCCGGTGCTGCGGCTGTTCACCGGGTGGAACTGAGCGAGTTCGAGTACAGGGCCTTCGTGGGCGACTACGCCTCCATGATTCCTACCCTTGAAAAGGCCTCGGACCCAGCGCTGAACCCGGATACCGAGCACCGTATGAATGCAGCCATCCTGCTGATGACCGCGCTGGCCATGACGGGGCGCGAGATGGATGCGCTCAGCGTCATGCGGCAGCTCGGAGGCCAGATCAGCGACGCCTCCCATATCGTCGGCCTCCGCGAGCGGTACACCAAGGAGGCCTATCTGGTGCTGCTGATCGCGGGCCAGTGGCGGCGGTGCATCGATCTCCTGGGCCCGCAGGCCACCGACGAGCCGCACAGCCTTCCCTTCCGGAGCGCTGCTACAGAGCTGGCGGCCGGCATCGCCTACGTCTACTCGGGCCGTGGAGCCGCTGCCCTGGACCCCCTGATCTCCGCGGCAGCGCAGCTGGAGCTCCAGCCCGTCCAGGCCGCCCTCCGCTGCGCCTACGCAGCCATTGCACTGGCCCATGCCCAGACCGGCAATGCTGCGCAGGCACGCAAATACCTGGCCAAAGTTCAGAGGACATCCGGGAAATCCAGCTTCATCGCCGAACGCATGGCTGAGTTCTGCGCGCTCGTGGCGGGCCGGTGGCTGGGCGATCCAGACGCCGTTGCCGGGCTTAAGCAGTCCGCCCGGCAGGACATGGAGGCAGGGCGTTTCACCCTGGCCGGAATCAGCCTGCTTGCCGCCACCGTGAACGGCAGCGATGCGGATTTCCGCCTGCTGGAGGAGATCGCGGGCCACCGCCAAGGGCCCCTGGCTGAGATTTCCCGGCTGGTCGCCGTAGGCACCAGGACCAAGGACGCCAAGACCCTCCTCGCGGGCGGCGAGCTGGCCGCCACCCTGGAACTGGATGCGGTGGAAGCCCGGTGCATGGCCCTTGCAGTGGATTTCGCACGCCAGGACGGCGACTCCCTTACAGCACGGACAGCACAGGCCCGGCTCGATATCCTGGCAGCCACCGTGGCCAACCTCCCCATCGTGCCCAGCAGCGGAAGCCCGCTGCTGACCAGCAGGGAGCGCCAGATTGCCCGGCTGGCAGGACGCGGCGCTTCCAACCGTGACATCGCCCTGGAGATGGGCGTCTCAGTCCGTACCGTTGAAGGCCACCTCTACCAGGTCTTCACCAAACTCGGCGTAACTTCCAGGGGTGATCTGACTGGACTCGTCTAACGGGCACAAGCCCAACACCACGCAGCGTTTCCTCACCGGGCGGAAAGAACCGCTGGACCGGATCTGCAACATGGTCCGGAACCGCAGCAGCCAGGCAGTTTTCATCATGGCAGGCCCCGGCATCGGAAAATCCTCACTCACGGAGGCCATTGCCGAGCGGGTTACCGGGGAAATGAATGTGCTGCAGATGCATGGCAGCACCGCCCTCGCCGCCGTCCCGTTCGGTGTCCTCACCCCGTACACCGGTGACCTGACCGCCGAGGATTCGGTCTCTCCTGTCGCCGTCCTGCGGTCCATGTGGAGCTATTTCGAGGAAGTGAAGGCCAGCAACGGGGCGCCCGTCCTGCTCATCGTTGATGATGCGCATTACCTGGACGAGGATTCCGCCGGCGTGGTGGCGGAGCTGATTTCAGCCGGCTGGGCAACAGTGGTGGCGGCGGCGAGGCCGCGTCCGGGCCTGCCACAACCGCTGGACCAGCTCTGGTACGACGGCCTGGCCGAACGCGTGGACCTGCGCCCGCTGAACCGGGAACAGATCGAGGAAGTCCTGGCCCACGTCCTGGACGGCACCGTCCCTGACGCCACAGTGGACGCCGTCTGGAGCGCCTCCGGAGGCAACCCGCGCGTCCTGGATGCCCTGCTGCATGACGCCGCGGAGTCCGGGATACTGGCCAAACGGAACGGAATCTGGGTCCTGCTGGGCTCCTTGCCAACGGACGGGGTCCGCCTCACGGCTGTGGTCACCAAGGATCACCTCCGGCGGCGGCCGGAGGAACAGGAAGCCCTGAAATTCATCGCCCTCGCCGGACCTGTGGGCCGGAAAGTGATCGAAGACATTTGCGGGGCGGCAGTTGTCCGCTCCCTGCTGGACCAGCAGATGGTTGTCGAAAACTCCGGCGTCCCCTCCGAACTCACCATCTGGAACGGTCTGTTCGCAAAGGCCATCAGGAACACCATCTCAGTTTCCCGCAGCCTGCAGCTGCTGGAAAAAATCCGGGAGCACCAGGATCCAGCCGCCCTTCGCGGGGAAAGCCGGCTGCGGTTCGTGGAATGGTCGCTTGAGTGCGGCCTGCGCGTGTCCGACGCCGACATGCTGGATGCCGCGCGCGAGGCACTGGCCCGCTTTCGGAACCACAGTGCGCGAACCATCGCTGCCAAGGTGCAGGACGGCGAACTTGTGCACCTTGCGCACGCTGTGCAGGCGCGCGCCCTGTACAACGAGGGCGCCTACGCCGAAGCTGCCGCGCTGCTTGACGACAGCTGGCTGCAGCTGGCCGGAGGCCCCCAGGGTCCTTCGGTCCTGCTGCTGCGGGCGTCGGCCCACCAGGCAACAGGCCGTCCCCTGGCTGCCCTGGCAGAGGACGTGCGGGAGCACAACCAGGGGTTGCCGGAGGCAACGCGTGAAGGGCAGGACGATCTGTTGCAACTGCTGCAGTCCGGCGCGGATGTCAATGTGCCGGCCCTTTGCAGCCGGGTGGCGGACCTCAGGAGCCGAAGCTCCACGGGAAAAACCGGCGAGCCTGTAAAAGCCATTGGTGAGGCGCTCCTGGCGCATGCCCTTGCCGCGGCCGGCCGGCCCTCGGAAGGGCTCGACGCCGCGCTGCTTGCAGCTTCCGAATTGCCGACGCTGGAGGACGACCTGTTCTTCTACTCCGAATTCGTCCTGGGGCGGCTGGTCATTGGCTACCTTGCCATGGGCGAGTGGGAGTCCGCGGAGCGTGAACTAGAAAGCTACGCGGCGGGACATGCCGCCGGCACCGGGACGTTCAACGGCAGCCTGCAGGTGCTGCGCGGCTACTCAATGCTGCGGCAAGGCCGGATGGAGCGGGCCTACCAGCTGCTGCTGCCAGCGGTGGAAGCGCTCAGGCTCAGCGATCCACTGCAGCTCTTCCGCTTCGGTTCGGCCCTCGGCTTCTACGTAGCCGCACGGCTCGGTGACACTGCCCAGGCAAAGCGGCTGGAACAGGACTGCAAGGACGCGGTGGCAGGAGGCCCCGCCCATGACCTTCTGGCGGGCGCCTACGGTGCGGCCGCTTCGGAGTACCTGGCCCGCGACGGCAAGGGCCTCGCCGCGCTCCACACCCTGGCGACCACCACGGAGGCCTCGTCAAGGGCCGGCACCCTGCTGGAGCTCCTGTCCCTGCTCTGGGACCTGGGGGATGCATCGGTGATCCCCATGGTGCAGAACGCGGCCCGCGCCGTGGAGGGCCGCTGGGCCGCGGCAATGCTGAAGCTGGCTACCGACTGGGAGGCAGCGGACGGGGATGCCCTGATGGGAACGGCCGCTACGCTGGAGGAATCCGGCTTCGTGAACCTTGCCCGCGAGGCCTATGCCCGAGCCAGCACGGTGCTGGAGCAGGCGGGGGAGCGGCGGCGTTCCCGGCAGGCCGTTGCCCAGCGCGAAAAGTGTGACCACGAACTCGGCGAGCGGTTCCGGGAGGGCCGGTTCATTGCCGCAGCACCCGCAGTCCATCTCACCCGCCGTGAACAGGACATCGTTGAGCTCGCCGTGCAGGGGCTCACGGACCGCGAGATCGCCCAGCGGCTCATGGTTTCCGTCAGGACCGTGGAGGGACACCTGTACCGCACCTACGTGAAGCTCGGCGTGCGCAGCCGGGACGAGCTGGACTCGGCTCTTCCCAAATAGCAGGGCCCAGGACACCGCCCCCTCCGGACTTCCCAGCGGACGCAGCCACCTCCTTCCTGCCCTTTCAGGGCGGTTGATCACGGCTGCCCGCGTTTGCCTGCAAGCCCCACCGGGTATCAGCCCCCGGTCCCGGTAGTACCCCGCCCTGGAATTCGAGTACTCCCTACTCGTGTATGTCCGGGCCCCGCAGGCTTTACTTAGGGAAGTGAAGAAAGCGGCCGCAAAGAGGCCGCATACCACGCCTGAGAAGTTCAAGGTCTCGCAAGCTTCCGGTCAAGGTGACCGGGCCAGACGGGGCCGGCGACGTCAGAGTCTTCTGAGACCGAGACTCTCCCCCCAGCCGTCGCCGGCCCTCCAATCCGCGGGGCTGAAGCCCGGAGCGGACGTGGGGGGGGGCCCCCCCCCGCGGGCCCCCCCCATCCTGGGCCAATACGGGCCCCCCCCGGGGGGAACCGGGGGGGGGCGCCATGGTCACCGACCGCTACCAGCACGTCCGCCACCACCCCACGGTTGAGG
>NZ_JAJOMC010000069.1 GCF_021129155.1 Arthrobacter sp. AK04
CCCCCCCCCCCCCCCCCCCCCCCCCCCTACCCCCCCCCCCCCCCAGCCTTGCGCCCGCGCGCCCCCCGCCCCTCCGAATACACCAAAAACCAAGCCCCCCCCCCGTACCCTCCCCCGGGGGGCCGCCGTCGTACGTTAATGCGCTATTCAATTCTGGTAATGCCCGGCAGTTCGGTGGGCCGCGGCCGAACTGCCGGCGGAGCGCTACTTGCGCAGTTCGCCCACCACGAAGTCGATGCTGGCCAGCAGCGCAGAAACGTCGTCGGGTTCGATGGCCACGAAAGTGGCGATGCGCAGCTGGTTGCGGCCGAGCTTGCGGTAGGGCTCGGTGTCCACGACGCCGTTGGCCCGCAGGACCTTTGCCACCAGGGCTGCGTCCACTGACTCGTCAAAGTCGATGGTGGCGATGACGTTGGAGCGCTCGTCGGGATTGGTGACGAACGGGGTGGCGAATTCGGAAGCCTCGGCCCAGGTGTAGATGCGGCCGGCGGAGTCGGCAGTGCGCGCGGAGGCAAAGTCCAGGCCGCCGTTGGCGTTCAGCCACTGCACCTGTGCATCCAGGGTCACCAGGGTGGACAGGGACGGCGTGTTGTAGGTCTGGTTCAGCCGTGAGTTGTCGATTGCGGTCTGCAGGTCGAGGAAGTCGGGGATCCAGCGGTCGGTGGACTTGATGCGCGCCGCGCGGTCCAGGGCTGCGGGGGAGAACAGGCCAAGCCAGAGTCCGCCGTCGGAGGCGAAGTTCTTCTGCGGGGCGAAGTAGTAGACGTCGCTCTCCGCCACGTCCACGTCCAGGCCGCCGGCGGCTGACGTCGCGTCAACCAGCACCAGCGCGCCCTCGTCTGCGCCAGCTACGCGCTTCACGGGCGCGGAGACGCCCGTGGAGGTCTCGTTCTGCGGCCAGGCGTAGGCATCGACGCCCGCTTCAGCCCGGGCGGACGGGCGGGTGCCTGGTTCTGACTTGATGATGGATGAGGCATCCAGGAAGGGCGCCTTGTTGGTGGCGGCAGCGAATTTGGACCCGAACTCACCGAACGAGAGGTGCTGGGCCTTCTGCTCCACCAGGCCGAAGCTGGCAATGTCCCAGAACGCAGTGGAACCGCCGACGCCGAGGACCACTTCATAGCCCTCGGGTGCCCGGAAGAACTGGCTGAGGCCCTCGCGTACGGACCCCACCAGGTTTTTCACCGGTGCCTGCCGGTGCGAGGTTCCAAGGATGGTTTTCGACGCAGCGGAAAGCGCATCGATCTGCTCCTGCCGGACCTTTGACGGCCCGGCGCCGAACCGTCCGTCCTTGGGCAGGAGGTCGGCGGGAATAGTGATGCTGTTTTCGCTCACAGGTGCTCCAATTTCGGCGTGGACGCGGTTGGGGTCCAGACGGGTGGTTGGTTGGCGGACAGTCGGCGGTGACTGCAACTTTCGGCCCTCCTCATTCTGCCTGAACAGGCGTTGGGGCGGGAACCGGCACCGTCATAGTCCAGAAATTGAGACAGGGCCCTGACCCTGAGACAGGCCTCGTGTGACGGCCGCGAACTATTCGGACAAAGTCAAAATAGGCTAAGCTTTCCAACGGACTACGTCGCGCGGACGGCGATACGGTGGGACAACGCAAGGTACTGCGCTCGAGGAGCTGAGCTGGATGACGGATCTGATCGACACTACGGAGATGTACCTTCGGACCATCTTGGAGCTTGAGGAAGAGAACATTGTTGCCCTCCGCGCCCGGATCGCCGAACGCCTTCGCCACTCAGGACCCACGGTCTCCCAGACCATCGGCAGGATGGAGCGGGATGGCCTGGTGGTTGTCTCCGGCGACCGGCACCTCGAGCTGACGGAA
Source organism: Arthrobacter sp. AK04 (assembly GCF_021129155.1). Classification (GTDB taxonomy): domain Bacteria; phylum Actinomycetota; class Actinomycetes; order Actinomycetales; family Micrococcaceae; genus Arthrobacter; species Arthrobacter quantipunctorum. Next base: position 1,835 of record NZ_JAJOMC010000069.1, read on the forward strand.
ACCGGCCGGAAACGCGCTACCGAAGTGATGCGCAAGCACCGGCTCGCGGAGCGGCTGCTGGCAGACGTTATCGGGCTGGACTGGGCTTACGTCCATGACGAAGCCTGCCGCTGGGAGCACGTTATGAGCGAACGCGTGGAGCGGCGCATCTACGAACTGCTTGACCACCCGACGGAGTCCCCGTACGGAAACCCCATTCCGGGCCTGGCCGCCCTCGGGGGCCAGGCATCCGCAGGCTTCGCTGACGGGGCCATCAGCCTGCTTGAAGCAATGAAGTCCTATGGCCCGGCGTCGGAAGTGACAGTCAGCCGGCTGGCTGAGCCGATCCAGGTGGAGCCCGAGCTGCTGGTCCAGCTGGACGAGGGCGGTATCCGTCCGGGAGCCGCAGTCTCGCTGGAGCGGGTGGGGGACTACATTTCAGTCCGGGTGCCCGGCATCGACGGTGCGCTGGAGCTGCCGCCGGAGGTGGCGGCCCACGTCTTCGTCGCCATCCGTTAACTCTCGCGCTGTACCCCCTAGAAGCGGATTGGCCAAAGATAACGGAATTGTTACTTTGGGACTTCTGGCCCTATAGTTAAACCCAAGCGTAGATACTAAAGCGTTACCTGATCCGGAGCCGAGCTCTGCCAGCGGATCAGGTGCACGAGTCATTACTGGCAGAGGCGGGGGAACCACAACCGGCAGACGGGGGACTGCCTTGGGGTGAAGTCCGTCAGCAGCAAGCCTCTTCCAGCGAAGGATCCTTCCGGGGATATCTCTGTGCCGAGCTTGCTTAGGCGGACCGGGTCTTTGAACTCTCTGACCCGAATCCGACAGCTAACTTCGCAGGCTTTCCAGAGAGGAACCCTTCTTGTCCATAGAGACCCCCAAGGGGCGCCGCCGCGCGGCGTCTCCCGTTTCAACGCCGCGCGTTGTCGAGGTCATCACCACGGAACGCCCCCGCGATCCGCACCGTGATGCGCGCCGCCGTCGAGGACCCTTCCGGCAGATCACCGAATTCGCCGCCGCCAGCGGGATCGGCCAGAAGGCGGGAATCGCACTTGCCGCCACCGGCCTGGTGTTGACCGTGACCGTTCCGGCAACAAGCCCCGTCATGGCAACCGACACCGCAAGCGGCGTTACCCCGGTGGCAGCGTCAGCTGTTACCCCGCAGCCGCAGGTATCCGCCGAGGCCGGCGCCCAGATCGACTTCAGCCGCTCTGCCGTAGTGACCCAGGCGGACCCTGATGGCAAGCTGAAGCAGTTGCTCAGCGCCCAGTCCGCAGGTTCGGTGTCCCGTGCAGCCTCGGCCGGAAGCCTCGGGGCCCCGCTGGCCGCGCTCTCCACGGCCTCCCCGTTCGGTTACCGGGTCAGCCCCATCACCGGGGGCGCCGGTGACTTCCACCGCGGCCAGGACTACGTGGCCCAGTGCGGCACCTCGGTCCTGGCGGCTGCCACCGGCACCGTGACGTTCGTGGACTGGCACCAGTACGGCGGCGGAAACCGGGTTGTCGTGGACCACGGCAACGGCCTGGAAACCACGTACAACCACCTCTCGTCCTTCAGCGTCTCTGAGGGCCAGACGGTCTCCCGGGGCGATGTCCTGGCCCTCAGCGGAACCACGGGCGCTTCCACCGGCTGCCACCTTCACTTCGAGGTCCAGGTCAACGGCGAAGTCGTCGATCCCACGGGCTGGCTCTAGTCAAATGATGGTTTGCTATCGAATCATCGTGACCCGCCGTGACCTGAATGTGACATTCAACGAAAACTGCTGTACCGTCTAACTCGCGTCAACTTTTCCGAAGTTGACGCTCTTGTGCGGATTGCCTAGCTCTGCCACCGCTCAAGGTCCGTTCGCATTTCATCGTCTGGCAGGGGCGGGGGAACCAATTTTGGTCTTTGCTTCAGCGAAGGCCTTGGGGTTAAGTCGCAAAGCTTCCTTGGAAGCCGCGCGGCCGGGTGACTCCCATCCGAATCCGACAGCTCACCTCGCAGGCATTGGGAGAGGCTACCTTCGTGTCTTCACGCCATCATTCTGCGCGCCACCGTGCGCAAACGGTTCGTACCAACCCTTTGGACACCGTGTCCAAGGCTGTTAGTGCCAATGCCGGGACAGTAGGTCGCCAGGCTGCCGTTATCGCAGCTGCTTCCGGTCTCATCCTCAGCATGGGCCTGCCTGCCAACGCCGCGGACACCACCGCCGGTGTTTCCGCTTCCACCGAGTCCGGGTCTGCCCAGTCCGCCCTGGCGGTAACTGCAGCACCCACCGCCACCGTCTCCTTCGAGCGTCCCGTGGTGAAGACCACCGCCGCACCGAAGCCGGCCCCGGTGCGGGCGCAGTCCACCGATTCCGAGGACCGCGCTGCCGCCGCTACCCGGACGGCCTCCACCGCAACGGCTCCCGAAGCTGCAGCTGAGAAGCTGGCCGAGACGGTTTCCTCGGCCTCCACCTCCGGCATTGCCGCACTCGCATACACCGGCATCGGCCGTCCCTACGTCTGGGGAGGCACCACTCCCAACGGCTGGGATTGCTCCGGATTCACCCAGTGGGTCTACGCCCAGGCCGGCATCAGCATCCCGCGCGTCAACGCCTGGACGGCAATGACGCCCACCTCCACTCCGCAGCCGGGTGACCTGGTCATGCAGAACGGTGGCGCGCACGTGGGCATCTACGTGGGCAACGGCATGATGGTCAGCGCGCTCAACCCCTCCCAGGGCACGCTCCTCCACTCGGTAGCCGCCACCGGAAGCTCCGCCTTCTTCACGATCAACAAATAGTTCTTGGGCCTTCGGGCCCAGGAGCTATTTCTTTGCTCCATCACGCTTTCCACACACACCACATCCCCGTTCGGGGCATGCCGGCGTACCCCCAAGATGCCGGCACGCCCAGACCCTCGGTGCCCACAACGGCCTGAGGAAAACGAAAGAGAGAACTGATGACTACTCGTGCCACCGCACGGCATCGCGCCGAAGTCACCAAGACCAACTCAATCGCTGTTATTGCCAAGGCTGTTGGCGGCAACGCCGGTGGCATGGGCCGCCAGGCAGCGGTTATCGCCGCCGCTTCCGGCCTGGTGCTGACCAGCGGCATCGCTGCAAACGCAGCTGACTCCAGCGTCCAGCGCGACTCCGCCCCCGCGTCCACCCTGGAAGTAGAGTCCTCCGTCGAGGCGCCGATCTCCGCTGCCTCCACCATCGCCATCACCTTCGAAAAGCCGGCCGTCACCACCACGCCCGCGCCTGTTGTCGTCGTCGAAGAAGAGCCCGCTCCTGTTGAGGTCGAGGAAGCCGAGCCGGCTCCCGCCGTCGTCCAGCCCGCTGCAGCCCCTAAGGTCACCGCCAAGGTAACCACCGCCTCCGCACCCGCTGCAGCTCCTGCTGCTTCGGCCAGCGGCAAGGGCGCAGCCATCCTCTCGGCAGCGTACGCCCAGCTGGGTGTCACCCAGGACTGCACCATGCTGGTCACCAACTCCCTGGCCGCAGTGGGCATCAACTTCCATGACTGGCCCGCAGGCTACCTCTCCCTGGGCCGCACCGTAAGCGCCGCCGAAGCGCAGCCGGGCGACCTTATCTACTACGCAGACGGTGGCGCAGGCATGGCCCACATCGCTGTCTACGCCGGCAACGGCCAGGCTGTCCACGGTGGATACAACGGAAACCAGACCGTCGTCTTCAGCGCCAACGTTGGCTCCGGCCCCGTTTTCATCCGCGTGAACTAATTACGCTCCGCGTTAGGCCGTCCCACAGGGACGGCACAAGAACCCCTGCCGTTGCGGCAGGGGTTCTTGCTTTTAAGCTCCGGTTGGGTGAGCGCCAGCCAGGCGCAGGCCGCAGCCGCCCGATCAGCGCCCGCTGGCCCGACACGGCAGTTTTGGGAAACCGTGATTAGCTGATAGTGGGCTTCTATGTTTACTCTTGTGGTGTCGATCCATAGCCCGGACATGCCGAGGGCAGCCGGCCCTCGTGCCCCTGACGGGTGCGGCCGTGAAGAGGTACGTGCATGCGCACTCTCGTTCTGAATGCTGGATATGAACCGCTGGCGGTCATCACGTTCCGCCGGGCGCTGGTGCTTGTGCTCACGGGCAAAGCCAGTGTGGTTGCCGAAGGTGACGATCCCGTGGTGGGGCCCCAGGAGATATTGGGCCGCCCGTCCGTTATCCTCCTGAACCGCTATATCCGCCCCAGGTACAACCAGGCCACCGCTGTCAGCCGCCGCGGCGTGCTGAGGCGCGATGGCCACCGGTGCGCCTACTGCGGAAAAGCGGCCCACACCATCGACCATGTCCAGCCCAAGTCCCGCGGTGGTGCCGATTCCTGGGAGAACCTGGTGGCGGCCTGCCTGCGTTGCAACAACGTCAAGGGCGACCATACTCCTGCTGAGATGGGGTGGAAGCTGAGGTTCGTCCCGGAGCCCCCGCACGGAACCATCTGGCAGATTAAGGAACTCGAAAAACCCACCCCTGCCTGGGACCCGTTCCTGCTGCCCGAGCGCGCAGCCTGACCCCAATTCGCACCAGGCCTTCCTGATCCATACAGTTAGGCTGGGGGAGTGGAAGAGAACCGGTTGCCTTTCGATGCCGTGATCCTGGCCGGCGGACGGTCGTCCCGGCTGGGCGGAGTGCCCAAGCAGGACCTCGTTTTCCACCATGCCACTCTCCTGCAGCGCGCGTTGGCCGCGTCCGCGGGCGCTGCCGGCACCGTGGTGGTGGGTCCGCGCCCGGAATTTTCGGTTCCGGGGGTGATCTGGTGCCGTGAAGAGCCGGAGTTCGCGGGTCCGGCAGCTGCTATCTCGGCCGGACTGGAGGCTCTTGCGCGGCACTGCACCACCGCATCGGAATACACCCTCGTGCTGGCGTGCGATATGCCCCTTGTCCAGGACGCCGTGGCGGTGCTGAAGGAAGCGCTGGTCCCGGCGAAGGGAGACGGCGTCATGGCCCGCTCTGGTGACGGGACCCTCCAGCCGCTGGCGGGGATGTATCGCACGGCTGGGTTAAAAAGAGCAGCGGAAGAGCTGGCTTCACGCGGCACGTTAATCAACGGTTCCGTACGTTCCCTCCTTGCTAGTCTGGAGGTGCAGCCTGTCACCGTCCCCGCAGGTTCCACGGCAGACGTGGACACGTGGGATGATGCCGCCGCACTAGGGATTGCCGCCGGGAACCAGGACAAAAAGCCAGGACCGGCGCAGCCGCAGTTAACTTGGGAGGCACGTTCGTGAAAAGTCAGGATGAAACGCTGGAGGAGTGGTGCAGGTCCCTGCTCCAGGCCTATGAGCTTGAGGACGTCCAGGTGGATGTCAACGCCATCCTTGCTTTGGCGGGCGTGGCCGCCCATTCGGTGGTCCGCCCGGCAGCACCGCTGACCACCTTTATTGCCGGCTACGCCGCTGGCCTGGCATCCGGGTCCGGGCAGCCAACGAACGCCGCTTCCATGGAATCCGCGCTCGCCGTGGCCCGTGCCCTGGCCGCCGACTACGATGCTGAAGCCGCCGGGACTCCCGGCGGATGACCAGCGACGCCCAGAAGGAACCAAGCAAATCCGACGCTGACCATCCCCGGCACCTCGACCACACGTGGGACGAGGCCCGCCAGGCCGCTTTTGACGCTGCCCATCCGATTCCCGCCGGGCCGGTCGCGCTGGAGCTGGCGCTCGGACGAAAACTCGACCAGGACGTCGTGGCACTGCAGGACATGCCCCATTATGCGTCGTCGGCCATGGACGGCTGGGCGGTGAACGGCACCGGGCCATGGATCCCGGTTGAACCCGGCACCCCCCTTGCCCCCCACCAGGCCAGTCCTATCGCCACGGGGGGACTCATCCCACCGGGTGGCAAGTCGGTGCTGCGCAGCGAAAGTGCCCGGCTGGACAAGGACGAGGACGGGCTGCCCGTCCTGGTAACTGGCGGGACGGCCCGTCCCGGCGAGCCCCGCACCGGCCAGCATGTGCGGAAAGCGGGTGAGGAGGCTTCGGAAGGCGACGTCCTTGTCAAGGCAGGAGTGGTGCTCAACCCAGCGCATCTGGCGCTGGCCGCCCTTGCCGGGTATGACGAACTTGTGGTCCAGGGTAAGCCGATGGTCCGGCTTCTGCTGACCGGTTCCGAGGTGGTTGGCCACGGCGTGCCCGTCCCCGGGCAGGTGCGGGACACCTTCGGCCCCCAACTGCCGGCAGTTGTGGGCATGCTGGGCGGGATCCCCGGCGGGCAGCAAAGGATCGGTGATTCCTATGCTGAATGGCTGGGCGCGCTGGAGGACGTGGTCCCGGAGGTGCCGGGCGCGCCGGACCTGCCGGCCGACGTCGTTATTACCACCGGCGGGACGGGAAAATCCGGCACGGACCATCTTCGCAGGGCAGTAGCTGAGCTGGGAGGCCGCCTGATCATCGACGGCGTGGCCATGCGCCCGGGGCATCCTGCCGTCCTGGCCGAACTTCCGGACGGACGCTTCGTGCTCGGATTGCCGGGGAATCCGCTTGCCGCCATGATTGCGCTGTCCACGGTGGGCGCGCCGCTGCTGGCGGCGCTGGGACACGGCGACATGCCGGCGGTACAGGAAGTGCCGTGCGGAATCACCCTTGAGCCGGAGCCCGGGCGCACCCGCCTTATGCCGTTCCGGCTGCTGTACGGGATGGCCTCGCCTGCCCAGCACACGGGCCCGGGCATGATGCGGGGGCTGGCCTTCGCCGACGGCGTTATGGTTGTTCCTCCCCACGGGGTGAAGCTCGGCGAACCGGTGCCGGCCTTCGCCCTGCCCTGGGGGCCGCCCATCCCCGCGCCCCCTGACCCCAACGCGAAGCCGAAGACGCGCAGCGCCGGACGGACGGGCCGGACAGCTGCCAAACCCGCGGCCACCGGCCCGGTGGACTGGAGCGAGCTCCTTGGCTGACGAAGCCCGGGGAACGGCCGCTGCGCTGGCATCACCCCGGGGCGGTTGCGATGATGGAATCATGAACAGGAACGGTGGAACATGGGACGTGTAACCCAGCGCCGCAAGGTGCACAAGTACGTGCTGGATGGCTCCCCGAACGCCCTCGAGTTCCCGGTCCGGTACCGGGAGGATGTCCTTGCGGTGGAGGAACCGCTGGAAATCCGGCTGGGCAGCATGTCCTACTCAGTGACGATGCGGACCCCTGGCCATGACTTCGACCTGGTGGCCGGGTTCCTGGTGTCCGAAGGCGTCATCTGGGATTCCGGGCAACTGGTCTCGCTGCGCTTCTGCGCCGGCGAGGACGAAAACGGCGTGCAGACCTTCAACGTGGTGGAGGCCCAGCTGCGGCCGGATGTAGAGGCTCCCTCCATGGGCCGGCACGTGTACACCTCCAGCTCATGCGGCATCTGCGGCACCGATTCCATCGAGTCCGTCAGTAAGTCCTCGCACTTCACTCCCTCCGCGGATCCCCTGAGCGTTTCCGCGGAGGTGCTCGCCTCACTTCCGGACATCCTTCGGCAGTCCCAGCGCCTCTTCGACGACACCGGCGGCGTCCACGCGGCCGGCCTCTTCCGCATCGGGGACGACGGCGGCGCGAACCTTCTGTGCCTCCGGGAGGACGTGGGACGGCACAACGCCGTGGACAAGGTAGTGGGGTGGGCCTTGCGTGAAGGCCTGCTGCCCCTGAGCGGCACGGTCCTCCAGGTCTCGGGCCGCGCATCCTTCGAACTGGTCCAGAAGGCTGCTTTGGCCGGGATACCAGTCCTGGCTGCCGTGAGTGCGCCATCCAGCCTTGCGGTTGAACTGGCTGAGGCCAGCGGCCTGACACTTGCTGGCTTCAGCCGGGGAACCAGCCTCAACATCTATGCGGGTGACGCGAGGATACGGCGGCCGGTAGCTGCTGCACCGGCGTAGGCCTATCCAGCCGCCCTGATACCAGTCGCCCTCACAATCCAGCCGCCGTGCCAGCCCGGAGCAGCCCGGAAGCAGTGCGGGAAACGGTTTCGAAAGGGTTGGTAAAAGGGGTACCAGCAGGTAGATTTATCCATCGAATGGACACCAGGATCCAGTCCCAAACGCTAAAGAGGGCACATATTGCATGACGACCGCCGGATCACGGAAGTGCGCCTGCATAGGTTCGTGCGGGAGCGTATTACCCCTGCGGTCTACAGCCGGACGCTTCCCCTCACGCTGAGCAGCTGGGATGCCCCGGATGAACCCGTCCCGGCGCTGGACGCCATGCGGCAGGAGTTCCAGCCCCAGGAGCACGGAGCGTTGTGGGGCAAACCCTGGGGCACCAAGTGGCTCCGCCTCCAGGGGGAGGTTCCCGAATCATGGGGCACGGAACCGGACACCACCGTTGAAGTGCTCGTGGATCTTGGGTTTACGGTCGAAATACCCGGCTTTCAGTGCGAGGGCATCGCGTGGCGCCCGGACGGCACGATCATCAAGGCGGTCTCGCCCCGGAACCAGTACATTCCGCTGAAGCTCCTGGGCGGCGGCATGGCGGTGGACTTCTACGTTGAGGCTGCAGCGAATCCAGACGTCGCCCAGGGCTGGACCTTTGCTGCCACGCCCTACGGCGACAAGTCAACGGCCGGGACAGCACCGCAATACAGGCTGGGAAGCATCGCCATTGCAGAACTGAACCAGAACGTTTGGGAACTGCAGCAGGATATTTCCACCCTTTCGGGCCTCATGGCAGTGCTGCCCCTTGAGCTGCCCCGCCGGCACGAGATCCTCAGAGCCCTCGAGCGCATGATGGACGTCATGGATCCGGACGATGTTGCCGGGACCGCCGCCGCAGGACGCGAAGCGCTCGCAGAAGTACTTGCCCGCCCGGCCTATGCTTCTGCGCACCAGCTGGTGGCCACCGGCCATGCCCACATTGATTCGGCCTGGCTCTGGCCGGTCCGGGAGACTGTCCGGAAATGCGCAAGGACGTTCTCCAACGTCGTGGCACTGATGGATGAAAACCCGGATTTTGTCTTTTCCTGCTCCTCAGCCCAGCAGTTCGCCTGGATCAAGGAGTCCTACCCCGAACTCTTCGGCCGCATCCGCGAGAAAATCCGTGCCGGCCAGTTCGTTCCCGTGGGCGGAATGTGGGTTGAATCGGACACCAACATGCCCGGCGGCGAGGCAATGGCGCGGCAGTTCGTGGAAGGGAAGGGTTTCTTCCTGGCGGAATTTGGTGTGGATTGCCAGGAGGCCTGGCTGCCGGATTCGTTTGGGTATTCTGCGGCGCTGCCGCAGATCGTCAAGTCTGCAGGCAGCCGCTGGTTCCTGACCCAGAAAATTTCCTGGAACCAGATCAACAGGATGCCGCACCACACTTTCAACTGGGAGGGCATCGACGGCACCCGGCTCTTCACCCACTTTCCGCCTGTGGACACCTACAATGCGGAGCTGAGCGGGCGTGAACTTGCGCACGCGGAGCGGAATTACCGCGACCACGGCCACGGCAGCGTGTCACTGGTGCCGTTCGGCTACGGCGACGGCGGCGGCGGACCAACACGGGAAATGCTGGCGGCTGCGTCACGCGCCGCGGACCTGGAAGGCTCCCCGAAGGTCCGGATCGGCTCCGCGGAAAGCTTCTTCACGCAGGCCGAGGCCGACTACCCCGTCCTGCCCGTGTGGGTGGGCGAGATGTACCTTGAGCTGCACCGTGGAACCTACACCAGCCAGGCCAGGACCAAAAAGGGGAACCGCCGCAGTGAGCACCTGCTGCGGGAAGCCGAATTGTGGTGCGCAACGGCTGCTGTGCGCACCGGCGGCAGCTTCGCCTATCCGGCTGCGGAACTCAAGCGTCTATGGCGGCTGGTCCTTCTGCAGCAGTTCCACGACATTCTTCCCGGGAGCTCCATCGCCTGGGTCCACCAGGATGCCGAGCGGAACTACCAGGCCGTCAGTAATGCCCTTGAGGCCATCATCGGTGAGGCCGCCACCGCACTTCTGGGCAGCGGCGAGCGGACCTTCCTGCTGAACGCTGCGCCCCATGCCAGGGACGGAGTGCCTGCACTGGCCGCAGGCGAGCCGGTTCCGGCGGATGGAGCGGTCCAGGCCGACGCCTATAACGGGGGCTTTGTCCTGGACAACGGAGTCATCCGCGCTGTCCTGGACGCCGACGGGCTTCTCGCCTCGCTGGTGGACCACGCCAGCGGACGCGAAGCAATCGCTCCCGGCCAGCGCGGTAACCTGCTTGAACTTCACCGCGATACTCCCAACGAGTGGGACGCCTGGGACATCGACGAGTTCTACCGGCGCAACGTCACGCCGCTGACCCAAGCCGCTTCCGTCCGGCTGGTCCGCGAAGGGGCAGACGCCGTCGTACTCGTGGAGCGGCTTGCAGGAACGTCCACCATTACCCAGCGGATCAGGCTAGGCGCAGGGAGTCCGTCCCTCTCAATCACCACCTCGGTGGGCTGGCAGGAACGCGAGAAGCTGTTGAAGCTCGGCTTCGCCCTGGACGTCCGGGCGGACAGGTCCGCTGCGGAGACGCAGTTTGGCCACGTGTTCCGGCCCACCCACACCAACACCTCATGGGAAACGGCGAAGTTCGAGATTTGTGCGCACCGGTGGATCCATGTGGCGGAGCCGGGCTACGGTGTGGCGATTTCCAACTCGTCCACGTACGGCCACGACGTCGCGCGGAACATCAGGGATGACGACGGCGGCACCACCACGACTGTGCGCCTGTCCCTGTTGCGCGCTCCCAAGTTCCCCGATCCGGAAGCCGACCGCGGGGTGCATGAGCTCACCGTCACCATCCGCCCGGGGGCGGACATTGCCGACGCCGTGGAGGAAGGCTACCGAACCAATCTGGTTCCCCGGCTGGTTCACGGCGGCTCGCCGGCGGAACCGCTGTTCTCGGTAACGAACCCTGCCCTGGTGATTGAAGCCGTCAAGCTGGCCGAGGACGGCTCCGGGGACGTGATCGTCCGCCTCTACGAGTCGTTGGGCCAGCGGTCGGCAGGAAAGGTGACCGCGAATTTTTCCGTGCAGGGCGTTACGTCAGTGGATTTGTTGGAGCGTCCGCTCGAGGCGCCGGGCGTGAAAGCCTGCGCTGACGGAGCGGAACTGGGCCTGCGGCCGTTCCAGTTGGTGACCCTGCGGTTCGCCCGCGACTAGGGGTAGCCGCTTCTACAGCTCATGGGACCGTGGATTCGGGCCGGGCATTGCGGGGTGTCTGCGTCAGGAAAGCACGCGCCCAAACCGGCTTTAACCAGGCTGAGTGGGGGCGGTCCCCAACGGCCGCCACCACTCATCCCCCCAATAGGTGTGAAGGCCCCCGGAGCGGCCAACGTTTTGGAATTTATCCCCGTTCGAAAACGACCTTCGCTCCACCTTCACACATTCATGATTGTTTCACATTCTAATGAATTTGTGAAAGCCAGCAGGGTTACTTTTCGGTATATGTCCTTTTGGCGGGCGACGTCTTTCTGTCCTTAACCCGTGCCGCCCAGATCAGCGCCAGGCCAAGGACGAAGCACAGTACGGCGGTGTAGTTGATGACGAACTCCGCCGCCCCCCACTCAGGAGGCACCACGGGAAAGAGCAGTGTCAGGGCGATAGCCACCCCGCCCACTGCCAGGAGTGCGGCGGCAACCCGCACGAGGACGGGCAACCGGCTCCGGACAGCGCGGACCATGGCGGGCAGCAGCACTAGGGATACGTATGCGGGATAAGCCCTTCCGGCTGCTCCGTAGTACTCCACCAGGACAAAGTTCCGCTCGTTCTTTGCTGACACGGCGGCAAGTCCTGCCGAGGACCCCACCGTGTCCATCATGAAGAACAGGGCCATCAGCGCAAGGGAGATGACCAGCAGGACAACCATGCCGGCTTTCCCCGTGATGAGCCGGTAGGCGCTGTCGGCGCCGAAACCGCGGGTGACCCGGATCCCCACGAAGTAGATGGCTGCGAAGATGATGAAGCGGAGCAGCAGGTTGGCAAGGTTGATTCCGCCCAGGGCCTGGTCGATGGCCACGTAGGGGGCTTCGATGCTCAAGAGGATGGCGACGGTCATCAGCGTGAAGATGTAGAACAGCGACCTGTTCTCTCCGCGGATGGCGCTGGGCACCCGGGCTGCTGCGGTGAGCGCGCAGATGGCCAGCGTGGACCATTGAAGAATGTCGATCATCCCAGGTTCTCCCAAATTTTTTCAGTTTGCGCTTGGTCCTGCTCCTGGCGCTTCAGCACCTTGCCCAGTGCCTGCAGCCGTTCGCCCGCCAAGGCGGTGAGGTCGCCGTCGGACAGGGTGTCCAGGGCGGCCTGCCGCGCACCCGGCGGCCAGCCCGCTTCCTCTTCGGTGATCAGGCCGGTGGCCACCAGGCCGCCGGCCGGTCCGACGCCGGCAGCAAGCGCGGTGGCAAGCGCCAGGTCCGGAGACAGCCGGTTGGCGGTCAGCTGCGCCGAATAGTTCTGCGGGGCCACTCCCGTGGCCGCGGAAACGCGGTGCCGCACTTCGCCGTCGTCGATGGCGTCAACCCAGTTCTTTACCGAGGTGGCGTGCGGGGCGGCGGTAAGGGGTGGTGACGCTGACCCCGAAGTGCCGGCGGGCTCCATCACCGGACGCGCAAGGACAGCCCGCAGGAGGTCGGCCGTGGAAACCTGGCTGACAAGTTCGCAACGCGTTGGCGGAGCCTGGGGACCGGCGAGGTCCCGGTATGCCTCGAAAGTGGCCAGGGCCGCGAGCGGGTTGACGTTGTAGGCGCGGCTGATGCTGACCACGGTGCTGACCGAGACTTTTCCACGGACCAGCTGCTGGGCCAGGGTAGTCCGCTTGATCCCTGAGATCCTGCAGACGTCAGCGGTGCTGACGTCCGGCGCAATGCCTTGCAGCCACCGCTGGAACGCCTTGGCGGGGATGGTCATGGAGGGCTCTCTGCAGAATGGATGGTTTGTCGATTTTAGCGTGCCGCATCGGGGCGGTTTTACCCGTGCGGCCGTTTCGACTATGCTTGTTGGTCGAGCCCGTTGGTCCGTACACCCCCCAAGTCCGGACCAGCGGGTTCTTTCATGTCCTGCCGCCCGCGCTCCTTCCTCCGGGTAAAAGTCAGGGCCCTGCCAGCCAGTGTCCGGGCAGGAAACCCGCTGCGGACGCAGTGGCGAAAGGATAGAACGATGACTGCAACCCTCGTAGCGAAGGACGTTTCCGGCGGTCATGACCACCGGCAGCTTTTCTCCGGGCTCTCCCTCACAGTGGCCCCCGGGGACGTGGTGGGCGTGGTGGGTGCCAATGGGGCGGGAAAGTCCACGCTGCTGCGGCTCCTCGCCGGCGTGGACCAGCCGCAGGAAGGCTCCGTCAGCCTGGCCCCCGCCGATGCGTTCGTGGGCTGGCTTCCCCAGGAACACGAACGCGTTCCTGGTGAAACAGTGGCGGGGTACATCGCCCGGCGCACCGGCTGTGCCCAGGCCACCGCCGAGATGGAATCAACGGCTGAAGCCCTTGGCAGCGGCGCGCCAGGAGCGGACGACGCCTACGCGCTCGCCTTCGACAGGTGGATGGCCTCCGGCGCTGCCGACCTTGATGACCGGATTCCTGCCGTCCTGGCGGACCTTGGCCTGGAGACCGGTCCAGAGGCTGCAATGACAGGCCTCTCCGGCGGGCAGGCAGCGAGGGTGGCGCTGGCGGCGCTGCTGCTGAGTCGGTTCGACGTGGTTCTGCTCGATGAGCCCACCAATGATCTTGACCTCGAAGGCCTCGCCAAACTGGAGGACTTCGTCACAGGCCTACGCGGCGGCGTTGTGCTGGTAAGCCACGACCGCGAGTTCCTTGCGCGGTGCGTCACCACGGTGGTGGAACTGGACCTGGCGCAGAACGCCGTGGGCGTGTACGACGGCGGCTACGACGCCTTCTTGGAGGAACGGGCAGTTGCCAGGCGGCACGCCCGGGAGAAGTACGAGGAATTTGCGGCCACCAAGGCCGACCTGGTGTCCCGGGCGCGGACCCAGCGTGAATGGAGCTCCCAAGGCGTCCGGAACGCCATGAAGAAGAGCCCGGACAATGACAAGATCCGCCGCGCAGCCAGCACGGAATCCTCCGAGAAACAGGCCCAGAAAGTGCGGCAGATGGAATCGCGGATCTCGCGGCTGGACGCGGTGGAGGAGCCGCGGAAGGAATGGCAGCTGCAGTTCTCCATCGGTAAGGCCCCACGCTCCAGCTCCGTGGTGGCAACCCTCCGCGATGCCGTGGTCCGGCAGGGCGGCTTCACCCTGGGTCCAGTTAACCTCCAGCTGAATGCCGGCGAGCGGATCGGCATTACGGGGCCCAACGGCGCCGGTAAGTCCACGCTGCTGCGCCTGCTGCTGGGCGGCGTCGAGCCTGACTCGGGCAGTGCCGCGATGGGCGCTTCCGTGGCCGTCGGGGAGATCGACCAGGCCCGCGGACTGCTTGCCGGCGAGCTGACCCTGGGCGAGGCCGTGGAGGCAGTCCTCGTGGACCTTAACCCGGCCGAGGTCCGCACACTCCTGGCGAAGTTCGGGCTCAAAGCCGACCATACGTCACGGACCGTTGAATCCCTTTCGCCGGGCGAGCGGACAAGGGCTGCGCTCGCGCTGCTCCAGGCCAGGGGAGTGAACCTCCTTGTCCTGGAAGAGCCCACCAACCACCTGGACCTTCCCGCCATCGAGCAGCTCGAAGAAGCCCTGGAAAGCTACGAGGGCGCGCTGCTGCTGGTCACCCACGACCGCAGGCTGCTGGAAAACGTACGGCTGGATGTACGTTGGAGTGTGGTTGACGGTGTGGTCACAGAAGTGTTGGCCGCCAGCGCCCCGAAAGGCACCAAAAATGAGTATGGACAGGGTTGCCTGGAGCTCCCTCTACAACATCACCCGCGCCTCCAACGGCTCCAAGCCATTCACCAAGGAGCTCCTCAAACGGGTGTTTGGCTTCGCGCGGCCGCACCGCAGCCGGCTGGTCGCCTTCGTGCTGCTGTCCATCGTGATGGCCGTCCTGGCGGTGGCAACGCCGGTGCTCGCCGGCCAGGTGGTGGACGCGATTATCGCCAAGGCCGACGCCGGCACAGTGATTTGGCTGGCAGTACTGATTGCTGTCGTGGCCGTGGCAGAGGCAGGGCTTGGGCTTGTAACGCGCTGGCTGTCCTCTTCGATCGGCGAGGGTGTGATCCTGGACCTGCGCACCAAGGTGTTCGACCACGTACAGAAGATGCCGATCGCCTTCTTCACCCGGACCCGCACAGGTGCGCTGGTAAGCCGGCTTAACAACGATGTGATCGGTGCGCAGGCGGCCTTCGCCGGCACGCTCTCCGGTGTGGTCAGCAATGTCGTGGCGCTGGCCCTCACCCTCGTGGTAATGCTGAACAAGTCCTGGCTGGTGACAGTGCTGGCCATGATCCTGCTGCCGATCTTCCTCCTCCCCGCCCGCCGGATGGGTTCGAGGCTTGCCGAGCTGCGCCGCGAGGCCGCCGAGCACAACGCCACCATGGGCACGCAGATGACTGAGCGCTTTTCCGCCCCCGGCGCCACCCTGGTGAAGCTCTTCGGGCGCCCGGACGAGGAGTCCCGTGAGTTCGCGCTGCGCGCCGGACGGGTGCGGGACATCGGTGTCCGCACGGCGATGCTCCAGTTCACCTTCGTGACAGCCCTGACCCTGGTGTCCGCGCTGGCCCTGGCACTGGTGTACGGCCTCGGCGGCTGGCTGGCGCTCGGTGGGCAGTTGGCCGCCGGTGACGTCGTGGTGCTGGCTTTGCTGCTCACCCGGCTCTACGCTCCGCTCACGGCACTCTCCAACGCGCGTGTGGAAATCATGAGTGCCTTGGTCAGCTTCGAGCGCGTCTTCGAAATCCTTGACCTCAAGCCGCTCATCAGCCAGAAGCCGGACGCTGTGGAATCGCCGCGCGGCCCGCTCTCCGTGGAGTTCGACGATGTCCGGTTCTCCTATCCCTCAGCGGACAAGGTGTCCCTGGCCTCCCTCGAAGACGTCTCCACCCTGGATACCCGCGGCGGCGAGGAAGTCCTGCACGGGGTCAGCTTCCGGGTTGAGCCCGGGCAGACGGTGGCGCTGGTGGGCTCCTCGGGTGCCGGCAAGTCAACCATCGCCCAGCTGCTGGCCCGGCTGTACGACGTCGATTCCGGCGCCGTCCGTTTTGGTGGCGTGCGGCCCGGAACAGGGGTGGACGTCCGCGACCTGACCTTCGACTCGATGCGGGAAACGCTGGGCATGGTGACCCAGGACGGCCACCTGTTCCACGAGAGCATTGCCTCCAACCTGCGCCTTGCCCGGCCGGACGCAACCGAAGAGGACATGTGGGAGGCCATCCGGCAGGCCCGGCTGGAAGCCATGATCCGGTCCCTCCCGGACGGCCTGGACACCGTGGTGGGGGAGCGCGGCTACCGGCTTTCCGGCGGTGAACGCCAGCGGCTCACCATCGCCCGGCTGCTGATCGCCCAGCCCCGCGTGGTCATCCTCGATGAGGCAACGGCGGCGCTCGACTCCACCAACGAAGCCGCCGTGCAGGCTGCCCTGGGGGCCGCACTCGAGGGGCGCACCGCCGTCGTGATTGCGCACCGGTTGTCCACCGTCCGGGCAGCGGACGCCATCCTGGTGGTGGAGGACGGCCGGATTGTTGAACGCGGGACCCACACCGAACTCCTGGCCGCCGAAGGACGGTATGCCGAGCTATACCGCACCCAGTTCAACGAGGCCACCGCTGTGGCCCAGGAAGCAGTTCCCGAGCTCTAGGCCTGACTGGCCGTGCGGCCGGAGCTGCCGAGTTCCGGGAGGATGTGGTCCGTCAACAGCGGGGCAAGGTCCTGGGTGGGCTCGGCGCCCAGTTCCAGCCACCTGATCTCGGCGATTTCCGCCGAGGGGTGGGCCTCCCACACTCCGGGGGCCAGGAAGACTGTTGCCTCGATGTCCGTGGCAGCCTCATTCGCCGCATCGGCGATCCACACGCCCATCAGCTCCAAATCCTGCGGGTCGAGGACGATGCCCACTTCTTCCTCGAGTTCCCGCGCCGCCGCCTGGACAGCTGTCTCCCCGGCCTCGGGCTTGCCGCCGGGATGCATGAACATGGCGGTGCCGCGTTTCCTCACGGTCAGGAGCCGGCCTGCCCTATCGAAGACGCAGACGGCCGAAACCACGATGCGGTTCTTCATGCTGCCGCGCCGTGCCTGCGGACCAGGTGTGAGGTCAGCAGCAGGTCCTTGCGCGGGCCCTGGACATCCCAGGTGTAGCTGAACCTGTCCAAGCCCTCGTAGACGTAGGTAACCCGGTAGGTATCGGGATCGCACCAGTGGTTGTCAAGGTTGGACTCCGGAGCGAAGCTCATCCGGTGGAAGGGGCGGCCGTCCGGAAAGTACACATCCAGCGTGTCCGGGCTCCCGGTGGTCCGCAGCAGGTACTCGCGGGAGGCCGGGCCCGTGAAGGAGGGCCAGCGCATGGTGCCTTCCTCACGGAAGGCCAGGCCGCCGTCGTCCGCAGGGACAAAATGTACGACGCCGGAGAAGGTTCCGCGGGTGCCCTCCGCCCGGTCCAGCAGGTCCCGCTGGACCGTCCACTGCCCGGCGCTGACGGCGTCCGCGGCGGGGCCGGGCTGCGCGGAGCCAAGGAGGTAGGCGCGGAGTGCGAACTCCGGGGGAGGAAAGTTCAAGTGCCCTCGATTGGAATCGAACCAACGACACCGGCTTTAGGAGAGCCGTGCTCTATCCACTGAGCTACGAGGGCTTGCATCCGGTGGATCGGCAGGCCAGTCCGGCCGGACACGGATACAAGCATACAAGGTGCTGGGCCGTACTACGCTCAAGGCATGAGTTCCGCGCCGTCCGCCGCCAGGCCTGCCACACTAATTCCGGACACCGCGTCCACCCGCCAGTACATCGGCGCCTGGTCGGTGTTGAGCGTGCTGCAGTACTTTGCGGCGGAGGCAGCGGTAATCGGAGCCTGGGCGGGCCCCAGGCCCTATGACCTGCGGACCGGCTACATCAGCGACCTCGGCGCCCTGAACTGCGGCATCTTTGACGGCCGCGAGGTCTGTTCCCCGTTGAACTGGCTCATGAACGCCTCATTCGTGGTGCAGGGCCTCGGCATGCTGCTGGGTGCCCTTTTGCTGAGCTCCGGGCTGCTCTGCGTGGCGGCCCGGGCGGATCTGCGGGTGCAGCCGCGGCGGCGGCCCTGGCTGGCGGCTGTCTGGGTCCGGATCCTGACCGGGACCGCCGGCGCCGGCACGGTCATCGTGGGACTGGTGCCCGAGGACGTGGGTTCCGGCTGGCACATTGTTGGCGCTGTGATGTACTTCCTCGCCGGGGCCGCCGCCTTGCTGGTCCTGGGCATCCTCTGGCTGCGGAAAACAAACTTCGCCTGGTTCATCCTGGTGTGCGGTGCCGTGTCCCTCACCGCTTTGGGGTCGGGGGGCCTGACGGGAATGGACATCCCGGAACCCGGCACTCTGGAGCGGCTCATGGGGTATCCGGTGACCTTGGGCATGGCCACCGCAGGACTGGTGATCGCGCGCCAGGTCCACCGGCACCGCAAGGAGATGCGGGCCCGGGCAGCCCTCAGCTAGCGGCTTTGGGCTTGCGGGCTCCGAGGAAGACGGCGGCGGCACCCGCCAGCAGGCTGAGGACCAGGAGTACCCAGCCGGCCACCGTGAGCCCGGAGGCAAGGGCCACCTGGCCGGCGTCGACAGTGCCGGGTGCCAGCACTCCGTCGATGGCGGCGTTGCCCCAGAGCCGGACCACAACGAACAGCAGCGGCAAGGACCAGAGAGCCCAGCGCAGGGCTTTACGGGCCACGTTCGTGCCGATCAGCAGCAGCCAGGTGAATCCGAAGATCAACGGGAACAGGGTTCCCGCCGTTTTGTGCACGTAGTTGAGCTGGCCGCGGGCGTCGTCGTTCATGGCCGCCTGGAGCTGGCTGATGTAAGCCGCGTCGAAGCCGCCGATGAGCGAGTCCGGCATGGCCAGGTCCGCGGAGAGGTCACGGAGCTGGTCCAGGGTCAGCAGGTGCAGGTACCAGAAAAGGAACAGGCTGGCCACCACACCGGCGATCAGGATGAGGCTGCTGTTGCTCTGGGCTTTTTCCGGCGTGCGCGCCGTGGTGGGATTCACCACGGCCGGAAGCTGGTGCTGCGGTACCGCCGCCTTGGAGCCGTGCTTCTTGATCCGCTGGGCAGGTGTTTTGGCCATGGCTTCATTATCGCGCCCCATAAACTTAAGCCATGACCACTGGCCGGCACAGCGCTGTTGAACTTGACCCTTCTTTGGACGACTACCAGCTGGCAGCAGCCCTGGTGCGGGAGGCCGGGCAGCTGGCACTGCTCATGCGGATGGCGGGCCTGCAGTCGCAGCAGAAGACGTCCATTTCAGATGTAGTAACCGCCGCTGACCATGCCGCAGAAGCCTACGTGCTGGAACAGCTGCAGCGCTGCCGTCCCGAGGACGGCATCCTGGGGGAGGAGGGCGCCTCGGTACAGGGCAGCAGCGGCCGGACCTGGGTTATTGATCCCGTGGACGGCACCTACAACTTCCTGCATGGCTCAACCTACTGGTGCTCGGCGATCGCATTGAAGGACCACTCCGATGTGCTGCTCGGTGCCATCTTCCAGCCGGAGGAGGACAAGCTTTGGCTCGGTGGCAGGGAGCATCCGGCCAGCCTGAACGGTGAACGGCTGACGGTATTCCACGACAACAGGGGAGAGCGCAATGCAACACCCGCGGCCCAGCTGGGGGCGGCAACCTACATCCACCCCAGCTGGCTGATGGATCCGCTCTGCGCCATGCCCTGGCATGCAGCCGCGACCTCCGCCGCTGCGCTGAGGATGCTGGGCTCCGGCTCTTGCGACCTTGGCCGCGTGGCGGACGGCCAGCTGGGGTGCTGGTTCCAGCACAGCTGCCCGGAATGGGACTGGCTGCCCGGCAAAGCGATTGTCCGGGCCGCCGGAGGCGCAGTGGACACGGTGCGCGTTAACGGCCTGGAATGGTTCATGGCGGGAGGGACGACGGCGGTCCGCGAGTTGCGCGCAGCCCTTGAGTCCGGCTCCGTGGCCTAGCCCACGCCCACGCCCACGCCCACGCCGCTGCTGAGTCTGCTCCGGTAGGGCTAGGGCGGTGCAGCTGCTGGTGGTGCTGCTGCGGCCAGGGGCCGGACTACCGGGGGCCGGTGGGGTACCACACGGCCCAGCACGACGACGCCGTGTTTCCTTTGCTTGCCTGACTTCGCCAAGCCCTTCGGCAGGGTGTCCGGGTCAGTGCAGTCCCGGCCTGTTCCAGCAACATCCGGAACCGTGCCCGGGGGGGGGGGGGCGGTGGTGGGGTTGGGGTGGCCG
>NZ_JAJOMC010000007.1 GCF_021129155.1 Arthrobacter sp. AK04
GGGGGCCCACACGTATAGCCCCCCCCCCCCCTCCCCCCCCGCCCGGCCCGGCCGGGCGGTAAAAACGGCCCCGGGAACCCCGCGGGGGGGGCGCCCCGATTTTCTGCGCCCCGCCCCGCCGCTGTTGTCCAGCCAGCCGTGGCTGGGAAGGATGCTAGCCCGCCACTCCGGCCACCAGGAAGATCACGGCGGCGATGGCGAAGCCCATCACGCCGATGAGGGTTTCCATGACGGTCCAGGTCTTCAGCGTGGTCTTGACGTCCATGCCGAAGAAGCGGCCCACCAGCCAGAAGCCGGAGTCGTTCACGTGGGAGACCACCACGGAGCCGGCGGCCACGGCGATCACCATGGCGGCCACCTGCATGCCGTTGAGTCCGGCCAGGGCCACAGCCGGGGCGATCAGGCCCGCGGTGGTAGTCAGTGCCACTGTGGCGGATCCCTGGGCGATGCGCAGGATGCTGGAGATGAGGAAGCCGGCCAGGATCAGCGGGATGCCCAGGTCGCCCAGGACGTCGGCGAGTGCCTGGCCGATGCCCGAGGTGCGCAGGACGCCGCCGAACATGCCGCCGGCGCCGGTGATCAGGATGACGGAGCAGACCGGGCCGAGCGAGGATTCGAGGAGCTTCTCGACTGCCCCGGCGTCCTTGCCGCGCTTGCTGCCCAGCACGAACACGGCCACCAGCACCGAGATCAGCAGCGCCACCGGGGTTTCGCCCAGCGTCCGCAGAACCTGGTACCACTGCTCGTCCTTGACTCCTTCGGCGAGCACGCCGGAGGAGGCCAGGGTGTTCAGCCCGGTGTTCATGAAGATCAGGACCAGCGGCAGGAGCAGCAGGCCAACCACGGTGCGGAAGCGCGGCGGGTTTGATTCGGCTTCGGCGGAGGCGTGGCCCAGGATTTCCGGCACGGGAAGGACCAGCTTCTTGCCGGTGTAGAGGCCGAAGAGGTAGGCGGTGACGTACCAGGTGGGGATGGCGACAAGCAGGCCGGCGATGGTGACCAGGCCGATGTTGGCGTCAAAGAACGCGGACGCGGAGACCGGGCCGGGGTGCGGCGGCAGGAAGATGTGCATCACGGAGAACGCACCGGCGGCGGGCAGGCCGTAGCGGAGCACTCCCCCGCCCAGGCGGTGGGCAACGGCGAAGACGACGGGCAGCATGACCACCAGGCCGGCGTCGAAGAAGATGGGGAAGCCGAAGATCAGGGAGGCCAGGCCCAGCGCGAAGGGGGCGCGCTTCTCACCGAAGACACCGATGAGGTAGTCGGCCAGCACCTTGGCGCCGCCGCTGGTTTCCACGATGCGGCCGAGCATGGCGCCCAGGCCGACCAGGAGGGCCACCGTGCCGAGGGTGGTGCCGAAGCCGTTGATCAGCACCGGGACCACCTGGTTGGCGGGGATGCCGGTGGCGAAGGCGGTGGCGAGGCTGATGAGGATCAGGGCGATCAGGGCGTGCATGCGCAGCTTGATGATCAGGAACAGCAGGACGAGGATCGCGGCTCCCGCGATGAGCAGCAGGGGTCCTGCGCCCAGCGTTTGGGTCCATCCTTCGATGGTCATGGTTCTCCTTTGAAACAGTATTTGTTGGGGTTTTGGGGAAAGTCAGGGCGCGCAGGGCGCCTGTCCGGCGGGAAGCTGCAAAGCCTTCACGACGGCGGCGACCAGCTGTTCAGGTGACTGCGAGATGTCCAGGCGGAGGCTGCCGGCGTCGAGCTCTTCCTGGCTGAGCGGCTCGAGGGTGGCCAGCTGGCTGGGCAGCAGGGTGGGCGGCATGAAGTGGCCTTCCCGGCCCTGCATGCGCTGGCTGATCAGGTCCGCGCCGCCGTCGAGGTGCAGGAAGACGACGCGGCCTTCCGCTTCGGAGAGGAGCTGGCGGTAGCTCTTTTTGAGGGCGGAACAGGTCAGGACCGTGCTGCAGCCGGCCTGCGCCTGCGCTGTCATCCAGCTGCGGATTTCCTGCAGCCAGGGCCAGCGGTCCTCATCCTGGAGCGGGATGCCCTGCGTCATTTTGGTGATGTTGGCTTCTGGGTGGAACTCGTCCGCTTCGGCGCAGGCCCAGCCCAGCTGCGAGGACAGGGCCGCCGCCAGGGTGGTCTTGCCGGACCCGGCAACGCCCATGACCACAAGGTGCGTGGGGGGATACTGCATGTCATACCTCCGGAGAAGACGTCTTTGGCTTTCGAAGAAGCTCACTGCGAGCCCGTGAAGAAGTGGGCTACGCCATAAGGTATCACCTTTTGCGCCAAAAGATACTATCTTTTCGTGTTACAGGTCATACCTTTGCTACTTTCCCGGTATTCTGGGAGGGCGCTGCGGCGCAGGAGAGGCGGACAGCATGTCGACGGCGACAGATGAGGGCGCGGATGAAGCGCACGACGGCGGGGCCTCCCCCGCGATGCACGAGCGCGTCCTGGAGGTGGTTGGCGTTGCCATCGCTTCCGGCAAGCTTCCGCCCGGCAGCCGGCTCACGCTCGAGGGCCTGCAGCAGGAATACGGGATATCCCGCACCGTAGCCAGGGACACCATGAAGGTCCTGGAGTCCATGAACCTGGTCTATTCGCGGCGGCGCGTGGGCATTGTGGTGCAGGACCGGTCGCTGTGGAACGTTTTTGATCCGAAGCTGGTGCGCTGGCGGCTGGCCTCAGACCGGCGCGAGCTCCAGTACACCAGCCTCACCGAGCTGCGCATCGCCGTCGAACCCATTGCCGCCGCCGGCGCCGCCCGGCGTGCCAGTGCTGCCGAACGCGCGCAGCTGGTTGCCCTGGGGGCCGAACTCCGGCGGCTGGGCGAGGCCGGTGATCTGCAGGGGTTCCTGTCCGCGGACATCGAGTTCCACCAGCTGCTTCTGCGAAGCTGCGGGAACGAGATGTTCCGGGCCCTGGAGGGCATGGTGGCGGAAGTGCTGACCAGCCGGACCCAGCAGGGACTCATGCCGTTCAAGCCCCGGGACGAGGCACTGCAGGCGCACCAGGACGTGGCAGCAGCGGTGGCGCGCGGAGATACGGCGGTTGCGGAGTCAGCGATGCACCACATCCTGGATGAAGTGCGGGAAGCGATGGGCCTGGGTTAGGCCCCCACGCTGGCAGGCCGCTGCGGGTCGGACTCCCCACAGGGCGGCTCGCACAAAGGCGGCCCCGGCCCGCATGAACGGTGCCGGCCAGCACCGTGCAAGCGGACCAGGACCGCGAATGCGGAGGGCCGGCACACAAGCCGGCCCTCCGCCGTCGTTCGTCCCGATGGCTGGGACGGGGGAACCTACATGCGCAGCGAAGCGTATGGCTCACTGGGAAGATTGCCTGCCGACCACGGGTCCGTGGAGCGGATCTCGGGCGTGTGGCCCCGGCCGTCGGTCACGACAACGCAGACAGTGACAATAAGAACCCAGAGTCCAAAGAGCAGGATACCGAGCAGTTCCATGATTTTGCACCTCTTGTGATGGTGTGCGGATTGGGTGATTTCAGGGTGCTCGGGCCGCGTGTGAGCAAGCGTGTGACGGCCGCAGACGCCGTTGTTCCGGCGGCGTACCATGGGCGGTATGGCCGAGAATTTGATTCGGCTCCTTGGTCCGCCTGCGGTCGAATCCCCCGACGCAACTCCCCCGCAGCCCAGAGGCCGCAAGGCCTGGGCGGTGCTGGCATACCTTGCGCTGCAGGCCGAGGGCACCGGCCGGTCCCGCACGGCGTCGCTGTTGTTTCCGGATGCCGCCGACCCGCTCGGTGCCCTGCGCTGGAACCTGTCCGAGCTGCGGCGGGTCCTGCCAGGCGTCACAGTGGCCGGCGATCCATTGCGGCTGGTGCTCCAGCCGCCCTGGCGCTGCGACGTACTCGAAGTGGTGGGCCCGGCTGCCAACCCCGGCCTGGACCCCCGTGGCTTTACCGGCCAGTTGCTGGAGGGATTGTCCTTTGCCGACTGCCCCGTCTTCGATTCCTGGCTGGCGGATCAGCGCTTCCGGCTTGATAACGCGGTCCAGTCCCTGCTGTACGAGGCCGCGCTGGCCGCCTTGGCGTCGGATGCTCCCGGCGAGGCCGCCGAGCTGGCCTCCCTGGCTCTGCACCGGGATCCCTTCCATGCGGACTCTAACGCTGTCCTGGTCAAGGCGCTGGTGGCTTTGGGTGAGCACCGCCGGGCCCGCAGGCACGTCAGCGCGTGCGGCGCCCTCTACCGCCGGGAGCTGGGCCTGCCGCTGCCCGCGGAAATCCGGCGTGCGCTGTCCGCTGCTGCGCCGGAGACGGACCCTGGTATGCCGGCCACCGCGGCGACAGTCCGTTCCTACCTCGACGCCGGCGGCGCGTCATTGTGGGCGGGCGCGGTGGACCGGGGGCTGGACCAGCTGCGGCTCGCTGTGGTGCTGGCGCAGCGCATTGGCGGCGCTCACCTGATCGCCGAGTCCCTGGTCACCCTGTCCGGCGCCCTGATCCACCAGGCGGGCGGGCGCGGCGCACAGGTGGCGGACTTCCTGCACCGTGCGCTGCAGGCGGAAGGGCCGGACGGCGCCTCCCGCACTGCCGCTGCCGCGTACCGCGAGCTGGGGTACCTGTCCGTCCAGCGGGGCGTGCCGGACCGGGCTGCCGGGTGGCTGGACCGGGCAATGCTGGCGGCCAGGGGGTTCCCCGACGAACAGGCGAGAATCCTGGCCATCCAGGGCATGCTGGCCTCGGACACTGCACGCTACGAGGCCGCCGTGAGGGCGCTGACCGAGTCCGGAAGACGGGCGAAGGCCGTGCGGAACCGCCGGCAGCAGGCCTTCAGCGAGGCGCTGCTGGGCCGGGTCCGGCTCCTCCGCGGTGAACTGGAGCAGGCGGCTGAGTCCCTGGACCGGGCACAAACCTGGATTGCGGAGGAACACTGGACGGCGTTTGAACCGTTTGTTGCCGGCGTGCAGGGAGAGACGTACCTTGCCGCCGGCCAGTTGGAGGAGGCTGCGGCCCTGATTGACCGGTCATGGGTGATGGCCGAGCTTGCCGGCGACCACTGCTACATGGCCCTGGCCGCCGGGGCCGAGGCGCGGCTCTTCATGGTGCACGGCGATCTGGCAGCTGCAGAGCACTGGATAGACCGGGGCCTCGAACCCACGCCGTGGTACCTCTGGTATTCCGCCCGGCTGCTTGATACTGCGGCGGAAGTTTCCATTGCCGGCCGGTCTCCCCGTGCTGCCGCCTTCGTGGAGCAGCTCATAGAGCTGGCGAGCCGGAGCGGGATGCGGGAATTCGTGGTGCGGGGGCAGTCCCACCGTGCTGTCCTCGGTGACGACGCTGCGGCCCAGGCAGTTCCCTGGCTGGCGAGGGAGATCGACAATCCCGCGTTGGCGGCGTTCCTGGCCGAGCGCCACCGGGTGGGCCCGTTGCCGCTGGCGCTGCCGCGTTAAGCAAGAGCAGGACCGTGCGGGAAGCGACGGGACTCAGCGGCTGAAAGATCCCCTTCCCGGGGGCCATGATCCTGAGTAGCCTTCAAGGTAAGGCCCACGAAGGACCTGCCGCGCCATACGGAAGATTCGGTGAGGTGGAAGATGGCCACTACAGAACATTCAGCTGAAGGACTCGCCGCCACCGCCGCGCCTGCCGTCACGCGGCGCCGCAAAGGCAGCCTGGTGGTCAACTGGATCACCACCACTGACCACAAAACCATCGGGTACATGTACCTGATAACGTCGTTTGCCTTCTTCTGCCTGGCCGGCGTGATGGCCCTGCTCATCCGGGCGGAACTCTTCGAGCCCGGCATGCAGATCCTGCAGACCAAGGAGCAGTACAACCAGCTGTTCACGATGCACGGCATCGCAATGCTGCTGATGTTCGCCACCCCGCTGTTCGCCGGGTTCGCCAACTTCATCATGCCGCTGCAGATCGGTGCTCCGGATGTGGCATTCCCGCGGCTCAATGCCCTGGCTTTCTGGTTCTTCCTCTTCGGCTCCACCATTGCGCTGTCCGGCTTCATCACGCCCCAGGGCGCCGCGTCCTTTGGCTGGTTCGCCTACGCGCCGCTCTCGGATACCACCTTCAGCCCGGGCATCGGCGGGGACCTGTGGGTGTTCGGCCTGGCGCTGTCCGGCTTCGGAACCATCCTGGGTGCCGTCAACTTCATCACCACCATCATCTGCATGCGCGCCCCGGGCCTGACCATGTGGCGGATGCCCATCTTCACGTGGAACACCCTGGTCACCTCGATCCTGGTGATCATGGCCTTCCCGCCGCTGGCCGCAGCGCTGTTCGCGCTCGGTGCCGACCGTCGCTTCGGTGCCCACATCTACGATCCGGAGAACGGCGGCGCAGTCCTCTGGCAGCACCTGTTCTGGTTCTTCGGCCACCCCGAGGTGTACATCATCGCGCTGCCGTTCTTCGGCATCGTCTCGGAGATCTTCCCGGTGTTCAGCCGCAAGCCGATCTTCGGCTACAAGGGCCTGGTGTACGCAACCATTGCCATTGCCGCACTGTCCATGACCGTCTGGGCGCACCACATGTACGTCACCGGCTCCGTGCTGCTGCCGTTCTTCGCATTCATGACCATGCTGATTGCAGTGCCCACCGGCGTGAAGTTCTTCAACTGGATCGGCACCATGTGGGGAGGCTCGCTGACCTTCGAAACCCCCATGCTCTGGAGCATCGGCTTCCTGGTCACATTCCTGTTCGGCGGCCTGACCGGCATCATCCTGGCCTCACCGCCGCTGGACTTCCACGTGTCGGACACCTACTTCGTGGTGGCCCACTTCCACTACGTGGTGTTCGGTACCGTGGTGTTCGCCATGTTCGCCGGGTTCTACTTCTGGTGGCCCAAATTCACCGGCACCATGCTGAACGAGCGCCTGGGAAAGATCCACTTCTGGATGCTGTTCCTGGGCTTCCACGGCACCTTCCTGATCCAGCACTGGCTGGGTGTCATGGGCATGCCCCGCCGGTACGCCGACTACCTGGTGGAAGACAACTTCACCTGGATGAACCAGTTCTCCACCATTTCGTCCTTCCTCTTGGGCGCATCCCTGCTCCCGTTCTTCTGGAACGTCTACATCACCTGGCGGACCGGGAAGAAGGTCACCGTGGACGACCCCTGGGGCTTCGGCGCCTCGCTGGAGTGGGCCACGTCCTGCCCGCCGCCGCGGCACAACTTCACCTCACTGCCCCGGATCCGTTCCGAGCGGCCGGCACTGGACCTGCACCACCCGGAAATCCGGGTCCGTGAGCACGCACCCGTCCACAGCCCGGCAGCGGAGGCCCTGGGTGCGGCCGATATTGGCCAGAAGGATGTCCGCAGCCCCAGCCCGGACGAGTAACAATAGGGCCGGAGCCGGCCGCCTGCTAGATGCAGCGTGGCTGGTACGCCGGGTCCGCAGGTCCCGAGCTCCTGCCCAGCGCGTGGGCCACGATCTGGTGGACCACGGGATCATTGGGCGTTTGGTCGTGCTCGAAGACGTCCAGCGGGCACTTGTCCTGGATGGTGATGTTGGTGACCTGCCGGGCCGGGCCCGCGAGGAACTGGCTGTTGTAGGGAATCACAACCTCGTCGTAGACCGTGGAGATGACGGTGTAGGACGGCCCGGCCACGGTATCGCCAATGGAGTTGAGCTCCTGCATAAACGCGGAGCCCGCCTGCTGGTCGGCGCAGGCGGCACAGCCGAGGGCGGCGAAGTCCGGATCCCCCAGGAGCTCCGGCGGCGGGATGATCACGCCCTCGGTGCCGTGGTTTGAGGGCGCGATGCCGATGAGCTGGTTGACGTTCTTAGCACCGCCCAGAAAGCCCATGTAATAGCGGGGCATCATGCCGCCCTGGCTGTGGCCCACCAGGTTCACTTTCCTGGCGCCGGTGGCAGCCAGTACCGCGTCGACGAACGGGGCGAGCTCTTTTGCGGAGTCCGCCACAGGAGCCGTGGCGTAGACGCCGTTTGTCTCGCCGTAGTTCAGGGCAAACACGCAGTAGCCCTGGCTCTTGAGGTAGGGCGAGAGGGTGGACCAGTTCTTCACCATGCTCTCGAAGGTCCCGGGCACCAGGACCACCGGGTAGGGGTGCTCGGCGGTGGGCGTGCAGGACCAGTCATTGGCGCCGG
This sequence comes from Arthrobacter sp. AK04, assembly GCF_021129155.1. Taxonomy (GTDB): domain Bacteria; phylum Actinomycetota; class Actinomycetes; order Actinomycetales; family Micrococcaceae; genus Arthrobacter; species Arthrobacter quantipunctorum. Next base: position 8,031 of record NZ_JAJOMC010000007.1, read on the forward strand.
GAGGGGAAATTTCGACGACGTCCGCATGGGCGGGTGCCACGGCGAGGGATCCGGCCAGGAGCGCCGAGGCGGCGATGGACAGGGTTCTGGTAAGCAGCGACATTGAAACCTCTTTGTTTTGTGTCAGCAGGTGCGGCCAGGGCCGGGAGCCGGGTGATCGGCCGGGTTTCATGCTAGGCACGATCGATGCGGCAGCGGCATAAAGTGCACGAATGTGCGCAGCTGCGGGAGCAGACCGCACGACGGCGGGACCTGGACCGCCTGGCACGCGCACCACGCATTGTTACTGGTTAGTAGCTACTTGCCTGCCGCGCACTGAATTACTGAGTGACCTCCGGGCCTGGCCGGCGGTTCATGGCGGCTGCACAAATGTTCACTCGCGGTACCGCCGCCGTCGCGTTGAGGTGCTGCTGGCACAATCAGGTTAAACAAAAGCTGGGCCGGTCAGTGACCGGCCCAGCTTTTCAAGCTTTGAAACCCTAAGGCCCCAGTTTCCCTAAGAAATTAGAGGGACTGGATGTTTACGGCCTGGGGACCCTTGGGGCCCTGCTCGGTTTCGAAGGAGACCTTCTGGTTCTCTTCGAGTGAGCGGAAGCCGGAGGAGGCGATCGCAGAGTAGTGTGCGAAGACGTCCTGTGAGGAGTCATCGGGGGAAATGAAGCCGAAGCCCTTTTCAGCGTTAAACCATTTGACGGTACCAGTAGCCATTATTTTTGTCCTTCGTGAAGGTGGAGGAACTGTCCCGACTTTCGGGTCCTCCTGTTTGGGGTGCTCAAAACCGCTGCTTCAGAAGAACACGGGCTTTCGACCGTGCGTACTGCCTGAACTACGAACTGCATAAACACAACAACAGGATCTACTCTACAGGAGATTGCGGACAGCAATTACCAGTGCCACTTTTAGGCCCCGAGGCCGGGCCCAGGCACCCCGGGCCGGGCACCGCTGTCGCCCCCTGTACGCAGGCCGGCGGCAGGCATATCCTGCCAGCAGGTCCAACTCCGCCCCGAGCCGCGGGAGAAGAATCATGGAGATGCCCGCACCCACAGGCAAGACTGCTCCGCAGGAGGTCAACACCCTGGTGATCGGCGCCGGGCAGGCGGGGCTGGCCGCAAGTTACTGGCTCGCCCAGGGCGGGGTGGAGCACCTGCTGTTGGAGGCGCGGGATACCCTGGGCGGTGCATGGCAGGACCGGTGGCATACGTTCCACTTGAACACGCCCAACTTCTCATTCCTCCTGCCGGACCTGACGTACGACGGCCCCGATCCGGACGCGTTCCTCCCCCGCGACGCCGTCATCGACCTTTTCCGCGATTACGCAACCCCGATCGCCGCCCCGGTACAGATGGGAACGGAAGCCACCCGCATCGCGGCGGCAGATGGCCGCTTCCGCGTGGAAACCTCCGGCGGAACGTTCGCCGCGGCGAACGTGGTTCTGGCGAACGGCGCGTTCCAGCGCACCCGCATCCCGCCGTCGTCGGCCGGATTCCCCGGGAACGTCCTGCAACTGCACAGCCACCACTACCGCAGCCCCCGCCAGCTCCCGGACGGCGCCGTGCTGGTGGTGGGCACCGGCCAGTCCGGGGGCCAGATCACGGAGGACCTGCTGGACGCCGGCCGCGTGGTCCACTTGTCCGTGTCCGCCTGCCCGGAGGCGCCGCGCCGCTACCGCGGCCGGGACATCTTCCACTGGATCCTGCAGGTCAACATGCACGGCCCTGAGTACGGCATCAACGGACTCCAGACGGCACAGCTCCCCTCCCCCGCAGCCCGGTTCATGTGCAATCCGCTCCTCTCCGGCAACGACGGCGGACACAGTATCCACCTGCGGGAACTCGGCCGCCGCGGGGTGCGGCTGCACGGCCACTTTGAAGGAACGGACAACGGCGTCCTCGTCTTCAGCGACGACCTCCCCGGACGCCTCGCCATGGTTGAGGCCGGGTTCAGCCAGCGCCTGAAACTGATGGCGGACGCCTACATCGAGGCAGCGGGCATAGATGCGCCGCCGGCCGAAGCGCGCCCCGACGACCCTTGGCTGCCCGGGGAGTCCGGCGCACGGCTGGACCTGGCCGCGGAAAACATAACCTCCGTCATCTGGGCCACCGGGTACGGGCTGGACTTCAGCCTGCTGGACATGCCGGTGCTGGATGAATGGAACTATCCGCGGCACACCCGCGGCGTCACAGACGTTCCCGGCCTGTACGCCGTCGGACTGCCATGGCTCACCAGGCACCTCTCAGCCACGCTGGCGTTGGTGGGCGATGACGCAAGGTACGTCGCGGAGCATGTCGCGGGACGCTGAGCCTGGTGGCCCTTGCCAACGTCCGGCCGCGGCGTAGGGTTCTTTCCATGGAACCGATCCGGGTCATCCTCCTCCCTGGCGCTGTCCTCCCTGCACAGGAAGCGTATGGCGCGCTGATTGAAGCTCTGGGACCGGACGTCCAGGCCGTGGCCAAGGACTTGGAGATTTACGCGGACAGTGAGCCGCCGCCCGGCTGGAGCCTTGATACAGAGATCGACGGCGTGCTCCGCGACGCCGATGCCCTCGGGTGGGAGACCTTCCACCTTGCCGGCTACTCCGGGGGCGGGGCCGCGGCGCTGGCCTTCGCCGCGAAGCACCCCGAACGGCTGCTGAGCCTTGCCCTGCTTGAGCCGGCCTGGGCCGGGAGCTGGGACTGGAGCCCCGCCCACGCCGCGGTCTGGATGAAATTCGGGGAACTGGAGGCCCTTCCGCCGGATCAGCTCCTTCCCGCCTTTATGAGGCTGGGAGTCAAGTCCGACGTCGTCCTGCCACCACCACCGCCGGGTCCCCCGCCGCCGTGGATGGCAAAGCGGCCGGCGGGAATCAAAGCATTCCTGCGCACCTTCAGGAGCTATGATCTGGACCGTGCGCGCCTGGCCGCGTTCCGCCCGCCCGTGTTCTTTGCCCTCGGCGGCCTGAGTAACCCGGATGACTACGGAGAGATTGCAGGCCGGCTGGCGCGGGTCTTCTTCCCGGACTTCCATCTTGAAGTGTTCCCCAGGCGCCACCACTTCGACCCGCCCCACCGGACGGAGCCCGCACGGCTGGCGGAGTTGCTGCGGCGGCACTGGGAGCAGGCGGAAAGCCGCGGCTGAACCTTCCCCCGGACCGCCAGGATTGCTACACTTGCTACGGAGGTAGGCCATGACAACTATTCCACATCGCGAACTGCGGAACGAGAGCAGCAAGATCCTTGAACGCGTGAAGAACGGGGAGACGATCGACGTCACCAACAATGGCGAAATTGCCGCCACGCTTATCCCGCCGTCGGCTTCGCCCCTGGAACGCTTGCTGCTGGCAGGTCAGGTCCGGGCGGCAACTGGCCCCGTCGACTTCACCGCCCTGCACCGGATCGCCCTGGATTCCAGCACGGAGGAAATTCTGGACGATCTCCGCGGCGACCGGTGATCATTTACGCCGATACCTCCGCTGTCCTCAAGCTCGTGGTGGAGGAGCAGGAATCGTCCCCCCTGGCGGAGTACCTCTCAACGGCGTCCCGGACCCATAGGCTGGTCGCCTCCATGCTCCTCTACACAGAGCTCCACTGCGCGGCGCGCCGTCGCGCAATACACGGCGAACTGGTCAATGCAGCGCTTGGCGGCATCAACCTCGTTGACCTTGTACGTTCGGACCTCATGTACGCTGCGGCCTTGCCGGGCAGGCTGCGCAGCGCGGATGCCATTCACCTGGCCGCGGCTATTCGCCTGCAGGTTGACGTTCTGGTGTCCTACGATGTGGAACTCTTGGCCGCAGCGGTTGATGCCGGCCTCAATGTCCTGTCACCGGGCAAACGAACCGGGCCGTAACGAGGATTCAGTTCACCCCTCCCAGACGTAAATTGTCGGCGGCTGCGTGTAGCTTGGGCAGATAAGTCATCCCGCCGCCGGAAGCCCACTGAGGACGCCTTGGATTTCTACGCCATCAACAGCCTGCGTGAGAACCACGCCGGGTGGTCCCTGCTCCGGGCGCAGAACGCGCCGCTGGCTTTGTCCTTCTTCATGAAGGCCTTCACCGGTCCCAACCAGAGGGATATCGGCCGGCAGCAGCTCATCGACCACCTCGACGACATCCTGTTCGGCCTGCGCGACGTGTACGGCGAGGACAAATTTCCCCGGCCCGCCGGTGAGTACCTGGACGACTGGGCCGCGCCGGAAAAGGCCTGGCTGCGGAAGTACTACGTTCCCGGCCAGGACGAACCGCACTACGATCTCACCCCCGCCGCGGAGGACGTGGTGCGCTGGGTGGAAAACCTTCGCGGGCGGGACTTCGTGGCCACCCAGTCCAGGCTCACGAGTATCTTCGCGGTCCTGAAGGCACTGGTCCAGCAGTCGGAGACCGATCCCGAAGTCCGGCTCGCCGAGCTTCAGCGCCAGCGGGACGGCATCGACGCCGAAATGCAGCGGATCAGGGAGGGCAACGTCAAAGTCATGACGGCCCCGGAGGCGCTGGACCACTTCCAGCAGCTGACCACCCTTGCCAAGGACCTCCTCGCCGATTTCCGGGAGGTGGAGCAGAACTTCCGGAAGCTGGACCGGCAGGTCCGTGAACAGATCGCCACCTGGGACGGCACTCAGGGCGAACTTCTGGAGACCATCTTCGCCAACCAGCAGGGCATCAGCAGCTCCCTCCAGGGCCGCACCTTCCAGGGTTTCTGGGACTACCTGATGTCGCCCCAGCTGCGCACCGAGCTGCAGGACCTGCTGCAGCGTGCCACGGAAATCGAGGCGCTCTCCGGCGTGGAGGACCTGCACGCCGTGACAAGGCTGCACCAGGACTGGCTTCCCGCCGTGGACCAGACGCAGGCAACCGTCCGCCAGCTGTCCGAGCAGATGCGCCGGCTCCTGGATGACAAGGTCTTCCTTGAAAATAAGCGCATCATGCGGCTGATCCGGAGCATCGAATCCGGTGCGCTGGGCACCCGGGAGGCGCCGCCGTCGGGCGCATTCATGGAGATCGCCGCGCAGTCGGTGGACGTCGCACTGCCCTTCGAGCGGCCGCTGTACGAGCCCAGCCGGAAGATGATGGTGGACGACGCCGTGCTGGCCGCCGATGATTCGGATGTGGATGCCGGCGCCCTGTTCAGCCAGTTCCACGTGGATAAGGAGCGCCTGCAGGCGAACGTGGATGCCGTCCTAGCCGGCGCCGAGCAGGCCACCCTTGCTGAAGTAACGCAGGCCCATCCGTTGCAGCAGGGACTCGCCGAGATCGTGGCGTACTACCAGCTGGCCAGCGAATCCGAGTGGGCCAGTATCCATGACGACGTTCCCCAGCAGCTGCAGTGGAAGCTCCCCGACGGCAGCATCCGCGAAGCCACCATCGACCAGATCATTTTTGTGAGGCCGGCATGAACCCGAGTGAAACGATGGAAACCGCCCGCACGCCCGAGGAACTGCCCGGCGTCGTGACCCGCCTGTTCCGCGGCGTCCTCTACGCAGAGTCGGACGAGAAAGCGTGGCAGTCCCTGCTCACCCTGGAATCCCAGGCCCGGGACTACGTGGCCGTGCTGGGGCTGGACCTGATCCTGGACGAGTCCGAGGGCTATGCGTTCCTGCGGTCAAGGGAGGACCCGGAGGGCAACCTGCCCCGGCTGATTCCGCGCCGCAGGCTCACGTTCGACGTCAGCCTCCTGCTGGCCCTGCTGCGCGGCCGGATGCTCGAGTTCGACACCAACAGCAGCGAGCTCCGCCTCATCATGACGGAACAGGACATCGTGGACATGGTGGCGGTTTTCCTGCCTGAGTCCAGCAACCAGGCCAAGATCCTGGACAAGCTGGGCGCCACCATCAAAAAGGTGGTGGAGCTAGGCTTCCTCCGCAGGCTCCGCGGCCAGGCCGACACCTACGAGGTCGCCAGGATCCTGAAGGCCTATGTCGACGCCCAATGGCTGGAGGAGTTCGACGCCCGGCTCGCTGACTACCGGGCGTCCCTGGAGGAACCCGCAGGCGCTCCACCGCAAACGCCTGAAAGCACTACTGAAGGGGAGCTGCCGTGACCGCGGACCTGCAGGACAGCCTGTTCAGCCTCGAGGACCCCGCGGAGGCGCCAGAGTCGCCGGAACAGAACACAGAGGACGACGCCGGCACTCCCCCGGGCTACCGGCTGCACCGTTTGGAACTGCTCAACTGGGGCACCTTCCACCAGGGTGTGCGCACGTTCCGCCTGGACGGGGCGAACAGCCTCCTGACCGGCGACATCGGCTCGGGAAAGTCAACGGTGGTGGATGCCATCACCACGCTCCTGCTGCCCGCAAACAAGATCGAATACAACAAGGCTGCGGGTGCCCAGAAGAAGGAACGCACCCTCATGTCCTACGTGCGGGGGTACCACAAGAGCACCCGCAGTACCGGCGGCGAGAACTCCAAACCTGTGTCGCTGCGCGGTACGGGAACGCTGACGGTGGTTCTCGCCGTCTTCCGCAATGCGGTACTGGACAAGTCGGTCACGCTGGCCGTCACCCTGTGGGCGGTCCAGGAGGCGGGCCAGCCCAACCGGTTCTATTCACTTGCGGAAACGGACCAGACCATCGCGGCGGACTTCGCCAACTTCGGCCAGGACCCGTTCAAGCTGAAAAAGAAGCTCAAGGCTGCCGGCGCCACTGTTCACGACACCTTCGAGCCTTATGCGGCGGCATTCAAGCGCCAGTTCGGCATCAGCGGCAACCAGGCCATGGAGCTGTTCCACCGGACGGTGTCCATGAAGCAAGTTGAGAACATCACCTCATTCGTTCGCACCAACATGCTTGACGATGACGACGTCGAGAGCCGGATCAAGAACCTGATCCACCACTTCGACGACCTCAAAAAGGCGCACGGCGCAGTGCTGCGCGCCAAGGACCAGATCGCCATGCTCGCTCCCATCCGCGAGGGTGCGGCCAGGCATGCCAAGCTGACGCTTGAGGACCAGGAAGCCAGGGACCAGCGGGACCAGCTGCACCCCTGGTTCACCAACCAGAAGCTGATCCTCAGCCTCGAACATGCCGCCGAACTGGAAAGCACCGGCCAGCGGCTCCGCGAGGACAACGTAGCCGTCACCTCCCGCATCACCGAACTCCGGCATGAGTTGAGCGCCGTCGCCGAGGACATCCGCTCCAACGGCGGCGGCCGGCTCGCGGCCATAGACGCGGACATTAGCCGTCTGGAGCGGGAAGCCGCCGTCCAGCGGACCCGCTACCAGACGTACGCTGCCGCCGCCGCGGAGCTGGGCCTGCGGGCCCCGGAGGACCGGGTGCTGTTCGACGCCAACCGGGACGGCCTGGCCGCCGTCGAATCCGGGCTTGCGGAGCAGAACAGGGACCTGCAGGAGCAGCGCACGGAGCTGACCATGACGCAAACGGTCCTGAATGCACGCGCCGCCGACCTCAAAGCCGAACTCACCAGCCTCCAGTCCCGGCGGAACCTGCTGCCGCTGGACCAGGTGGGGATCCGCCGCCGGCTGTGTGAGGGCTCCGGCGTGCCGGAGAAGGCGCTGCCGTACGGGGGCGAGCTGCTGCGCGTCCGCGACGGCGAGGCCGCCTGGGAAGGCGCCGCCGAACGGACCCTGAAGAGTTTCGCACTGTCCCTGCTGGTGCCCGCGGAACACTACGCGGCGGTGAGCAGCTGGGTGGACTCGAACAACCTCAAGGGCAAGCTTGTCTACCTGCGGGTGGGTGATTCGTACACTGCCAGGAGCGCCGAACCCGGCACCCTGGCTGCCAAGATCGCCATCAAGCAGGGCACGCCGTTCCGCGATTTCCTGCTGGAGGAACTGGCGGGCCGGTTCGACTACGTCTGCTGTGACACGCTGGCCGACTTCCGGCGCTTCCCCAAGGCACTCACCGCCAACGGGCAGCTGAAGGGCGGCCGTGGACGGCACGAAAAGGATGACCGTAAGGACATCGCGGACCGACGGAACTACGTGCTGGGCTGGGACAACCAGGACAAGGTCAACAGGTTCCTTGCCGAGCTGGACGAGGCAAAAGGCCAGCTCCAGGTGGCCGCAACGCAGCTGGCCAGCGTCGACCGCCAGCTGGGCGACCTCGGCCGGAAGAACCAGCAGCTGGGCACCGTGCGCTCGGTGTCAGATTTCGGTGAGGTCAGCTGGGAGCTCACTGCCCGGCGGATCGAGGAGTTGAAGGAGGAGCGGCGGGCGCTGGAGTCAGCCAGCAACATCCTCCAGGAGCTGGCAGCCCGGGAGGCTGCCCTGAAGGCTGACCTGCAGCGCTTTGAAGAGCGGGCCGGCAAGATCCAACAGCGGCTCGGGGCCAATGAGAAGGACGCCGAGAACCTCGCGGAGGCCATCGCCGAGTGCCGTGCCGTGCTGGCGGAGGAGCCGCTGACAGACGACGCCGGCCTGCTGGCGTCAGTGGCAGGCCTCGCCGCCGGGGCGCCCGGGGACAGGGTCCTCACATATAAGAACACCGTTGCCGTGGAGAGCGCGGTGCGGCAGGAGCTGACGAAGGCCATCGATGCGCTGTCCAAGCGCCTGGCCACGGCGGAGGCCGGGACGGTGCGTCTGATGGCTGATTTCCGGAACAAGTATCCGAACGAAACCACGGAGATCGACGCGTCACTGGATGCCGCCGGAGATTACAGCCGCCTGCTTGAGCAGCTGGAAAAGAACGATCTGCCCAAGTTCGAGGCGCATTTCAAGGAGTCCCTGAACCAGAACACCATCCACGAGGTGGTGGCGTTCAATGCGTTCCTGGACAGCCGCCGGCAGGACATCGTCAGCCGGATCACCAAGATTAACGAATCCCTGGCCACCATCGAGTACAACCGCGGCCGGCACATCCAACTGGAGCACCAGAACACCACGGACCTGGATGTGCGGCAGTTCGGAACGGACCTGCGGGCCTGTTCGGAGGGAACCATCGGGGACGAGGACCAGTACTCCGAGCAGAAGTACCTGCAGGTGGAACGCCTGATTGAACGGTTCCGCGGGCGGGACGGCTTCACCGCCCTGGACGAGCGGTGGACGGCGAAAGTAACGGACGCGCGGAACTGGTTCACGTTTTCCGCCTCCGAGAAGTGGACCGAGACCGGCGAGGAGTTTGAGCACTTCACCGACTCCGGCGGCAAGTCCGGCGGCCAGAAGGAGAAGCTGGCCTACACCATCCTGGCTGCAGCGCTGGCGTTCCAGTTCGGTTTGGGCGCCGCTCCTGCCGGGGCCGGGAGGAGTTCAGGCAAGGGCCGCAGCTTCCGCTTTGTGGTGATCGACGAAGCGTTTGGGCGCGGATCCGACGAGTCTGCGCGCTACGGCCTGGAGCTGTTCCAGCGCATGAAGCTGCAGCTGCTGATTGTCACTCCCCTGCAGAAGATCCACGTGATCGAGCCCTTTGTGGCACACGTGGGCTTTGTGGCCAATACCAACGGCAACGATTCACAGCTGCGGAACATGACCATCCAGGAGTACCGGGACGAGCGGGACCGGCGTGCCTAAGCGGCGTCCCGAGGGGCCCGAAGCGAGCTTGCGAGGTTCGGGAAGGGACCTCCGCGCTGACAGCTCCGCCGGCCGGGCGCGGGGGTGGACCACGCTGGAGGACCTTCGCACCCTGTCGCTGAAGGCCTGGAGCAGCGGTTCCCTCCTCCGCGAACTGCTGGATCCCAGCGGGGCCTACCCCCGCCGTCGTTCCCTGAAGCGGCCGACGGCGGCGGCGCTCCTGCGTGATTACGCGGCGGCGCGCGCGTGGGCGGCCGGGCTGTTTGCCGCCGCGGGGCCGTTCACCCTGGAAACTACCGAGGTAGGGCGCAACACCATTGGGGCCAATCATCTGCCGGCCGCGGTGGTATTTGCTTCGATACAGGATGAGATTGCGTTTGCGGGCAAGGCCAAAGATGCCTCCCGCTTCGTGGAACTGGCTGAGGGGTTGGCCGGGCTGGATCCGGCATTCCGCACCTGGGCGCTGCGGCGGCCGCTGAAACTGCTGGACCTGGGCATCAGCGCACTTACGGCAGCGCGCGTTGCACTGTGGCTTCGGGACAACACGGAGCCCGGGGTCTACGTCCGCCAACTGAGCCTCTCCGGCGTGCACACCAAGTTCATCGAGGGTAACCGGACGGTGATCGACGAATTACTCGGAACGCTGTCCGCGGAAACAGCAGCCGGTGATGCGCCGGAGGCTGCCGCAGAGCAGGTGGCTGACACAGAGCAGGTAGCCGGCGTGGCCGCTGAAGCCGGCTCGCTCCTGGGGCAGCCGGTCCCGCGGACTCCCGCCGCCCGTTTTGCCGCCCGGCATGGTTTCCTGCACCCGCCTGAGCTTGTGCGGTTCCGTTCACTGGATGTTGCCGTGCCTCTGCTGGGCGGCGCCAGGGATGTGACCGTGACGGCAGAGGCATTCAGCACCCTGAGCCTGCCCGTCACAAGAGTGCTGATCACGGAGAACCTGGTGAACTTCCTGGCCCTCCCGGAATGCCCCGGAACCCTGGCGATCTACGGCGGAGGGTACGGCTTCTCGTCCCTGCGGGATGCGTCGTGGTTGCGGGACTGCGAAGTCCTCTACTGGGGTGACTTGGATACCCACGGGTTCCAGATTCTCGACCAACTCAGGGCAGTCCACCCGCATGTGGTGAGCGTATTGATGGACGAAGCGACGCTCCTGGCGCACCGGGACGTGTGGGGCAGCGAGCCGGCACCGTCCACGGCGGCACTTGGCCGGCTGACTGCTGATGAGGCGGCGCTCTACAAAAAACTGCAAAACAACGCATACGGAACAGCTGTCCGGCTGGAGCAGGAACTGATCCACTGGGACTGGGCGCTGACACGGCTTGTGGGTTAACCGGGTTTGGGTTAACCGGGGTTGGGTTGACCGGGATTGGGTTGACCGGGATTTTGGACTGACCGCGCCTGAAAGGACTTCGGACTCTGGCGGCCGGCTGTGAACCGGCGGAGGATCGCCCTATCAGTGGTCTACGGGCGAAAGGGCGCCGGTCATGATGTGGGGTTACGGCACGAACATGGGCTGGATGATGTGGCTCTGGGGCTTCCTCCTGCTCGTTGGGATCGCGTTGCTGGTGCTGGTGGCCGTGCGGTTGTCTGGCCCCGGGAGGACACCTGGACGTCATCCAGAATGGCGGGGTCTGCCGGGACCTGATGCCGGCCGGACGCGGGCGCAGCAAATCCTCGACGAACGCTTTGCCCGGGGTGAAATCGCGGAGGAGGAATACCGCGAGCGGCTGAGGGTCCTCGGCGAGGACCACTGATGCGTGCCATAAGCCGACGGCGGGCGCTGCTGCTAGGAGGTCTTGGCGCGGCGGCCACGGCGGCTGGCGGAGCCGGGCTCTGGTGGACGGTCACGTCCCGTTTTTCCCCCGAAGCCGGCGACGGGTTCAGTGAGCCGGAGGAACTGCGCAGCGCTGACGGACAGCTGAAGGTCCGGCTGGAGGCCTCTGCGGTGTCGGTGCCGCTCGGCGGCCTGCAGGCATCAATCCTGGGCTACAACGGAGGCGTCCCCGGCCCCACACTGAAAGTGCGGGGCGGCGACACACTCCAGATCGAGCTGGTCAACAACCTGGGGGTCCCCACCAACCTGCACGTCCACGGCCTCCACGTCTCGCCCCAGGGCAATGGCGACAACGTCTTTGTGATGGTCCGGCCGGGACAGTCGTTCAGCTATGAGTACAACCTCCCCGCGGACCATCCGCCCGGAACGTACTGGTACCACCCCCACCATCACGGCATGGTGGCAGACCAGGTTTCCGGCGGTCTTTTCGGCGCCATCATCGTCGAGGAAGAGGACGCGCCAACTGTCGGCCGGGAACGCATCCTGGTGGTTTCGGACCTCACCCTGGACGGAACAGGCGCCCTGGCAGAGGCCACACCGATGGAGCGGATGCTCGGGCGGGAAGGCCGGCTTGTCCTGGTGAACGGCCACAGCAGCCCTGAGCTTTCCGCCCGGCCAGGAGAGCGGGAGCGGTGGCGGATCGTGAACACCTGCATTGCCCGCTATCTGCGGCTGCGGCTGGAGGGGCAGCAGTGGGAACTGCTGGGCATCGACCTTGCACGTCTCCCCGCACCGCAGATGGTTGACGAATTGCTGCTGGCGCCGGGAAACCGTGCCGATGTCCTGGTCACGGCCGGCGAGGGAGTGTCCGCCCTCAGATCCAGCTACTACAACCGGGGAAGCATGGCGGGCATGATGGGACCGGCAGCCCGCAGGGGCGATGCCGGAGGCACCGGTGACCTGATGCTGGCCACGTTCTCGGTGTCCGGAGCCCCTGCCACCACGCCGCCAACTCCCCCGCCCCTGCCCGCCCGGCCGGCACCGGAGGACCTGCGGACCGCTGTAGTCGCTGCGCGCCGGCAGCTGACTCTCGCCACCGGCATGGGCAGGGGGATGGGTATGGGAATGATGGCGTTCACCATCAACGGGCGGACCTTCGATCCGGACCGGACGGACACTGTTGTGGCCGCGGGGACGGTGGAAGAGTGGACGCTGCTCAACCCGAGCCCCATGGACCACCCCTTCCATCTGCATGTCTGGCCGATGCAGGTCATCGAGGAATCAGGGACCGCCCAGGATTCGGTCACCTGGCGGGATGTGGTCAACATCCCCGCGAACGGGCAGGTGAAAGTCCGCGTCAGCTTTACCGGTTTCACCGGCCGTTCCGTGTACCACTGCCACATCCTGGACCATGAGGACCAGGGCATGATGGGAGTGATTGACGTCCGCTGAGCCAGGCCGCCCGAAGTGCCCACTACCCCAATACCTACCGCCCGGCAGCGTAGCCCTGCCCGCCCCGCGGGTTGGCCGCAGCCTTCAGGACGCCGGTCTCCGGACAGCGAACCACAGCCGACAGGCGTCCGAGGGACCAGTCCCCCGCCCGGGTCACAATGTGGCCGCGCGCCTCGAGTCCGGCGATGACCCCGTCCCCAAGCCTGTCCTCCACAACCGCGCCGCCGGGCGTCCAGGTGCGGGGCCAGAAAGAGCCCGGGATGGACGTGGTGTGGAAGGCGGGCGCGTCGATGGCCTGCTGCGGTTCATAGCCGCCCACGATGGTGCGCAGCAGGTACAGCAGCTGCCACTGGTCCTGCTGGTCGCCGCCCGGTGACCCGAGGGCCGCCACCGCCTTGCCGTCCCTGAGCACCAGCGTGGGCGTCAGCGTGGTGCGCGGCCGCTTGCCAGGGGCCAGGGTGGACGGGGCGCCGTCCTCCAGCCAGGTCATCTGCAGCCGTGATCCCAGGCAGAACCCAAGCTCCGGGATGGCCGGGGAGGACTGCAGCCAGCCGCCGGACGGGGTGGCTGAGACCATGTTTCCCCACTGGTCCACCACGTCGATGTGGCAGGTGTCGCCGCGGGTTTCCCCGGTGGGGGCCACCGTCGGCTCCCCCACTCCGGCAAACGCATCTTCCCCGCGGGCAGCGAGCGACGGCGGGAGGTACTCCGTGCGCAGCGGCGGCAGGAAGGGTTTGTGGCCGGGAACTTGGCCGGGCCGGAATGCGTGCGAGGCCTGCTCCCCGATCAGCTGCCGGCGCTCCGCCGCGTACTCCGGGCTCAGCAGGTAGTCCAGCGGCACCTCGGCATCGCCGTAGTACGCCTCGCGGTCCGCGATGGCCAGCTTCTGCGCCTCCAGGATGGTGTGCGCGCCGAGGGCGGTGGACGGATCCAGGTACTCGTCATCGAACCCGTCCAGGATCGCGAGCGTCTGCAGCAGGGCGGGCCCCTGCCCCCAGGGCCCGGTTTTGGCGATGGTGTGGCCGCGGAACTCCAGGGTGGCGGCGGGCTCGTACCCGGCCGAGAATCCCGCGAAGTCCGCTTCCGTCATCACGCCGGCATGGTCCGTGCCGGAGGAGTGGCGGTGCGGTGTGGCAAGGAACGTAGCCGCCGCTTTGGCCACGAAACCCTTGCGCCATTCCCGCCGCGCGGCGTCGATCCGCGCTGACCTCGTCGCTGCCGTGCCGCCGTCGTCCGCCACATCCGTGCCGGCGGCAATAAGCCGCTCAAGGACGTCCGCGTACGCCACGTTCTTAATGATGTCTCCCCCTGCGGGAACTTTGCCGTCCGGCATCCAGAGGGCGGCCGACGTCGGCCAGTGCTCTGTGAAGAGCGTTGCAACCGAGGCGATGGTGCTGCCCACGCGGTCCAGGACGGGGTGCCCGTTCCGGGCGTAGCCGATGGCGAAGGACAGCACGTCCGCCAGCTCCCAGGTGCCGTGGTCTCGGAGGAGCAGCAGCCAGGCGTCGACGGCGGCGGGCACGGCGGCGGCGAGCGCCCCGGCGCCGGGCACCAGTTCCAGCCCTTCGGCCAGGTAGTGCTCGCGGGTTGCCGCGGCCGGGGCGGGTCCCTGCCCCATCAGCACAACGGGTTCGGAGGGATTGCCGGCGGTGGTGAACACGCCCGTCATGTCCCCGCCCGGGCCGTTCAGGTGGGGTTCCACCACGTGGAGGACGAACGCGCCCGCAACGGCGGCGTCGAACGCGTTCCCGCCGCGCTCCAGCACCGCCTGCGCGGAGGCCGTGGCCAGCCAGTGGGTGGAGGCCGTATGCCGAACGTGCCCTGGAGGGTGGGCCGGGTGGTGAAGCTGCCTGCCGGTGTGTACGCCATGGTCTGCAATCCTAGGGACCCGGCAGGGAGGCGGCGGTGACCGCCACGCCCGCCTCCCCGCCCTGGGCCGCTACGGATGCACCAGGATTTTGACGGCGGTGTCCTTGTGGTTGATCAGGGTGTCGAAACCCTGCTCCACCAGGTCATCGAGCGCGATCCTCCCGGTGATGAACGGCTTGAGGTCCACCTTGCCCTCCTGCACCATTTTGATGACGGCGGGGTGGTCCCGGACGTAGGCGATGGTGCCGCGCAGGTCGATCTCCTTGAGCACCAGCTTCTGCATGTCCAGCGTGGCCGGAGCGCCCCAGATGGACACGTTGACCACCACTACCCCTGGCCGGACGGCGTCGAGCATGGTGTCCAGCACCGCGTTCACGCCGGCGCACTCGAAGGCGACGTCCGCGCCGGTCCCGCCGGTAAGTTCCCGCACCCTCTCGGGGACCTCCTCCTTGCTCGGATCCAGGACGTGGTCCGCCACGCCGCTGGAGGTGGCTTTCTCCTTCCGGGCCTGGGTGAGGTCGCTGATGATCGTGGTGACCCCCATGCCCTTGAGGACGGCGGCGGTGAGCAGCCCGATGGGGCCCGAACCGCCCACCAGGGCCGTGTCGCCAGCCTTCACGCCGCTGCGGGCAACGGCGTGGTGGGCCACGGACAGCGGCTCGATCAGCGCCGCCTCATCCAGCGGAATATCCCCGATGGGATGCACCCACCGCGCATCCACCACGATCTTCTCGCTCAGCCCTCCCCCGCCGCCGGACAGCCCGATGAATCCCATCTGCCGGCACAGGTGGTAGCTGCCCGCCTGGCACATGTCGCAGTCGCCGTCCACAAAGTAGGGTTCGACGACGACGTTGTCCCCCTTCGCCAGGCCCGTCACCCCTTCGCCCACGTCAGAGACCGTCCCGGATAATTCGTGCCCCAGGGTCACCGGGGATTCCTCGTGGGAGAGCGGGTGCGGATGCCCCGGTGCCGGGCAGAAGATGGGGCCCTCCAGGTATTCGTGCAGGTCGGTGCCGCAGATGCCGCACCACGCGACGTCGATCATTACCGCACCGGCCCGGAGCGTTGGCTCCGGGATGTCCTCGATGCGGATGTCCTTGCGGGCGTGGAATCGTGCTGCCTTCATGATGGGCTCTACCTTTCAGCGGGTGTGGTGGCTGGGCTGCAGTTCGTAGACCGGCGTCTCCAGCCCTTCCATCCGGGCCTTGAGCTGGAGCGCCAGGTAGGAGGAGTAGTGCCGGCTCTGGTGCAGGTTGCCGCCGTGGATCCAGAGGTTGGGGACGTTGGTTGGTTTCCACATATTGCGCAGCTCCCCCTCCCATGGGCCAGGGTCTTTTGGCGTGTCTGAGCCGTATCCCCAGCACTTGCCCACCTGGTCCGCCACTTCGGGAGAGACCAGGTCCGCCAGCCAGCCGTTCATGGACCCGTAGCCGGTGGCGTAGACAATGAGGTCCGCTTCCAGCTCCGTGCCGTCCGCCATGACCACCGCGTTTCCGGTGATCTTGGAAACCTGCCCTGACTTCAGCTTCACCCGCCCGTCGATGATCAGCTGGGAGGCGCCGACGTCGATGTAGTAGCCGGAGCCGCGCCGCAGGTACTTCACGAAGAGCCCCGAGCCGTCCACGCCGAAATCCAAATCGAACCCCGCGGCCTCCAGCTGCGAGTAGAACTCGGCGTCCTGCTCGGCCATCTGCTGGTACACCGGCACCTGGGTTTCCGGCAGGATCCGCATGGGCAGCGAGGCGAACAGCAGGTCGGCCTTCTCGGTGGTGACCCCGTTCGCCAGCGCCTTCTCCGAGTACAGCCCGCCCAGCGCCAGGTCCATCAGGGATTCGCTCCGGGCAATGTGCGTGGAGGACCGCTGCACCATGGTCACGTCGGCGCCGTGCTCCCACAGGTCCGCGCAGATATCGTGCGCCGAGTTGTTGGAGCCGATCACCACAGCCTTCTTGCCGGTCCAGTCCCCGCCGCCGGGGTGCTGCGAGGAGTGCCGCTGCTCCCCCAGGAAGCTCTCGGCGCCGTCGAACGTAGGGATGTTGGGGTAGCCGGAGACGCCCAGGGCGAACACCAGCTGCTTGGGCCGGAGGGTCACAGGTTCGCCGTTGCGGAGGACGTTGACCGTCCACTCCTGCGTGCCGTCGTCGAACTTTGCCCCCACGCACTCGGTGCCGGACCAGTAGTTCAGCTCCATGATGCGGGTGTAGTGCTCCAGCCAGTCGCCGATCTTGTCCTTGGCGGCGAAGACGGGCCAGTCGTCCGGGAACTGCAGGTAGGGCAGGTGGTCGTACCAGACTGGATCGTGCAGGTGCAGGGACTTGTAGCGGTTCCGCCAGGAGTCCCCGGGCTTCTGGTTCTTTTCGATGATGATGGTGGGCACGCCCAGGCGCCGCAGCCGTGCCGCGAGGCCGATGCCGCCCTGCCCGCCGCCGATGATCACGCAGTAGGGCTGCTCCTCGTAGCCGAGTTTCGCCTCCTGCTCTTCCTTCAGCTCCAGCCAGGACCGGCGTCCCCGGACAATTTCATGGGCCACGCCCTGGTCGCGGCGGGGGCCCTTCTTCTCCTCGAAGCCCTTGAGTTCCTGCATGGTGGTGAGCAGCGTCCAGCACTTGCCGTCCCGCAGCCGCAGGTGGCCGTAGCCGCGGGCAGCACCGGTTTCGAACGTGATCCAGGCTTCCACTGTTCCGCCAGCGGCTGTGCTGCCAGTGGCTTCCTCGGCCAAGGCCCAGTTGGCGGGCTGCACCCGGTCCAGCGTGGCCTCCAGCATCCGGCGGATGTCCGCCTTGCCTTCGAGCGTCTTGAGGTTCCAGGTGAAGGCCACGAAGTCCCGCCAGTAGCTGTCATCCCCGAAAAGCTCCAGCGCCGCGTCCACGTCGCGCCGCTGCAGCGCGTCATCCAGGTGTTTGAGCCAGGCCTGCGCGGCTGCCGTTGGTGAATCGGTCATGTCCACTCCTTTGTGTGATGGTCCGTGTTTAGTGGGCCCCGTTTCCGTCCTGCCCCCTGCGGTATGCTGGGCGGGCGTGAGCTGCGTCACCCCAGTGAAACGCAGTGGGGGTTACAGCAGCGTTGCATTCAGCACCGCCGGACAAGGGCGACGGCGGTGGAAGGGAGCCATGGACCACGGCCTGAAGTTCTCGGACCCGGCGGCGTATTCGCGGCTGCTGCGCCGCGCCCATGAACAGGTGATCTCCGGCGTTCCGCGGCCCGAAATCCCGGAAGGGCTGGCCAGCTCCTGGCGCCGCTCCATGGCGCTGGGCATCAGCCCCGACCAGCACAGCCCCCGCCACCTGCACGAGGCGTCCGAGGTGCTGGAACTGCGGCAGGAGCACCGGCTGCAGCAGGTGATGCCTGCGCTCAGTGAGCTGCTGGCCGATGACTCCAGCGACGGACGGCACCTGCTGGTGCTGACGGACGCCGGCGGCGAGATCCTGTGGCGGGTGGGCAGTGCACAGGTGCTACGGCGGGCGGACGGGCTGGAGTTTTCCGAGGGCGCGGACTGGTCCGAGGGCGGAATCGGCACCAACGCCATCAGCGAGGCGCTGGTCACCGGCCGTCCGGTGCAGCTGTTCTCCGCCGAGCATCTGGTCCGCACCCACCACGAATGGGCCTGCACCGCGGCACCCATCAGGGATCCCCTGACGGGTGCGTTGCTGGGCGTGCTTGACGTGTCAGGGCCGCTGGAGTCCCTCACCGCGGACACGCTGCGCATGGTGCGGTGCGCCGTGAGCATGGCGGAGGCGCTGCTGAGAATGTCCGACGCCGGCACGCCCCTGGGTGCCCCTTCCCCCGTTCCTGTGTTCCGGCAGTCCTCCCGGACCGGATCGGCTGCACGGCCGGCGGCTGCAGTTGCGTCGCTTGAGCTGCTCGGCGACCAGCCGGCGGCGGTGTTCCGGGACGGCAGCCAGGTGCCGCTGACCCTGCGCCGGGCGGAGATCCTGGCGCTGCTGGATTCACGGAGCCAGGGCTGGAGTGCCGAGGAACTGGCGTATGAGCTCCACGGGGATGCGGGCATTGCGGCGTCCATCCGCACCGAAATGTTCCGGGTCCGGTCCCTGCTGGGCGATGCCATTGCGTCCAACCCTTACCGGCTCGGTGAGGGGCTCGCCGGGCGGTCGGACGCGGGCCAGGTGCTGCGGCTGCTGCGCGAGGGCAATGCGGCTGCGGCGCTGGAAGCCTACCGCGCTCCCCTGCTCAGCCGCTCCGGAAACATGGCCATACAGCTCCTGCGGGACCGGCTGGACCTGGCACTGCGGGCAGCGGTTCGTGCCAGTACGGACCCCGATCTGCTCGTCCGCTGGCTGTCCACGGACATGGGCTCCGCGGACATGCTGGCGGTGGAGGCACTGGGGAAACTGGTGGGCCTGCGCGATGCACGGTATTTGTCATTCAGTGCCGGAGCCGCAGCGGCGGATGCAAAACTCGCCTGGTAAATTCTTTTGTCACTAAACCCATCCGATGTGCGATAACGCCGCGAATAGCAGGCATAACCCCTTGGGTTGGCAGGAATATAAACCGGCTAATCCATGAACGCATATCGCATGAGGAGTCTATTGTGGCAACACACACCAGCACCGGGATGGCTACCCGCACCAACGTCCAAAAGGCATCACTGGCAGTAGGAGCCGTATTCCTGCTGGTCGGCATCCTGGGCTTCGTACCCGGGATCACGGCCAACTTCGACCAGCTGCACTTTGCCGGCCACCACTCCGAGGCCCTGCTGCTGGGCCTGTTCCAGGTCTCAGCCCTGCACAACATCGTCCACCTGCTGTTCGGCGTCGCCGGCATCGCCCTGGCAAAGACGGCCGGCGGCGCCCGCTCCTACCTTCTCTACGGCGGCGCCATCTACCTGGTGCTGTTCGTCTACGGCCTGGTGGTTCCCCAGGACTCGGCCGGCAACTTCGTACCGCTGAACAGCTTTGACAACATCCTGCACCTGGTGCTCGGCATTGGCATGGTTGCCCTGGCACTTGTCCTCACCAAGGGACACAAGGCCCGCGCCTAGAAGTGTTCCGCGGCGGCGCCCCCGCCGCACCAGAAACACGGTGGCCCCGGCCGCAGTTTCCCGCTGCGGCCGGGGCCATTCACGTGGGTGGCCGAGACGTCCGGCGGGACTTATGGCACTTCTGCACCGGGGGCATTGCGTGGGAAGTTGCAGGGGTGAGCAGGACACCCCGGCGGAGCCCCCGGCTGCGGCAACGTGAGGCTGCCGGCAACGGGACAAAGCCCAACCATGCTGCCGTCGTCGCCATCAAGGCAGTCCATACCCTGGCGTGGCTGTCGATTGAGTCGTGCGTTGTCTATCTGCTCGTCAGCGGGCTGGCCGGGCGTACCGACAAACGTGCGGGCATAGCCGCAGCAGTGGTCACCGCCGAGACCCTGGTGTTCGCCGGAAACGGGTTCCGCTGCCCCCTCACAGGGCTGGCCAAGCGGTACGGCGCCGAGTCCGGCTCGGTCACGGACATCTACCTGCCCAGGTGGTTCGCGCACAACCTGCCGGCGATCCACACTCCCCTGCTGGCACTGATGGCCTACCTCCACGTGAAATACCTCCGCCGCGGGCGGGCAACCGGGTTGTAGCTTTCAGCCTGCAGCCTGCGGTGCAGTTACCGGACTGCGTTGTTCGCGTTGACGCGGCCGTTGGCCCAGTAGGTGCCGGTGCCGGGGATCCTGTCCGCGCTTGATTGGACCTTGTCACGGATGGCCTGGTTGTCCAATCCGGGGTTGACGCTCCAGGCGAGGGCGGCCGTGGCAGCCACAATCGGCGCGGACATTGAGGTGCCGCTGCCGATGTCATAGCCGGAGGAACGGTTGTTCTGGGTTCCCAGGACAAAGGAGCCGGTCGGGAAGGTGGAGTAGACGCTGACGCCGGGCGCGGCAATATCCACCCACGGCCCATAGGTTGAGAACGAGGCCTTGTTGTCATGATTATCAGTGGCCGCGACAGCAATGACGTTGGAGTATGCGCCTGGATACATCATGTTTTGGTTCCCCCCGTTGCCTGCTGCGGCAACAAGCACCACACCTTTGTTCCAGGCGTTGTTGACGGCCGTCTCCAGAGTGCGTGACGGCCGCACTGCCAGGCTCATATTGATCACCTTCGCGCCGTTGCTGACGGACCAGTTGATCCCGTTGGCGAGCCCAGAGCTGGACCCGCCCCCACTGTCGTTGAGGACCTTGCCGGCCAGGATGGAGCAGCCCGGGCACACCCCGGCGACGCCCATGCCGTTGTCCGCGACGGCGGCGATGATGCCGGCAACATGCGTGCCATGGCCGTATTTGTCCTCGTTGGTCCGCGCATTGCTGAAGTTGGCCCGGAGGGCAACGTTCGGGTTGAGGTCCGGGTGGTCCATTGCCACTCCGGAGTCGAGCACGGCAACCCTTATGCCAAGGCCCTTGGTGACGCCCCACGCTTCAACGGCGTCCACGTCCGCGTCCGCTGTGCCCGCGCCGACAGTCAGCGTGCCGGCGGTGTTCGTGAAGGACTGGCCCGTGTTGTTCAGTGCGTACTGGCGGTCGAGGTACGGGTCGGCGGCAGCGGGAGTGACGACCTGGTCCGGCTCGGCGTACTCGACGGCCGGGTTGCGGCCCAGGGCTTCAACGAGCTGGAGTTCTTTCCCGGCCGGAACCTTGATCAGGCGGGCGCCGGTGCCGCCGATCTCAGGTCCGTCGCTAAGTCCGTATCCCCGCAGCACCGCGGCCGCCGCACCGCGGTCCCGGAACTTGACCATGATCTGTCCGGGAATGTGGAACGGTCCGGCAGCGGCGCCCGGGGCTGCCAGGGTGATGCCGCCCAGCACCATCGCCGCCGCTGCAATACTGGCCGTAAGAAGTCTTTTCATCCCGTCATTTTGCTCCCCGCAGCCCTGGGTGGATAGGGGCTTAGTGGACTTGTTGTGCCCCCTAAAGCCAAGACCACGGGAATCTGACCAAAAAGACATCTCTTGTCACGCAGTTAACTCTTCATTTACATTCCCCTCAAGACCTGTCCAACCGGGCTCCCTAGGTTCGGACGCATGGATAACATCTCCCGCAGATCCCTTATTTCCGCCGGCCTGGGTGCCGGGCTCGTCGCTGCCCTGCCGGGTGCCGCCGTCGCCGTATCAACAGCGGACGACGCCGGCCTCCGCACCGATCCGTTCATGCTCGGCATAGCGTCGGGCGAGCCGTGGCCGGACGGCTTCGTGATCTGGACGCGCCTGGCGCTGGACCCCCTGGCCGAGGACGGCCTCGGCGGCATGCCCGCACGCCCGGTCCCCGTGGCCTGGGAAGTGGCTGAGGACGCAAACATGCGCACGGTAGTAGCCCGCGGCGTCGAACACGCCCGGATTGAAACCGCCCACTCCGTCCACGTGGAGCTCCAGGGCCTGAAGCCCGGCCGCGAATACTTCTACCGCTTCCGCAGCGGCCGCCACCTCAGCGCCGTGGGCCGCACCCTCACCAGCCCCGCGCCGCACGAGACGCCGGCCGCGCTGGCCATGGCGTTCGCCAGCTGCTCGCAGTACGAGCACGGCTACTTCACCGCCTACACGCGCCTGGCCGAGGACCAGCCGGACCTGGTGCTGCACCTGGGTGACTACCTGTACGAGTACAAGAAGGACAGCTACGTGATCGGCGGCGGCAACCCGCGCGACCACCAGGGCCCGGAGACCACCACGCTGCAGGGCTACCGGCAGCGGCACGCGCAGTACAAGTCCGACACCGACCTGCAGGCAGCGCACGCAGTGGCGCCCTGGCTGGTGGTGTGGGATGACCACGAGGTGGACAACAACTGGGCGGACGAGATCCCGGAGAACCGCGACGCGGGCCAGCTCAACGACACCACCGAGCGGTTCCGCCAGCGCCGCGCCGCCGCGTTCCAGGCGTACTACGAGAACATGCCGCTGCGGAGGTCCTCCGTGCCGGCCGGGTTCGACATGAAGATCTACCGCACCATCCAGTGGGGCCAGCTGGCCAACTTCCACATGATGGACACCCGGCAGTACCGCGACGACCAGCTGGCCGGCGACGGGTGGAAGAAGAACGTGGCCGAACGGCTCGCGGAGAACCGGACCATCACCGGCGCGGAGCAGGAGAAGTGGCTGCTGGACGGGTTCCGGAACTCCACGCAGCGGTGGGACATCCTGGGCCAGCAGGTGTTCTTCGCCGAGCGGGACCGGGCGCAGGCCCTGGAGATCGACGACGTCTCCATGGACGGCTGGGACGGGTACGCCGCCTCCCGCCGCCGCATCACCCAGGGCTGGCTGGACGCGAAGGTGCGCAACGCCGTCGTGCTCACCGGCGACGTGCACCGCAACTGGGCCAACGACCTCAAGGTGGACTACAAGGATCCGGCCTCGCCCGTGGTGGGTTCGGAGCTGGTGTGCACGTCCATCACCTCCACCGGCAACGGCACCGGTTCCACCACTGACCCGGTGATGGCGTGGAACCCGCACCTGAAGTTCTTCAACGACAACCGCGGCTACGTGAACACCAAGATCACGCGGGACGCCATGACGGCGGACTTCCGGACGCTGGACTACGTGACGACGCCGGGCGCACCGGTTTCGACGAAGGCTTCGTTCGTAATCCAGGACGGCGTGCCGAGCCTGCAGGCGCGCGGGTAACTGCTCCCAAAGTACGACGGCGGGGCGGCCGGCATTTCTGCTGGGCGCCCCGCCGCCTGTGTGCAATGAGCGTGAAGGCTTCTGCGCCGGCTGCCCGGCGAGCGTCGCCACCTCCCTGCGCCCTCTGCGGGCATTATTTGAGGCTCAGTACCTCGTCGATGGGGCGGCCGTTGACGAACACCTGGGCGCTCGTGGCCCCGGCTGCGGCCATGGCCGTGTACTCCAGCTGCGCCTTCGCCCGTGGGATGTCGCATACGCCGCCCAGCATGAACTGCCCGGTGAGGTAGATGGTGATGGTGCTGCCGGCCAGCTCCCCGCCGGCGTAGGTGAGGCTGGACTGGTACAGGACGTTCACCAGCCCCGAGAGGCCGACGTCGCGGCTCTTGTTCGCGAGCAGCGTCTCGATGCTGGGACCCACCTGGTCAGTGAAGCGGACCGGCGCCGTGGTGGTGGCCACGAGGCTGTCGCCGCAGCCGATCAAGGGACCTGAGACGCCGTTGTCGTCGATGGCCACGTAGTAGATGGTCAGCGGGGCAACCTGCTCCGGAAGCCCAGTTGGGGCAGGTTCCTCGGTAGGCGGCGGGCTGGCAGGGGCGGACGACGGCGGGGCGGCGGCTGTGGAGGGCGGGGCCACCGGCAGGCTGGTCACCGCGGTGGGGCCCGCCGTCGTGCTTGGTGCGGCCGCGCTGGTGGTGGGTGCCGCCGTCGCTGTTGGGGCGGTGGGGGTACTCGTGGGCGCCGGGGCCGGCGGGCCGAAGCAGCCTGTGAGGATGACCAGGCCGCTGAAGGTGAGAACGCTGAATGCCGAAAGCCTGGGCCTGGTCATGATGCTCCTTGGGGTGCTGACGTTACCGAACTGCGAAACTTTTGGGTCCGCTGCTGCTGCGGGCCCAAGAGTTGGCGCGGGTTCCGTGTACCCGCGCAGCCAAAAGTTACGCAAACGCGTACAGAGCCTCGCGTGGCAGGACAGCTGGTCACCAGACCGAGTCTCCCCGCAGGACGACGTCGCTGCCGCCGTCGACATAGATGACCTGCCCGCACAGGTGCGTGTTCTCCTCGCTGTTGAGCCACGCCAAAAGGCGGGCGACGACGATAGGCTCGGCGATGCCGTTCAGCGGCATAGGGACCAGTCCGAGCAGCGCCTCCCGCCGGGCCGGGGTGGCAATCAGCTCGGCTGTCATAGGAGTGGCGATGATGCCGGGCGCTACTGCGTTCAGCGGGATCCCGGCCCCGGCCCACGCTGACGAGGCGGCCTGGCGCCGGACCCATCTTGAGAGCGCCAGCTTGGTCGAAGCGTAGATCAGCCGGCCGGTGGTCGTGGGCTCCTGGGCGAGGACCTCGGCGCGGGCCATGGCGGCCGTCTCATCTTCCGCAGCAAGCAGGGCGACGAGCTCATCGTCGCTTGCCATGAGGGCTGCCATCGAAGAAACGAGGACGGCCCGTGGAGCAGTCGATCCCGCCAGAAGGGGCCGGAGGCCTTCAATCGTGGCGATGGTGCCGAAATAGTTCACGGCCACGGTGGCGGGCGCCGGGACGGCCAGGCCGGCAACGGCGTAGACGGCATCGATGGATCCGCCGCTGATCCTGCCCGCCTCCTGGACCAGGGCTGCGCGCCCTGCAGCGGTGGAAAGGTCCACCACCACCTCGGCGTCGTGGATGTCCGCCCCAATGACGCGTTCGCCCCGCTGCTCAAGCAGGTCCTTGGTTGCCTTCCCGATGCCCGAGGCAGCGCCGGTGAGGACAGATGTGCGGGGCATGGTGCCTTCTTTCCCTGGCTATCCAGCGTGTGGCTCCACTTTGCCCGCCTGCCCGCCGTGCGGCCAGAGTCCAAGGGCCCATGGTGGCGCGGCGGTGTCCGCGCGGCCAGAGGGGCGGCGGCAGGGTGGGCGGCGAGATTCGCGGCCCAACACGGAAGGGCCTGGGCCCGGTTTGAAACCGGACCCAGGCCCTCACGGCGCTTGGTCAGCGTGTCCTACAGCGGAGAGCGGCTCAGCCCAGGATGAGGTTCAGGATGAACAGCAGCGGGATGGAGCCGGCCCAAACGGCGGTGGTGATGCCGGACCAGCCGCGGAGCGCCGCGGTGCCTTCGAGCCCGGTGAACCGGGTGACCACCCAGAAGTAGGAGTCGTTGAAGTAGCTCAGGATCATGGATCCGGCGGTGCAGGCCATGGCCGCCACCAGAGGATCGATGCCGAGCGTGCCCACCAGCGGGGCCGTGACGGAGGCGGCGGTGATCATTGCCACCGTGCCCGAGCCCTGGGCCAGCCGGACCAGGGTGGCCACCAGGAACGGCACCAGGAAGGCGGGCAGGGCCGTGGCGGCGATGGCCTCGGCCAGTGCGTCACCCACGCCCGAGCTGCGGAGCACCTGTCCCAGGGCGCCGCCGGCACCGGTGATCAGCAGGATGAGGCCGGCGGAGGCGGCAGCCTCGGCAAACCAGCCCTGGATGCGGCTGCGCGGGGTCCACCGCGGCAGCAGGACGCAGACGGCCAGCAGGACGCCGATGATCAGCGCGATCACCGGGTTGCCGATGAAGGCGAAGGGAACAACCCAGGCGGACGGCTCGTACTTGCCGCCCACAACGCCCTGGGCGTTCTGGTCCATGGCGCCGGTGACCGTGTTCAGGACGATCAGCAGCAGCGGGACCAGCAGGGGCAGGGAGGCCAGGAATGCACCGACGCGGTGCGGCTTGGCGCCCTCCGGCGGGGTGCCCAGGTCCAGTTCGGGATCGTCCGGCAAATCTTCGTCCTGCGCAGGGGTGTCGTCGGCGGTGATGGTTCCCGTGCTGCCGTGGTGGGATCCCTCGGAAGCACCCACAAGTGCGGCGCGGCCGTAGACGGCCTCGCGGACTTCCTCGGTAACGGCGCTTTCGAGCTTGGGTCCCATCCACTTGGCGTAAGTCACGGCAATCGGAAGGAGCAGGACGGTGAACACCAGGCCTGTGAGGATGACGGCGCCCAGGTCCGCGCCCAGCAGGCCGGTGACGGCAAGGGGGCCGGGGGTCGGCGGGACCAGGTGGTGCGTCAGGGTCATGCCGACGCCCAGTGCCAGGGCCAGGGTTACGTAGCCGGCGCGCTTGACCCGTGCGATGGAGCGGGCCAGCGGGTTCATGATGACGTAGCCGGAGTCGCAGAAGACCGGGATGGACACCAGGGCGCCCACGGTGCCCATGGCCCAGGGCTCCCGGCCCTTGCCGAAGAGCCGCAGGAAGGCCAGGGCCAGCGCGTTGGCGGCGCCCGAGACTTCAAGGATCTTGCCGATGGCCACGCCGAGCCCGATCACGATGCCGATCGAGGCGAGGGTGTTGCCGAAGCCTGTGGTGATGGCTTTGACGATGTCGAGGGGGCTTTGGCCGGCCACCAGGCCGGTCACAAGGGCGGCGATGAGCAGCGCGACGAACGCGTCGAGCCGGGTGCGCAGTACGAGCACGACGATGGTCGCGATGCCCAGTACCAGCGCAAGTAGCAGTTGTATATCCACGTTGATGTACTCCTTGGGGACAAGAGCCCGGGCGCGCTGCCCGGCTCTCCTCGAAGGACGCCAGTGCCTTTTGGAATTGACTCCGTCGAGTGACGGGTGCCACACTATCCGGACATAAGACATCTGACAAGCCAACGGAGGAGGGATGCCGGTGAGCCGCATAACGCTGGCGGACTCTGTGTTCGCCGAGCTCCTGGAACGCATCCTCTCCGGCGAGCTCCCGCCCCAGTCGTCGCTGCCGGCGGAGGCGGAACTCGCTAAGTCGGCGGATGTCAGCAGGCTGACGGTCCGTGAGGCACTGAAGACCCTGCAGGCCCAGAACATCGTGACGGTCCGGCGCGGGCTGGGGACCTATGTGAATCCGCCCGAGGAATGGACGGGTCTGGAGGCCATCCTCCGCGCAGCAGCCCGCGGCACCGGGATTGACGAGGCAGCGCTGAAGCTCCTCGAAGTCCGGCGCATCATGGAAACGGGGGCCGCCGAGCTGGCCGCCCGGCACGCCACACCGGAGCACTTCGCCGCCATGGAGAAGGCGATTTCAGACTTGGAAGCGGCCCACGAGGCCGGGGACCTGGACGCCGTGACCTTGGCGGACCTTGCCTTCCACAACGTGGTGTTCAAGGCGTCGGCGAACCCGTTCCTCCCGGCGCTGCTGGGCCAGCTGGGCCACCTGCTGTACACCACCCGCCGGGAAACCTCGGCGTTCCCGGAAGTCCAGCGCCATGCCCTGGAGCACCACCGGCTGGTCCTGGCGGCGATTGCCACGGGAGAACCGGAAACGGCCCGCAAGGCCATGGACGAGCACATCAACCAGACCTACGACGACTACGCACGCTTCATCAAAGCCCAGGAATCCAACACAGGAGTTGAACCAGAATGACCGAAACCACCGTTTTTCCCGCTGCACGCACGGCCGTCCTGACCGGCGCTGCCTCGGAGCGCGGCATTGGCCGCGCGACGGCTGACAGGCTGGCCCGCGAGGGCTGGAACATCGCCATCCTGGACATCGACGGCGAGGCTGCCGCCCTGGCCGCCAAGGAGATCGGAGACAAGCACGGCGTGCAGGCGCTGGGCCTCCAGACGGATGTCTCGGACGAAGCGTCCATCGATGCCGCCATCAGCCGCGTGGAGGCGGAACTGCCTCCCATCGTGGCGCTGGCCAACATCGCCGGCATCAGCTCGCCGCGGCCCTTCATGGAGGAAACCAAGGAAGGCTGGGAGCGGGTCTTCGCGATCAACATGACCGGGACCTTCCTGGTGACCCAGCGCGTCCTTGGCGGGATGATTGACCGGAAGCTTGGCCGGGTGGTGAGCATTTCATCCATCTCCGCCCAGCGCGGCGGCGGCACCTACTCCAAGGTGGCGTACAGCTCCGCCAAGGCCGGCATCATCGGCTTCACCCGCGCCCTGGCCCGCGAGATGGGCGAGCACGGCATCACCGTCAACTGCATCGCCCCGGGGCCCGTGGACACGGACATCATGGGCGGCACCCTGACCGATGAGCGAAAGAAGGAGATGTCCAAGGACATCCTGGTGGGCCGCGTGGGAACAGTGACTGACATGGCGGCTTTGATGGCCTTCCTCATGGGCGAGGACGCCGGCTTCATCACCGCGGCCACCTACGACATCAACGGCGGACTGCAGGTTTCCTAAGCGGTTTCAGGCGGGTAGCTACGTAAACCTCTCCTAAGAAGTACGACGGCGGCGCGGTTGGCATTCCTGCCGGCCGCGCCGGCGGTTGTTTGGGGCTTAGCCGTGGCTGGCTTAAGGCGACAGGACCGCAGGCGCGCAGGCCGCCGTCGTCATGCGGTGGCGCTGCCTGGGGAGGTGGGCGATGCTGGTGTGGCGAGCTGGGCCGCGATCTCGTCGGTCCAGGCGTTGATTGCGGTCCAGTCCCGGAAGTCCCCGAAGCGGCCGCCGGTGAGCCGGAACAGGAAGCGCAGCGCTGACGACATCTGGTCTGCCTTGTAGACGCCGGAGAACATGCGGTGGCCGCGAAGCGCAACGTCCTGGGGCATTGCTCCTGCAAGGCGTGCCTGTTGCAGTGCCGCGCCTTTTTTGCGGAACGGCTTTGGCAGTGCGTCCGCCATCCCCACGTTGAAGGCCCAGACGGACCGCTTGCCCAGCTCGGACGCATGCCGGGCGAAGAACTGATCGGCCGCGGGCAACCACGACTGATTGTGGACGGCGCTGCCAATCACCACGGCGTCGTAGCCGGAGACCGACTCGACCTCGTCCACGGACCGGCACTCGACGCCGTCCAGCGTGGACGCCATGCGGTCCGCTATATGTTGGGCGATCTCCTGCGTGGAACCCATCGCGCTGGCATAGGCAACCAGAACAGCCATTCCTGAACCTCCACTCGTGCAGTCTCCAGTCTGATGGACGGCGCGGCGGCCGGGACGTGCCATAGGTCCCGAAACGGGGGCCGTGATCCTAGCCGGGCTCTTCCTCGTTCGCGGTCGCTTCGACCCAGTCGATGGCGTCGTCCGGGAAGTAGTGCCCGGGGGTTTCATCCTGGCCGGCCCACCAGGAGTCATCGCTGGCCGGTCCGCCGGCTTCCGCAATCTCGGCCACTATTGTCGCCGGAACCTGATCTCCGTTGTTGTTGATCAGCCACTGCCGTGTCAATGGCTGCAGCTTCGTCCACCACTGTTCGATGCCCATGGCCGAAGTGTCCCATGCCGGCTGGACCGGCGTCACCGCCCGCGGCAAAGCCGGCGGCAGCACCGCCGTCGTGCTCTCTGTATTACTCCGCTGCGGACCGCGTTCCCGCGTCCGTGCTGGACCCCGACGTCGGCACGAAGTTCCAGTCGAAGGATCCGTCCACCCGCAGTGCCAGCCGGAGGAACCCGTGGGTGTCGCTGAAGCGCTTGACGATGTACGGAGGGCTGCTGGTGAAGGGGCGGAGGCCGACGCCTCCCGTGGAAACCTGGAAGGACGTCATCCCGTCGCTGACGCACTCGTCTTCGTTGTTCACCGGGCACGAGCGTTCGTAGTTGTGCTGCGACCCGGACAGGGTCAGGCGGACACCGTGCTTCCACATCACGTCGATCCACGGTTTGTGGTCCTTGTTCCGCTCATGCGTTTCGGTGCTGGACGTGAAGTACGGCTCGTGGTGCACCACTGCCAAGTGCTTGCCCGCAGCCTTGGCGGCAGCGAGGTCCCGGTCCAGCCACGTTGTGAGCGCCTGGGCCCGCGCCGGGTTGTACCGCCAGTGCGCGGAGGAGAGGAACGCGAAATGCCAGTTCCCGAAGTCCTTCGAGTAGGGTTGGCCGTTTTCGATGAACCCGCGCTCATGGTTGATTGCGGCCTTGGCAGAGGACCCCGGGCATTGGCCGTTCATGAAATCGTCGAGGTCCTCATTGCGGCCGGGTTTCCAGTCATGGTTAGGGGCGGATACCCAGTACAGCTTGGGCAGAGTGCCGGCCCAGAGCCTCGTCCAGTACTTCACATAGTCCTCGCAGTACGCGGCGTCGTACTGGAAGTCCCCGATCCCCAGGAACGCGTCGATCTCGTTGTTCTGCACCAGCCGCGTGATCGCCGCAGCGTTCCGGCCGGACGGGCTGTCAGCCGCATAGGTCCGCACGCCGTTCATGTCGCCCACGGCAGCGATCTGGACATCGCGCAGGGGAAAGACAGGCCTGCCGTGAGGCGGCGGCAGGGCTGTCGTGGGGGCCGCTGCCGGGGACGAAACAGTTGGGGACGGCTGGTCCGGCTGAGGAGCAGGTTGCGGGGTGAAAGTGCAGCCCGCAACAGAGAAGGCCAGGAGGGTTGCGGCGGCTGCGGCCACGCTCCGGAGGGATCTGTGCCGCGGGAGTGCTGGCTGCATTCGGTAACCCTCCAGGAAGCCAGCCTTCGGGTGATCCTGCGACGGACAACCAGGCGCACCGGCACCTCTGATAATTCTCAGGCCTGGGCCGGGTGTCAAGGGCACGCCTTCCAACCCGTAATACGCCTGTCGGGGTGCGCAGGCTGGCTCGGTCCTGCGCGCAGGCCTCTGTATGAGAGGTTGCATGGCGGGGTGACCGCCCCTGCGGCTGGTCCGGACCATTGTTCGGCTTTGGTGCAAGCGATAAAATGCTCCCGGGGAGAGGTCCTGGTCTCGCTTGACCGCCGTTAGGGGCCCCTCCAATGACCGACTTCTTCACAATGCAGCCCGGCGAGACCGCAGCTCCATTGCCGCCCGGCCCCGTCCTGTGCACCGGGTCAGCGGGCATGCGGCGCATACACCGCTTTTTCCTGTGGGCTTACGACGAGGCGCCCGGCCTGGTGCGCTCCGTGAGTGCTGGCGACACTGCCCGCGCCGCCTACGTGGGGGAAGTGCTGGGGAACTTCGACAAGGTGCTCCACATCCACCACGAGGGCGAGGACCTGCTGATGTACCCGCAGCTGGGCCAGCGGGCACCTGCGTGCGCGCTTCACGTGGCGCAGATGCTGGAGCAGCACCGGCAGGTCACCCAGCGGCTCGAGGGCATTGAGCCCGTCCGCCTGCGCTGGATGGCGACGCCGGATGCAGAGTCCGCTGCGGAACTGGCCGGGCGCTACGAGGACCTGTCGGCAATCCTCAAAGTGCACCTGCGCCGAGAGGTCACGGAGGTGATGCCCGTTGCGGACAGGGTGATGACCGAGAAGGAAATGGACGGGCTGGGGCAGCACAGCATTGAGCAGTTTGACAAGAAATTCCTGGTCACCTATCTGGGGATGGTGCTGGCCACGAATCCGCCCGCAGACCGGAAGGAACTGTTCAAGGAGATCCCCCCGCCGGTCCGCCTGGGCTACCGCCTCATCGGGCGCAGGATGTTCCGGAAACAGTACTCGACGCTCTTTCCTGGGCGCCCGGTCCCCGAAACGCTTTAAAAAGCCGACCATGGTCTTCCTGTTTCCTGCGATCGGGCTGCTGCTCTGGATTGGCGTCCTTCTGGGTTCCCTGGTCCTGGTCGGTATTCTCTGGGCGGCATTCGGCCTGGTAGTTGGGCTTGGGAACCTCGCGCACCTGATCATTAGGGGAAACACCCGGACGCGCGTGCAGAGGAAAACCGCCGCTGGCCCCAAACTGAACGTACCCCGGGCGCCAACCCCACCGCAGGCAACCCGGGCCCCAGGGCCCGCGGAGTCCGGTAACAAAGTCGCGTCTGAGATATGGCCCAAATGGAACACGGCGCACAGGCGTTACGTGGAGGGCGAGAAGTCGCACTGGCAGGAGCAGTTCGACGCCCTGAACTACCGCGAATAGGCCCGCCTGGAGGATGAGGACTGTACGATCTCGTTAGATCCGGGACGGCAGCGTCACGGCCTGCGGACGAGTTGGGGGACATCCGAATGCCGGAACTGAGACGCATTTATTGGACACGCATGGGCCTTCGCCTGGCGTTCATGGCTGTCACCCTGTGGTTCTTCGGCTCAGCCATTCTTTCGCTCATGCCGCAGGCGGATGCCGGCGCCGGGTCCGGAGTGGCCACGGCAGCCGGAGTTTTCCGCTCCATGCTGGACCGCGTGGTGACCGGGGTGACGCTCCCGGGCGCGATCGCAGTCGTCCTCATCATTGCCGCGGCCGTTATCAATGCACGGGACGTTCGACGGCGGGATCCAGTGCGGCGCTTTACGCGCCAGCAGCGCCGCGCAGGGATGGCACGGGCCGGCGGCGTATGTGAGATGGAGACGGGTTTTGGCCGCCGGTGCCCCCGGGCGGCCGAGCATGGCGACCACTTCTATCCCTGGTCGAAGGGCGGATCCACCAGCCTCCAGAATTTTGTGGCCGCCTGCAGCCGGTGCAACCGCGCCAAGGGCGCACGGATCCCTTCGCCGGGACAACAGCTGCGGCTGGAGCGGCGGCGCCGGACCTACGTCCCGCCTGACGGTGCGGATGCCGTCGGCGAGAGGCAGCCGCTTCCGTAGCCGGTCAGGGGTCAAGCCGTTTGCGCAGGAGGCAGAACTCGTTGCCTTCAGGGTCGGCCAGGACGTGCCACTGCTCGCTGCCGGTCTGCCCGACGTCGGCCGGGCGGGCTCCAAGGGCAAGCAGGCGTTCCAGCTCGGCGTCCTGGTCCCGGTCCACCGGGTTGACGTCAATGTGCAAAGGGAGGCGTCCGGTCCGCGGGTTGCTGCTCGGGCTCAGGATGATGGTGGGCTGCAGGCCGCCGAACCCGGCGTCCGGAGGGCCGATCTCGATTGCACCGTCCTCCCGGCCGAGCTCGACATATCCGAGCACCTGGCTCCAGAACCCCGCCAGGAGTTCCGGATCGGCACAGTTGAGGACCAGTTCGCTGATACGGGAGACCATGAACCCCAGTGTACGAAGACCATGCCCGGACTGTCCGGGAATTGATACTTGTCCAAGACGTGCGCCGAGGCGAGGCGTCGGGCATTCCGCAGGGGACACTCCCCCGGATCGGTATCACCTGCCAGTTCTGCGCAACTTTGCCTGTCAACGGGTCACGCCTGCTTTTCGGGATGAGTGCGCCCCGAACGCAGCCACATGTACGTGTGCAGATGCCAAGGCCGCATTACCCTCCGTTAACGCGCGGGCAGCGGCGATTCAGCCAATGCAGTCCAGGACCTGTAAAATCTTTTGGTGCCTTTTTCAAAACCCCTCCCCCGCCCTTTCAGCTGCCGCCGTGCCGAGTCCCTGGCCGGTGAGACATCATGATGCTGGGGCGCCGGCGGTTCCTGGAGTGGATTGGGGCTGCGGCAGTAACGGCCGGGGTGCCCAGCGCGCTTACTCCCCCGGCCGCGGCGGTTGTTCCCTCCCCTGCCTACGCGAACACCCGCTTCGTCAGCAGCGGCGGGGACGATGCCAACCCGGGCACCAAGGCAGCACCCTGGCAGACGCTTGGAAGGGTCCGGGCGGCGCTTGACACCGGCGAAGTGGGGCGCGGCGACGCGGTCTTACTGCGGCGCGGAGACGTGTTTTGGGGCTCCCTCAAGGTTCCTGCGCTGAAAGGGACAACGGGAGCTTTTACCCTCGGCTCCTACGGCAGCGGAGCGCTGCCGCAGATCAACGGCTACAAGGTGAGCACGGACGCGTGGGTGCTGCACAGCCCCAACGTGTGGAAGCTGAACCTGACGGCCGGATCCGGGGAGTTCACCGGCAACACGGCCGGAACCTCAACCGACGCCGGATTCCTGAAGGCCGGCGGCACCATCCATGGCTGGAAGCGGTGGAACCTGGCTGACCTGGCGCAGGACTGGGACTTTTACAGCGACGACACCCACGTGTACGTGAAGCTGGGCGCATCCCCGGGTGCCGGGGTGGAGATAGCCGTGAAGCAGCAGGGTTTCCGGCCCGCCTCCAACACCAACGCCTCGGACCTGCACATCCTTGGCCACGGCGCCCACGGTGTAGGAATTTACGGGACCCAGAACGCGCAGATCACGGACTGCCTGATTGAGGAAATCGGCGGTTCGCGGGTATCAAAGACCACCCGGTACGGGAACGGCGTGGAAATCTGGATTGGCTGCGCCAACGTGCTGGTCCAGGGCAACATGATCCGGCAGACATATGACACGGGCACCACCATGCAGGGCAATGCCGAGGGATCCAACGTTGCGTGGACGGACTGCCGGTTCGTGGGCAACACCATTGAGAACTGCAACCAGAGCCTTGAGGTCTGGTCCCGGGGAACACCGGCTGCAGGCACGGGACACATCCGGTGCGCGTTTACGGATAACGAATGCCGCGATGCGGGCTTCTCATGGGCTGCCAATATCCGGCCGGACCAGGCAGGCATGGGCACGCACCTGCTGACCTATGACGTGGAGCTGCCCTGCGACATCGAGATTGCCCGGAACAGTTTTGTGGGCGCCAAGGACAACTTCGTGCGCTCAAGCGGCGCCGGGCGGCAGATCCCGGAGGGTATCAGGACCCACGGCAACACCATCTCGCTGGACAGCGGGCAGAAGATTGCGTACCAGCATCCGGAAACCATCGAGCAGCTCGAGGCATGGCGTTCCCGTACCGGCAACGGACAGGCGTAGCCCTGGGCACGGCTGCGCCTGTCCTGGCCGGTGGCCGCCCAGCCCCGCTCATCCGTGCGCGTGGCGGCACCCTCTGGAGACAGCGGACGACGGCGGCACCACCGCGCCTGCGTCCCCCGCCACGGTCATCCGGCCGGCGCCGGGCAACCCTCTGTGGTGCAGCAGCTTTAGTCCTAGGACCTGGCGTCCTCATGTGCGGCGCTGGACTCGGCGATCCGCTTGATCGCTGCGAGGGTTTTCGGAATGCCATCCAGCGCCTGCCGGGTGCGGTCGGCGATCTGGGCGTCAGCGTCAGCACCGTATTTTTCCCCGAACATGGCTATGCCCTCCGGCAGGAACTCCCACGACTCGGTGAGCGTGGTCCCGCCATCTGCCGGGGCCAGTGTGAAACCCCAGCGGACAAACCTGCCGCCCACCACCCAGGCGAACTCGCGGACCCGCTCGGCAGCCACCACCTGGGACCGGGTCTCCCAGGTCCGCTGCGGCAGCTCATTGCGCCCGGTGAACCACGCACCGGGTTGGCCGGCGCTGTCCTCGTCGTCCCACCAGCACCGCCTGCAGACCGGGCTCCACTCACCGGTGCGGGTGACGTCGGAGACCAGGTCGTACAGCGCCTCCGCTGATGCCTTGACCGTGACCGACTCCTGGTGGTGGCGGATGCTGTTCTGATTCATGGGTCCATCCTTACAGACGGTCACTTCTTCTGCCGCCGGCTGCCGCCGTGCCAGTCCTCCTGCTGACCGACTGCACCGGAGGTAACCCCGAAGGCCGGGAGCTGCGGCTGCTCGCGCAGGCTCCGCTTGAGCTCCGCGAACCCGGGGAACCGTGCCAGCCCCACCACGTGGTCCCACAGCTCGGCGGCCGACTGGTCGTCCGGCAGCCGGCTGATCACCGGCTGAAGAAGGCCACACCCGTGGGTGGCTCAAAGTGGATGATGGGCGTGCCCACATCCTTGCCCGTCAGCACCAGCGCCTCATCGGTCTCCTGCCGGATCTCGCTGTCCCAGGAGTCGTCGTCGAGGGCCTCCGCAAGCTCCAGGGGCAGGCCGGCCCGGGCCAGGATCGGCTCCACGAACCCCCGCGTCCCCCGCCGCTCACGCACTTCGCCCTCGCTGCTGGCCGTGTCCGGGGCAGCTTCGAAGATGTGGGTCCCGAACGCCTCGTACAGCCGGGCGATGGACTCGCGGCCATGCTCCGCACGTGCCCGGGCCGCCACCCGCAGGAGCCGGAGCCCGGCGGTGTGTCCGGCCTCGTATTCAGGCGGGAAATGCGCGTCGTAGTCGACTGTCGCGTTGATCTGCCGCAACGAAATGAACCGCCAGTCCACGGCGTACTAGCGCTGGGCCTGCACCTGCCGCACCCACTTGCTTGTCATCCAGGCGAAAGGGCAGACCGGGTCGAAATAGAAGTTGATGTCGGCATCCACGCGTCCACCCTCGCATCTGTTTGTGACCTGCGTCTATTCGACAAGCCCCGGCAAGGACGCCGGCGGTGAGGAGGAGAGGGTGGACTACGGCCTGAGGTTCTCGGACCCGGCAAAGTACGCGCGTGCCCTGCGAAAGGCGCACGAGCTGGTCATCTCCCGTGTCCCGCGCCCGGAGATCCCCGTGCCGCTGGTGGAGTCGTGGCGCCGGTCCATGGCCCTGGGCATCAGTTCGGACCAGCGCAGCCCGCGGCACCTGCACGATCCGTCCGAGGTGCAGCAGCTGCGGCGCGAGCACCACTGCAGCGGGTGATGCCGGCGCTGCAGGACCTGCCGGCCGATGATTCCAGTTCCGGCCGGCACCTGCTGGTGCTCACCGACGCAACTGGGGAGATTCTGTGGCGTGGGCAGCCGGGAGGCGCTGCGGCGGGCGGACCGGCTGGAGTTCTCCGAAGGCGCCGACTGGTCCGAGGCGGGCATCGGCACCAACGCCATCAGCGAGGCGCTGGTCACCGGCGGGCCGGTGCAGCTGTTCTCCGCCGAGCACCTGGTCCGCACCCACCACGACTGGGCCTGCACGGCGGCGCCCATCACGGACCCTTTGACGGGTGCGTTGCTGGGTGTGCTCGATGTTCCGGGCCGCTGGACACCATCAGTGCGGACACGCTGCGGATGGTGCGGTGCGCGGTCCGGGTGGCGGAGTCGCTGCTGGGAACGGCCGACGGCGGCGCCTCCGTGAGTGCGTCTTCTGACGTGCGTGCGTCCCGGCAGCGCCGTCCCGGTGTTGCCGTTTCGTCGCTGGAGTTGCTGGGCGACAAGCCTGCCGCGGGTATTTGTTGACGGGAGCCGGGTGCCGCTGACGCTGCGCCGGGCGGAGATCCTAGCGCTGCTGGATTCCGTCTAGCGACTCGGTTTCTGTGGGGCCGGAACTAGCATGGGTAGCACTGCCGCCACGCCCACAGGAAGACGACCCGGAATGCTCAGCGCAAACGCGCGGCGCGAGGAGATCTACCACCTTGCCGTGACCACCGGCCTCGCTTCCGTGGAGGAACTCTCCGTCAAGTTCGAGGTAACAGGCGTCCACCATCCGCCGCGACCTGGCGCTGCTGAATTCGCAAGGGAAGCTGGCCCGGACATACGGCGGGGCGATGGCAGTGGGCGCGCACCCGGAGGCGTCGGTGCGGCAGCGCACGGGCGAGGCGTTCGAACAGAAGCACGCGATCGCCCGGTGGGCGGCGGCCGTGATCCAGCCCAGGGAGAACATCCTGCTCGACGCCGGTTCCAGAGCGGGTGCCCTGGCGCACGAGCTGCGCGGGTTCGGTCCGTTGTCTGTGACCACGCCTGGCATTAACGCCGTGCAGGAGCTGGCCGATTCCGAGGGCATCGGGGTGGACTGGTTGGGCGGCCGGCTCCGAGTTGTTTCGCAGAGTTTCGTGTGCCCGCTGGCCGAAGCGGCGCTGGAGCGGATGAGCTTCGACCGGGTGTTCCGGGGCGCCGACTCGCATCATGTCCACGCAACGCTGGTCATCCACCACCACGACATCAACCCCGCGTGACCGCAACAGGTCCAGCTCGCCGTCGGACGTGCGCGCCTCCCCCACCACTACACGGGGGCGGATCGGCATTCTTGATGCATTCGTTTTGGCCGCTAGCGATGACGACGCCATTGCGTTCGATTGCAGCAGTGATGGGCGTATCGTCTTCAGCCATGCCGCTTTGCGCGGTTTGATAGGCGGATTCGGATGCCGAAAGGTCGGCGCTGTCCAGCCTGCTGCCATAAGTTGAGGCTGCTCGTAAGTCATCGCGCTACTGATGCATGCACATGTGCGCTAGCGGCCCATCTACCGTCGGGGCCTTAGCGCAGGGCCTCGATGGTGACGCCCATTCAGTCCTTGAGGCTGCTCGCGGTGACTTCGAGTTCCTCCATGAAGACGTTCTGGGTCCTGCCCGCCCTGGCTGCGCCCCTCCCGGATCCTGCTGCCCCTGGCAGCCGGCCACCATCGCTTCCTCTGTTTGCCAAAGCGCCTTGAACAGGGCGTTGTGAGCCGACGGCCAAGAAAATCCGATGGTGCCGTGCAACAAACCCCAGTGTCGGCCCCCCTTTACTAGTGAGGCAGCTTTTACAAGCAGTCCCCGGCCAGCGGAAGCTGGTTGAAACTTGCAACTGAATATAAAATTCATATCTACCGACCGTGCGGCCGAAGGCCCCACCGTCAGAAACGTAGGTTAGAGAAAATGATCAGCCCTGAAGTCCAGGCTGCTGTGGCCACCCTCCAGCAGCAAGCAGACGTCGCGAGGAAATCTCGCGACAGTTTTGAGCTCGACCGTGTCGAGCGCGCTCTCGACGAACTCGTTCGCAACCATACGAAGACCGGCAAACCTTCGCGCATGATTCGGAGCGCGCGAGCCAACGCATATAAGGTACTCAAAGACCGCGCAAGTTTTAATGCCTTCTCACTGGATGCTCCTGAACTGCACACAGAAGCCAGAAGCAAAGCAGAAGCAAGCGCCTATGATGCCTACGCCGAGTTCGAGCTCCTTGACTGGCTAGCACATACTTCTACTCTTAACACCGAACAGCGCGTCCTGCTCACTGCCGTCGCGCACGGTCACGACGTCACGTCCCTTGCCCTCGTAACCGGAGTTCCCCTCCAGCGTATGCGCGAACGTCTTTCTCGAGCCCGAAGGGCCGCCTTCAATGGCTATGCACTGGAGGTGGAGTGCATTTGACACCGCGCAGATGTGCCCTTAAACCTTGGCTTATACGTACTCCAATTCCTACGGGAGCCATGGGTGCTTATGCCCTCGGGTCATCGAACACGGCGGTCTGTGCATGACCAGCCGCAGATACGCCCTTAAGCCGTGGCTAATCCGAGCCCTAATCCCTGCCCATGTGATTGGAGCCTACGTCCTGTGGTCGCCCGAAGCCCCGGTGTATGTGGGCCGCAGCGACACGTGCCTCCGGCGACGACTCCTGGAGCACTCCCAGAACTGGCCGCACAGTTACTTCACCTACGACGTGGCCTTTTCAACGCATGACGCCTACACCATGGAATGCAGCCTTTTCCACGCGCTCGACCGTACCGCCAACATTGCCCACCCCCAGCGGCCACAGTCCGGCCAGCCGTCGTGTCCTTTTTGCTTCGGGGCCGTCAGAGCTGCCCGTGATGGCCGTCTCGAACTCCTGTTCATCTCCGCCTAATCCAGCCATACCGCCCGGGCCGCACACTGCACCCCCGGCAGAGAAAGGAAGCATCGAAATGACCGCCAACCCCCTTTTCCAGGCACCCACAACCGCCCACACCGACGAGGGCCGCACCTCGGCGCTCATTGAGGTCGACAAGGCACTCGAAAGTATGCGCGATGCGGGCTTTGACCTGACAGCCGCTGCAGGCGAACCCATCGACAACTCGATCGAGGCCACTGCAAGCATCATCCGCATCGAGCCTAAGTACTCCAAAGACAAGAAGCACATCACCGAGCTCGCCTTTGCCGACAATGGACGCGGGATCGATCTGCCGGTCCTCGCCAAGGTCCTCAAAATGGGGTATTCCAGCCGGTACGGGCAACGGAAGGGGCTGGGCAGGTTCGGAGTCGGCCTTAAGCTGGCTGCCCTCAGCGTGGGCACACGCATCGAGGTTTACACCAAAACGGCCGACAGTGACGCTTATCATCTCGCATACCTAGATCTGGCAGAAATCAGCGCCGGAACACAGACCGTGATCCGCACCGTCGAGGTCGCGGGCTGGCCTGCCGATCACGTGGACCTGATGAAAGACCTTAAAGAAAAACCGTTTGAAAGCGGAACCCTCGTCCTCTGGAAGAAAATTGACCGGCTTTCTAGCGGCGGCACGTATAGCGCCTCCCTCCAGACCAAGATCGATGACCTGCGCAAGTTCATCGCTCGGGTGTACCGCGAATTCCTGGACCAGGGCCTCCATATCGCCCTCGCTGGCAAGCCCGTGACCTTGCACGATCCGCTCTTCCTGCTGGATAATCCGCGCATCCAATCCCGTTACGGTAAGCGGGCGGACCTTACCCGAGAGCAGCTCAAAGGCAAGGTGATCGAAGAAACCGACCTCACCATTGACGACCACGACGTGCACGTCACTGTCTCCATCGCACCGGACATTTTCCGCCACGTGAAAGGTAAGGGTGGCGAGTTTGATCTGGACGGCAAGGAGATCCGCGAGTTTCAAATCAACCAGGAAAATGAGGGCCGCATCAGCATGATGCGGAATGGCCGTGAGATCTACTACGACATCGTGCCTCGGATGCTTACCGGAGGTGTCACCGTTGGTGATCGTTACATCGGCATCGAGGTCTCCTTTCCTGCGGAGCTCGATGAGTACTTCCAGGTGCGCCATGTTAAGCGCGGAGCCGAACCCGTTAACAAACTTCGGGACGCACTCCGGGAGTGGTTGAAGCGACCCATCAGGCAGGCCCGTCGAGAGATCCGACACCACTGGGATATCGTACGCATCACGCAGCAGTCTGAAAGCGTCGATGGCCGCGCCCCTGAAATTCAGGAGGCGATCGACCGCGCGGAGCAAACTACTCTCCGAGGTCAAGCGGGTCTGAGCCTTACTGCAAGTGAGGAATCCGAAAAGATTGCGAAGATCCTCGACGAGATGGACATCGACCCCGAGGCCGGTGCGGACAGGGCAGACGAAATCCGTAGCCATATCGCCGAGCACCCGATGACGATCCTCGACGGCAGTTGGCCGAGCAAAGAGATGATGGCCATCGACCACCTCAACGGCAAGGTCATCCTCCGGCTCAACCACCGGCACCCATTCATCAGGGATATCTATGACGTGCTGCGAGAAACCGGCGACAAAGCCTACGACGAGCAGCAGCCCGCTGACATGCACGGCCTTATCCGCCGCACTTCCATGGCACTGGACATGCTGTTCTTCGCCTACGCCAAAGCCGAAAACCTCCATCGCGAGCCTGAGGAGATGTTTACGGATCTCCGTGGTTACTGGGGGCAGCACACCCAGGCCTACATGAAAGAACTCGAAAAGTACGAGGAGTAAGTCAAAGCGGCCTGGAAATTCTCCCGTGAGAACTCCCCAGGGGCGTTGAGCCTTTGGGGAGTTCTCTCTTTGTTTTTGTAAGCGGCCGATCGTCCGGCACCCGTAGGCAGCCGCAATTT
The DNA here is from genome assembly GCF_021129155.1 of Arthrobacter sp. AK04. Lineage (GTDB taxonomy): Bacteria > Actinomycetota > Actinomycetes > Actinomycetales > Micrococcaceae > Arthrobacter > Arthrobacter quantipunctorum. The sequence goes on from NZ_JAJOMC010000007.1 coordinate 49,202, forward strand.
TCCGGGATGCGGTTGGGTATTCTGTCGAAATGACAAACGTTGAAGAAGCTCGGTTCACTCAACCCTCCCACCCCTACACCAAGACCGTTCACCTGCCGAAGCCGGATGGGTCGACTCGCGATGAGAGTATTTTGACGGCGGAGGCCGAGGAAAAAGTCCTGAGTGAGTTGTCCGCTAACGAGTATGTCCAGCAGCGTGTAGGTATAAGTTACAGGTCAATGGGCAACAGGGTTATTTGGGACGTCTCGTTTCAGATTGGCCTCCAAATGGATGCACCGGAGAATTAACAGCTTGAAAACCCAAGAGCCGGTCCCCATCAAGACCGGCTCTTCCGTTTTCCCCGGCAAACCCAGCATCCGCTCATTCTGTCCATCTGGACTTGAGGCGGCAGGCCCGTCCCAGGCGTGGAGGGGCCGGGGGTGACGTGAGGGGAGTCTGACGGTTGTACGGTTAACCTCATGCCTTCCCAGAGCGCGGTTTTTGTTGATGCCGGCTTCCTCCTCGCGGTCGGCGGGACCCATGTGGCGGGGACTTCGATCCGGTCCGCTTTCCGGGGTGAATTACGAGAAACTCATCCAAGGCATTCTGAAGCGCACCGCTGAGCACCCCGGTCTCGACGTGCTGCGGGTCTACTGGTACGACGCCTCAAAGGACGCCCTGTTCACCGACCAGCACAAGTCGATCGGACTGCTGCCGGACGTCAAGGTGCGCCTGGGAAGGATCTCTTTCAACGGGGAGCAAAAAGGCGTTGACCTCAAGCTCGGGCTGGATCTGGTGGGAGTGGCCCGCAACCGCGCGGCCTTCACCGCGTTCCTGGTCTCCGGCGACGATGACCTCGCCGAAGCGGTTGAGGAAGCCCAGGACCTGGGCATGAAAGTCGTCCTGGTCGGCTTAGACAACCCCGATCATCGCCTCGGTGTACAGTCCGTCGCAGAGCATCTGGCCCTGCGGGTCGACAGCATCATCGCCCTCCCGGCATCCCTCATCGAAGAGTGCTTCACTAAGTATGTAGCGGAGGAACCGCGGCCGATACCAGCCCTAACGGTCAAACCTCCGGTACCAGTCGCCAAGGCCCCCGCCCCGGGGCCGCGCCGCCACGGAAACGAATATTCCTCCCCGGATACCGAGGCCCGGACCGAGGCCCGCTTCGTATACAGCTCAGGCGGGTACGGACCGGACTTTCTTCCCGCGGACGACAATCCCGTCGACGTCGCCTTCGATGTCGGAGAAAGCATGGCGGCCAGCTGGTACGGCACGGTCACCCAGGGAGAACTCAACGATCTCCTCGCCGACCGCCCTATCCTGCCCACTGACATAGACCGTGTGCTCCTCAAGACTGCGTCCAGCGGATAGGCGAGTACAAGACGGACCTGCAGGGAGTACGCCGTGCCGTGCGCGAGGCGTGCGGGACGAGTCTGGAGCAGTTGATCTGAGCCCGTCGGACTCCCCTATGTAACCCGGGCTGCTACCGCTGGAAAAGTGGCGCCCAGGGGCTGCCGGGGACAAGAAGTACTTTTAGAATCCTTGCGCTGTCCGAGAAAGTATTCGCCACTACCCCAGCTTTGCACGGAGGATTACTTCTGCGCGTGGCGGAGGCTGCAAATCTCGCGACCCAACGTACCGCGCAGGCCTGTGTGGGCGGGTGAGAGCGAAGCCTTCCTGGCGACCGCAGCTCCGAGCCTTCGCGTCACATCCCAGGAGTCATAGGAGCTGCCCCTTCTCTCTTGGCAAGTGTTCCAGCAGCCCGCGAAGCCGCCGCGCAATCTCCTCATACGGTATCTTCGTCGTCCCTGGTCCCCACGAGAGGCGGAGCGCTCCTTCCACCCGGCTCTGCGGGAACCCCGCGGCGGATAGCACATGGCTATGTTCATAAGCTTGGGAAGTGCAGGCAGACCCGTTCGACAGCGCCACAATGTCCTTCAGCGCTACGATCGCCGCCTCTGAATCGACGCCTGGAATCGATACGTTAAGAGTGCTCGCAACCGTCCGGTCAAGATCACCATTCAGTTCGGCACCTAGTGGCGTCAAGGCCGTAAGAAATTGTTCCCTGATCTCCATAGCGTGTTGCATCCGCTGCTTGGCTTCTTTCAGGGCCAGGGCTGAGGCTGTACCTAACCCTGCTATAAGGGCGACAGGAAGGGTACCAGGGCGAAGGCCCCGTTCCTGTCCGCCGCCGAACATCAGCGGCCTAAGGGGGATGCGTTTGTAGCCTCGTCGTCGGCAAATGAGGGCACCGATCCCTTTTGGACCGCCAATCTTGTGACCAGAAACAGCAAGAAGATCGATGCGCGCGTTCCGTAGCGGCTCGATCAGCTTTCCAAATGCTTGGGCGGCATCCACATGGAAGTATGCCTCATGGTCATGCAGCACGTCAGCGATTTCTTGAAGCGGTTGGATTACTCCGGTCTCGTTGTTGACGGCCATAACAGAAACCATCAACGTATCTGGTCGTAACGCGGCTGCGACAACTTCAGGCGCTACCCAGCCACCTTCGGTGGGTGGCAGCAATTCGACGTCGAATCCTCGTGCTCGCAAGACCTCGAGAGGCTCGAGGACCGCCTTATGCTCGATTTGTGTCGAGATGATGTGGCGCTTGCCGCTAGCCTCCCCGTGTGCAGCTAGCCCTAGAATCGCAAGATTGTTGCTTTCCGTAGCGCCGCTTGTAAAGATTACTTCGTCGAGTTGAGCGGCTACGACCGCGGCGAGTTCGCCTCGCGCCTGCTTGACGCGCTCTTTGGCGCGCTGCCCGTAAGAATGGGTCCTGCTGCCGGCGTTGCCAAATTCGAAGGCCATGTATGTCATGACTTCTTCTGCGACCCTTTGATCAACGGGGGCAGTGGAGTTGAAATCCAAGTAGACGGGCGATGTTCCTGCTACAAGCGACGAAACAGCTGCGATGTCAGGGGTAGGCACTACGTTCATGTCTAGTACCCTAACCCAAAGTACGGATGCCTGTTTGGATCCTTTACCGCGTGTTGTTTGGATCCAAGGATCCATACATGATAGAAACGACGTATGACGCAAAAGAGGCCTGACCGAGAACTCTCGGGCGCCGGAACCGGAAGCGCAAAATCTGGCGAGTTCGAGTACGTCTTTCCCGCGATCCGTGGCGTGCAAGCGGGACACGAGTACTTCGTGACCATGTGCCCGCTGCGGATTGTCCCACGCCTCTTCGTTTATAACGAAGAAGAATTGCCCGCAGAGATGCGGGCGCAGCGTTCCCTTAATAAAGCCCGAGTCCCCGAGATGGCCCGCTACATTGTGGAGAATCCGGACAGCTATATCTTCTCAGCACTTACTGCCTCCGTGAACGCCGACGTGCGGTTCGAGTCGCCGCTGGGAGATACTGGTCCCGCTGAGCGTGTCGGTACTTTGACAGTTCCCATGTCAGCCACCTTCGTAATCAACGACGGGCAGCACCGCCGCGCTGCCATTCAACAGGCTCTGGCCGAAAATCCAGCTTTGGGTGACGAGACCATCGCAATCGTCATGTTCATTGACGTCGGTTTAAGCCGCTGCCAACAGATGTTCGCTGACCTGAATCGATACGCGATCAGGCCTGCAAAGTCGATCGGCGTGCTCTATGATCACCGTGATCCTATGGCCGCTATAGCAAGGCTCGTGGTGTCCCAAAACCCGGTCCTCAGCGACTTGACGGAGATGGAGAGCAGTAACCTGGCCCCCCGGTCCCGCAAGCTGTTCACGCTATCTGCACTGCACACAGCTACGAGTGCCTTGCTAAACGAGATCAAGCCGGATTCGTTGACTGAACGCGTCGATCTTGCTGCCGAATTCTGGCGCCTCGTCGCTAGCCAGTTCCCGCTGTGGCAGCAGGTCTACCGCGGCGAAGTCACTGCAGGGGAAGTGCGTCAGGACTTTATTCACACCCACAGCATTGCTTTGCACGCGCTGGGCCGGGTCGGCAACACCCTGCTCCGCGAGAGCCCGGTTCCGTCCACATGGGAGGATCGCTTGGAAAAGCTGCGCACCATCGATTGGCACCGTAAAAATGCTGATACCTGGGAAGGCCGCGCGACAAACGCCGGCAAGGTCAGTAAGAGCCGCACCAACGTGGAACTGACTACCGCATACATTCGAACTGCACTTGGCATGCCGCTGCCCCCTGACGAAAAGCGCGCCGAGGATGCTTTTACCCGAGGAGAGAAATGACGACGATCAGCCTGCCGATCCGCCCCAAGACACGGTCCGCCTTCGATGATCTCGGTTTCGCCGCTACGATTGACGCGCTTGTGGCCCAGACCCAGCAGCTGTACCTGGCTGACGGCGTACCGTGGGTTGTGGGATATTCGGGCGGCAAGGACTCTACCGCGACCCTCCAGATCGTCTGGCTCGCGCTGAAGGGCTTAGAACCAGAGCAACGCACGAAACCAGTGCATGTCATCAGCACGGACACACTCGTGGAAAATCCTGTGGTTGCCGCGTGGGTGTCCCACTCACTTGAAGTAATGGCCAAGGCTGCCGAAACCGACCACTTGCCGATAACTCCGCATCGACTGACACCAGCGGTGGCGGACACATTCTGGGTGAACCTCATCGGTCGCGGCTATCCGGCACCTCGACCGAAGTTCCGCTGGTGCACCAACAGGCTGAAGATCAAGCCCTCGAATGCTTTCATCCTCGAGACGGTGCGCTCCCATGGCGAGGCAATTTTGGTGCTTGGTACCCGCAAGGCTGAAAGCTCGGGACGGCATGCTCGGATGTCAGCCCTCGAGTCCCGGCGGGTTCGTGACCTGCTCAGCCCTAACGAGTCCCTTCCGAACACCCTTGTCTATTCGCCGGTTGAGAACTGGTCGAACGACGATGTCTGGACATTCCTCATGCAATCGACCAATGCTTGGGGCTACTCCAACAAGGAGCTGCTCACTATGTACCAGGGCGCTTCGGCCGACGGTGAGTGCCCACTTGTCGTGGATTCGTCGACGCCCAGCTGTGGTAGCAGTCGCTTTGGATGTTGGACCTGCACGCTTGTCGAGCAGGACAAATCAATGGCAGCCATGATTCAAAACGACGAAGAGAAGGAGTGGATGTTGCCCCTTCTGGAACTCCGCAATGCTCTCGATGTCGCGGATGACCGTCACCTCAGGGACTTCCGTCGAATGAACGGCTCGGTGCAACTCTTCCATGACCGGCCGATTCCGGGACCGTATAAGCAGTCTGCCCGTGAAGACTGGCTGAGGCGCTTACTGGAAGCTCAAGTCTGGATCCGCGAGAACGGACCAGACTACGTCCGCTCTCTAGAACTTGTGACATTGGCCGAGCTTGAGGAAATCCGACGAATTTGGGTTGTTGATAAGCACGAATTTGAGGACCGTCTTCCCGGTCTGTATCAGGCCGTGGTTGGAGAGCCATACCCTGGCAGAGCGCTTGACGAGCATCTTCCCCTCGGACCGGACATGATCGAGTCCCTGCAGCAGGTGGTTGGAGAAGATCGCCTTCATTTCGAGATGGTGCGTGAGCTTTTGGACATTGAGCAGCGCCACCGGTCCCAGGTACGGCGCGCTGGTCTATTTGAGTCGCTGGAAAAAGCTCTTCGTCGTGGTTTCTATGACGATGAAGAGGACGCCACACTTCGGGCGCAGAAGCGAAAGACGGCCATGGATCGGTCTGAGCAGGATACGGAACTAGGTGACCCTGACCCACTCGACATCGCCGATGGATACGTCCGGGCCGTTTCGGAGCCGGCGTCGTGATTCTGAATGAACTCGTCCTGCATAACGTAGGCACCTTTGCCGGGCGTCACGTCATTGACCTAACTCCGCCCTCAGCAGACAGACCGATCGTGTTGATCGGCGGACTGAATGGCGCCGGGAAGACCACCTTTCTGGAGTCCATCCAGTTGGCGCTCTACGGCTCACTCGCGCACGGCACAGGACGGCGTGCCGGGGGCTACGAAAACTATCTCCGGGGCCTGATTCACCGTGGCGTTCCTGTGAGTGAAGGCGCTGCCGTCGAACTTACCTTCACTGCACATCAGGAAGGAGAAGAGCACAGCTATACGCTGCGTCGCAGCTGGAAGAGCGCGGGCGCCTCGATCCGTGAACTCCTTCTGGTTTCAGTCGACGGTCGGTACGACCAGTCACTGACCTCAACTTGGAGCGAACACGTTGAGACGTTCCTCCCCCGAGGTATCGCCGGGCTCTTCTTCTTTGACGGCGAGCAGATCGAGGCCCTCGCCGATATGGACCGTTCCCGCCAGGTGCTCAGCTCTGCCCTTGCCGCGCTACTTGGTCTTGATCTCGTGGAACGGCTCAGCACAGACCTCACCGTCCTCAAACGTCGCCACAGGGGCGAGAAGGTCCCCGACGGTCTGCGTCAGAGCGTCGAAGAGAAAAACCAACTGCTAACAGCCAGCCGCCAAGCTGAGGAAGCTGCAGTCCAAGCCGAGGCAGGTCGCCGGACCGAAATGGAGCGCCGGCAGAAGGTCCTCCATGAAGCAACCGAAGCGTACCGCGCTGCAGGGGGCGATCTTCTGGATCGGCGCGAGTCGGCGGAAGCAGCTGCAGGCATCGTGCGCTCCGGTCTCGCGCAGTGTGAGGAGCAAATTCGGCACGAAATTTCGGGGACTTCCCCCTTGCTGCAACTCGATGAACTACTTGACCAGTTGGGCGACCAGGTGCGCCGGGAAGCGCATGCCGAGCGGAACGCCCTGATGGTCGAGGCTTTCGAAGCGCGTGATACTGCTGTGCTCCAGGAGCTTCGAGGCACCAACGTGGAGGCGGCTACGGTTGCTGCGGTCGAACAGTTCCTCAGGGGCGATCGAGAAGGGAGGCGCGTCTTCGCAGATGCCGAGGAAATCATCGGATTCCGCGATCCATCAGGGTTGGAAGCCCTGCTGGCGAACCTCCCGGAAGCACGCAAACGCCTACAATCGGCTGTCGCTCGGAGGGAAGAACTCAAGGCTGAGCTGGACCAGGCTGAGCGAGTCCTGGCTGCCATTCCCGATCCAGAAGCGCTGGCCCCACTCCGTCAGCAGCGTGAGGATGCTCGCAATGGATTCCTTCGAGCCGAGGCAGCCCACGCGGTTGCACTAGAACTGGTCGCGTCCACTCGCGCGGGCCGCGCCAAAGCCAGCACGGCTTACGAGGCTGCGCTGGACAAGGCGGCCTCGGTAAATCTGGCTGCCGACGACGATCGACGGCTGGTTGAGCACGTCGATCGCGTCCGTGCGACGTTGGAGGATCTGCGCGTTGCCGCAGCACGTCGGCATCTCAAGCGAATTTCGCAGTTGATCCTTGAGGCACTCGGCATGTTGCTCCGCAAGGAGAAGCTCATCACCGATGTTCAGATAGACCCTGAGACGCATGAGGTGTCGCTCACCGGTGCAGACGGTCGGACGCTTCCCGCCAAGGACCTTTCCGCCGGGGAACGGCAACTTCTGGCGGTGGCACTCCTATGGGGGCTGGCCCGTGCATCGGGCCAGCCGCTTCCGGTCGTAATTGATACGCCGCTCGGTCGTCTCGACGGATCCCACCGTGAGCATTTGCTGGAGCGCTACTTCCCAAATGCCAGTCATCAGGTGGTGCTGCTCTCAACCGACACCGAGATCGACGAGGAGGCCTTCGCCCGCATCTCCCCCCACACTGGCCGCACATATCACCTCGAATTCGACGCCGGTGCAAATGCCACGCGCGTCGAAACCGGTTACTTCTGGGAGAAATAATGCCGATCGAACACATCCGTTTGTCCCAGACAGCAAGGGACCAGCTCATCACGCTGAAGCGCCGCACGGGAATCCAGCACTGGAATGTCCTCTGCCGCTGGGCCCTCTGCCGTTCACTGGCCGAATCTGCCGCCCCGCCGACTCTCAGACTTATCCTGGACAGCAACGTTGAAATGAACTGGCGCACCTTCGGAGGCGACTTCGGCGACGTCCTCTGGGCACTGGTGAAGCTCCGCTGCCACAATGATGGCCACCCATCAGACGAGGAGACACTGGCGCAGCAGTTCCGGCTTCATCTGCACCGGGGTATCAGCTACCTTGTCGGAGACCCGCGGTCCGCTGATGTTGCTGGAATGGCCAGTATCGGCCTGAATGAGTCGCCGGCCACGACATGATTGGCACGCCCGTAGCACGTCACAAGACGGCGCTCCGGCGCACCGGTCTCTCCCGGCCGATATCAATGGCTCTTGCAGACGGCTTATTGATTCCTGACGGTACAGTGTTCGACTACGGCTGCGGCAAGGGCGACGACATCCGGCACCTTCGAACCCTCGGTTATGCCGTCGACGGATGGGATCCGGTGCACCGCCCAAATGTGGAGCGACGCTGTGCCGAAATCGTGAACCTGGGTTATGTTCTCAACGTCATCGAGAATCAGGAAGAACGTGCCCAAACTCTGCATTCCGCGTGGGCTCTCGCAACCGGGTTGCTTGTAGTGTCCGCTCGCATGACGTGGGATGGCCGAGACCTCGCCGGACGCCCCCTCGGGGACGGGATCATCACGCGCATGGGCTCATTCCAAAAGTTCTACGAACAGGCCGAACTAGCCGATTGGATCGAACAGACACTCGCCGTCAAACCATACGCCGCTGCCCCGGGCATCTTCTACGTGTTCCGAGACGAAGCGGCAGCACAACGTTTCGTGGCGTCAAGGGTATACACCTACCGGCCACGCATCACGATCGACCCCCATGTCCTCTACGAAGAGCATCAGGACACACTCGCTCCCCTTCTGTCCTTCATGCAGGCGCATGCCCGCGCGCCCCGGCAGATCGAACTACGGCAAGACGAACTCCTGGCGATTCAGGAGGCATTGGGCAGCCTCGGCCGCGCCGAACACCTGATTCGGCAAGTCACCTCGGACAACTATTGGGAACAGGTGGCTGCCCGGCGGCGAGCCGAACTCCTCATCTATGTGGCACTGTCCCGGTTTGGCCGCCGACCTAGTTTTTCCCAGCTGGACAGGGCCTTGGCGACCGACGTTCGAACGCTCTTCGGGCCGTATCGGGAGGCATGCCTACAAGCCGATCGACTTCTCCTCGCATGCGGCGACCAAGCAAAGCTCTATGTGAGCGCCCGAAGTTCCAAAATCGGGAAACAGACGCCAAGTGCGCTCTACGTGCACCATTCCGCTATGGCCAAAATCCCGCCCATACTCCAAGTCTACGAGGGGTGTGCACGGGTGCTTGCTGGTACGGTTGAGCACGCCAACATGATCAAGCTTTCGGTAGCAGAACCACAAGTCTCATATCTCAGCTACCCCGACTTCGACCGGAATCCGCATCCGACGCTGCAGTCGGCCACCACGGTCAACCTCCGGAAGTTAACTGTGGAATTCCGGGACTACAGCCGTTCTGAGAATCCGCCGCTCCTTCACCGCAAGGAAGAGTTCCTGGCCCCGGACGACACAAATCGAATTCGGTACGAGCGCCTAACACGGGCAGAGATGAAAGCCGGCCTTTACGACCATCCTGAGCGGATCGGAACACTCAAAGGGTGGATGGAGACGCTCGAGGCCGCCCGCGTGAAGGTTCAAGGGCACCGCCTTGTTCGTTGCTGATTCAGGCGGCCGACTGTAGCAGCCAACCGCCTGAATCAGCGGAATTACCTACGCCGGCATCGTTTCAGGTCTAGTGCCGGTCCGTCTACCACTTCACCCCGCCGAGGAGTTCGTCAACGCTCATGGGCTTGATGCCGCCCTCCTGGGCCAAGGCATTAGTCACCACATCGAGCACGACCAGCGACGCCGTCTGACGACGGGTGTTGATCTGCTCCTGGATGTACTCCAGCCCACCGTTGGCGTACTCCTCGAAGATCCGAATCCGTTCCTCAAGACGAACGGCGTCGAGAATCTCGGGGTCATCCGAAACGGCATCGACAGCGATCATGCTGATCAAGGAATCACTGTAGGCGGGACTGGTCAGCACTTCCAATCGGATGCCCTCCCCCGCTGATCCGTTTAGCGGAACCCGCCGGTCCTGGCTCCATCCAACGGCGGCAGCGAAGAGCAGAACGTCGCGGTAAGTTGTAAAGCCGGCCTCAGCCTGCAACACCTCGATAAGCACGGCGTGCTCTTGGGGGCGCCGCGCACGAACATCAGTCTGTGAGCTCGTCATCGGATTTCGATCTCCTGCAGCTTCGAATGCGCCGTCTCTGACGGCCGGATGTACGGGTAGGGCGTGCCATTGAACTCGACGTCCTCAGGCTCAACGCCAGTTCCGGTAGCGTGGCTCTGGATGACGCCGAGGTGACTGAGGAAGGGACGAAGTTCAGTCAGCACATTGCCTAGACCCTGACTCTTGCTTACAAGAACCACCAACTGTGGCGCCAATTTAGCTAACGCCCTCGAAACCGCTGTCTGATAATTCACGTCGAGGGATCCGAATGCCGCGTCCATGACAATGGGGTACACGCCCGCGTCTGGGGCGTTATTACCCTCCGCATGTTGGAGGTCTTTACTTTCGCGTGCCAAGGTCGAGACAGCGGCGACGAAGCTCAGGCTCAGGATTTGGTTCTCGCCGGTGGACTTGCCTACCGGGAGTTTCGTGGCTTCGTCGTAGAGCGACAGCTCGAAGTTCGCACTCAAAGTAGGGACGTAGGACTTTTTGAAGGTGATGTTGCTATAGATCTCCTTCAGCTTTTCGTCCAAGCGCCGTCGCGTGTCCGCCTCGCGGATCGCCAGAATCTCCGTAAGCGCCTTTCGCACGTTAGTGACGAGGTTTGAGCGTTCCAGAGCACGAGCTGCCAACTCGTCCTGGACCTCGGCTTTGCCTCGTTCGCGGTTCTGGTGATCCAAGTCCTTGGCAATGTTTTGGAGGTCGATCTTCAGGCCTCCGATCTCCTGCTGGCGTACTGCTATGCGGTTATCGAGGTCAATACGCTTGCTCTCAAGGGATGCGACCTCCTCGTGCCGGCTGTCCCGTAGCTTGTAGTTGAGCTCAGAGCTCGCAGCCACCAGCTCGCTGATCCGGTCGTTTAGGTCATCGATCTCCAACGTGACAATGCGCAGCCCATCGCGCAGCTCGTTCCGGGCGTCTCCGATCAGCTTGATCTGGCCGCGCAATTGCTGCCAAGCTGTTTCGACTTCCTGGAGCCCGGCCTTATGCCTCCATTCCTGAACCTGCTTCCATGGGGGCGAGTGCTCCGCCAACTCGGTACCACAGATGCAGGTTCCTTCGTCGAGCAGTTGGTCGACGAACTCGCGTTTGAGGGGGGCGGGGAGGGCACCACGCCGGTACAACCCCTGCGCCATTGCTTCGGTCTTATCGCAGAGAGGGTCAGTGAAGGCCAGAAAACCACGGGTTGCAATCAGGTGGACGCGCCTAGTCTGAGCCGCTTCCAGGGAATCGCGAGCGAGATCTAGCTCCTTGACTACCTGATCACGCCTTTCTTGGATGGGAGCCGCTTCGGCATGCTGTCGGAGAACGGCGAGGACGCCTTCACGTTCTTCAGTTAGTGCGGCAAGCTTTCCCTCGGCAACAACCAGCGCCTCCTTTTTTTCAGTCTCCCGCTCATTCAAGGTGTCGATAGCTTCCTGAATTTTGGATAACGCCCCACCGTCGTTCTTGCGCAGGTCATTCGTGACTTTGGTGTCGACCTTCTTCAGGTGGGTTAGGGCCCTCTCGACGTGTTCGAGCTCCAGGAGCATCTTGATGTCTTTTTGAGCTTCGGCGTAGGCACCTCCGGCAACCAGCTTCTCGATTCGCTCACCGTTGAAGAAGAAGAAGCGACTGAAGCCTTCGGGAAGGATGCTGGAAACCTTGACTTGAGGACCCTCAACAATCTCGGAGGAGCCGTCCGCGTTGGTCACCCACAACTGGATCTGGGGGGCACCCGTCTGCTGAAGGTCGGATTCTTTGCGCAGGTTCATTGAGCGCAAGAGTCGATAGTTGATCCTCTCGTGCTCGAAGTGGATCTCGACGGCAACGCTCATGCTGGCACCAGTGTCGGTACGGGCCCATGCGCTGTCGTTGACCAAGCGGTTCTTTTGCTCGAGGTCGTCCGACAGAATGCCGTACAAGCACCAAGTGAAGGCGTTGAGGAAGGTTGTCTTGCCGGCGCCATTCGCACCAAAAAGCATCACCACGGGGTGTACGTCGTCCGTCGTAAGGTCGAACGTCTGCTCACCCTCAAACTGACGGAAGTTGGTGAGCGAGATGGACTGTAATTTCAAGGCAGAATCTCCTTGACTACCGTGAGCAAATCATCTGTTGCGTCGTATGTGGACAGGTGCATTTTCGACCTCTCGATCTCCAGGACTCGCTTCAACAGGTGCTTCTCCTCCTCGGTCAGTTCATCTAGCACCTGGCGCTCGTTCCGTGCCTCAGCCATCATGCTCCCTCCTTTCAGGTTCCTTTGCATTTGTCACTTGGCTATCACAGGTCCATGAGCTGGTACCGCTCCTTCAGCGGACGCAGCACCTCCAAAGTTTCCTCGTAGTTCTCCGACAACTTACCGAACTCGTTAGCGCGCTGGAATTCGCGGATCAGGAGTTTTCGCTCGACGTCAAAGTTGATTGGTGCATCGGCGGGCGGCACTGCAAGGTAGTCAAAAATGACTGCGTGCGTTTTGCCTTCCGCGCGCCGCAGCAGTCGCCCGCGACGCTGAATGAATTGGCGAGGATTCGAGCTGCTGGCGAGCAAATAGCCCAATCGTGCATCAGGGATATCAACGCCCTCATCGAGGCATTTCATTGCTGCAAGGATCCGAAGGTCGTTGCCGGAGCTGAACCTCCGTAGTAGTTCCCTGCGTTTGTGAGGTGGCGTTTCGCCAATGAATTCGTGAACCGAGAGTCGTAGGCCGTTGCCGATCATTCCCATGACTTCGGAGAGCTGCTTTTCGCCGGTAACTTCACCGAACGGTCGAGGCCGGTTGCCTTCACCGCAATAGACCAGCTGGAACCAATCGTCGCGGTGTTCCTTCAAGTCCGCTTCGAGAGCCGCCACTTTGCCCTGGGCATGCCCAAGTATGTTGGCTCGATCGCGTAATAGTCGGCCGAGTGCCGAGTCGTCATGAGTGTCCGCGATACTTTCGCCTGAAGCGATTCGTCGGGCAATCTGCCCGGTTAGGTCGACATAGTGTTCAGTTTCGTTTGGGGTAAGTTCGACCAGGCGGGGGTAGTAGTGGTAGCGGGTGAGCGCCCCCATGGCTATGGCCTGACCCATCGGCAATTCGAAGATGATCTCGCCGAAGTACTCGACGAGTTCATCGGTGCCTTCGTCGTCGAACCATCGCTCAGGTGTGGCGGATAGGGCTAAGCGGTACGTTGCATTTGTCGGTAACGCAGCCAAGTTCGTTGACGACCCTAGGTTGTGCGCCTCGTCGGCTATCACGAAAAGGTGCTGCGAGATGCGGGAGAGCACTGACTGGAACTTCGCACCTGCGAAAGAGGAGTTCGTAGCCACCATTAAGACTAACGGTCGTTGGCCCATTCGGAGGGATGTCAATTGGCTTTCGACAATCGGCTGCCACTTCTTGCTGTTGTCGTAGATTGCGATGGGTTTAACACCGAACTCCTCGACCTCTGTAATCCATTGGTCGACCAGATGCAGCTGGGGCGCAACAATCACTATCACAAGCGGCTGTTCGTGTTCCCTAAGGGCGTTACTGAGTTGGGTGGCGGCGATCATTGCTGTCTTGGTTTTGCCCGTACCGGTCGCCATCTTGAGAATGCCCCGGCCTTGATTCCGCAGCCAGGATTCGACAGCCTCCCGTTGGTAATCACGGACCGTCAGCCAACTGGGAATGGCGAGATGGTGCGGCTCTGAAGTCTCTACTGGAGCAGGAGTTAGGGCTGTGTCCCGTCCTGGCAGGGTTGCTTTCGGACGCTCGTTAGCTAGCTTAAGCAAACGTTCGCGCGCCACATCAGGGAACGGCTGGACGCTCAGGGTTGGCGTTTGGTTGGACCAAAGCGCCTGGAAGTCGTCCTCCAGCTGGAGTGCTCGCGCGCCGTCGCCAGGCACCCATCCCTGGTACACCTCAACTGATTCGAAGTTCGCCATCAGGCCGCCATAGGTTTCGTTGCTGCTACCCGTGAAACCAACCAGGTCACCTTGATCGTCGCGGAATACGCCGATTTTCTCGTGATAGATGCCGATCCGGCCTTCCTGCTCTACGAATGCCAGCATGATGTCCAACCGACCTTCCGCGATAAGCCGCCCTAGCAATCCCAAGCCCTCTAGCACAGCATCAGAATCTTCCGAATCAAGCTCACGCACCGTGGCGCGCTCGATAACATCGCGCAGATCATAGCCCCGCTCGATGTCGACGATGTCGTCCTCGTTTAGATGCGGGGATGCGATAAGGCGCATCATCCCGCCACGCTCCGCGAACGTCTCGATTCCCCTGGCGTACAAGGCCAGGCTGGTCGAGGTGAAGTAACCAACTGCGCGGCTGTAGCTGGACGCTACCGTAAAGGCCGGCACAAAGAAGTTTGCGACTACATCTTGCCTATCACTGCGGTAGCGGTTACTTAGGTGCAGTGAGCGCAGACCTACCGGTGCGCCCATTAGAGCAGGTCCAGGATCTCGTCGACGTCACCGCGGTGCTCCGGACGGTCACGGGTGTCCCCGGTATATATATGTTCGCGGAGGCTGATCAGAAGTTCGGCGATATCGTCGTCGCCGCGCTCTCGGTAAGCTCCGATTAGGCTTACAACGGGGCTAGACTCCGGCATTCCTAGGGCTGTGGCAAATGATCGGCGGGCGGCGTCGGGGTCGAGGGTCTGGGCTGCTCCGATCAGGCTAAGAGCGTCCATAAGAGGCTGACCGACGGGCTCGCGAGTTGGCTCGAAACTGAAGTTACCGTCGTCCCCCATTATCAAGAAAACGTCTGTGCCAACGGCGATATCCTGCTCCATCAAGAACCGTCGAATGGTTCCGAAGGAGGGCTGCGTGCCTGTCCATGCAATGAGCTGTGGCCCAAGCGGCGAGGGCAGCTGGCGGGACTCGCCCGGCTGAAGCCCGAGGGCTGCGGCGATTCCGACAGGAGCGACTGAGCCGCTGCCACGAATATGGTCAGTGCTGATGCGGACGCGGTATGCCCAGGCATTAGCCCTGCGGAAAAGGCGGCGAGTACTCGCAGGAGTCTTCCGGATTTCATGGTTTCCAGAATGCAGACGGACGACCCCGTCTTGGGTCTCGAACGGTCGCATGCTTGCGTAAGCGATCACGCTGTTCGCAGTCACTGTGTAATGACCCGTGATGTGCTCAATCAAGTCGTTTAAATTGGCACGTCCGCCGTTACGTGCCACCTGTTCACGAATGACGGAGCGTATGCCCGCGTAGGCCTCCATTCCCCATTCCTTAAGAGCCCAGAGGTCCCTGTCAACTCGCTCAAAGCGGTCGTCTTGACTCATCGCATTCTTGAGAGAGCCAACACTGCGATCGAACACGAAGCGGTCCACAATGTCCTGGGCCCCCATTGGAGAGCCAGTCACTGACAGCACACCGGCGGCGTAGTCGCCAACAGACTGCACACGTGTGAAAACAGCATCACCATCTACGACGTAGCCGCATCGCCGCAGCCAGACAGCCGTGAGTTCTGACACGTGTTCAGGACCGCTGGTCTCGATCAGGTCGAGCTCGCCGAGGCGGGCCACACCGTACTGGTCAGCCCGCTCCTCGAGTTGCGCCCGCGTGACCGTTTCAGCGGACTGAATAGTGGGCACCGCACACCAACCGCCCGCAATTTCGTATGCGTCATCAAGCCCGTCTAGCACCCGCCAGGCCGGCTGACCCACAGACTCTACTGTCTTTCCTAGCGAGGGGATCAGGGAAAGCAAATCTTCGAGGGGTCGAATCGTCCCGATAAGCGTTCGCGCTGCATCCGCTACCATCGCCAAAGGTCCACCCTCTGAAATGAAACCGAGCATGGCCCCACGGGCCTTGCCTTCGATCTGACGCACACGTTCACGAGTAACCCCATGCAACTTGCCGAGTTCGTCCAAGGTAGGGGAAACGTCAGCAAACACCCTGTTCGCGAGAATATTGACTGCACGGCTATCAAGAGTGGCCAAAGCCTTCTCAAATAAGACAGCCACGTCAGTCCCAGACTCGCCGTTAAGCAATGCCCTTGCCTGCAGTACTTCGAGCCGCTGGCGGGCCTCAAGTACTTCTTTAGGGCTGCCTGGAGCAAGCGGCGCCCCAAGCAGTGGCTGCTCCGGAAGCCCGACCAAGGCATACCAACTGGCAATCCGTTTGAAATCATCAATCACGGAGGTCAACTGCGGCGGCGGTACTTCCAGTTGCGGCTGTTCGCGCGATGTTGCAAGAGTGGTCACGGCTGGAGTTGCCATTGATGTCGAGGCATCGGCCAGCGCTTGGAGAATAGCGTCTATAGTCCCAACGCCGACGTTACGCCACTCCATCATTTCTTCAAGCCTGATGGGGATCAAGTCTGCAGCCGTTTTGCAGCTACGACGTACTAAAGCGTTGGTCGCACGAACTGGGAGTCGGATTTCGAGCAGATTCAGCTCCGGAGTGAGGCCAGGAAAGATTTGGCCAACAGTCCACTGGGTGAGCCGTTCCATGGCAAGTTCCGAGAGCTGGCCCAGTCTCTGAATACGGACCGTCATACTCTTGCCCTGGATCGCATCCATCCACATCGGAAGGGCGCCTGGCTCGGCGACTCCCTTTAACCAGGGGAACGCGTCAAGCCAGTTGCGGGGACGCTGGTCGTCGAAGCCCGGCAAAAAGTCTTCTGTCATGCGATTATTTTCCACTTCCCCCATAGTCTCTCGTGAGCAAATGTACTCCCCCGTCGCCTCTACTCGTAGACGGCTCCTTCACAGGTCGCCCCCAGCCCAGTCATGGAATCACTGCAGAACGTCATATAGAGCTTCCGCAACCTCTGGTGGAGGGTGGATGACGTGATTGGTGGATTGACTGCTCTTTCGATAACACAGGCTGACGTTAGTGTGCTAGAAAATCCGTCATCGAGCCATCGCAGCAGCAGTCGCATAAACATGAGCCGGCATCGGCCGCTGCAGCTTCCAGGTAATCGCGATCGGCTTCTCGCCTACGTGCTGCACATAGTCAACCTGTCCTAAACATGTGAACGGAACTGTCAGGCCCGTCTCGTCGTCTGCTTTTTCCCTAGTGAAGATCAGAACTTGCGTACCCTGCGCAGCTCGGTCGAGGTATCGGCGTCCTGTGGGGCTGGTGGGTGAGGTGGCGTTCTGTGACTCCCAATGGAACAGCTCGGGGCTGATGGCGTAGTCCTTGTACATCGTGGTGGCCGAGTGCCTCTTGTCGTCCTTGTTCAGCGTCACAAAGAAGGCGTCGGTGGACGTCGCGGGGCACCACGCAACTCCCTCGCGGTGCTGCACATTCTTCCCGAGCTCCAGCGACCCGTACCGCAGAGCGGCCAATATCTCTTCACGCCGGTAGGTTGCGTATGAAAGCAGTGGAACGTGTTGCAGCCCCGCTCCCAGCCCCTTGGCGGCGTGTTTGGAAGCGGCCACCCCCAGCTTCACAACCTGGCGGATCTCGCGGCACACAAACTGGTAGCCGCGCAGATGGTCCAGTCCGGCGTCGTACGTTTTGAATCCGCCACCGTCATCCCAAAGTGTATAAAACAGCATGCGGGCGAAAGCCTGCTCGCGCATGCCAAGCTCCGCGTAGCGGGGCGCGTCGGGAGCAACCAGCATTGAATACGCAGCGGCGCGTTCCGGATCGTCCACGTGAATCAGCGCAGCCATGCGGCCCAGCAGCTTCTTCTCCTCAGCGTCCGACAGCTCCTCGATCTTCCCGCGGAGCACCGTCTCCAGGGGCGAGTACCCTTCGATCAGCCCTGCCTGGCGGAGGTAACCGGTCCACGAGTCCCTGGTGGAACGGTAGATCGTCTTCACGTCGTTCCCGGACCGCTCCAGATAGGCCTCCAGCTCGGTCTCGGCGTACGAGGCAATATCCCGGACCAGTTGTGCCCGGTTGAACCGGAGCTGTGCCTTAATGTTGTCCAGCACCACCTTCTGCGCCACCCGGTCCAGCACGATCTGCGAGCCGGACGGCAGGTACGGGAACTCGTCCTCGACAGCCTTCTCCAGCTCCTTGCGCCCGTAGCCGGTCAGCGCCCGGTAGCGCAGATCAAAGCGGAATTCACGGCGCTGCTGGCCGATGAAGTCCAGGACCGTCAGCACGGCTTTGCCCTCGGCACGACGCAGTCCGCGTCCCAGCTGCTGGAGGAAGACCGTGGCACTCTGCGTGGGCCGGAGCAGCAGGATAGTGTCCACCTGCGGCAGGTCCAGCCCTTCATTGAAAAGGTCGACGGCGAAGATGCAGTTAACCTCCCGCTGCCCCAGGCGCCGAAGGGCTTCCTCGCGGTCAGCATTGTCAGTAGTGCCGTCGACCGCGACGGCGGCAATGCCGGCCCGGTTGAACACTTCCTCCATGTAGTGAGCGTGCTGCACGGAGACGCAGAAGCCGATGGCCCGCATCTGGTCGGTGCTGGTGACCTTGTCCCTGAGTTCGCGGATTACTTTGGCGGCGCGGGCGTCGTTGCCGGTGTAGAGAGCGTTCAGCTGGGCGGTGTCGTAGTTGCCGCGTTTCCACTCCAACTGGCTCAGATCGACGTCGTCCGAGACACCGAAGTAGTGGAACGGCACCAGCAAGTCGGCATCCAAGGCGTCCCAAAGCCTTAGCTCGCTGGCGGTCCGGCCGTCAAAAAACTGTTTGGCGACGTCGACCCCATCGCCGCGCTCCGGTGTAGCGGTGAGCCCGAGGAGTTGCTGCGGTTTGAGATGGTCGAGTAGGCGGCGGTATGTCGGTGCCATGGCGTGGTGAAACTCATCGATGACCACGACGTCGAAGAGGTCGTGCTCCAGCTGCTCGATGCCGAGGGAGGACAACGATTGGACCGACGCGAAGATGTGCTTCCAGTCTTGCGGCTTGTGGTCCCCCACGTAGAGTTCACCGAAGGCGCCGTCCTGCATGACGTCGCGATACGTTCGCATCGCCTGCTTCAGGATTTCCTGCCGGTGAGCGACGAAAAGAAGCTTCAAATCTCTGCCGAAAGCTTCAGATAGCCGTTTGTAGTCCAGCGCTGCGATAACGGTTTTTCCGGTACCGGTGGCTGCGACCAGGAGGTTGTGTTTGAAGCCCTTGAGGCGCTCCGCTTCCAGGTCCTCCAGCATTTCCTCCTGATGGAGGAACGGCTGCACCTCAAGCCCCGTGGCGGCGTCCGAGGCTGCTGGGCGACGTCCGCCGTTGCGTTCCAGCGCAGCGTCCAGCTTCTCGCCGTCGCGTTCCGGATCATAGCTCTGGAAAGCCCGCTGCTCCCAGTAGCTGTCAAAGGTGACCTCGAACTTCTGCAGGAGAGCGGGGGTGGCGACAGAACTGAGCCTGACGTTCCATTCAAGCCCGTCGAGGAGGGCAGCCTGGCTCAGGTTGGAGCTGCCGACGTACCCGGTATCGAACCCTGTATTGCGGCGGAACAGCCAGGCCTTAGCATGCAGCCGGGTTGCCTGGGTTTCATAGCTGATCTTCACCTCGGCGCCGTAGCGGCTGACGAGTTCGTCTATAGCGCGGCGTTCCGTGGCGCCCATGTAGGTGGTAGTGATTACTCGTAGCTTGACTCCGCGTTCTTTCATTTGCTCAAGCGCCGGCTCGAGGAGGCGCAGACCTGTCCAACGGACGAAGGCACAGAGGAGGTCAACGGTGTTGGCGGACTCAATCTCTGCCCGGAGCTCGGCGGCAAGATTCGGGTCGGCCTTACTGTTTGTGAGCAGAGCCGAATCACTCAGCCTTGTGAAGGGCCGGCGGACTTGTCGACGCTTGAGCACATCTGGGCTATGGAGGGATTGTAGTTGAGTTGGCCCGGGTGCGATTCGATCTGCGGTATCCACTTCCAGGAGAAGCCGGTTCGCCAAGTCGACTCGGTCCGCTGGTCTGGCTGCTTCGAGCGCCTGACGGACGACACTGGCGACGTGGTGGGCGAGGACGTCCGGGGAGTCTTGGTCGTCGATGGCTGCGAAAACTGGCTGAAGTTCTGCGTCATCACTCAGCCGCATGCTCAACGCGTCCGTGTTGAGAAGTTCGTACAAACCCTCGGGCAGGTGCTCCCCTGCCACTCCCCCACTGAAGTAAGTCACAGCGCCAGGGTAGCGGCTCGGACAACCGAAACCTACACGAGTGCAGCCATCAAAAACGGCGTGGTGGCGGGTGTAGGGGTGTTTGACTGCTCGGCCAATCGCCCCCCGATGCAACTAGGAGGCAGCCAAGCGCGTCGCGTTTCGTAGCTATAATCGGCGAGTCACTCCCCGGCCCTGGAGGCCACGATGAAAGAGACCATGAACGCCTCGCAGCATCAGTATCACGCCCACGCAGACAGTTTTTTTGTCGCCAAGGGTCCACAGAGTCCAAACAGGGAGGACTCAAGATCATGGATGGCGTGGCATTTCACCCACCGGAATAACCTCCCAAGCATAGCCAGTAGGGGAGCCTTGTCGTCCTCATCTTCTGTTGCACCGGCAACGGACATAGCTGATGCAGGCATCAAAGAGCGTAGGCGCAAGGTGCAGGTGCGAACGGCTGACAACTATCCTGAGTCGGTTGTCGCGGATCACGTGCCCTGGTACTGGGCCGCCTTGTCGCCGATGCTCTACCGAGTGAAGCGAACCGCCCACGAATGGGGCGGCCGACCGGAAGACTTGGTCTTCTTTGGTCTGAATCTCGGTGATGCAATAGATGCTGGGCTCGTATGGTGTTGCAGCGATCGCAACGCCTCCATGCGTCTTGCGCAGTTCAGCCGGGATGCTCCGAATCTAGGCGACTTCGTAGACTTCGACCTTCTTACCCAAAAGATGTGGAATAACATCAACGAAGATCCTGATCGTGCATCCCGACGGGCTGCGGAATTGCTAATCTTGGGGGAGGTACCACTCGCCATGATCCACGTAGCCTGCGTAGCCAGCGAAACCGTAGCGTCGGAGGTACGAGACATACTCAAGGGACATGCACCAGCACACGGGCTGCGTGTAGTACCTATGCTGTTTCAGTAAGGAGTGAAATTGCTTACTTATGTCAGTGGAAACCTCTTGGACGATGAAGCTGAGGCGCTCGTCAACACCGTGAATTGCGTGGGAGTCATGGGCAAAGGGATCGCGCTCCAATTCAAGCGCAAGTTTCCGGCAAACTTTGACGCATATGCTAAGGCATGTAAACGTGGCGACGTTTCGCTCGGTAAAATGTTTACCTTCGAGCTCAGCTCACTTGTTGGTCCCCGATGGATAGTCAACTTTCCAACAAAGGGACATTGGAAGTCCCAGTCCCGCCTTGATGACATAAGGGCCGGTTTAGACTCTCTCGCTGATTTCGTGAAAACGAAAGAGATCTCATCGATCGCAATCCCTCCTTTGGGCGCCGGCAATGGCGGATTACAGTGGACGGACGTGCGTCCACTAATAGAGGAATTTGCCAGAGGTATTAACGCTGAAGTAAGAGTTTACGCTCCCTCCAGCGGCTCGCGCTCGGTTGATTCCATGGAAATCAACATGACTGTAGGCCGTGCGCTTCTAGTAAATCTAATTACTGAATATGCGCATATGAAAGCTGAACTCGAGCCATGGGAGGACGCCAATAGCGCTTCGGCTCTAGAAGTTCAGAAGCTTATGTACTTTGCCTCATTGGGGTCAGCCGATCTCAAGCTTAGGTTCCATAAGTTCCATTACGGCCCTTATAGTGACCCACTACGTCACCAACTTCAGAACATGGAGGGCCAGTTCCTAGTTGGCTACGGCGATGGGACAAACCGTGTTCTTGACTTCGAACCTATTTCACCCACGCCCGAAGGTATCAAGAAGAGCAAGTCGTTTATTGCTAGCAATCCTCGGTACCAGGACCAAATTGAGAGCTTGGTGGATAACGTCATCAATCTAATCGAGGGGTTTGCCAGCCCTTATGGCTTGGAACTGCTTGCGACTGTCCATTGGAGTGCCACTTCTACCCGCAGTCAAGACGTCGCCAAAATTCGCGAAGACATTATGGAGTGGTCAGCACGTAAAGGGCGGATGTTCACTGAAGCTCACGTGCGTAAGGCGCTGGACAGGCTGAAGGAGTCGCAACTCGTTCCCGCTTGACCACGCCCAGGAGTCGTTGGTTTTGAGTCGTTCGTTGAGGGGCTTGAATTAACTTTTGGTCGAGTACCACCCCGCTACTTTACGAGTCCGCGGGGAGCTTCGACGAAGGAAGATCGCCAAGGGCGCGTGGACTAACTAGCGGCGAAAGTGCATAAAGCCGCCGTTGCTTCCATCAATCCCTTGCTATTGTTTTGTCTTCACGCGAATGCGACGGAGCCATCATCGTCAATATAATTTGTTCAACCGCCTCCGCCCGATGCTGGGGCTGCGGCATTTCGACGAGACGTTCCGCGCCCAACAGTCTCGAAAAATTCCACAGGCTGTGAAACAACTGTCGGAACTGTGCGGTCGCCTCAGCCTGCATCCTCAAGGATGTTGCGCCCATGTAACTGCTCATGGCAGAGCCGGCAACGCCGCAACAGCTGCGGCTTTGGAAGCTGTGCCACCAACAGCAAACGGCGCAAGAAACACGTGGGGCGGAAACGGCGGCAGACCCAGCAAGGCCGGCCAGCTGCCCCATCTTGTAATAGCACTGTTGGTCAGTGCCTTCTCCCTCTTCCCTATCCTTAGCTACAACCTTCTTTGCCGGAACATAGGGAACGACTCCCGCACCCGCTGCACCGTCTCCAGCGACACCTCCACCGCCCGAACACCGGGCTCCAGCCCAAGGTCCGCTTCCACAACGCCCATCGGGTCCACCAGCACGCTTCGGCCCACGGAAACGGTAGGCGCCTGGCACACCCCCGCCACGTACACGCTGTTCTCGATCGCCCGGGCCGCGCTCAGCGCGAGCCACTGCTCCGTCTTGTGCTCGCCCGGCACCCATGACGAGCAGACCAGCAGAACCTGCGCGCCGACGTCGGCCAATGATCTGGCCAGCTCGGGGAACCGCAGGTCGTAGCAGGTCATCAGCCCGAACCGGACTCCCCCGTGCTCGAACACCACCGGATCCGTGGACGGGCCCGGCTTGATGAACGTTGACTCCCCGAAGCCCTGCGCGTCGAAAAGGTGGATCTTCCGGTAAAAAGCCAGCCGGCCGCCGTCGGGCCCGAACGCCACCAGCGTGTTGTACGCCCTGCCCGGCTCCTCCGAGGTTTCCACCACGCCCGCCACCAGCGCGATGCGGTGGCGGCGGGCAATGCCGGCGAGCTCCCGGCAGACGGGACCGTCCAGAGGCTCGGCCACCTGCGGGAATGTCGCGTCCACCTTCTTCTTCTCGTAGGTGGCGTACTCCGGGAAAGCGACCAGCGCGGCGCCTTCAGCCGCTGCCTGTGCGGCGAACCGCTCGATCGCGGCGAGGTTTGCCCGGATGTCGGCGCCCGACGCCAGCTGCCCCAGCGCTATCCTCACGGCTGTTCCTTCCTTCGGCCCGGTGGCCACACTACAACTTGGCAGGGTCAGGCGGCGGCCTCGACCGTCGCCTTCTCCGTGGCCGTCATCTCCGGCGGCGACGCCTTGAAGCCCCGCGTGATCAGAGCCAGGACCAGCACGCCCAGCACCAGCCAGGACACCCCCAGCGTAATGGCGTTGCTGTCCAGCCGGGAGAGCAGGTAGGCGCAGATGACCGCGCCGATCACCGGGACCACCACATAGGACACCGGGTTCAGCTGCTGCCCGGCCCGGCGCTGGCGCACATAGTGGAACACCACCGCGGCGTTCACCAGCGTGAAGGCGGTGAAGGCACCAAAGTTGATGAACGACGTCGACGTGGCCACGTCCAGGAAGACCGCGATCAGGCCCACGATGCCGGTGACCACCAGGTTCGCCACCGGGGTATGGAACTTCTCGCTGAGCCGGCCGAAGACGGCCTTGGGCAGCACGGAGTCGCGGCCCATCGCGTACAGCAGGCGGGAGGCGCTGGCCTGCGCGGCGAGGCCGGAGGCGAACTGCGCCACCACCAGGCCGGCCAGGAACACGGCGCCGAACAGCTGCCCGCCGATCTGCAGGGCGATGGAGCTGGCCGCGGAGGCCGAGTCCTCGAACACGCCGCCGGGGTGGACCAGCTGGGTCACGTATGACACCGCCACGAAGATGCCGCCGCCGATCAGGGCCACCAGCATGATGGCGCGCGGCACGGTCCGGCGCGGGTTGATGGTTTCCTCGGTGAGGGTGGTGACGGCGTCGAACCCCAGGAAGGAGTACGCGGCGATGGCTGCGCCGGCGGAGATGGTGGCAAAGCTGGCGGTGCTGTTGAAGAACGGCTGACCGCTGGCCAGTCCCCCGGCGCCGTTGGCGGACACCACGCTGCCGATGGCCAGCGCCACAAAGAACACCAGGACCAGCAGCTGGAACGCCATCAGCACGTAGTTCGCCTTGTCCGCCACCTTGATGCCCAGGACGTTCAGCAGCGTGGTGATCACGATGAAGCCCACGATCCAGACGCCAATGGGGATGCCGGGGAACTGGGCGCTCAGGTAGGAGCCGCCGATCAGCCAGATGACCATGGGCAGGAAGAGGTAGTCCAGCAGCACGGCCCAGCCCACCAGGAACCCGACCCGGGAATCGATGGAGCGGCGGACGTAGGTGTAGGCGGAGCCGGCCACGGGGTAGGCGACGGCCATCCGGCCGTAGCTGTGCGCCGTGAACAACATGGCCACGAGCGCCACCAGGTACGCGGCGGGCGCGGCGCCGCCGGTGGTTTCGGCGATGATGCCGAAGATCCCCAGGACGATGATCGGGGTCAGGTACGCCAGTCCGAACAGGACCAGCGAGGGCAGCTTCAGCGTGCGGGTGAGGGTTGTTGTCACGGTGTTTCCTTAGGGCTTGTAGGACGGCGGTGTCCAGGTGGCCGGGTTGATGCGGCCTTGGTAGACGGAAAGTTCGACGGCGGGCTCGCCCTCGCGGAACTGCGACCAGGGGCGGTTGAGGTTCTCCGTGCCGTGCGTGCGGACGCGGTCGACGGCGGCGAGGTCCAGTTCCGCGGTGAGCAGTTGCGGGGCGTCGTCGGGTGCCTCGGCGAGGGTGTTGCCCTCCGGGTCCACGATGATGCTCTTGCCTTGGCCGGTGGGGCCGGCGCAGTTGACGCTGACCATGAACACCTGGTTGACGATGGCGTTGGCCTTGGCGAGGATCAGTTCCTGTTTGCGGTCCGGGGTGGTGGTTTTGACGACGTTGAGGATGACGTCGGCGCCCATCCAGGCGAGCTGGCGGGACACCTCCGGGTACCAGGCGTCGTAGCAGATGTTCAGGCCCACCCTGCCGATGCCGGGCAGGTCCACGGTGGTGAACCGGTCGCCGGGATCGTAGGGCTCGAACGGGCGCCAGGGGAAAATCTTCCGGTAGTAGCCTGC
Source organism: Arthrobacter sp. AK04 (assembly GCF_021129155.1). Lineage (GTDB taxonomy): Bacteria > Actinomycetota > Actinomycetes > Actinomycetales > Micrococcaceae > Arthrobacter > Arthrobacter quantipunctorum. The sequence continues at coordinate 74,526 of NZ_JAJOMC010000007.1, forward strand.
GAGCTCGCCGTCCGGGGACAGGACCAGCTGGGTGTTGAACAGCTGGCCTTCCGGGCCGCGTTCGCAGACGCTGCCAGGGACCAGCCAGATGTTGAGGTCTTTGGCGAGCTGTTTGAGCTCTTGGACTCTTGGTCCGTCCAGCGGTTCGGCGCTTGCTTGGAGCATTTCGGTGCGCTGCAGGTCCGGGTTTTCATCACCGAAGAGGTGGAGTTCGGGGAAGACGACCAGCTTGGTGTGCGGCTGGGCTTCGAGGGCTTTTTTGACCTCGTCCGCGAAGGCCGAGACGGGTTCGCCGATGAGTCGCGGCCTGGCCTGGGCGGCGATGAGGGGAAGGATGCGTTGCATGGGTTTGTCTCCGCGTTGGGGTGTGATCCGGGTTATATTAGATCAGAATGATCCAATAAAGGGAAGGGGGCCGGCGTGGGCCGTAAAGTAGCGGTTATGAGCCAGCAGCTGGAGGACACCGCCGAGCCCTCACGCCTTGGTGCCGGCAGGATGCCCGGCGTGGAGCGCCGCAGTGCGATGGATGCCGTCCGGATGCGGATCGGAATGGCGATTTCGCTGGGGCTTTTGAAGCCGGGTGAGCGGCTGCCGGACCAGGAGGACGTCGCCCTGGGTCTTTCGGTCAGCCCGATTACGGCCCGCCGCGCGTTGGCGAGCCTGGCGGAGCAGGGTGTGGTGGTGCGCCGGCGCGGGCGGGCCGGCGGAACCTTCGTGGCGGACTCGCCTCCTACGGATGTTTTAGCGGAGCTTTCAGCGTCACCGGCCGAGTCCCAAGCCGTGAACGGGCTGGTGGACCGGCGGCTGCTGTTCGAATGCGCCGTGACGCACTACGCGGCGGTCAATGCCACGACTGAGCAGCTGGACGAGCTGGAGCGGCTTACCGGGGAGATGGCCGAGGCCACGAACTGGTCCGTCTACCACCAGGCCGACGAGCGGTTTCATCAGCTGGTCGGGACGGCATCAGGAATGGGCACCGCCGTCGAGGTTTATCACGAGACGCTCGCCGAGCTCTACGACTACTTCATCCCCTACCCCATCGAAAAGCTGCACAAGTCCAACCATGACCACATGGCTCTCGTGGCAGCCCTGCGCGCCGGGGACATTCAGGAAGCGGTGGAGCTCTCCCGGAAGCACGTGGACATCCTGCATCGGACAATGTTTATGGGACTGACGCAAGTCAAGCCGGCCCAGCGCTAAGGGAGACTGACTAACCTTCCGAGTTTTGCTGGACGCACTTGTCCCGCCGCATGGCGGTGAGGCCGTTAACCGCCTGCACTAAGCCCTGACCCTTTCGTAGGCGGCATCTTGAATTTCTCTGGACGGACCGGGCCATACGGCAGTGATGGCTTCCCCAATGGACCTGGAGCGTTCTCTAATGTGGGCTTCTGTCCAGCCGTCAGCATGGTTATGGACCAATCTTCTGTTGAGCACCAGAAGGCTGAAGGCTTCGAGCAGTGTTCGTTTACCTTTGCCGGTTTCACCGCCCTCCGTGAGTCCCGTTGCTGCTTCGTCTGTCCAGGGGCGATTGGACAGAGAACCGTTGAGCGACTTGGTCACGAGCGTGAGATTGCCAATCGTGTTCACGAACCGATCACGACGAGCCGCGTCTTCAGGCGTGAGTTTTGGCCACGAATCCCAGTGGGTTCGCCAACCTTGGGGCATGACGTGCTCGATCTCCAATCCACGAGGAAGTCCCACTGCCTCATGCATATCGCTCTGGTCGCGAAGTTGTTGTTCCACAGCACCAAGGACTACCCGCAATCGCAATTGGCGGATGTTACCGTAAAGCTTCAGCTCGGGAAGTGCTGTCAGCATTTCTTGATCGGAGGGCCAGTAGCGGGTCTCAGCAGTCTGCTCGGAGAGGAAGTTTCTTATCGCAGTCCCAGCTTCGTAAGACTCAATACCCTCAAGCGACTTTAGAATGGCGACCATAAACCGATTTACGTCCTTGGCCGTCTTCCTGAGAAGGGTACGTCGGATAACCCAGCTCTCGATGGCGTCAAGGGCAATCCGGCGCTGATCGGGAGGAACGGAGTGGTTTTCGGAGAGGAGCCAGAGCAAGACAGGAGTGGTGGCTGCAAGCTCCATCGTCCCTATGACACGAGAGCGAAATCGTCCTTCGGGCGTCCCCACGTCGAGTTCGCTGAGCCTCCGATAAGTGTCGGCGTCATTCCGCAGTTCCTTTAACAAGGCCTCCGCGCCGTCGAGAGTAGCCAGTTCTCGCTCGGCATAATCCGCGAAAACTCGGAACACTAACTCCGCTTTTACTTCTTCTTGCAAACGCATCGTCAACCAATATTGTAAGAAAATGTCCACACGAGACCGGATATGGCGGCCTTGGGAGAGTTCCTCCCTCCACCACTCGCCATCGAAGTCCGACCAGTGGACCCTGGACCACTTGTCCACGTCAGCGCCGACCTGCTCGCCCTTTCGGAATACCCAATTCTTGATTAGATCTGCCTTCAGCAACGGGGTGCCCCGGTCGTTCAGAGTCTCGAAGATTAACTGCGAGTCTTCATGTCCCGACAAGTCGATGGCGACGACAACGAGTCGATGTTCAAGCGTTGAGCAGAGTTCGCCGGCGCGGAGCACCTCGGTACCGGGCGGGACGACTTCATCTTCATCCGGTTCTCCTGATAGCCACCGCTCCACCTCACAGCGAAAAAATTTGTGCGCGTCAACGACACGGTGTTCCCCCACCGTCGGCTCCTCTGGATCCATGGCATGGGCGAATGCGGGACGATCCGCCTGGGACGGCCAGAGCTTGAATCGTTCAACGCGGCCTCTAAAGGTTGACGCCTTGTTCAGTATCAGTTCTTCAAGCTTCTCGGCTTCCTCATCGTGTCCGCGCTCGGAGACGACTTGATGCGCCGCATCAAGCAAAAGCTGAAGGGTCGTCATGCGCTGTTGGCCATCTATGACGAGATGTCGCGTCACGTCACCAGACGACGCTTTTTTGGACTCATAAACCACCGCACCTAAGAAGTGATTTGGAATGGGAGCCTTGCCTCCCTCCGAAAGGTGGCTTTCAGCGACGCGGACCACATCGTTCCACAGCGGTGCCCACTGGTTCTCTTCGTCCCAAACGTAAGGGCGCTGAAATGCGGGAATCTCATAGTGTCGACGTCCCTCGAAAAGATCACGCGGGCTCCTAGGGTGAGATTCCATACCTTGCACCTTTCGAATTCAAGAAAATTTGCATTGTGCACCATCAGCGCTTTCTGAGCACCCGTCAGCAGCGGCTCAACCTGCATCACTTCCTTTGCCTTGTTCGAGAAGCTTCGAGTGCTTCAAAAACCATCAGCAGTGGAGGAAGACAGCAGCGCTTACACGCGACGAGAGTAAAACCGGTGCACCTCTTTAGTCAGGCTCACGAGAGCCTGTAGTTTCTCATCTTCTGTCGGCTTCCGCGGCATCCTTCCAAGCTCGGCGGCTAGCTTGTAAAAGCCTGCGCCTTCATCATTTGAGTGCCTGTGCGTAACGAGCGCCGAGAGCATCACACCTTGAGTCGAATTACTCTTAATGGAGATTTCACCCAGCATGCGTCCAATCGCTGCCCGCTCCGACTCCAGCCCATAGTCGAAGGGCTTCAGTCCTGTTTGCTCCGCGATTGCTCGGTTCAACGAGCTGTAATCCGTCATGCCAGCCTTTTCGGCTACAGAGACTAGAAATTTCTCCGCGGCATCCCGCATCTCTTCCCATTCATCGCTGGTACGCCCATAAAGGCTGTCTCTACCGTTCACTTTGACCCCCAAGACTCATCACATTCGTGATCGTAGCCTGCAAGTCGCTACTCTGTTCATCCTGACGCACTGAAAGAGATCTTTCAGGTCAGAATCCTCCAGCCGCTCAAGTGGCCCGCCAGATTGCCCCTAAGCCGAGCACAGTGGCTCCCCGACGCAAGGACCCAAGGCATAAACCAACTACGACAAGTTGTGCGTGGCCCCAGCCTCCGCTTGTGGGCGCAAACCTTAAGAAGGTTTTTCCGAAGTCCATACCAGCGCTAGGCCTTAACTGGCTGCTTCAACAATTACGTCAGGGGTGTCGACAAGAAGCTGATCAGCGGCCAGAATTCAGCAGCATGAGGTTGGCCTCGTCCGGGACCCTGATATCCCGTGCCCCTCAGCAGCGTGGTGGCTTTCGAAGCTGCCGTCCGGGCGCCGTCGGCGGGTTGCAGGATGCTGATCCAAGCTCCCAGTAAGCTCCACATATGGAACTGAACAGAGCGCTAGAGCAGCACATTGCAGTGTTCGGCGAGAGCGGCAGCGGCAAAACCGTCATGCTCTCCTCGTTCTACGGGGCCACCCAGGAGCCCCAGTACCTGCAGAAAAGTCTGTTTCATGTCCTACCGGGCGATATTGGTCAAGGCAACAGACTTCATAGGAATTACTTGGGCATGAGAAATTCAGCCCGGCTGCCACCGCCCGACCGTTTCGCTGCTACGTCCTACTCATTCTCGCTCAAGTTCAAGGATGGATCCGATAGCAATGCGCTAAATGCCAGACCGTTCGACGCCTTGCGCTTGGTCTGGCATGACTACCCAGGAGAGTGGTTCGAGGAGGACGTCAGCGGGCCCGAGGAGGCCCAGCGGCGGATCGACACGTTCAAAGCTTTGTTGGGTTCAGATGTAGCCATGCTGCTGGTGGACGGCCAGCGGTTACTCGACAATGCCGGAGAGGAGGAGCGTTACTTCAAGTCCTTGTTCGGCAACTTCCGAAATGGGCTGCTGACGCTGAAAGATGACCTACTCGAAGATGGAAAACCACTCGTCGACTTTCCCCGCATCTGGATAATCGCGCTGTCGAAGTCGGATCTATTGCCGGACCTTGACGTATTCAAGTTTCGGGATCTTCTTATCGAGAGGGCTTCCGATGATATAGACGAACTTCGCAAGGTGATAGCTGGGTTTGTAGAGGCCAGCAACGCGCTGTCCGTCGGTGAGGACTTTGTGCTTTTCTCTTCAGCGAAGTTCGACGCCGACAAGATTGAAGTGGCCGAGCGCGTTGGTCTGGACCTTGTCCTCCCTTTGGCCGCAGTGCTCCCGTTCGAGCGTCATGCCCGGTGGGCCGATGCGATGCACCTCCCGGGGAAACTGGTTGAGAATCTACTTCGCGGTGCAGGCTCTCTTGCTGCCGGCCTCCTAGGCAGGGTCCGCATGTCCGGGCCAATAGGGCTGCTGCTTAACCTCGTCGGCCCAGACGTAGTGCAAGAAGCGGCCAATATGGCTGAAGAGAGACTCAAAGACATCAATGCGCAGGCAATGGCTAAACGCGACTTTATAACAGCCACATTGACCGGCTTTAAGATGGACTTAGTCAAAGGCGAAGAGGCAGGGACGCTCCTCAGGAGCCGTAGATGAAGCTCATCTGGGCCACCCGTGGGCGGACGTGGGGTTTCCGCTTCCTTCGGGATGGGGGATTCCCTGACCCTCTTGTCGAGTACGACAAAGCCTTCTCGCACGCCGAAGGCGAACTGGAAGTCTGTCGTCGTGTCGGTGAAGTAGTGGCGTTGCGTTTTCTTGACCCACGCGGCAGGCAAGACAGGGCAGGCCGAATCATTCAGCATGACTTTGTCGTCTACCCTCCCGTCGCCGTTACTGTCGGTTCGGTCGGGGACGGTATGCGCCAAGTCTGGCCGTTTGTTGCCGAACAATACGAAGAAGTGTGGAATCTGCCCAAGCTGCCTCCGAGCAGATAGTCGAATGCGTGAATCACAAGTTCGCTGGCAGGCACCCGCCAGCGAACAATTAATCGGCGCCGGCTATGGTGAGGGCGCGCCCGGCCAAAGCCGGACGCGCCCTTAGTGTGCCCTGAACCCCCGTCGTGGATCCGAGCGCCGAGTTAGTCGATGAGCACCGACTGCTTCGCACGCTCCGAGCATTCGACACCCGGCCGAGCGTCCCGCTTACGGTGGTTCAGCCAGTTCGCCACGGCCAGGAGTGCCACAAGTGTGAAGGTGCTCAGGAGCTGGGGACGGGAGTCCTCGCCGATGAAGCCCACCGCGAAGATCGCCGCGAGGATGAGCAGGCCAAAGCACGTGAGCCACGGGAAGCCGGGCATCCGCAGCGGAAGCACCGTCCCCTCCCTGTCGGCGCGGAGGCGCAGCGCGAGCTGGGCCAGGAGCGCGGACGTCCACACCAGCAGGCACGTCGAACCCACGATGTTCAGCAGAACGCCTAGGACCATCTCGGGGAACGCCAGCTCCAGCACCACCGTAACAACACCGAAGGCAACGCTGGCCAGGACTGCGACAACCGGGACCCGCGCCTTGGACACCGATGCGAGCAGGCGTGGCGCTTCGCCCCGCTCCGCGAGGGAGTACGCCATCCGGGAGGCACCGTAGAGGTTGGCGTTGAGCGCGGACAGCAGTGCCAGGACGGCCACCAGTGTGATGGCGGTGGCCGCGCCGGGCATGCCGGCGGCCTCCAGCACCGCGGCGAACGGGCTCTTCAGCCCCTCAGAACCGACCGGAACCACAGCCGCGATGATGAAGATCGAGCCGATGTAGAACACCAGGATGCGCCACAGCACGGTGCGGACTGCCTTCTTTACGCTCCTGGCCGGCTCGGCGGTCTCAGCTGCGGCCACGGACACAATTTCGGTGCCGCCGAACGCGAACGCCACCACAAACAGGGCCGTGGCTATCCCGGCGAAGCCGCTCGGCGCGAAGCCCTCGCCCATGAAGTTTGACAGGCCCGGCGACTGGACGCCCGGCAGCCAGCCGAAGAGCAGCGCAGCGCCCACAGCCAGGAACACGACAATTGCCGCCACCTTGAGCAGGGCGAACCAGAACTCAAACTCGCCGAAGTTCTTCACGCTGGTGAGGTTCACTGCGGTGAGCACCACGATGAACACAAAAGCCATCAGCCACACCGGCAGGGCCGGGAAGATAGTGGCCAGCAGGCCAGCCGCACCGAGCGCTTCGGCGGCGATGACCACCACGAGCTGGATCCACCAGAGCCAGCCCACGGTGGCACCGGCCACCGGCCCGTAGGCCTTGGCGGTGTAGACGGAGAATGCGCCACTGTCCGGATTGGCCGCGGCCATCTCGCCGAGGGCCCACATCACCAGGATGATGAGGGTGCCGGCCACGAGGTAGGAGATCAGCACTGCCGGGCCGGCAGCCTGGATGCCGGCGCCGGAGCCGATGAAGAGGCCCGCGCCGATGGCGCTGCCCAGGCCCATCATCGTCAGCTGGCGGGGTTTGAGGGCCGCGCCGAGCGCGCGGGCAGACGTCTTTGTCTGGTGTTCCATGAGGATTCCTCTAGTTAGTAGGTGGAACTGTTGGGGATAAAATTTCAGGCCGCGTGGGCTGCCAGGAGCCGGAGCACTCGGTCGTTCGAGGCAGGGTCGGCCACGGTGATCCGCACACCGTCCCCCTGGTACGCCCGGACCATGATGCCCGCGCCATTGAACGCGTCCACCAGCCGCGCCAGGAGGTCTTCATCAGCACGGATCCACAGGAAGTTGCCCTGGCTCGGCTGCAGCTTCCAGCCCTGCGCTTCCAGCTGAGCGGCCATCCGTGCACGCTCCTGCCTGACGGCTGCCACCCGAGTTTCCATCTCCTCCCCCGCGTCCAGCGAAGCGACGGCCGCCTTCTGGGCCAGCGCGCTCACCGAGAAGGGCAGGGCGGTCCGGCGCAGCCCCTCGGCGATGGCCGGTGCCGCCACGGCATATCCCACGCGCAGGCCGGCGAGTCCGTAGGCCTTGGAGAAGGTGCGCAGGATGCAGACGTTCGGGTACTCGCGGTAGAGCGCCAGGGAATCGGGGCCGCTGCCCGCTTCGGCGTATTCCACGTAGGCCTCGTCAATCACCACCAGGATGTCCGAGCGGACAGCGCCCAGGAAGGCCTCGATGCGGTCGTGGCTGATCGGCACACCGGTGGGATTGTTGGGGGTGCACAGCAGGATGACCTTGGTGCGCTCGGTGACGGCCGCGGCCATCGCCTCGAGGTCGTGGCCCTCAAGGTGGTCCAGCGGGACGCGGACCGGCCGGGCGCCCGCAAGCTCCACCAGAATGGGGTAGGCCTCGAAGGACCGCCACGCGAAAATCACTTCATCCCCGGCGTCGCATAGTCCGGTGATGATCTGCTGGAGGACGCCCACGCTGCCGGGTCCCACGGCAACCTCCCCGGCGGTGACGCCCAGGTGCCGGGCAATCCGTTCGCGGAGTTCGACGGCGGCCATGTCCGGGTAGCGGTTCATCCTGCCCGCCGCTTCGGCCACCGCGGTGATGGCTGCGGGCAGTGGCTCGTAGTGGCTTTCGTTGCTGGCGAGGGCTGCGATGTCCGCGCCGGCGCTGCGCCGGCCCGGGACATAGGACGGAAGGCCGGTGACGGCGCCACGAAGCGTGGGCAGCGCGGTGGCGGGAGCGGCCAGGAGTTGTTCAGCGGTCATGAGGACTGACTATGGAAGTGACCCGGCCCACATTGCAAGATACGCTCTAGCCATTGGGACTTCTGCTCAACTTCTAATACTTGTGGTGAAAATATGACCATCGCGAACACTCGCACCCTCGATTCACTCGACGGCCGCATCATCCTTGCCCTGGACAAGGACCCCGAAGCCAGCGCCTTGGCACTCTCGCGGACCCTCGGCGTCGCACGCAACACCGTCCACGCCCGGCTGGCACGGCTGGAGCGCAGCGGCGCCCTCCGCTCCTTCAGCCGCAGGCTGGACCCCGCCGCACTCGGCTACGAACTGATGGCCTTCCTCTCGCTGGAAATCAGCCAGACGCGGTTCGGCTCGGTGGAAAGCGGGCTCGCCGCCATCCCGGAGGTCATCGAGGTGCACGCCACCACCGGGGACGCGGACCTCATGGCCAAGGTAGTGGCCCGCGGCACCGCCGACCTCTACCGCATCACCAACCAGATCCTGGAGATCGACGGGATCCAGCGGACCAGCACCGCCATCTCCGTCATGGAACTCATGCCGCCCCGCTACGACGGGCTCATCAGCCGGCTGTCAGAGCAGGAATCCCGCACCTCGGATTAAGCGCGGGTGACGGGCACCACAACTGGGCAAATTGTCATCGCAGGCGCCTTCTGCTGCCAAAAGTCCCAACCACATCTAATGGTATTGCAAATCTGAGATGCAGGCCACACGCTTCCTGCATGACTACTCTCACCGTCTCCGGCCGCGTGGCACAGGTTCTCAGCAGCTATGTCAGCGACGTCTTCGGCGTCATGGGCAACGGCAACGTCTACTTCCTGGACGCCGCGGAGAAGCAGGGCCTCCGCTTCACCCCAGTCCGGCATGAAGGCGCGGCCATCGCCGCCGCCGACGCCTATTACCGGTCCTCCGGATGCCTCGCCGCCGGCACCACCACCTACGGCCCCGGCTACACCAACGCGCTCACCGCCCTGGCCGAGGCAGTCCAGGCGCAGATTCCCGTCGTCCTGGTCACCGGGGACGCCCCCACCAGCGGCGCCCGGCCGCAGGACGTGGACCAAACGGCCATCGCCGCGGGCCTCGGCGCGGCCACCTTCACCGTCACCCGCGACGCCGCGGGCGCCATCACCCGGCAGGCGGTGGAGTACGCACTCACCAAGCGCACCGCCGTCGTGCTTGCCATCCCGTACGACCTCGCGGCCCTTGAGGCTGCGGACGAGGACCTTCCGGAACCGACGGCACCGAAGGTGACGGACGACGTCGACGGCGGACTTGGGCAGGCCGCCCGCCTGCTCGCCGGTGCCAGGCGGCCGCTGATCCTGGCCGGGCGCGGTGCGCACCTCGCCGGCGCCGGGCCGGAACTCCGCGGGCTCGCCGACCGGCTCGGCGCCCTGACCGCCGGAACCGCCCTGGCGCTCAACCTCCTCAATGGCGAGGGGTACCTGGGCGTGGCCGGCGGTTTCGGCACGGACACCGCGGCCGGGCTTATGGGCGAGGCCGATGTGGTCCTGGTGGCCGGGGCCAGCCTGAGCCCCTTCACCATGCGGTTCGGGCACCTGCTGGGCCCGGACAGCACGGTCATCCAGATCGACGCCGGCCTGCAGCCGACGCACCCCCGGGTGGACCTGTTCGTCAGCGCGGACGCGAAGACCGCTGCGGGACGCCTCCTGTCATTGTTGGATGGCGAGGCTGCGGCGGAGGGCTGGCGGGCGGAAGCCTCCCGGCGTCTTGCTTCAGGACCCGGCCACGACCCCGGCTCTGATGTGACCGAAGACGGCCGGCTGGACCCGCGCGCCCTCGCCACGGCGCTGGATGCCGTGCTGCCGGAGCGCCGCACGGTGGTCCAGGACGGCGGGCACTTCATCGGCTGGGCACCAATGTACTGGAACATCCCGCGGCCGCAGGACCTGGTGATGGTGGGGACCGCCTTCCAGTCCATCGGGCTGGGACTTGCCAGCGCCGTCGGGGCAGCCCGTGCCGTGGAGGACGGCCGCACCCTGGTGCTGGCCTCCGGCGACGGCGGTTTCCTGATGGGCCTGTCCGACCTCGAATCGCTGATCGGCGCCGCTCGCAGCGCGATTGTGGTGATCTACAACGACGCCGCTTACGGGGCCGAGATCCACCAGTACGGCTCCCAGGGCCTCACCGAAAAGCCCATGCTGATCCCGGAGGTGGACTTCAGCGGTGTTGCCAGGGCGTTGGGTGCCGAGTCTGCTGTGATTCGCTCGTTGGCGGACCTCTCCGCGCTGGAGGACTGGATCGACGCCGGCGCCAACGGAACCTTCGTGGCCGACTGCCGGATCACCTCCAGCGTCCGGGCGCCATGGCTGAGCGAGTGGATGCGGGCCTCGCAGGCAGCAAAGGCGGCGGTGGCGGCCTAAACCCTGGTGCCGCCAGCGGCACAGGCCGGGGACTTCGTCCCCCTGTCTCGCGAATGGGACCGGGAACTACAATGAGCCATGCCCGCGACCGGCCGAACCGTCTCCGCCGCGGTGCTGCTCGTCATAGGGGCAGGACTGGCGCTGCTGGCCGTGCTGGTCCACTACGGTTTCATGGCAATGTACGGCGACGTCTCCGGATCCGCGTTCGAGGGGCTCACTTGGGGGTTGGCAGCCGGACCCTCCGGACTGGCGCTCGGCGTGGTCCTGGTGGTTGCCCTGATCGGCCTCATGCTCTCGACAAGATTGTGGATGCGACTGGCGGCTGTGGCCATCCCGGTCCTCATGCTGCTCGGGATGTTCGCTGTCACCCCCTTGGCGCTGGGGCAGAAGATGGCGAACCAGTTTGTTTCCGCTCCGCAATGCGTGACCCAGGGCACGGACGAGCCCATGGCCACCGCCGACCGTGAGGCCCAGCAGGTGTTCGATTCCATCGAGCACATCGGCCAATTCAAGGGTGGCGGCATGAGTGGTGTTGCCGGCTGTACCCGGTGGTTCAAGCTCTCAGGAGACGTCGACGTGTTGCAGCACTATCGGGCAGCGCTGCCGGCGGCGGGCTGGGAAGTGGTGGATGATGACGGGCGCCACCTGCGGGCGCACCTTGATGGCCGGGCGTTCGATGTAACTCCCTGCCCCGGAGGCGGCGTCATCTGGGCGGGAAGCGAGGACCACCGCTCCTACGGACAGGGAAGGCCTGAGTTCGCGGGCACTGCAGTTTGCCCACACGACCTCTGAACGCAAGAGTCTGGGCCGGCCTCTGGATGTGGAGTTGCGGGAGCCCCGCCTACACCGCCGTGCGGCGGGTGAAAACCAAGTGGACAACCCCTTGCGGAGAGGGGGTCGCTTCAATGTCAAAGCGTTCTTCGAGGCCCTCGAGTCCGTCCCAGAGCCGTTCACCCCGGCCCAGCAGGATCGGCACGAGGACGACATGCAGGTGGTCTATCAGGTCGGCCTCGAGGAACTGACGCACCGTACTGGCGCCGCCGCCGATCCTGACGTCCATGCCGGGCGCAAGGGCTCGGGCCTGTTCAAGGGCGGAGACAGGATCCGCGTCAACAAAATGGAAGGTTGTTCCGCCTTCCATTTCGAGTACCGGCCGGGGGTGGTGTGTCAGGACAACCACAGGAGTGTGGAACACGGGGTTATCGCCCCACCACCCCTTCCAATCCTCGTTCTCCCAGGGACCGCGCTGAGGACTGAACTTGTTGCGCCCCATGATTTCGACGCCGACCCCGGGTCCCCACTGGCTGGCAAAAGCCTCGTCAATACCGAAGGATCCTTCCGTTTCCCCATGGATGCCCATCGCGCGGAACGTCCGCGTCTCGAAGGCCCACTCCATCAGCCGCATGCCTGCGTGGCCGAACGGAGCGTCCAGCTGCTGGCCTTCGCCGGTGCCGAAGCCGTCGAGGGAGACCGAGAAGTTGTGCACGCGGACAAGGGACATGGCGTCTCTCCTGAGGTGTGTCGTTGGCAGTCACTGTATGGTTATCGGCCCAACCGCTCAAGGGCTGACGCGGGACTCCTTGGTGGCTACCGGTTAGTCGTTGGGTTCGTCGGCCTCTGCCTCACGATCATCAGTGCCTGGCTTGTCGTGAACCTTTTTCGGGATCTTGCCCTCAACGTCAGCGGGGACGGGAGGGTCCTTCTCTTCATCAGTAGACATAGGCCAACCCTAAGCTCCACCTGGTTGCTGCCGCCCGAACGCAAACTGACGGCCACCCAGTCACCCGGGTGGCCGTCAGTATGGCAGTTTTGGGGTTACTGCTCCGCTTCCGCGGCGGCAGCAGCCTTGATGGCGTCCTTCTCGGCGCGCAGAGCCTTGGCGTCGTGCTGTTCCTCGGCCTTTTCCTGGTGGATGACCGCTGCGAAGAGCTTCTCCATCTCCTTGGCCACGCCGGCAGCTGACGCCGGGTTCTGGCCGGTCACCAGCCGGTCGTCAACAACAACCTTTTCCTCGAAGACATCAGCGGAGACGTGCGTGGCGCCCTGCTCCTCAAGCCGGTCTGCCAGGAAGAAGGGAATGACCTTGTCCTTGCCTGCGGCGACTTCCTCGTCATTGGTGAAGGCGGCCACCTTGCGGCCCTCCACGAGCCGAAGCCCGTTCTCCAGCTCCACGTTCAGCAGGCCGGCCGGGCCATGGCAGACCGCGCCCACCAGACCGCCGTTGTTGTAAACGCTGGCCACAAGTTTCTGCAGGCCTTCGCTGTCCGGGAAGTCCCACATGGTGCCGTGGCCGCCCACCAGGTAGACGGCGTCGTACTGTTCCGGGTCAACGACGTCGACGCGGGCAGTGTTGTAGAGGCCGGCGCGCGTGGTCTCATCCTCCGTGAAGGCGACCTGGATGGGATCCTTCGTGTCCACCTCGTCCCGCGGGGGCTGGCCGCCCTGGATGGACGCAAAGTCAACGAAATGCCCGGAATCCTTGAACACCTTCCAGGGATGTGCAGCCTCGGCCACGTTGTAGCCGGTCTTCTCTCCCGTATCGCCGATCTCGGAAACGCTGGTCAGTACCATGAGGATTTTCTTCATGAAATGCTCCTTTCGTCCGCCTCCCACCCTACGCCCGGCCAGATCCGCGGCGTCCGGACGGGATTCAGGGCTGGCCAGTGGGGACGAGCCGGTAGGCAAAGCGGCTGTCCAGGCCCCCGGGTCCCATCGTGAGGTCGGCCCCCTCAGTGGGCAGCACCAGTGGTGCCTTGAACACGCTCCCGCCGCACGGGACCTGCACGGGGGCGATGACTTCCGCTCCCTTCCAGGTGGAGACGGACAGCTCGGCTACCGGCAGTCCGGCGCAGACGAAATGCAGTTCGTACTGGCCTGGTGGGGCCGACAGGCCGGCGCTGGTGGTTGTGTTCCCGCTGCCGATGCCCCGCAGCTCGCCGGGCACAGGCGGTTGCAGCTGCTGTGCTGACCAGTCTGAAAGGTCCTCCAGCTCCGAAAGCCTGCGGTCAGGGTTGGCCTGCACCTTGACGCCCGTTGCTGCGGGCCTGCCCGTGGGCGGCACCGCGCTGATGGTGAGGGGACCGCCGTCGTGCCTTACAAAGCGGGCCAGCGTGGAGGTGCACTCGAAGGTGGACGCTTCCGGGACGCCGTCGGCTTTCACAAGGGTGAGCTTGGCCCCGTAAACCCCTGCGCAGGCGCCGGTGACCACATAATCGCCGGGCGCCAGGTCAAGGGACAGTTTCCCGGCGGGTTCAGCCTCGGACGGCATTCCGGGGTCGGCAGGGGACGCCTCGAGCAAACGGGCCACTTCATCGACGTTCTCTTCGAAGGACGCGGCCGACGGCGTTGCGGGCGGCGGGGATGAGGGTGCCGATTGTTCGGGCGGGCCGCTGTATTCACACCCGGCCAGCGGCATGGCCAGTATGGCCGCAACCATGAACATTCCTATGCGCCGAGCCGGCGTCCCCCCATAAGACATGACCCCGAGTCTACGGTCTCCCCTGGCGCGCGGTGTCCGTAGCGGTGGACACCGCCCATCCGTTCTTGATGAGGGATTTCAGGGCCTGGGCGGAAAACTCGTCAGCCATGGCGGCGTCGCGCACCCAGCTGGCAGCCAACGCGGCGAGGAAAAGGTCCCGCCCCCTGACTTCGGGACGCGCGCTGCCCTCTTTCTGGGCGGCCAGCAGGAACTCGTCCGTCGTGGTGATATACCCCTGGCAGGTGATGCCAAGCGGGGACGTTTCCGTGGTGGTCGCCGTCCGGAGCGGTTCAGGCAGCCCATCAAAGGCGCCGGCCCACTCGATCAGAGCATCAAGCCACCGTTCAAGGCAGTTGGCCGCGTCTGCCCCATCCGCTCGGATGGCATCACGACGCTTCACGAGCTCCTCGTCGCGCGCGGTCAGCAGGGCGGCAAGCAGCGCCTCCCTGTTGGGGAAGTGGCGGTACAGCGTCCCCGCACCGACCCCGGCCTTTTTGGCGATCGCGTCCAGCGACCCTGAAACCCCGTGCTCCGAGAAGTACTGTGCGGCGGTATCGAGGATGTGGTCCCTGTTGCGCTGGGCGTCTGCCCGGGGACTACGGCCTCTGCCAGGTGCCGTTGTGGCCATGGTTCATCCCTTACATTGACAAAGCGGAGATGCTCTCCGTATCGTTTCTTCCTAAGAGGAGACTATCTCCTTTTTATCTTCCCTGTCATGTGCTTGCGGCTGTGCCCGGCGCTACCTTCCCTCCATTGCAGCAAAAGGATTTTCCTCATGTCCCCTTCTCCTGACTCTCAAATGCTCCTGGCATTACAGGTAGCCAATGGTTACGGGGCCCAGCCCGGCGCGTGGCGCATGCCCGGTGTAAATCCCTCGAGCTACGTCGACATGGATGTCATGACGCGTTACGCCCAGGCCGCCGAGCGCGGGAAGATCCAGCTGATTTTCCTGGCAGACACTCCTGCCCTGGATGTGGACCTGGAGCGGGAAGCACCCCATCACGCCATTGACCCGCTCGTCGTGCTCACGTCGATGGCGCGCGGGACGGAGCGGATCGGTCTTGTGGCGACGAGTTCGACGACGTTGAATGAGCCTTTCACAATCGCCCGGCAGTTTAAGGCACTGGATGTGGCCAGCCGCGGCCGGGCCGGCTGGAACGCCGTTCCCACCTCCCTCCCGGACGCGGCGGCCAATTACGGAATTACCCTGCCGTCGCGGGAGCAGAAGTACGAGCGCGTCCACGAGGTGGTCCAGGTTGTCCAGGCGCTCTGGGGAAGCTGGGGTATTGACGCGTGGGTGCGTGACGTTGAGGGCAAGCGGTTCGCCGACATGTCCCGGATCCAGCCGGTCAACCTGCGGGGCCGGCATGTGTCCTCTGCCGGCCCGCTGCCCATTCCACCGTCCGAGCAGGGACAGCCGGTGATTTTCCAGGCCGGCGGCGGAGCTCACGGGCTGGAGGTAGCTGCCCGTTACGCAAGCGGTGTGTATGCGAATCCCTTCACGATCGAAGAAGGCCGTGCGCACAGGGACGCCCTGCGTGCAGCCGCTGAACGGGTGGGCCGGAACCCCGACGAGGTGAAGCTTTTCGCGGGATTCATGCCCAGCGTCGCCTCGTCCCGGCGGGCTGCCCTTGACCGGCGGCGGAAGCTTGACGAGTCGGTGGATCTCAACCAGCGCGTCCGTTACCTGGGGGCGATGATCGGCCTGCCACTCTCCCCGGATCAGCTGGATGAGCCCCTGAACAAGCAGCAGCTTAGCTCTGCGCGTCCGAGCCCGGGTGATCCGCGGTCCCGCCGTGCGCTCGAGGTAGCGCGTGAGGGCTGGACGCTGCGGGACGTGCTGGCGCACGGCGTCATCGACTACCACCCCGTCGTGCCTGGTACCGCAGCCGACGTCGCCGATCACATGCAGGAATGGTTTGAAGCCGGCGCCTGCGACGGCTTCTCCCTGGCCATCGACGTCTACGCCGACGGGATCGATGCGTTTGTGGACCAGGTTGTTCCGCTGCTTCAGGAACGGGGCCTGTTCCACCACGACTACGAGGGAACCACCCTCCGCGACCACCTCGGCGCCCCGGCACAATACGGGCCGGACCCGCGCCTTTCCTGATTTTTTCTGCCCTTTCCCTTTCTTGGAGCACGCACGAACATGGCTTTAAACTCATCCGCCACAGACCACGCACGGAATCCTGGCCCCCACGAACGCCTCGCACCGGGCAATGCGCTCGTCATCGGCCTGCTGATGGTCTCAACCTTCCTCGTCCTCCTCAACGAAATGCTGCTCGGCGTAGCGCTGCCGACCCTGATAACCAGCCTGGAGATCACCCCCTCAGCCGGGCAATGGCTGACCACGGGCTACCTCCTGACCCTGGCAGTGCTGATCCCGGCGACTGGATTCGTGATGCGCCGTTTCCACCTGCGGACGATATATCTCAGCGCGATGGCACTCTTCATCATCGGAACAGCAATTGCGGCCGCAGCCCCCGGATTCGGCATCCTGCTCGCCGGCCGCATCATCCAGGCCGTTGGAACGGCCGTGTTCGTGCCGCTGCTTATGACCACCGCGATGCGCCTTGTCCCCGAATCACGCCGCGGTTCCATCATGGCGATCGTCACCGCTGTCCCAGCAATAGCACCGGCCCTGGGCCCGGCCATCTCCGGGTTCGTGCTGTCCTACCTGCCCTGGCGCTGGCTCTTCATCCTCATCCTGCCGATCGCCGTAGCCGCCCTGGTTCTCGGTGCCGCCAAACTCAAAAACATCACAACCCCGGAACCGGTCAGACTCGATGTTGCGTCCCTCGTGCTGTCCGCGGTCGGATTCGGTGCTTTGGTCTACGGACTGGCATCGATCGGGGAATCCGTATCAGGACACGCACAGGTCCCGCCCTACCTTCCCATCGCGGTAGGCGTTGCCGGCGTGGCTGCCTTCGTCTTTCGTCAGATCGCACTGCGACGCCGCGGCGACGCGCTGCTGGATATGCGCATCTTCCGCACCAGATCGTTCGTCATACCCCTGGTGGTGATGCTCTTTATCGCCCTTAACGGATTCGGCATCCTCATCATCCTTCCCCTGGTCCTTACCGGAGCCCTGGGCTTGGGGACCATGGCAATCGGGCTCTTCCTGGTGCCCGGCGGAGCCATGATCTCGATTGCCTCCGCACTTGGCGGAAGGGCCTACGATCGGTTCGGACCGCGTCCGCTGGTAATCCCAGGTGCACTTATTTGGACGGCGAGCATCTGGTTCCTCAGCACACTCAACGAGACCAACGGCGTCTTAATCTACCTGGCGGCCTACCTGGTCATGTCCGGAGCCCAGGCCATGATGTGGGCTCCACTCACCACCCTGGCACTGTCTTCCCTGCGCACAGACCTTTACCCTCATGGCAGCGCCGCATTCACCACAGCCCAGCAGTTGGCAGGTGCGGCCGGGGGCGCTGTACTCGTCTCGGCCTACACCATCGGAGCCAACTCAATACACGCCGGGGCGCTAAGCGTCACCGAGACGGTGTCCGCAGGACAAGCCGCCTTCACCACAGCCGGGTTCATCGCGTTCGGCGCGTTGCTCGGCGCGCTGTTCGTCACTAAACACCGGAATTCGTCCGAAGACCGCACCCCGGCCGCCGTAGAGCAACAGGCCATATCGGTGATCTCGTGATGCAGGCTGGACTGGACTCGAGGGAGTTCAAAAGCGTCTTCCGGCACCATGCTGCCGCCGTAGCCGTGGTGACGTTGATCGGCCCGGGCGGTCCCGTGGGATTCACGGCGACGTCAATCACTTCCGTTTCTGCCGAGCCGCCGGTAGTGGCCTTCTCCGTCAGCGCAGCGTCGTCCTCATGGCCGGCACTGGCCAGCACGGACACTGTCATGGTGAATTTCCTTGCCGGCAATCAGGCCGGCCTGGCCGCGAGGTTCGCGACTTCCGGGATTGACCGGTTCGCTGCCGACGACTGGTTCCTTCTCCCCACCGGAGAACCAGCGCTGGAGGACACACGGGCACGTGTCCGCGCCCGGATCCTTGACCGTGTCCCGGCCGGAAGCAGCTACATCCTCACGTTGCTTGCCCTCGGCCACAGCTACCCCCAACCCGCCGCCGGTCCACTCCTCTATCTTGACGGCACGTACCACCAGCTATCAGAGACCACAGCAAAGGCCCCAACAACGGGACCATCTTCGATGAAAGGCATGACATGAACATCGGCATCCTTGGCGCCGGATCGATCGGATCAATCCTCGCCCGCAAGCTCAGCACTGCTGGACACAACGTCAAAATCGCCAACTCCCGCGGACCCCACACCATCGACCCAAGCATCGTGGCGGCCGGCGCCCGGGCAGTCGACGCCACCGACGTCATCAACGACATCGAGGTCCTCATCATCTCCGTGCCCCTCAGCAGCGTGTCCGCGGTCAAGGCCCTCATCGCGGACCTGCCCAACGAGGTGGCCGTCATCGACACCTCGAACTACTACCCCTTGCGCGACGGGCATATCCAGGCCCTCGACGAAGGCCAGGTTGAAAGCGTCTGGGTTGCCGAACAACTCGGCCGGCCCGTGGCAAAAGCCTGGAATGCCGTCCTGGCCGGATCCCTCGAGGCCAAGGGGAAAGCAGCAGGAGCTCCCGGCCGCCTCGCGGTCGCAGTAGCCGGTGACCGTGACGTGGATAAGCGTGCAGCAATGGCGCTGGTGGAAGCCACCGGGTTCGATGGCGTCGACGCCGGCAGCCTGGCCGAATCATGGCGCCAGCAGCCCGGAGCCCCCGCCTACTGCACGGAGCTCACCCGCCACCACCTCCCGGCAGCACTGCAGGCTGCCAGGAAAGACCTCATATCCCCGCGCAGGGACCTCGCCATAACCACCATCACCGAGAAAATCGAAAACGGCGCAGTCCTCACAACCGACGACCTCGTGGAGATCAATCGCAGCATCTACAACTAGCCGAAGCGGCCTTCCCCTGGGGTTCAGGCGCCACAGGTGGGATGTCCCGCTGAAACGTCCTAGCCTTGGGACAGCGGATGCAAAGCCTCAACTGTTCCCAGGCTGCTGTGCCCGGTCCATCCTCGAACACCACCCGGAAGGTACGCACCCATGCGGATTCTCGTCGTCGGAGCCGGAGCAACAGGCGGGGCGTTCGGCACGCTCCTGCAGGAAGCGGGACGGGACGTCACGTACCTGGTGCGGCCGCGCAAGCAGGAGGTTCTCCGCCGGGACGGGTTGCGCTTCATCTCCCCCACTGATGACCGGACACACCAGGTGCAGACCATCACTGCGACGGACAGGCCTGGGCCTTTTGATCTGATCCTGGTTACCGTCAAAGCCACCGCGCTGGACGGCGTGCTCGGCGAGATTGGCGCGTTCGTGGGGCCCCAAACCGCCATCGTCCCGATCCTCAACGGCATGGCCCATGTGGACCGGCTGGAGCAGCAGTACCCGGGCCAGGTCCTCGGGGGCCTGGCCCGGATCGTCGCCACCCTCGACGGCGATGTGGTCCGCCAGCAGGTGCCGCTCACGTCCCTCATGATCGGCGGCCTCAACGGAGTTACCGTCCCCGCGGAGGTTTCCGACGCCCTGGACGTGCCCGGCGTCGACTTCTCCACAGCCGACAACGTAACGGGCGCCTTGTGGGAGAAATGGGCGTTCATCGCTGCCGCGGGAATCGTCAACTGCCTGTTCCGGGCCCCGGTGGGACGGATCCTCGACGCCGGCGGGCGGGCCAGGATCCTGGAGGCCATCACTGAAACCGAAGCGGTGGCCGCAGCGGCGGGACATCCCGTGTCCGACGCCGCTCATACACAGGCGGTCGGGATACTCACCGAGCCGGGCTCGGCCTTCACCTCCTCGCTGTACCGGGACCTCACCGCAGGGCTGCCCTCCGAAGCGGAGCACATCCTCGGTGACCTCGCGCGCCGGGCCCGCGACCTGAACGTCCCCACGCCGCTGCTGGACCTCACGCTCATCCAGATCAGGGCCGGCCTCCCGCGCTGAGTGCGGAAAAGCCCTGGCACATGCCTCGTGCCAGGGCTGTCCGTATCCGCTATGCAGCGGAACTCGATCGTTATCCGGCGACCTGGAAAGTCAGGGTCTCCGTGAACGTCCGGCCGTACACGTCGGTGGCGGTGACAGTGGCGGTGTGCTCGCCGGCTGCCAGGTCGGCAGGCAGCTGCAGCCGCCACAGGTGCATCATGCGGTCGGCCAGGCTTCCGCCGTTGACCAGCTGCTCCTGAACCGCGACCGGGTCGGAGTACTCGGCGCCCACCAGCTGGCCTTCGCCCTGCATCTGCTGGGTGCGGACCGCCTCAACCGTCTCGCCGCCGTCGAGCTGTACCTTCACCGTGGATCCGGTGCTGCCCATCCAGAAGTTGCTGGTCAGCCAGGTGGTGTTGGCCAGATCGTCGCGGGAAACCGTCAGCGGGTCGGTGAACTCGGGGGCGCTGCCCTTGTTAGCCAGGTTCTGGGCGTACCACTCGCGGTAGCGCGGCGTGTTCAGGCCCAGGGACATCTGCAGTGACTCGTCCTCGCCGCGGACCGTGAAGCGCTCCTGGAACTCGGTGTTCTTGATGTCCAGCGTCAGCACGCCCGGCAGGCCGCCGTCGCGCTGGTAAGCGAGCGGGTAGCCCTCGGCGGTCTGGCGTCCGGAGTACCAGTCACCGGAGATGGCGCCGGCGGTGATGTGCGTGAACGGCAGGGCGTCGATGCCGAACAGCTCGGACCAGCCTGCCAGCGAGTCGCCTTCGCGGAGGTTCTCGATGCTGTGGGTGTGCCCGCCCAGGGCAACCACTTCGCGGCCTTCGAGGATCTTGTAGATCTCCTTGACCTGCTCCACCTGGTGCTTGCTGCTGCCCTGGTCGGCGTAATCGAGCAGCGGGATGTGCGCGGCCAGGACGATCAGCTGGTTCTGCGGCACCTGGGCGATGTCATTGCGCAGCCATTCAAGCTGCTGCTCATCCAGCGAACCGGTGTAGTCGCCCTTCGCAGCCGGGAGCTTGGTGGGGAACTCCACGGTGTTCAGCGCGACGACGTGCGCCTTGCCGGCGTCGTAGGAGTAGTACTCCGGACCGAGCTTGGCCTTGAACGTGTCGAACGTGTGCTCGCTGCTGGTGGCATCGAAATCAAGGTCATGGTTGCCGGGGAGGAAACGGGCCGGGCCGTTCAGCATGCCGGCCAGTTCGCGGGTCTGCGGGTACAGCGAGAGATCATCACCCACCACGTCGCCGATGAACAGGGCGCCGCAGCCTGCATAGTCCGTTCTTGCGGACAGGTCGGCGAAGGCGCCGGTGCGGGCGTATTCCACCTCGTCCTGGCTGTAGGTCTGGACGTCGCCGCCGATGACGCAATGCTGTTCAGGGGACTGGGTCAGGCCGCTCTTGGCCAGCGGGAAGTTCACCTGGTCCGGCAGCTCTCCGGTCGGCTCGATGCCGCCGAACTTCAGCTCCGGCGAGCCGGCAGGCAAGTGGTGATAGAAGAACTGGGCCACGTTGTCCCCGTCCACCGGAACCTGGTAGCCGCGGGGCTGGGTTACGAAGACGGTCATGTTGTCGAACGCCGGCAGCTCGTAGCGGCCCTGGCTGTCCGTCTTCGTGACGTCACGCCCGTTGGACACGGTCACCCCGGCCAGGCCGCGCTCGTTTCCGTCCTGCACCGAGTCCTGGTCCTCGTCCACGAAAGCGATGCCGTCGATCACCTGCTGGTTCTCGTCAGGCCCTTCGACGACGTTCACGCGGCGGCGAGGACGGCCAGGGTGCTGGCAGTCAGGGTCACAGGCCGGGCGGGATGCAACTTGGACGGTCTGGCAATCAGGTACACGAAGGTCCTCCGGGTCGAGTGAATGCTGCCGGCCGTTCCAGCCGGCGCATCCACCCTCACAGCACCAGGTAAACGGTTACCCACGGGTAAGCCACGGGAAGTGGACGTGCACGTAACCACTCACCGAGCGGCAGGACCCGTCCAAGGTGCCTGCCGCCGTCGGACCCGCTCTGGGGTGACGGAAGACCCTTCCCTGTCAGCCCGCAGGTTTGATGTTCTGGTTGATATGGAACAGGTTGCCGGGATCGTACTTCGCCTTGATGCTGGCCAACCTGGCGTAGTTGCCGCCGTAGGTGTCCTCGATGCCGGACTGGTCGTCGGCGTCCAGGAAGTTGACGTAACCCCCGCCGGCTCCGTAGGGATGCAGTGCCTTGTGGTAGTCCTTGACCCACCTCGTGTTGGCCGCGTTGTCCGCCGGGGACTCCCACATTCCGGCGATGGCTACCGAGAAGTTGGCGTCCCGGTAAGGAAAGGCGGTCTCATCCCGCCCCACGCGCTGCGCCGCACCGTTGATGGGATAGTAGTGATTCGCGGTTTGGGGACTGGGCACCCCAGCTCCAAATTTCCGCGCAACGCCGATCACGTCATCGCTCAGCTCCGGCAGGAACTCCGCCTTCCAATACGCTTGCAGGCCCTTCGGGAGCATCGGGTCGAACAACGTGTTGAGCACCGGGTACGGGAGCGGGCCGACAAAGGACCCGGCGACCGGAGCGACATCCAGGAACTGCTGCCATTGCCGCTCGCCTTCCTCGTGGGGACCGGTCCAGCAGCCCACCACAACCACCACGGGCTTGCCGTGGTGCTCCTCCGGCAGGAAGGGTACCGGCGGGCCCTGGTGGAACCCGAGGAAGATTCCCATGTCTTCGGGAGCTGTGGCGATGTAGTCCCGGTACAGCTGCCCAACAGCCTCAACCTGCTCGAGCAGGTAGATCACCACACCGCCATAGACCACGTCGACCGGATGCACTTTGAATTCCAGGGACGTGACCACGCCGAAGTTTCCTGTGCCACCGCGCAACGCCCAGAAGAGATCGTCGTTCTCGGTGGCGCTGGCCGTGAGGAACTTCCCGTCCGCGGCCACCACGTCCGCGGATATGAGGTTGTCGCAGGACAGGCCATGCTTGCGGGCAAGGTAGCCGATGCCGCCGCCCAGCGTCAGCCCAGCAACACCTGTGGATCCGATAATGCCGCCGGTTGTCGCCAGCCCGAACGGGTTCGTTGCGTGGTTGAAGTCCGCCCAGGTGGTGCCGGCCTCAGCCCTGGCCGTCCGGGCAGCAGGATCCACCCGGACACCCGTACGGTCCGCGAAGTCCAGCACCAGGCCGCCGTCGCAGGTTCCGAACCCGGGGGCGCTGTGGCCGCCGCCCCGCAGCGCGAGGTCCATACCGTTGTCGCGGGCAAAATTCACTCCTGCGATGACGTCCGCAACCTGCGACACCCGCAGTATGGCGGCGGGACGTTTATCAATCATTCCGTTATAGACGGCCCGTGACACGTCGTAGTGGGGGTGGTCCGAAGTGATGACCTGACCCCGTACTTTTTCCTGCAGGGCTTGGAATCCGTTGTTGTCCATGGAGACTTCCATTCGCCCCGAGCATGGCCGCTCGGGGACTTGGCACGGCATCCCCCGGCCGTGCGGGACGTTCATGATGCAGCCGCTGCGGTCCCGGAAAAGCCACGGAACAGGCCTGGCGGCCCTGAAGCAACGGAGGAGACCGGATGCGCCGGTGCTGCATGTATGGGGCATGCACCACGGGCGTGATTCTCGAATATGCGCCTGCCGGCGACGCTGCCGGGCGAAGCTTGGACACCCTTGGGCCGACGGCTACCCGTAAGGTACGCCTGCCGGTCTTCCAGGTCAAGAAGCCGACAGAAAAGACCCATCGGGGCCGGACATTGCGTTCCGTTCGCCCTGGCAATACCGTGAGGGGACCCGGCCGAGGCAGGTGCAGGCATGCGAAGGATTTCGTGGTCCCCGCCGTGTTTCCTGCTGTACTTCCTGGCTGTGGGCTTGCTCTGCGGACTTAGCGTGCCGGCACATGCCTCCGCCGTATCAAAAGCCCCGCCCGCCGTCGTCCCGGACCAGAAGGCCTACCAGGCGGTGGATGCTTTCCTGCAGGAACAAATGGCCGCGATCGGGCTCCCGGGCGCCGCCGTCGTCGTCATTCAGGACGGGGTCCCGGTGCATTCCGCCGCCTACGGCAGCGCCGACAACTCGGGCCGTTCGATGACGGCCGACACCCCGGTGCTGCTGGCCTCCACCACCAAGTCCCTCACGGCCATCGCGGTGATGCAGCAGGTGGAGGCCGGCCGGCTCCGCCTGGACGAACCCGTCCAGACTTACCTGCCATGGTTCACGCTGCACGACAGCCGCGCGTCCGCCATCACCGTCCGCCACCTGCTGCACCAGGCCAGCGGCATGGCGTCCAAGGACACTGCCTTCGAAGGCTCCTTCGCGCAGGACCCGGAGGCCCTCGAAGAAGGCGTCCGGGACCTCGCGGGTTCCCCGCTGGCGGGAGTCCCGGGTGCTGCCTTCGGCTACGCCAACGCCAACTTCAACGTCCTGGGCCTCCTGGTGCAGACGGTGAGCGGGCAGCCGTTCGGGGACTACATGCGGCAGCACGTTTTCGAGCCATTGGGTATGGAGCACAGCCATTTCACACGCGCTGCTGCCCGCGCGGATGGTGCCGCCACCGGCCACTCGCTGTGGTTCGGCACGTTCTGGCAGCAGACGGAGGTGCCCGCGCCCACCACCGGGATGCCGTCGAGCACCATGTACGCCTCCGCGAATGACTTGGGCCGGGAGCTCATCATGCTGCTGGACGAGGGGCACTCCCGGGACGGCCGCATCCTTCAGCCCGAGAGCGCCCGTGCCATGCTCGAGCCGGGGGTGCGGGTTGACGGGTCAAAGATGTACGCGATGGGGTGGTTCACCCGTCCCCTTGTTGAATCCGTCCCGGCCACGGAGGCCAGCACCGACGCCTCCTTGCCGCTGCTGGCCGAGCATCAGGGCGAGTGGGGCAACAGCCACACTTATTTGGCCATGGTTCCGGACTCCGGCCTGGGCGTCGCCCTGGTCATCAACGCAAACGACACCGCCGCCCCGTCCCGGCTCAAGGCCATCGACACCAACATCCTGCGGATCCTGCACGGGCACTCCCCCGTCCCCACCGTCGTCCAGGAGGACTGGCTGCAGCGCTACAGCTGGGCGGTGGCGCTGGGGCTGCTGGTGGCGGAGCTGCTCAGCCTGTGGCTGGCACTTCGGGTGTTGCTCCGCAAGGGAGGCAAGTACGACGGCGGCGGGCGGCTTCCGCTGTTGCCGGCGGGCCTGGCGGCGCTCGCCCTGGACGCCTTCGCCCTGTGGCTGTGCTTCATCTACGCACCCGCCCGGTTCGACACCAACCTGCTGGTCATCATCCGCCAGTTCCCGGACGTGGGCGTCTCACTGGTGCCGGTGCTCGGGCTCGCCATCCTGTGGTCTCTCCCGCGGACCGTCTGGCTGATCATTCGGGCACTGCGCCCTGGCCCACGCGGCGTACCCTGAATCCAGGGTGGCTGGCGTCAGTTGGGTTCATGCCTTGGCGGCGCGGCTGAAGTCGGCCTTATCCGCGCTCGCATAGCTCTTTCCGCTGTCCTACCCCGGCTATGCGGAAAGGGTTCCACGCTATCTCGGGCTCCCCCGCGCGTAGGCGACGTCTTCTGCCAAGCCAGCGGGCAGCCGTCGTATGCTCCGGACGGGCGGCATTTACCCCGCCATGTCCACCCGCACGCCAAGCCCCCGCTCCACCGCAGCGTCGTACAGCAGCCGGCCGATGGCCACGTCCTGCATGCCGATGCCCACCGAGTTGAACAGGGTGATGTCGCTTTCGTCCCGGCGGCCGGGAACCTGGCCGGCCACAACCTGCCCCAGCTCGCCAAGGATGTCGCCCACGGAAACTGCACCGTCAGCAACAGCCATCAGCAGGTCGCCGGACTTCTCCGCCACGGTGGCCACACTGTCCACAAACAGGCTGGACCGGGCCATGCCCTCCGAGTCGATTTCCCGGTGCGTCGGGCGGGGGCGGGCTCCGACGGCGTTCACATGGAGCCCGGGCAGGAACCACTCGCCCTGCACCAGCGGCTCCACCGACGGCGTCAGCGTGCACAGCACATCAGCGGCCTCCACCACGTCCCGGACCCCACCCGCGGCCGCCACCTTCACCGGCAGGTGGCTGATCTTCGCCCGGAAGCCCTCCACGGTGGCCGCACTGCGGGACCACACCACCACCGTATCGATAGGCAGCACCGCCAGCATCGCCTCCACATGGGCCACCGCGAGCGCACCGGCCCCGATCAAACCAAGGGTGGAACTGTTCGGCCGCGCAAGGTGCCTGCTGGCCACCGCACTCGCGGCGGCCGTCCGCACCCGCGTGGGCACCCGGCCGTCCAGCAGGGCCAGGCACTCCCCCGTCTGCTGGTCAGAGAGCACAATGCTGGACCGCTGGGTGGGCAGTCCCGCGTCCCGGTTCGCCGGGATATCGGCCAGCAGCTTCACTCCTGCCAGCCCCTGGGCATCGCCCAGCCCGGACATGAGGATGAAGCGCCCGTCCGAGGACGGCAGGTGCAGGGATGTAGGGGCGGGCTGGCAGGCTTCACCCGTGGCAACAGCGGCAAAGGCGTGCTCGACGGCGGCAATGGTCGCCGGCATATCGGCCAGGGATTCAAGAACGGAAGCAGTAAGCACAAGCGTCATGGGCACCTCAACATAAATGGACAAAGAGGAAGAAACAGCACCAGGGGCAAATCAGGAACAGGGAAAAACAGCTAGGCAGGGGTGCGGGTCTTGCGCCCGCGCCGCGGCACGGGTTCGCCCGGCAGGCGCTCGCTCAGATGCGGCAGGGAGGCGTGGCGCCCGCGCTCCACATGCGCGCTCGCCAGGGCCTCGGCCAGCGCGGGCCGGCCCT
Organism: Arthrobacter sp. AK04; assembly: GCF_021129155.1. Lineage (GTDB taxonomy): Bacteria > Actinomycetota > Actinomycetes > Actinomycetales > Micrococcaceae > Arthrobacter > Arthrobacter quantipunctorum. The sequence continues at coordinate 101,516 of NZ_JAJOMC010000007.1, forward strand.
CCGCGATGGCATGCACCAGCTCGGCGTGCTCCTCCCACATCCCCGGGGTGTCCCGCTCCGGGGTAAGCCGGAACAGCCACCGGACCCGGCCATTAAGAAGGCTGGACAGACGGCGCAGCAGGTCGTGGTCCGCCAGGCGCACAATTTCCTCGTGCAGGTCCGAGTTCCGCCCGGAGGCCTGCTCCCCCGGAACACCGGTCCGGGCATATTCCAGCGAGGCCAGCAGGTCCTCAGGACTGGCGCCCCCGGCCACCCGAAGCGCCGCGCACTGCGCAGCAAACGGCTCCAGCCGCAGGCGAAGGTCAAACACCTCCACCGCATCCCGCAGCGTAAAAGTGTGCACAAAGCTGCCCCGCCGCGCCTCCGAGTGGATGAACCCCTCCGCCTCCAGCAGCGGCAGCGCCTCCCGCAGCGGGATGCGGGAAACCTGCAGCTCCGCGGACAGCTCCCGCTCGTTGAGCTTGCTGCCGCCGGGAAGCTGCCCGGAAATGATGCGTTCGCGCAGCGCCTCAGCCACCTGCTCGGACAGCCCGGCTCCGGACTCTGAAGGCTCTGGGTTCCCCATGGCCCCTCCTCATCTTTCAGGCTCTAAAACGCCATTTGGTATGCCAAGCATGCACTTTTAGCGCCTTCAAAGCCAATATTGCGCTGTTTGGTATTCAAAAGTTTCCAACATGTTTAACCTCCGTGACGTTCGGGTCAACTGGGCAGGATCCCCAAAAACCGCCCTTACGCTGTCAATCGGAACCCCTGCTCCAGGGGCAAGCAACAACAACTTCCTGAGAGGGGGCACAGTGCCCCAGTACCTGATCAAACGCATGGGCCAAGCGGTCTTCACCCTCTTCTGCGTGCTGACCTTCGCCTTCATCCTGGGCCGGGCCACGGGCAAACCAGCTGGCCTGCTGCTGCCGGACAATGCCACGGCAGCGGAGGTGGACGCCCTCAACGGCGCCCTGGGCTTCAACGAACCCCTGCACGTGCAGTACCTGACGTTCCTGGGCAACGTGATCCGCGGCGATTTCGGCATCTCCTACCGCCAGCGCGAATCTGCCCTGGACCTGATCGCCGAACGCCTCCCCGCCACGTTCGAGCTCGCTTTCTGGTCCTTCCTGCTGGGCCTCCTCCTGGCTGTCCTGGCTGCCACCGCCATCCAGCTCACCGGCAGCCGGACCCTCCGCTCCCTCTTTATCTGGGGCGGCTCGCTCCGCCACTCCGTCCCGGACTTCTTCTTCGCCCTGCTCGCCGTCCTCCTCTTCTCCGTGGCCCTGGGCATGCTGCCCTCCCTGGGCCGGACCAGCCCGGCAAGCCTGGTGCTGCCTGTCCTGACCATCGCCACCGGCCAGTTCGTCCTCTACGTCCGTCTTATCGACGCCGCCCTCAGCGACCAGGCCGGCCAGGACTACGTCCGCACCGCCTTCTCCAAAGGTCAGAGCCGCGCCAGGGTGCTGTTCTCCCACATGCTCCCCAACTCAGTCCTGCCCGTGCTCACCATGGCGGGACTGAACCTGGGCTCCCTCCTCGGCGGGACCGTCGTCGTCGAGGCAGTCTTCGCCTGGCCCGGCCTGGGCCAGGTGCTCACCGAAGCCGTCAGCCAGCGCGACTTCCCCATCGTCCAGGCCGGACTGCTGGTGGTGGCCCTGATCTTCGTCACCGTGAACCTGGCCGTGGACCTGCTCGCCGCCAAGATCGATCCGAGAGTGAGCCTGGCATGACCCAGCAGCTGCTGCCCACCGACCCCACAGCGCCTCCCGCCGCCAGCGAAAGCTCCAGTCCCCAAGCGGACCAGCAAGGCAAGGCACGACGCCGACCCGCCGCCGGACGCCGCAAACGCGGCACCGCATCCCCCGCCTTCGTGGCCGGCTGCGGGATGCTGGGCCTGGTGCTCCTGCTAGCCGCCGGCGGGGCCCTGCTCCCGGGTTACGACCCCTTCGGCCAGGACCTTTCCGCCGCCATGCGGAAGCCCTTCGCCGATCCGGACCACCTCCTGGGGACCGACTCGCTGGGCCGGGACATGCTCAGCCGCCTCTCGCTGGCCACCTTTGTCACCCTGGGCATAGCACTCGCCGTCGTGATCCTGAACGCGGTGATCGGCACCGGGCTGGGCATGGCCGCCGGCTACTTCGGCGGCCGGCTGGACTCCGCCATCACCACCCTGGCCGACGTGAACCTGGCCATGCCCGTGGTGCTGCTGCTGATCGCCGTCGCCGCTGTCACCGGACCCAGCGCCACGGTGACCATCGCCACCCTGGGCCTGACCTACTGGGTGGGCTACGCCAGGGTCAGCCGGAACCTCGCCCGGTCCCTGCGCAACCGCGACTTCGTCCTGGCACCGCTCACGCAGGGCGGCGGACACGGCTGGGTGATCCGCAAGCACATCCTGCCCAACGTCTTCTCCCAGACCCTGATCATCGCCGCCACGGACATCGCCACCATCATCCTCATCGAATCCTCGCTCGAATACCTGGGTTTGGGCGTCCAGCCGCCCGTCCCCAGCTGGGGATCCATGATCTTCGAAGGCCAGAAGTACCTGGGCACCAACCCCTGGCTGGCAATCCTGCCGGGCATCGTGATGTTCCTGACCGTGGCCGGCGCCCAGTTCACCAGCCAGCGCTTCACCGCCGAAGGCACCACCGGCGCACTCCTCCGGAAAGGACGCACAGCATGAGCACCGCCTACTCCGGCCCGCTGCTGTCAGTGCAGGACCTCATCATCGAAGTAACGGGCGACGACGGCCCGGTGCGGCTGGTGGACGGCGTCACCTTCGACGTCCACCAGGACGAGGTGTTCGCCCTGGTGGGCGAGTCCGGCTCGGGCAAGAGCCTGACGGTCCTGGCCATTATGGACCTGCTGCCCCCGGGCGTGCGGATCGCTTCCGGGCGGATCCTGTTCCGTGGCCGGGACCTGGCCCGGCTGCCCGAGTCCGAGATGCGCCGCCTCCGCGGCAAGGACCTGTCCATGGTGTTCCAGGACCCCATGTCCGCCCTCAATCCCTTGCAGCGCGTGGGACGCCAGCTGGCCGAAGCCGTGAAGCTGCACGCCTCCGGACTGAACCGCAAGCAGACGGCGGAGAAGGTGCACAGCCTGCTGGCCGCCGTCGGCGTTCCCGATCCGCAGGGACGTGCGGCGTCCTTCCCGCACCAGTGGTCCGGCGGGATGCGGCAGCGGGCCATGATCGCCATGGCCATGGCGCACGATCCCGGCCTGCTGATCGCCGACGAACCCACCACGGCTCTGGACGTCACGGTCCAGGCCCAGGTGATGGATGTCCTGGCGGAAGCCCGGCGCCGGGCGGGCTCAGCGATGATCCTGATTACGCACGACCTTGGCCTGGTGGCCGAAGCCGCGGACCGGGTGGCCGTGATGTACAGCGGCCGCGTGGTGGAAACCGCGGACGTGCACCGGCTCTTCAGCTCCCCCGCCCACCCGTACACCGCCGGGCTGCTGGCCAGCATCCTGGGCGAAGGGACCGCCGGCGGGCGGGCCTTCGCCATACCGGGTTCGCCCCCGGCCGCCTCGGAACGGCCTCCCGGCTGCGCGTTCCAGCCGCGCTGCCACCTCGGCAGCGGACGGGACGAATGCAGCGCCGCCCGGCCGGTGCTCACGCTGCTCCCCACGCCCCCGGCGGCACATCCCGCTGGCGCTGCACATCCCGCTGCCCAGGCGGCCGCCTGCCATCTCGCCGGCGAAACCACCCTGCCCCTGCTGAAAGGACAACCGGCATGAGAACCGACACCCCGGCCCCGCCCTTCCTGGACGTCCTCACTGTCCAGGACCTCACGGTGGACTTCCCGGCCAGCGGCCCGCTGTTTTCCCGCCGCACCCTCAAGGCGGTCAACGGCGTTTCCCTGCACGTGGCCCCCGGCGAAACCCTGGGCCTGGTGGGTGAATCCGGCTGCGGCAAATCCACCCTGGTCCGCACCATCCTGGGCATCAACAAACCCACCGCCGGCACCGTAGCGGTGGGCGGCCGGAACCTGGCCGGGCTGCTGAACGGCCGCCGCCGGCAGGAACGGGCCCGCATGCAGATGGTGTTCCAGGACCCCTACTCCTCCCTGGACCCACGGATGAGTGTGCATGACATCATCGCCGAGCCGCTCCGGATCAACGGCCAGTACACCGCCGCCGCGGTGACCGCGCTGCTCGAACAGGTGGGACTCACCGAGGCCATGGGCGGCCGCCGGCCCTCCGAGTTCTCCGGCGGCCAGCGCCAGCGGGTGGGCATTGCCCGGGCCCTGGCGCTGAAGCCCGAGCTGCTCATCCTGGACGAACCCGTGTCCGCCCTGGACGTGTCCGTGCAGGCACAGGTCATCAACCTGCTCCAGGACCTGCAGGCCGAGCTGGGCCTGTCCTACCTGTTCATCGCCCACGATCTCTCCGTGGTGCGGCAGATCAGCCACCGGGTGGCCGTGATGTACATGGGCAGGATCGTGGAAACCGGGCCCGTGGCTGACGTCTTCACCAGCCCGCAGCACCCCTACACCCAGGCGCTGCTGTCCGCCGCACCTGTGGCCAACCCGGCCGCCGCCGCAACCCGGCAGCGGATCGTGCTCCGCGGAGACCTGCCGGACGCCGCCAACCTGCCGTCCGGCTGCTCGTTCCGCACCCGCTGCCCGATGGCCACCGACGCCTGCGCCGCCGTCGTACCCCAACTCCTTCCCCCGGTGCCCACCCAGGCGGACTTCCCCGTCCGCCCGGCGCACCAGTCCGCCTGCCTGCTGGTCCATTCCTAGGCACCTGCAGCCCCACTCATCCCTCCCATCCCCCGGCCGCACCGGCCAACCACACCTTCCAGGAGAACCCATGACGATGTCCCGCGCCCGCTTTCCGTTCCGCCGCGCCCTGCCCGCCCTTTCCGTGGGGCTCGCCTCAGCGCTGATGCTCTCCGGCTGCGCCGGCGGCTTCGAATCCACGGCCGACTCCTCCGCCGAGGCCGGCACCGGAGGCAGGATCGTGGCCGCACTGCCCACGGATCCCACTTCCATGGATCCGGTGAAAACCGGCAGCCTGGTGGTCCTCTCCGTCTTCTTCAACACCTTCGACCAGCTCACCAAGATCACCGCGGACGGCGCGCTGGAACCCAAGCTCGCCACCGAATGGAAGCCCAACGCGGACCTGACCACCTGGGACTTCACCCTCCGCGAGGGCGTCGCCTTCACCAACGGCGAGCCCCTCACCGCCGATGACGTGGTGTTCTCCTTCACCCGCATCCTGGAGGACCCCACCTCCGAAAACTTCGGCTACCTCAGCTCACTGGCTTCGGTGGCAAAAGTGGACGACCTCACCGTCCGCTTCACCATGAAGGCCCCGTTCTCCGCCTTCCCGCGTAACACGTCCCTGATCTCCATCGTCCCGGACCAGGCCTACGCCGCGATGGGTCCGGAAGCGTTCGCCGCGGCGCCGGTGGGGTCCGGCCCGTTCAAGTTTGAGAAGATCCAGCGCGGCGTGGCCTACGACCTGGTGCGCAACGACACGTACTGGGGCGAACCTGCCAAGCTGGACGCGGTGAGCCTGGTGCCGGTGGCCTCGGATGAATCCCGGGTGAACGGCGTCCTTTCAGGTTCGCTGGACGTGGCGCAGATCAGCCCCGCCCAGGTGGAACCGGTCAAGGGGTCCGGCGCGGCAACCGTGCAGTCCGAGCTGTCCAACGGCGTGGTGTTCCTGGGCGTCAACTCCAAAACCGGCGTCCTGGCCGATGGGAAGATCCGCCGCGCCGTTGGCCTGGCCATCGACAAGAAGGCCATTGTGGACACCGTCCTTTCCGGCCTGGGCGAACCGGCCACGCAGATGCTCGCCCCGGCTGTTGAGGGCTTTGTCAGCGGGCTGTCCGACGGCGGCTACAACCCGGACGAGGCGAAGAAGCTGCTGGCCGAGGCCGGGTACAACGGCGAGAGCATCGACTTTGAGTACGCGCTGGACGGGCGGATCCCGCTCAGCGGGGAGGTGGCGCAGGCCATCCAGGGCTACCTCACCACGGCCGGGATCAAGGTAAACCTGGTGGGCGCGGACCAGGCCAGCCATACACTGAAAGTCCGCAACCGGCAGATGAAGGGCATCTACTTGAACACTTGGGCACCGTCCACCGTGGACGGCGATCTGCCGCTGACCGATTTCTACGAGAAGGCCGGGAACAACAACTACGCCCAGGACCCGCGCACCGCCGAGCTTGCCGTCCAGCAGCGCGGAGTTGAGGGCCAGGACCGGCTGTCCGTGTTTGAGGAGCTGCTGGGCCTGAGCAACGAGCAGGGCTACTACATCCCGCTGTACGTGCCCGCCAACAACTTCGCCGTGGACACGAAGCTGGACTGGACCCAGCGCGCCGACGGCCTCTACGACTTCTCCGCGACAGGACTGAAGAAATGACCCTTGTTCTCCGCAACGTCCGCCCCTGGGGCGGGGACGCCGCTGACGTAACGCTCGACGGCGGGGTGATCACCGCCGTCGGGCCCGCCACCCCGGAGGGGGCTGCTCCTGGCTCTGCTCCTGTGGGCTCCCTGTCGCCGGACGCCGCCGTCGTGGAGGGGCGCGGACGCATCCTGCTGCCGTCCTTCTCCGACGTCCACGTCCACCTTGACTCAACCCGGCTGGGGCTGCCGTTCCGCCCGCACACCGGCGCGCCGGGCGTGTGGAACATGATGCTCAACGACCGGCAGAACTGGCGCGGCGCGGAAGCTTCTGTTGCCGAGCGGGCCACCATGACTTTGGGGGCCATGATCGAGCGCGGCACAACCCGGGTGCGCAGCTACGCGCAGGTGGACGTGGATGCCGGCCTGGAGCGTTTCGAGGGCGTCCTCGCTGCCCGCGAAGCGCACCGGGACCGGGCCGACGTTGCCGTGATCGCGTTCCCGCAGGCCGGGCTGCTGCGTGAGGCGGGCAGTGCCGAGGTGCTGGAGGAAGCCCTCCGGCTGGGGGCCGACGTGGTGGGCGGGATCGATCCGTGCGCCCTGGAACGCGACCCGGTCCGGCACCTGGACATTGTGTTTGGGCTCGCCGAGAAGTACAGCCTCCCGGTGGACATGCACCTGCACGAGCCCGGCCAGCTTGGACTCTTCAGCGCCCAGCTGATCATGGAGCGAACCAAGGCGCTGGGCATGCAGGGGCTGGTGACCATCTCGCACGGCTACGGTCTTGCCGACCTGCCAGCCGGCCAGCTGCAGGAGCTGATCGACGAAATGGGGGCGCTGGATGTTTCCATGGCCACCATCGCCCCGGCGGGCGCCCCGCTGCCCCTGCAGCAGCTGGCCGCGGCCGGCGTCCGGGTGGGGCTGGGCCAGGACGGCCAGCGGGACTACTGGTCCCCCTACGGCAACGCGGACATGCTGGACCGCACCTGGCAGCTGGCCTTCACCAGCAAGTTCCGGGCCGACGAGCTGATTGAGCACTGCGTGGCCGTCGCCACCATCGGCGGGTCGAGCGTCATCGACCCTGCGGCGCAGCGGTTGGCGTCGGTGGCGGACCGGCCCGGCCTGGCTGTGGGAGACCCGGCGGAACTGGTGCTGGTGGAGGGCGACACCGTCACGGCCGCCGTGATGGACCGCCTCCCCGGCCGCACCGTCATCCACCGCGGCCGCGTGGTGGCGGACGCGCTGCAGCTGGTCTGAGCCAGGCGGCCGCCCGCGGGAAAGAACGCCGGCGGGCCCCCGCCCGGGCTGCCAGCCTCACCTACTGCCCCGGCGCGCGGTAGGACGGCGTCTTCTTGGCGGCCTCGTCGAGGTCCTCGACCGTCAGGAGCGGCTTCAGGCGGACGTTGACGTTCCCGGTTGAGTTAATCAGCAGCGACAGTGCTGCAGCACTTGCATCGTCCGGCGCCTCGAAAACGCCCAGGACGTCGTAGTAGCCAAAGGCGTAGTAGAAGCACTCCAGCGTTCCGCCCACGGACTGCAACGCCTCCACCAGCGCGTCACGCCGCCTGGTGCCGCCCTCCTGCATAAGCCCCTTGATGCCCTGGCCCACGTACGTTGCTTCAAACAGATACTTCGGCACGGTTCTTTCCTTCCCTGGATCCCTAACCCGGTTTCTGTCGCCATCCGGAAGGTACCCGCGGAGCCCGGGCACGTTTGGCGCAGGATGGCATCCGCGCAGAATCCTCCTCACCTGGCTCCATCGCCATGCAGGAGCGGCCCAGATCCGGCCCCTAAACCCGTGGAAACAGGGCAACCGGCCCCGTTAACCGCAGACGCTATTCCTCCGGCCACGGGCAGTCAATACGCGTACACCCAATGCCGCCTTCACGGCGCTGCATAATGGCGGGCAACGGCAGGATGGGCCATGATCGGAGCATGCGCCGCTCCGGAAAGCCCCGATCCTGGTGGATCCCGCCGTCGCTTCGCGGCTACAGGACGGAGTGGCTGCGGCACGACCTGGTGGCAGGGGCCGCGCTCTTCGCAGTCCTGGTGCCCGCGGGCATGGCCTATGCCCAGGCCGCCGGCCTCCCGCCGGTCACCGGCCTCTACGCGACAGTGGTGCCCTTGCTTGCCTACGCGGCTGTAGGGCCCTCGCGGGTGCTGGTGCTGGGCCCGGATTCGGCACTCGCCCCCATGATCGTGGCTGCCCTGCTGCCCCTGGCCGCGGCCGACGAGCAGAGATCCGTGGCCTTGGCGGGCCTCCTGGCCATCCTGATCGGCGCCATTATGCTGGTGGGTTCGGCGCTGCGCCTGGGCATCGTGACGGGACTGCTGTCCAAGCCCATCCGGCTGGGCTACCTCAACGGCATTGCCCTGCTGGTGGTGGCCTCGCAGGTTCCCGTCCTCCTGGGGATCTCCGTGGACGGTGAAACGCCCTGGGACAAGCTCTTCGCCGCGGTGCCCAAGATGCTCGCCGGTGAAACCAATATGGCGGCGCTGCTGCTGGGGCTGGCATCACTGGCTCTCATTTTCGTGCCGCGGTGGCTGAAGTGGAAGGTCCCCGGCGTGCTGATCGCCGTCGTCATTTCCTGCACCGCAGTGGCACTGCTGGGGCTCCGCGACCAGGTGGACGTTACCGGCGCCCTCCCGCAGGGGCTCCCTGCGCCGGCCCTCGGCGGGATCGGCTGGGCCGACGTCCTGGCGCTGCTGCCCGCCGCCGCGGGCATCGCCCTGATTGTCTTTGTGGACACTGGAACGCTGTCCCAGTCCCTTGCCGCAGCCCGCAACGGCAAGGTCTCCGGCAACCACGAGATGGCGGCCCTTGGCACGGCGAACGCAGCCAGCGGCCTGCTGGGCGGCTTCCCCATTTCGGCCAGCACCTCCCGTACGCCGGTGGCGGTGGAGTCGGGCTCGAAATCCCAGCTGACGGGCGTGGTGGGCGCAGTCCTGGTGCTCGGCTTCATGCTTGCGGCGCCCGGGGTCACCGAGTTCCTGCCGTCCACCACCCTGGCCGCCATCGTGATTGCCGCAGCCGCAGGGATCGCCGACCCTGCAGGGGTGCGCCGGCTCCTGGGCATGAGCCGCAGCGAATCGCTGGTGATGCTCGCGGCATTCCTTGGGGTCACCGTCCTGGGCGTCCTCCCCGGGATCGTCGTGGCCGTCGGCCTTGCCATCCTGGACTTCCTGCGGCGGGCCTGGGACCCCTACCGTGCCGAACTGGTGGACGTGCCCGGCGTGCCCGGCTACCACGACGTGAGCCGCCACCCGGACGGCGAACGCGTCCCAGGCATGCTGATCCTGCGCTTCGACGCACCGCTGTTCTTCGGCAACGGCGCGCTGCTGGGTTCCTTCGTGCGCAACAAGCTGGACGGCGCCCCGCCCGGCACCGAACGCCTCGTGCTGGCGGCAGAGCCCGTGACGGGGATCGACACCACTGCCCTGGATGAGCTGATCCAGCTCGACGAATGGCTGGAACGGCACGGCGTGGACCTGGTGTTCGCGGAGATGAAAGGTCCGGTCAAGGACAGGCTGCTGCGGTACGGCATGGGCGCGCGCTTCTCGCCCGAACACTTCTATCCCACCGTGAGCGAGGCAGTGCGTGCATTCCAGCGGGAGGAACGGGAGGCGTAGCCGCCGCAGCAGCCGCACGCCGCCGTCGTCCATTACGACGGCGGCACTTGGCTTGCGTCCGCAGCTGTTCACCCTGCGTTTGGGAACCGGTTCCCGTGGCTTCCTAGAGTCGCTGGGACAGCGGCGGGAAACCCGCCGCGCACAATGCGGAGAGGCAGCGATGACCACCAAGATGGACCAGCACACCTTCAGCCGGAGGACAGCCCTGGCAACCGCCGGCGCCCTCGGTGCCCTCGGGGCTGCGGTGGCTGCGGCAACCGGAGCCACCGCGGCCCCGGGCGCCAAGGCACCCAAGCCCACCCTGGCGTTCCGGCCCGACGGCCGCTTTACAGTGGTCCAGTTCAACGACACCCAGGACGACGAGCGGACCGACCGCCGCACCATCGAGCTTATGGAACGCACACTTGACGCGGAAAAGCCGGACTTCGTGGTGATCAACGGGGACGTCATCAACGGCGGCTGCGACACGGAGCTGGACGTCAAGCAGGCGCTCAACCACGTGGTCAAGCCGATGGAAAGCCGGAATATCCCCTGGGCCGTCACGTTCGGCAACCACGACGAAGACTCTGCGGCGAAGACCGGCATGACAGAAGCCAGGATGCTGCAGTTCCTGCAGAGCTATGAATACAACGTCAACGGTGACACCACCGACGGAGTCACCGGCACCTCCAACTCGCTGCTGCTGGTGCAGTCCTCCAAGTCCAAGGACCCTGCCTTCGGCCTGTGGCTCATCGACACCGGCCGCTACGCCCCGGATGCCATCAACGGCCAGGACTTCGAGGGCTACCCGGACTGGGACTGGGTACGGATGGACCAGGTGGCCTGGTACCGCAACCTCTCCATCGCCACCGAGCAGAAGTACGGCAGGAAGATCCCGTCCCTGATGTGGGGCCACATCGCACTCCACGAGCACCGCGCCATGTGGTTCGCCAGCATCGACTCGCGGACGGACGCGGACCACCAGCGTGCCGTGAAGAAGCACGGCATCGTGGGTGAACGGAACGAGGACGAATGCCCGGGCCCCTTCAACTCAGGCTTGTTCAACGCTTTCCTGGAGCGCGGGGACGTGCGCGGCTACTTTGTGGGCCACGACCACGTGAACACCTACGTGGGCAACTACTACGGCGTGGAGCTCGGCTACGGCCCGGGTACCGGATTTGGCGCGTACGGCCTGCCCGGTGCCGACCGGAACAGGCTCCGTGGCGCACGCGTCTTTGAGCTCGACGAAAACCACGCCGGGATCTACAAGTCCACCCGGCTGGTCTTCGCCAAGGACTTCGGCATCGACCTGGCGGCCAACGACCAGCCGGTCACTCCCGATCCCCTGGGCCCGGCGCAGCTTTAGCCTGGTTCAGGGGTCCCGGGACCTGTGTGCCCGACCGGTGTGCCGCCGTCGTTCTTCCCTTCAAGCACCCGGCGTACGCTGATGCCATGGAATCCGAGGTCCGGAACCTGGCCCTCCGCACCGGCATCACGGTGCCGTGCCTGGTCCAGGGCGACGCGGACGCGGCACCGTTGCTCCTGCTGCATGCGTGGGGCGAATCGCGCCGCTGCTTCGACCGCCTGCTGCCTGGGCTCGCCGGCTTCCGGGTCTATGCCCCGGACCTCCGCGGCCAGGGCGGGGCGGACAAACCGGAGGCCGGCTACTCCCTGGGCGAACAGGCCGAGGACGCGGCGGCCGTTCTGGACGCCGTTGGTGTGGAGACGGCGTTTGTCCTCGGTTCCTCCAGCGGCGGTTATGTGGCCCAGCAGCTCGCTGTGGTGCAGCCCGGGCGGGTGGCGGCGCTGGTCCTGGTGGGGTCGCCGCTGAGCCTGCGGGGGCGGCCGGCCTTCGCCGAGGAGGTGGACCGGCTGGCCGATCCCATCGATGAGGCCTGGGTCCGGGCGTCGCTCTCCTGGTTCACCCTGCACCAGCCTGTTCCGGACTGGTACCTGGAGGACCGGGTTCGCGACGGCGTCCGGATGCCTGCCCACGCCTGGCAGAAGATTCTCGCCGGCCTGACTGCAGCCGCCCCGCCCACCGAAGCCGGCACCATCCGGACGCCCACGCTGATCATCTACGGCGGCCAGGATGACCTGCTGCCGCTGCAGGACGAAGAGGTCCTGGCCTCGCGGATTCCGGGCGCCGTGCTGAAGGTCTATCCCGATGCCGGGCACCTGGTCCTGTGGGAGTGCCCGGACCGGGTGGCCGCGGATGCCGCGGCGTTCCTGCGCGCGCTGGAAAAGACCCCGGCCGGACCCAATGACTCCGGGCCCTTCTATCACGGCACCAAGGCGGACGTGCGGCCCGGGGACCTGCTGGTTCCCGGGTACGCCTCCAACTACGGGGGACGGAACGCCGCGAACCACATCTATTTCACCGCCACCTTGGACGCCGCCACCTGGGGCGCCGAACTCAGCGCGGGCGAGGGGCCCGGCAGGATCTACCGGGTGGAGCCCACCGGCCCGTTCCAGGATGACCCCAACCTGACCGACAAGAAGTTCCCCGGCAACCCCACCCGGTCCTACCGCACCCGCGAACCCCTCCGCGTGCTCGGCGAGGTTTCGGAGTGGCAGCCGCACTCCCCCGAGGCGCTGCAGCACATGCGCAGCCACCTGGAGGAACTGAAGCGGCAGGGCATCGAGGCCATCGACTAACCGGGCGGGCGAGGCCGTTCGGCCCTACCTGTATATGGCAAGCGGGCACACGCTGAAACAAGCAGGCATCCGGGCCCAACGCCCGCGGATCCTGCCCCAAACCCCTACCAGCCCGCGGGCTCTGAGGAACGTTCCAACATGCCAATCGCGAAAGGGCGGCACCCCCAACGCAGCCGGGCCGCACAAACCGGCAGCCCGCGGCAGGACGCCGTCCGGAAGGTCCTCCTGGCTGCCGGGCCGCTGTCTTCGCTGCTCTACGTGGTTGCCACGGACGGGCTGGCGGCATCACGGTGCGACGGGTACCGCTCCACGGAGCAGATGGTGAGCGAACTGTTCGCCGTCGGCTCCCCCGGCCGGGATGTCCTGGTCGCTTTCACGTGGCTCTACACAGCCCTGTTCACCGCTTTCGGTGTAGGCGTGTGGAACTCCGTGCACGGGAACCGCGCCCTGCGCATCGCCGGCGGCCTGCTCACCGCGTACGGGCTGTGGAACATCATGGGTGCCCTGTACCCGCTGACGCTGGGAGACGATGCGTCCATTCCCATGCATATCTTCGCCACGAATATCCAGCTCGCACTGATGGTGGCCGCGATGTGCTTCGTGGCGGCCGGGTTCCACGGCCGGATGCGGTGGTATTCGATCCTCTCGCTTGCCGCCTCCGCGCTCATGGGCATGGTGGCGTTCATGGCAGCTCCCGGGCCGAACCTGTTGCTGGGCATCGGCGAGCGAATCAGCATCGGGGCGTTCCTGCTGTGGGTGGCGGTTCTCGCGGTGGCCCTGTGGAGGAATGAGCCCGCCGAGGAACGGCCGGATCGATCCGCTCGTTGAGGTGGTATGGGAAAGCGCGCTGCCATCTCGTCGGGACTGTTCGTGGCTGCAATTGCACTGGCTGTGGGGCTCTACCTGTTCCAGCCCTGGCGGATCTTCACCAGCTCCACCGTGACCGAGGACATCCCGGCCGCTGCCCCGCTCGCCGTCCCGTCCCAGGAATCAACGTCGGAGCCAAGCGCGCCCCCTGAGTCCGCCCCACCCAGCGAACCAGCCGCGCCCGCCGCTCCACGTGAACTCGCATCGGGCCAGCTCATCAGCCACGAACACGCCAGCTCGGGAACGGTAAAGATCCTTGAGCTCGCGGACGGCAGCCGGATCCTCCGGCTCGAAGGCCTTGACACTTCTGACGGGCCGGACCTGAAGGTGTGGCTGAGCGATGCCCCGGTCATTGAGGGAGTGGCAGGCTGGCACGTCTTCGACGACGGCGCCTACCTGGACCTGGGCGCACTCAAAGCCAACAAGGGCGATCAAAACTACGAGATTCCGGCTGCCACGGTACTGGGCGACTACACCTCGGTCAGCATCTGGTGCGCCCGGTTCGCCGTGTCCTTCGCCGCCGCCGAGCTGAGCACGTAGTTCCCCAAAGTAGGGCACTTCTCCCCTGTGCACGGGCCGCTCCCGGGACTAGCCTGATCCGCATCAGCGTCCACCGCCGTCGAGGAGCCGTCATGCCCGGGTTTGTGCAGATCATCGAATTCAGGACCTCCCGCATCAAGGAAATCGAGGAGCTGGGCCGCCCCTCACGGACCGGGGGAAGCACTCCGGCCACCTTCCGCAGCATCATCGCCACAGCGGACAGGGACCACCCGGGGACCTACTTCACCATCGTCGAGTTCGATTCCTTCGACTCGGCCATGGAAAATTCAGGCCGGCCGGAAACGTCCGAGTTCGCGGCCAAGATGGCGAAACTGTGCGACGGGCCCGTAGTCTTCCACAATCTCGATGTCTTGTGGGAGGACACCGGAAACGGTGCGGGCAACGGCTAGGAGCAGGCCATGGCTTCAGGAAGTACAGGCGCCGGCGCGGGCCTGGTTGTTGACCTCGGCCGGCTGGCATCAGCGTCACTGGCCACGGTGGGCGGCAAGGCCCTCAACCTGGGCCTGCTTGTTGCCGCCGGCTTCCCCGTTCCGCCGGGTTTCTGCCTGACGACGGCGGCCTACCGGAAGGCCGCGCCCACCGGCCTGGACGCCATTGCCGCCCGACTGGACGGCGCCGGGCTCGATGGGGCTGGGACGGGAACGTCCGACGGCGGCCGCGGACTTGCGAACGACGACCGGGACAGCCTCGCGCGGCAGGCCCGCGAGGCGGTGCTGGCAGCGCCTGTCCCATCCGACGTCGAGGCCGCCATCCGGGAGGCCTATGCCGCGATGGGCAGCGGCCCGGTGGCGGTGCGCTCCTCCGCCACCGCCGAAGACCTCCCCTTCGCCAGCTTCGCAGGACAGCAGGACTCCTTCATGGACGTGGACGGGGCCGACGCCGTCGTCCAGGCCGTCCGGCGCTGCTGGGCCTCCCTCTGGACGGACCGCGCCGTGGCCTACCGCACCACGAACGGGATCAGCCACCGCGAGGTGGGCCTCGCCGTCGTGATTCAACGCATGGTGGACGCCGCCACGGCCGGCGTGCTGTTCACCGCCAACCCCGTGACCGGAACCCGGACCCAGACGGTCATCGACGCCAGCGCCGGGACAGGACAGCAGGTGGTTTCCGGCGCCGTGAACCCGGACCACTTCGTGGTGGAGACGGCCTCGGGCCGGATCCTGCAGCAGCCACAGGACACACCGCCCAGCCTGGCGGACGCACAACTCCGCGAACTCACCTCCCTGGGTGACGATGCCCAGCGGCTGTTCGGCGCGCCACAGGACGTGGAATGGGTGGTCGACGGCGGCGGCAAAGCCTGGCTGACCCAGTCCCGCCCCATCACCACGCTGTACCCGCTGCCGGAGGAAGATCCGTTCACCGGGCAAGACGGCACGGACGGCACGGACGGCACTGCCAGCGCAGGCGCCGGCACCGATGCCCGCGTGTACCTGTGCGGAACACTGATGCAGGGCCTCACCCGCCCCATCACCCCGATGGGCCTCCACGTGCTGGCCCTCATGCGCGGCAACAACAACGGGCCGTGGAAAACCGTGAACCCGGGCCTGCGGATGTACGTGGACCTGACCCCAATCCTCCACAACAAATCCGGCCGCGACCTCATGGCCAGGATGCTGCCGCTCGCGGACGGACGGTCGGCCGCCATCCTCCCTGCGCTCCTGGACGATCCGCGGTTCAGCGTTGCCCGGCCTCCCCGCA
Source organism: Arthrobacter sp. AK04 (assembly GCF_021129155.1). Lineage (GTDB taxonomy): Bacteria > Actinomycetota > Actinomycetes > Actinomycetales > Micrococcaceae > Arthrobacter > Arthrobacter quantipunctorum. The sequence goes on from NZ_JAJOMC010000007.1 coordinate 117,250, forward strand.
GAAAATCAAAGGCCAACACCGCCCCCGCACGGACACACGCCAAAGGCGCGCAAGGCACCCAGGGCCTGGGCGTCTTCCTGGGCATGGTCCGCGCCCTGCTGTGGCCGGACCGCGAACTGCGGCGGGCGCGGCGGTACCAGGACCGCCTGGCAGCCCAGCTGGCCCTCCCCCTGCCGGCCACTGCCGCCAGGCGTCTCCAGCACACCGAGGACATCCTGGCCGCGTCCATCAACGGGTTGATCCAGGCCACGCTGCCGGCACCGTCTGTGGGATACCTGATGCTGGCCGTGGCCCGCGGGCTGCTGCGCGGAATTGCCGAGCCGCGTGAGCTTGAGGCCGTGCTGCGCGGGCTTCCCCGCAACGTGACCACCATCATGGACCTGGAGCTGTGGCACCTGGCGGTGTCCCTGGGCGGTGATCCGGAGGCCCGCCGGGCGTTCACTGAGCTGACGCCGGGAGAGCTTGCCGCCCGATACAGGGCGGGCACGCTGCCAGCCCCTGCCCAGTCCGGGATACAGGAGTTCCTGTCACAGTACGGCCACCGGGCCGTGGCGGAGATCGACCTGGGGATGCCCAGGTGGTCCGAGGAGCCGGAGCACATCCTGGGAATGATCTCCAACTATCTCCGCGTGGAGGACCCCGAACAGGCCCCGGACCGCCAGTTCGCCAGAGCGGCCGAACACGCAGAGGCCCGGATCAGCGAGCTGGTGGAGCGCGCCGGGACAAAGAGCCGGCTGCGGGGGCGCCTGGTGGCGCTGTGCCTGCGCCGGACGCGGCAGCTTTCCGGCCTGCGGGAGCTGCCCAAGTTCTGCATCGTGTTGGTGATGGCGGAGATGCACCGGCAACTGGCGGAGATCGGCGCCGAGCTGGCAAGGAACGGCACCATCCGCGACGCCGGTGACGTGTTCTTCCTGGATTTCGACGAACTGCGGGTGGGGCTGCGCGGGGCGGACCTGAAGGGAATCGTCGCACGCCGCCGGAGGCTGTACGACGTCGAGCTGCGGCGCCGGCGCATTCCGCGCCTCCTGCTCTCGGACGGCACGGACGTGGAGGCTGCCATGATGGCGGCCGCCGCCGCCCTGCCCCAACCGGCTGCGGCGGACCGCCTGGCGGGGACCCCGGCGTCGGCAGGCACCGCCACCGGAAAGGTCAGGGTGATCATGGACCCCGTGGGCGCCCGCCTGGAACCCGGTGAAATCCTGGTGGCACCCTCCACGGACCCCGGCTGGACGCCGCTCTTCATGACGGCAGGGGCTTTGGTGATGGAGATGGGCGGCGTCGTCTCGCACGGGGCCGTGGTGGCCCGTGAGTACGGCATCCCCGCGGTGGTGGGCGTTGCCGATGCCACCACGCGGCTGCGCGACGGCCAGAACGTCACAGTGGACGGCGCCGCCGGAACCGTGACCTGGTGAGGCTACCCGAACAGCGCCGCCACCCGGGTCAGCGTCTGGTAGATCCCGTACGCCAACGGGACTCCCACCAGCGCCCAGGCGACGGCGAGTTTTCCGGTGGATACTTTGGCGGGCGCCTGCGCGCCGGTGTTGTGTGCGGTGCTCATCTCAGGCCTCCATGGCAGGTTCGTGGGCCCGTCCGCGGTCCGGGCGGGGTTCGTGGAATCGTGCGTCCACCGGTTTGACCATCAGGTTGGCCAGGAAACCGATCACCAGCAGCACCACCATGGTCAGCAGCGCCGGCTGGTAGGACACGGCGTTCAGCTGTCCGGGCTTGCCCTGGGCGTCCAGGAACGCGTTGACGATCAGCGGCCCGGCCACACCGGCGGCGGACCAGGCGGTGAGCAGCCGGCCGTGGATGGCCCCCACCTGGTATGTCCCAAAGAGGTCCCGCAGGTAGGCGGGCACGGTGGCGAACCCGCCGCCGTAGAAGGAAATGATGACGAACGCCAGCGCCACGTAGAGCACAGTGGTGGTGGATCCGGCCAGCGCCAGCACCGTGTAGAGCACGGCGCCAACGCCCAGGTACACCATGTAGATGCGCTTGCGGCCGGTGATGTCCGAGGTGGCGGACCAGGCGAAGCGTCCGGCCATGTTGCCGATGGAGAGCAGCCCCACGAAGCCCGCGGCGACGGCGGCACTCACCAGGGAGACGCCGTCGGACTGGCGGAAGAAGTCCTGGATCATCGGCGCGGCCTGCTCCAGGATGCCGATGCCCGCGGTCACGTTGCAGAACAGCGCGATCCACACCAGCCAGAACTGCCTGGTCTTCACGGCGTTCCTGGCCGAGACGTTCTCCGTGGTGACCAGCTTGGCGGCCTTGACCCTGGCGGGGTCGAACCCCGCCGGCTTCCAGCCGTCCGCGGGGACTTTGATAGTGAAGGCGCCGAACAGCATGTACGCGAGATAGACGACGGCGAGGGTCAGGAAGAGCCTGCCCACGGCATCGCCGCTGGCCACCCAGTCCTTGGCGCCGGAGTTGGGATCGTACATTTTGAGCAGCGCCGTGGAGACGGGGCTGGCGATCAGCGCGCCGCCGCCGAAGCCCATGATGGCCATGCCGGTGGCCAGGCCCGGCCGGTCCGGGAACCACTTGATCAGGGTGGACACGGGCGAGATGTAGCCGATGCCCAAACCGATCCCGCCCACCACGCCATAGCCCAGGTACACGAGCCACAGCTGCTGCGTGAAGATGCCAAGCGATCCGATCAGGAAGCCGCCCGCCCAGAACATGGCGGAGGTGAACATGGCCTTGCGCGGGCCGTTCCGGTCCACCCAGGTGCCCATGATGGCGGCGGACAGGCCCAGCATCACGATGGCGATCGAGAAGATCACGCCGATCTCCGTCAGGCTGGCCCCGAAATGCTTGACCAGTGCCGTCTTGTACACGCTCGTGGCGTAGGCCTGGCCGATGCAGAGGTGGACGGCGAGCGCCGCGGGCGGCACCAGCCAGCGGTTGAATCCCGGCGGGGCAACGGTTCGTTCTCGGTCCAGCCAGCCCATAGTGCTCCCTTGCTCGTCAAAGACGTCGGTGTCCTCCAGCTGCCACAGCGCACACCCCTCCAGAGGCGAAAGTCCCTCTTATGCCGCCGCGGCCTTCGGCAATCATGGTGCAGATACTAAGCAAACGTATCTTTTGTGCGCCGAGCGGTAGGGAATGCGCGGCGAACGGCCCCTTGCCTATCGCTTATGGCAACCGGGAGGCGTACGTTGGGCGTAACGCCGTACGAACAGGGTGCTTGCTGGGCACCGTTATTCCGGCCGCCAACGTCAAGGCCTGGCCATTCCCGCCGCGGGCTGCATCAGCCCGTCAGGCGCCGCCGCGCACAGCCCAGGGAAGCGAACCATGACAACTGCAGCCATTCCCCGTTCCCGCCCCAGCCCCAGGACCCGCTGGCTGGTGCCCGCCTCCCTGATCTTCCTCAGCCTGGTCCCGATCATCGCCGGAGCCAGCCGGCTGACCGAGCTCACCGGCGGCCAGGTCACGCCGGACAACGCCAGGTTCTTCGATTCGCCCGTGCCCGTGCTGATCCATATCCCCACCGTCACCGTCTACCTGGTGCTGGGTGCGTTCCAGTTCGTTCCCTCGCTGCGCCGCGGTAAACGCGGCAGGCCCAGCTGGCACAAAGTGGCCGGCCGCATCCTCGCCCCCACCGGCCTGCTCGCCGCCCTCTCCGGCCTTTGGATGGCCGTCTTCTACGACCTCCCGCCCCTGGACGGGCCCCTGCTGCTCGTGCTGCGGCTGCTGTTCGGGTCCGCCATGGTGGCCTTCATCGTCCTGGGATTCATCGCCGTCCGGCGCCGGAACTACGTCCGCCACAGCGAGTGGATGTCCCGGGCGTACGCCATCGGCATCGCGCAGGGAACCATCGTGGTGGTCACTATCCCCTGGATTGTCCTGGTGGGACCAGTTGACGAACTGACCCGGGCGCTGCTGATCGGGGCGTCATGGGTTCTCAGCCTGGCGGTGGCCGAATACTTCATCTACCGCCGTGCCCAGGGCCCGGTTGCAAAGCCCCGCCCCGCCCGCCAGGCTGAGAAC
>NZ_JAJOMC010000070.1 GCF_021129155.1 Arthrobacter sp. AK04
CAACGGCCGCCCACGCAAAACGCTCGGCTGGAAAACCCCAGCCGAGCGTTTACGTGATTTACTACTAACCACCTAACCAGCAGGTGTTGCAACGACCCCTAGAAACCGCCAGGTGACCAGCCCGCCGTCGTCGTTTCACTTTTGACGCAGCGCGTTCTTCGGCCGGAGTGCGTCTAAGGGAGGAACGACCGAGCACCCGGCGAAGAACCGCGAAGTCTTACTTCTTGCCCTGGTTTGCTACCGCCAGGATGGCCTGCTCCGCGGCTTCCGGGTCAAGGTAGGTGCCGCCGGGCTTGATCGGCTGGAAGTTCTCGTCCAGGTCGTACACCAGCGGGATGCCGGTGGGGATGTTCAGGCCGGCGATGGCTTCGTCGCTGATGCCGTCCAGGTGCTTGACCAGGGCGCGCAGGGAGTTGCCGTGCGCCGTGACCAGGACGGTCTTGCCGGCTTTGAGGTCCTCCTTGATGTCCGACTCCCAGTACGGCAGCAGGCGGACCAGGACGTCCTTCAGGCATTCGGTGCGCGGGAGGGCGTCACCCAGGTCCGCATAGCGGGGATCGTGCGCCTGGGAGAACTCGGAATCGTCGTCCAGGGGCGGCGGCGGGGTGTCGTAGGAGCGGCGCCATTCCATGAACTGTTCCTCGCCGTACTCGGCAAGGGTCTGGGCCTTGTCCTTGCCCTGCAGGGCGCCGTAGTGGCGTTCGTTCAGGCGCCAGTCGCGCTTCACCGGGATCCAGCCGCGGTCAGCCTTGTCCAGGGAGATGTTGGCAGTGTTGATGGCCCGCTTCAGCAGGGATGTGTAGAGGATGTCCGGGAGAACATTGTTCTCAACCAGGAGCTCGCCGCCGCGTGCTGCTTCCGTACGGCCCTGGTCGTTGAGGTCTACGTCCACCCAGCCGGTGAACAGGTTCTTGGCGTTCCATTCGCTGTGGCCGTGGCGCAGCAGAATCAGCTTGTAAGTCATGATTTTCATCCTAGCCGAGCGCCGCCGCAGCCTGCCCAGCGTTACAAGCCCGGCCCCGTAACGCGCCACCTCCGGCTGCAGGGATAAGGTGGGGCCGTGGTGCAAAAGGCTGAACGGGTGACTGCCCCGCAGATTTCCGGCAGGAACAGCACCGGCAGGCCGGGCAAACCGGTGGGCAACGTTACCCGTGGAACCACCAATCCCAACCGGATGCGGCGGGTTGACCGCTGGCTGGCCGGCCCTCAGTCCTGGCGGCTCCGCAACGCCGCCGACCCCCTGGTGGTGGACCTGGGCTATGGCGCCACGCCCGCCACCGCCGTCGAGCTCTTTGAACGGCTTTCCGCTGTTCGCCCGGATGTGCGGGTCTTCGGAATCGAAATTGAACCGGAACGCGTCCGCGCCGCACTCCCCCTGCAACGGCCTGGCCTGAGCTTCCGGGTTGGCGGGTTCGAACTGCCCGTGCCGGGACGGCCGGTGCTGGTGCGCGCGTTCAATGTCCTGCGGCAGTACGAGGAAGCGGACGTTCCCGGCATCTGGCGGCTGGTCCAGGACCGTCTGGCCCCTGGCGGCCTGTTCATCGACGGCACCTGCGACGAGATCGGGCGGCGCGTCACCTGGGTGGCGCTCGACGCCGATGGGCCGCTGTCCCTCAGCATCTCAGTCCGGTTCGGCAGCTTCAACCTGCCCTCGGACGTTGCCGAAAGGCTGCCCAAAGCCCTGATCCACCGCAACGTTCCCGGCGAACCGATCCATGCCCTGATGCAGGCCATGGACCGGGCATGGCTGGAATGCGCGCCCCTGGCATCCTTTGGAAACAGGCAGCGGTGGCAGGGCATGTGCCGGGCATTGCGGGACGCCGGCTGGCCGGTGCAGGACGGGCCCGCCCGGTGGCGGCTCGGCGAACTCACGGTGGCTTGGGACGCCGTCGCGCCCCTGGCGTAAGGGCCGGAACGAGGTTTCCCTGGGGCAGTCCTGCGATCCTAGGTAACTTCTGGGGTTTTTGTTGTGAAAGGCGCGGTCACGCCAGTGGCTGCCTTACCAGGGACCGTACGGGCCGGTGTTGCGGCTGCCGCCCCGGCCTGCATCCTTCACTGCCGGCCGCACGTCCGCAAGGTAAACGGACGCGGCGACGACGGCCGCGAGGCCGAACAGGCCCAGGGTGCCGAAGAAGCCGCCCCCGCTGCCGAAGAAGGAGATGACACCGATCAGGGCCGCACCGCCGGTCAGGGCCAGCCAGAAAGTCTTGGTCCTTTTGCCCGTGGCCTCGAACGCGTTGGCACGGTGCCGGGCGCAGTCGACCACAGCCCACAGCTCAAGCCCCAGTGCCACCAGGGCCAGAATAAAGAACACTGCCTGCTCTACAGGCCGAATAATCAGTTCACCGTCCACAAGCCCAGCCTAGCCGCCCAGCGAGTCAAGCGCCCGCTTCAAATCGGCCCAGAGGTCTTCCACGTTCTCGATTCCCACACTCAGCCGCACCAAGTTCTCCGGGACGCTCGCCGGCTCAGCGGTGTGCCGCCGTCGGCGTTCAATGAGGGACTCAACACCGCCCAGCGACGTCGCGGGCAGCCACAGCTGCAGGGCGCGGACGAGTTTGTCAGCGGTGTCGGCGCCGCTCAGCCCTGCCGCAGGGGCCACCTGCACACAGATGATGGAGCCGAACCCCTTCATCTGCACCTTGGCGCGCTCATGGCCGGGATCCTCGGGCAGGCCCGGGAAACGGACGGATTCAAAGGCCGGATGCTTGCTGAGCCGTTCCGCCAAAACCATGGCAGAGGCTTGGGACCTCTCTATCCGCAGCGCCAGGGTCCGCAGGCCGCGCAGCGCCAGCCACGCTTCGAACGGCCCGGCGATGCCGCCGTGGATGGTCCGGTGGTGGAGCAGTGCCGATCGGATGTCAGCGTTGGACGTCACCAGGGCGCCCAGAACGACGTCGGAATGGCCAGCCAGATACTTCGTCACCGAGTGCAGGACGACGTCGGACCCCAGGGCCAGGGGCTGCTGCACCAGGGGTGTGGAGAAAGTGTTGTCCGTGACGACGATGGCGCCGGCAGCGTGCGCGGCGTCCGTCAGCGCCGGGATATCCGCGATGCCGAGCATGGGGTTGGTAGGGCTTTCAAGCCACAGCATGGCAGCCGGGCGGGCCGCCGGGCCGCCGGGCGCCAGGGCCTCCTTGACGGCGGCAGTGTCGGCGATGTCAACGGTGCGCAGTTCAATGAAGCCCTTTTGGGCCATCTCCGTGGCCATCACCAGGGTCCCGGAATAGCTGTGGGCGGGCATCACCAGCACTCCCCCGGCGGGGATCAGGGAAAGGGCCGAGCTGACCGCCGCAAGCCCTGATGAGTAGAGCAGCCCCGGCAGCCCGGAACCTTCAAGCTGGCCGAGCGCATCTTCGAAGGGGTCCCAGGTGGGATTCGAATACCGGCCGTACCCACGGTCGCCATCCCCGAGCGGGCCGGAACCAAAATATGTGGAGGAAAGGACGATCGGCTGGTTGACCGGCTGGTCCCGTTCCCTCGGGGGACGCCCGGCCGCAACCACCATCGTTTCGGCTGACAGCGCCGCGGCCTGCTGTTCGGAGAGACTCATGGTGAAAAGCGTACTGTCCGTCGGCAGTCCGCCGGAAAGCTGTTACCCCCGTTGGCCCGGCCTTCGTCCACAGGTCCAATCGGATTTGTCAGCGGGGATCGGTAGGCTTGATGGGTGAGCAAACAAAGGGCCGGGCTTTTCATCGCGTTTGAGGGCGGCGACGGCGCCGGCAAATCAACGCAGGCTGCCCGGCTTGCAGAAGCCCTTCAATCACAGGGCCACACCGTCCTGCGCACCCGTGAGCCAGGCGGAACTCCCATCGGCGAAAAACTGCGTTCACTGGTGCTGGACCACGGCCACGGCCACATCGATGCCCACACGGAAGCGCTCATCTTCGCCGCTTCCCGGGCCGCGCACGCCACCCAGGTCATCCGGCCTGCCCTGGAACGCGGCGAGATCGTCCTGACCGACCGGTACATCGATTCGTCCGTCGCCTACCAGGGGGCCGGACGCGGACTGGGCGAAGACGCTGTGCGGTCCCTGAACGAGTGGGCCACGTCCGGCCTGCAGCCCCACCTCACCGTCCTGCTGGATGTCGATCCGGCCGTTGGCCGCCGCCGCCGTACTGCCGGCGAGGCTGCCGAGGACCGGCTGGAATCCGAAGCTGATGACTTCCATACCCGGATCCGCGATGCGTTCCTGCAACTGGCACGCAGGAGTCCGGAGTCCTACCTCGTGCTGCCCGCCCACCACTCGGTCGGGGAACTGGCGGAACAGATTCTCGCACGGGTGGAAAGCCTCCTGGCCGCGCACCACGGCGTCCCGGCAGATGTTCCTGCCCATGCTCCATCTGTGGGTGGCCACCCGTGACCGTGTGGGACGACCTGCAAGGGCAACCCGCCGTCGTCGAACAACTGCGGCAGGCATCCAGCGGTGAGGGGCTCACCCACGCGTGGCTTTTTACCGGTCCGCCAGGCTCCGGGCGCTCGAATGCGGCGAAGGCGTTTGCCGCGGCACTTAACTGCGACCAGGACGATGTCAGCCAGCGCGGGTGCGGCCGCTGCTCCGCCTGCCTGACCATCCTGGGCGAGACCCACTCGGACGTCACGTTTGTCCGGACGGAGAAGGTCACCATCACCATCGACGAAGCCCGGGAACTGGTGGCCACCGCCGGAAACAGGCCCTCGACGGGGAGGTGGCGCATCATCGTGGTCGAGGATGCGGACCGGATGGCGGAGCGCACCACCAACGTGCTCCTCAAAGCCATCGAGGAGCCCACCCCCCGGACCGTTTGGATGCTGTGCGCCCCGTCCCCGGCTGATGTCCTGGTCACCATCCGCTCGCGCTGCCGCAGCGTGGCTTTGAGGCTTCCGCCTGCCGCCGACGTCGCTGCCCTGCTGGTAAAGCGCGACGGCGTGGAGCCGGCTCTCGCTGAGCGCGCGGCCAGGGCGGCGCAGAGCCACGTGGGCATCGCCCGGCGGCTGGCCCGCGACCCCGCTGCCAGGGAACGCCGGCTGGAGACTGTGCGGTTCCCGCTCGGCCTGAGGGGCGTCACCGCTGCGGTGATGATGGCGGACAAGCTGGTCAAGATCGCCACGGCAGAGGCCAACAGTTCCAATGAAGAACGGGACGCTGCGGAGAAGGCCGCACTGCTGGCGACGCTGGGTGCCCCCGAGTCCGGGACACTGCCGCCCGCCATGCGCAGCCAGGTGAAGCAGCTGGAGGACGACCAGAAGCGGCGGGCCAAACGCTCCATCACGGATTCGTTGGACCGGACCCTGACGGATCTTCTTTCCTTCTACCGTGATGTGCTGATTATCCAGCTCGGGAATGCTGTGGAGCTCGTAAACGTTGAGCTCAGGGGTGAATTGGAGGAGTTCGCCCGCCGCTCCACGCCGGAGTCAACGCTTGCCCGGATGGATGCCATCAACAAAGCCCGCGAACGCATCACCACCACCAACGTTGCACCGCTGTTGACCATTGAGTCCATGGCAGCCAGCCTGATCTAGTCCTTCAAGGAGACCCGATGACTGCCCGCCCCCTGCCCGTACGCCCGCGATCCGCGGCGGTTGGCGTCCGTGCCCTCGGGGCCATGGCCCTGGCCATGGCCCTGGCGTCCTGCAGCCTCCTGAATGGTGACGACCGCAGCCAGGAGGCCGCCACTGCCAAGGCCGACCCGTCCATCGTTGCATCCGCACCGGCAGGGCTGGAGGAGTTCTATTCGCAGGAGGTCGTCTGGGAACCGTGCGAGACCGAATTCCAGTGCGCCAGCGTGACGGTGCCCATGGACTACGACAACCCAGGCGGCGAGACAATCCAGATTGCCGCGCTGAGGGCTCCCAGCACGGGAAAGAAAACGGGCAGCCTCCTGGTCAACCCGGGCGGTCCGGGTGCGTCGGGCTATGACTTCGTCAAGGATGCGGCCGGGACACATTTTTCCCAGGCTGTGCGGGACTCCTACGACCTTGTGGGCTTTGATCCCCGGGGCGTAAAACGCTCAGCTCCTGTCGCGTGCATGACCGACGCCGAACGGGATGCTGCGAGGGCCAAAACCTACGACCTCGAAACCGATGCCGGCCTGGCTGCGGTCCTGGCGGACAACAAAGCGATCGCGGCCCAGTGCGAAGAGCAGACCGGTCCGGTGCTGGGGAACATCGATACGGTCAGTTCCGCAAAGGACGTAGACATTCTCCGGGCCGTGGTCAACGATCCAAAACTCAACTACCTTGGCTACTCCTACGGCACGTTCCTGGGCTCAACCTACGCTTCGCTGTTCCCCGGCAATGTGGGGCGAATGGTGCTGGATGGGGCGCTGGACCCCTCCATCAGCAACGAAGAGCTGACCGGCGGGCAGGCCCGCGCCTTCGAGAAGGCAATCCGCGCATACGTTGCCAGCTGCCTGGGCCAGGACGGATGCCCCCTGAGCGGGGATGTGGATTCCGGTGTCCAGCAGATCCGCGACCTGATCGCCGCGGTCCAGCAGACGCCGCGGACAGCCAAGGACGGGCGGGTAGTGAACGCCACCATGTTCGTCAGCGGGCTGATCACGCCGCTGTACAATGACCAAAGCTGGCCCGCCCTGACCCAGGCCCTGGAAGCGGCAATGACGGGAGACGTCAGCCTCATGCTGCGGCTCGCAGACCTGGGGGCCGACCGTTCTTCCAACGGAACGTACACGTCCAATTCGACGTTTGCCTTCAACGCCATCAACTGCCTTGACTACCCCATGGAGTCCGATACCGCCGCCATGCGGGCGGAGCAGCAGCGGCTGATGCAGGACTCGCCCACCTTTGGGTACTTCTTTGCGTACGGAGGCACCAACTGCGTCGACTGGCCGTACCAGAGCGTGCGCACGCCGTCACCCGTGGAATACGACGGCGACTCCCCCATTGTCGTCATCGGCACCACCGGCGACCCCGCCACTCCGGTGGAATGGGCCTCATCGCTCCGCAAGCAACTGGGCAACGCAGCGCTCCTCACCTGGGAAGGCGAAGGCCACACCGCGTACGGCCGGTCCGACAGCTGCATTGGGGATGCCGTTGACAGCTATCTGGTGAGCGGCCAGGTTCCTGCCGACAACACGGTGTGCTGAAGGCCTCACTCCGCTACCGCCGCCCATTTTGACCCGGGCGCGGGGACTCTATTACAGTTGACTCTTGCATGAAGCGCCCGGTTCTGCCGGAGATTCGTGCGGTGCTTCCTTAGCTCAGTCGGTAGAGCGTTTCACTCGTAATGAAAAGGTCATCAGTTCGATTCTGATAGGAAGCTCGGGATAAACCCCGGACAACCCATAGTTTTAGGGGTTTCCGGGGTTTTTCGCTGGTTAAGCGGTAGACCCTGGCCTACCACCATTTCCTGAGCGCCCAGCCGTTGTTCGCGCCGTCCCCGTCCCCGCCATCCTTGCCGCAGCGCAAACAACGCTTGTACAGGCCTCCGTCTTCGGTATGTTCAACGTGCCACTGGTGGCTGATATTCAACCTGCACCGCAGGGCCTGGATCATGGCGGACTCCGATCATCTGTTGCAGCGCCCTATAGCTCCAATGATGGCCCTGCCGCCCCGGCGACAGTAGGGGCAATCGGTGGGACCGCGGGAGCCTGATGCCAGGGGCCTGCCAGACATCCACGATCGATGGAGGCGGCGCTTCCCAGCCCGGCTCCGCATCCGCCTGGATAAAGCAGGGCTAGACTGGCGGAGTAAGGACGGATTGGGGGATCCAGGGCGGCATAGTGCCGCCGTCCCGCTGGTCGGTCACCGCCAGTGAAACCAAGGATGACCGTGACCTTCTTCCAGGACTTTCCGATCCCGCCGTCAGCGCCCCGGCCGCCCAGCACCAGGTTCGTGCCGCCGGCGTGGACCACCCCACCCGCCTACGAGCTTCCAGTGGCCGTCCACATCGGCCAGTTCCTGCACCGCAGCCCCCGCATGGTGGTGGCCGCAAGGAGTGCCGAGGTCTATTCCACGGGCTGCTCCTTCAACTTGTCTTGGGTCTTCCGGCGCGGCGACGAGACCGAGGATGACTGGGCGGACAAACATTCCTTGTTCTTTCAACCAGGGATGGGCGTCCGCCGCGGCACACGGCTCCTCTCCGGGCTGATGCTCGGCGTGGAACTTGCGGACGGCTCCAAAGCCAGTACGGGAGCCCATGGTCCCCATGGGTTCATGGGCAGTACCGAGGAACCGGAACCCCCAACCCTTGCCCTGAACAGCGGTGGCGGCAGCGGGGCGGACAACGAACTGGCGGGCACCGGAAGCGCCTGGCTCTGGCCCCTGCCTCCCGCCGGGAACCTTCGGCTGCTTGCCCAGTGGACGGACTTTGGCTTGGCTGAAAGCTCGGTGGTGCTGGATGGCGGGAAACTTCGTGACGCCGCGGCGGGCGTGCAGCAGTTCTGGGCGGACGGTGACCAGCCGTGACATCCCCGGATAACATCGTCCTGAACCTGGTCTTCGCCGCCATCTTCTTCTATGTCCTGTACGGCGTCATCCGTGCCGCCGTACGTGACGGCATAGGCCAGGCAGAAGACCGGCGCCGGCAACGTTCGGACAGCGGCGGTTCGGGCCAACCGGGTGAGTACAGGTAGGCAGATCGCCGGCGCCTAAGATGGCGAGCATGGAAGATGAGGTTCTTGCGGAGGTCGCCAACCAGCTCTACGCCAAACCGCTGGACGACTTTGTGAGGGCCAGAACCACGGCAGCGAAGGACGCAGCCGCGTCGGACAAGGAGCTGGCGGCAGCGGTCCGGGCACTGCCGAAGCCGTCGGTGGCCGCCTGGGCGGTGAACATGCTGGCCGTGCACCAGCCGGACGTCCTGGCCCAGCTGACGGAACTCGGTGGCAGAATGCGTGCGGCACAGGCCTCGCTGGACGCTGCGTCGCTCCGTGAACTGGGACGTGAGCGCCGCACATCGCTCTCCGCCGCCGTCGAGACCGCCCGTTCGGTGGCCCAGGAACATGGCCGGGCCATCAGCGACGCGATGGCAGGCGACGTTGAGGAGACGCTTCGCGCGCTGACAGCCGATGAGGGAGCAGCAGCGGCCGTGCGGAGCGGGCGCCTGCTCAAGACATTGCTGGCGGACGGCGTGAACGCCGTTGACCTGGACGGCACCGTGGCAGTCCCTTCGGTCCTGCCGCCCGCTGCAGCGGCTCCCGCCTCCGTGCCAGCGGCCCCCGCCGGCAGGAAAGCGCGTACGACGGCGGCAACGCCACAACAGCGCAAGGCGGACAAGCCGCGGCTTGAGGCAGTCCGGCAGACTCCGCGGGCCGCGTCACCGCCCGCGCTGGAACGGGCCCGGGCTGCCCTTACCGAAGCGCAGGCAGCAGAGGCCGGGACAGCCCGGGCGGCGCGGGAGCTGCAGGACCAGGCCGACGACATACGGACTGGGATCGCGGAACTCCTCCAGGAGACTGCAGACCTTCGTGCCCGGCTGAGGACCGCCGAAGAGCAGCTGGAGCGCTCAAAGAAGAAGCTTGCAGCCACCGTTGCCGAGGCAAAGCAGGCGTTGCGGGCAGCGGACAAAGCCGGGCGGACGGCCGTGCTTGCGCAGGAACGGGTCCTTCGGCTGGGCAACACGCGGGACTGATTCCCGTAATTGTCAGACCCCGGTTGCAGACTGGATTCATGGAAAAGCAACTGGTACAGGAATTTCACGTCACGTACTTCGACGCCGATTGCGGCCGGGCACGGGCTGAGGTCTTTGACACCCTGGCAGAGGCGGAGCGCTTCGCCAGCCGGCACTGCGCCGGGGAGGACAGCTGGGCTGTCGTCGACGCCGTGGCCATAGAGCAGATCCGCACAGCCGCCTAAACCGCTCCCGCTTAAACGCAAAGCGCCCTGCCTGTACAGAACAGGCAGGGCGGCAGTGCACGGCTAAAGCCCTGGCGGGCGCCGTCTGGCGGCTACGCGAAGTCAGAAACAGCCGGGTCCGCGCCGATTCGGCCTTCGCCCTGGGCTGAGCGGTCGAGTGCATTGATGGCCTCGATGTCGTCCGCGTCCAGGGTTACCTCAAGCGCCGCGTAGTTTTCCCGGATCCGGGATTCCGTGACGGACTTGGGAATCACCACGTTGCCGATTGCCAGGTGCCAGGCGATGACCACCTGGGCAGGCGTGGCACCGTGCTTGGCGGCAATGGACGCCACCGTTGAATCCTCGAGCAGCTCGCCGCCCTGGCCCAACGGCGACCAGGCCTGGGTCAGGATTCCCTTCGAAGCGCCAAACTCGCGAAGTTCGCGCTGGCTGAAGTACGGGTGCAGTTCGATCTGGTGGATGGCCGGGACAACGCCCGTTTCGTCGATGAGCCGCTGCAGGCCCTCGGCGGTGAAGTTGGACACGCCGATGGACTTGACCCTGCCGCGCTTCTGGAGCTCGATCAGCGCCTTCCAGGTGTCCAGGTACTTGTCCTGCTTGGGCTGCATCCAGTGGATCAGGTACAGATCCAGCGTCTCGAGTCCCAGCCTGTCCATCGACGCCTCGAAGGCTGCCAGGGTGGACTCATAGCCTTGGTCAGCATTCCAGAGCTTGGTGGTGATGAAGAGCTGCTCCGGGGAGAGGCCGGAACTGGCGATGGCCCGCCCCACGCCCGCCTCGTTGCCGTAGATCTTGGCGGTGTCGATGTGGCGGAACCCTGCTTCAAACGCCTGCCGGACCACCTTTTCGGCGACGTCGTCCTCAACCTGCCACACGCCGTAGCCAAGCTGGGGAATCGTGTTTCCGTCATTGAACGTCAGTGTAGGTGAAAGAGTCATTCGACTATCCTGCCAAACACCGCAGCCCGCCAAGAGGGTATTGGCCTGAAGTAAGCCAGGCGCTTAACCGGGAATATCCGCCTGCCGCTGCCCGGAGCCCTCCTCATCAAGGTGGCGCTCGGCGTCGGCCACCTGCTGGAAGACGGACTCGGCGCGCCGCCGGACGGACGCCGCACCTACCGGGACCGGGCCCACGGCGAGCCGAAGCATGGCGGCTGCCTCCGCCGTTGTAGCCAATGAGTTGCCGGCCTTGGACAGGGCACGGTGCACGCCGGCCAGGTCAACCGGAATGTCCAGGCCTTCATTGGGTGAACGCCGCTGCGCCTCCATGCAGACCAGCCGTACCCTTTCGAGGAGGCCAGCCAGTTCGTTGGCGATCTCGAGCAGTTCACCGTAAAGCTGGTCGTCCTCCACACCTTCAAGGACCTGGTGGAAGCGGTCCAGTCCCCGCTGGAAGCGGTCGTGGGCGCGGCGCCACAGCCCCTTCCCCAGTTCCGCATCGTCCTTGCGCCCCTGCCTGGCGGCGCTGAAAAAGCCCAAGCGCACCCTTACAGGTATTGTCCGGGACCGTGGTCCGGGTCGTCCCGCTGGCCGGGCCGGGCGGAATTGCCGGAGCGCGAACCTGCGGCGGCCCTCTGCGGCTCACCGTTTTCGCCAATTACCACGCCGGGGGCGATCATGGTTCCGGGCGGAAGCTGGCGGAGCTGCATCTGCGCAGCCGCGTGTTCGCGGGCCGCGTGCTGGGCGGCGATGGCCGTCTGGATGCCGTGGAACAACCCTTCAAGCCACCCGACCAGCTGGGCCTGGGCGATGCGCAGTTCAGCGTCCGAGGGAGTGCCGTCGTCGGAGAAGGGAAGGCTGATCCTGTCCAGTTCCTCCACCAGCTCCGGGGCCAGTCCGTCTTCCAGCTCTTTGATGGAGCGCTCGTGGATTTCAGCCAGCCTGCCGCGCGCAGCCTCATCCAGGGGCGCGGACTTCACTTCCTCCAGAAGCTGCCTGATCATGGTTCCGATCCGCATCACCTTAGCCGGCTCATCCACCAGGTCCTGCAGGCTGCTCCCCTTGGGCTTCATGCCCTCCGGAGGGCCCGGCTGGGCGTGCATGGGCGGCTGCCGGTCGTCGATGGGAGTGCCTTCTACCGGGAGGTCCTCAGCTGACTGAGTGTCTTGTGGATCGCTCATGCGTTCATACTCTCATGAGCGATCCTCCCGTGACCCACCGGATGAACCTGCCCGGCGGTTTGTCCGCTGCAAGCTCAATCAGCAGCACCGGCCCTGGGGATTGGTGTCCTGGCGGTCAGTCCGGTCGCGCCAAAATTCCTTCTCCGTGAGCGGTGCCGCCCCGTGGCCGGCCGCCCTGTGGTGCTCCAGGTACTTGGCGTACGCGTCCGCGCCCAGGACGCCGCCAAAATACCTGGCGACGCCGCGGACGCCCCGCGTCAGCACAGCCAGCCGCGCCGCCATCAGTGGTGGCCGCCCTTTTCGAACCTGAGCTCCGCCGGTACCTTGTCCCACTCAGCCATCAGTTCGCGTTCGGCGGGTGTGGGGATAAGCCCGGCAGGGGCGAAGACCCTGGACGGAAGGGCCGGGTCCTCATTGTCCTTGACGGCGGTGCCGTCCGCGCGGTTGCGGAAGGCCTTGACCGTGGCGAGCAACGCCGTCGCAATCACTACGATGCTGAGCACCACGAAGATCACGGAGAGCCAGCCCTGGATGGCCGTGTTCCGAACAACGGCCTCCATGGCTGCCACGGATTTAGCTGTGCCGAACTCCGTCTTCCCGTCAGCGAGGGCCTTACTGAAGGCCGCGTTGTTGGCGAAGTAGCCCACCGCGGGGGTGGACGAGAAAATCTTCTGGTAGCTCGCGGTGATGGTCACCACGGCGGCGAACGCCAGCGGCAGGGCAACAATCCATAGGTACTTGAACGTGCCACGCTTTGCCACGATGGCCAGGCACACGGACAGGGCGATTGCGGCCAGCAACTGGTTGGCGATGCCGAACAACGGGAACAGTGTGTTGATGCCGCCCAGCGGGTCCGTGACGCCCATCAGCAGCACCGCACCCCAGGCTCCCACCATGATGGCGGTGCAGAGCCAGGCGCCGGGCCGCCAGGAGTGCTCCTTGAACTTGGGGACAAAGTTGCCGATCGAGTCCTGCAGCATGAAGCGGGCAACACGCGTGCCGGCATCCACAGCGGTGAGGATGAAGAGGGCCTCGAACATGATGGCGAAGTGGTACCAGAACGCCATCATGGCGGTGCCGCCGATGAACTGCTGCATGATGTGCGCGAGGCCAACGGCAAGGGTGGGAGCACCACCGGTGCGGGAAACAATGCTTTCCTCACCCACATTGGCTGCCGTCTGGGACAGGAACTCGGGGGTGATGTTAACTCCGGCCAGGCCCAGGCTGTTGACCCAGGTGGCTGCTGTTTCCACCGTCCCGCCGGTCAGCGCGGCCGGCGAGTTCATGGCAAAGTACAGGCCGCGGTCGATGGAGATGGCGGCCACCAGGGCCATGATCGCCACGAATGACTCCATCAGCATGCCGCCGTAGCCAATGAAACGGGTCTGGCGTTCCTTTTCCACGAGCTTCGGGGTGGTGCCGGACGAGATCAGTGCGTGGAAGCCGGAGAGGGCGCCGCAGGCGATGGTAACGAACAGGAACGGGAACAGGGCCCCGGGGAACACTGGACCATTGTCCCTGCTGGCGAATTCGCTGAAGGCGGGAACGGTGATTTCCGGGCGGACCACGATGATGGCCAGCGCCAGCATCACGATCACGCCGATCTTCATGAATGTTGAGAGGTAGTCCCTGGGCGCCAGGAGCAACCACACGGGCAGGATGGCGGCGATGAAGCCGTAGACGATAAGCCCCCACGCGATGGTGACCTTGTCCAGGCTGAAGATGTCGGCGCCCCACGGGGTTTCGGCCACGATGCCGCCGCCGACGATGGCCGCCATCAGCAGGACGAAGCCGATCAGCGACACTTCCATGACCTTGCCGGGCCGCAGGTAGCGGAGGTAGACGCCCATGAACAGGGCGATGGGGATGGTCATGCCTACGGAGAAGACACCCCACGGGCTTTCGCCCAGGGCATTGACGACGACGAGGGCCAGGATGGCGACGATGATCACCATGATCAGCAGGGTGGCAATGAGGGCCGCAGTGCCGCCGATGACGCCGAGCTCCTCGCGGGCCATCTGTCCCAGGGACCTGCCGCCGCGCCGCATGGAGAAGAACATCACCAGGTAGTCCTGGACGGCGCCGGCAAGGACGACGCCGATGATGATCCAGATAGTGCCGGGCAGGTAGCCCATTTGGGCTGCGATGACCGGACCCACCAGCGGTCCGGCGCCGGCGATGGCGGCGAAGTGGTGGCCGAACAGGACATTGCGGTCAGTCCGGACGTAGTCCTTGCCATCGGCCTTGTACTCTGCGGGGGTGGCACGGCGGTCGTCAGGCCGGGTGATGTAGCGCTCGATGACCTTTGAATAGAAGCGGTAGCCGATGAGGTAGGTGCACACCGAGGCAAACACGAACCAGATGGCGTTGACGGTCTCGCCGCGGATGATGGCCAGCATGAACCACGCCAGGCCGCCCAGCAGGGCGATGCCGGCCCACAGAGCAATCTTTCCCGGCGTCCATTTCCGGTCTTCTGCCTCGCGGACCTCCTCATCGATGGCTGTCGGGGGCAGGGCCGGGTCGGTGGCCACCACGCCCCTTTCCCCGGATGCATTCCTCCGTTGATCAGGCATTTCGGCCATGTCTCCTCCTTGAGATTGTTTCGCTTCTGCTGTGACGCACCCTACCAACCCGCAGCCCTGTTCCAGGGGCGTTCTGCCAGGTGGCGCCGAAACGTGCGGTGAGCGGACGGGCCGCGGCGACGAACGACGGATCAGGTGGTCGTCCCGGCCGGACCAACGCAGAGAAGGCCTCCGTCCGAACAGGTCGGGCGGAGGCCTTGGCTCGTGGGAAAAGCGTAAAGCTGCTCCTTAGGCGTGCGAGTAGGTAAGGCAGTCAGCGTTGTCAGCACCGGGGCCGACATGCACCTCCGCCGCCTTGCACATCAGGTGGTCGTTGTGGACGCATTCGGAGCGCTGGCAGGCTCCGACGTCGGCAAGGACTTTCGGCAGTCCGCCGTGCATACCGGTGTCGATGAAGGTGGCGCAGTGCGCGTGGTTTTCCGCGCCGCCAACCGTGATGGCGGCAGCATTGCAGTTGGTGTGATCGTTAAAGGAACAGTTCGTTACGCTGCAGTCGGCCACGTGGGTTGTCATGAGCTTCCTCCAAGTTCCACCGCCCTGGCCGGGCGGCTCCTGCACCCCACGGTAAACCTGTCCTCCGCATTCAAAAAGACCCAATTGTGTTGTCTATTTCCCCTGTGCCTGCTGGACCATCCTTGCCTCGCACAGATCAAGCCACCGGACCTCCGCCTCAGTCTGGAAAATCAGGGAGTCCAGGACCAAAAGCCACGCCGTATCAACGGCCCGCTGGTTTGAAGCTGTGTCCCGGCGCGCTTTGGTGTAGTCCTGCAGGGCGCGGACGGAGGCCATCCGCTGGCCCTGGATAATGCCCTGGACGTCGACGCCGGGCACGGTGACGGCGAGCGCCAGCTTGATGGCCAGCTCATTGCGCGGCGGGTTGTTCCGCTCCACCGGCGCCGCGAACCACTCCCGGATCTCCGCCCTGCCGGCCGCCGTGATGCTGTACACCACGTGGCCGTTCCCGTCGTCGCCGTCCCGGGCCACCAGGGCGTCGCGTTCCAGCCTGTCCAGGGTGGTGTACACCTGTCCGATATTCAGTGGCCAGGTAGCGCCGGTGCGCGCCTCAAACTCGGCCCGCAACTGGTAGCCGTAGCGGGGCTGGTCCTGCAGCAGGGCGAGGAGGCTATGGCGGATGGACATGCTGTTCCTTGTGCTCGGCGGGCAACGGTCTGCGGGCGGAGCGTTTACATGACCAAGAGGATCTTGCCGACGTGATCACCGGTGTCGAAGTACCGGTGGGCCGCGCGCACCTGGTCGAGCGGGAATGTCTTTGCCACCAGCGGCCGGACCCTTCCGTCGCTGACCATCGGCCATACGGCGTCGCGGACGGCGGACATAATTGCGCCTTTCTCCTCCACGGGCCGCGGGCGCAGGGCTGTGGCCACCACAGCAGCCCGCTTTTGCAGCAGCTGCCCCAAATCGAGCTCACCCTTGGTGCCGCCCTGCAGTCCGATCACCACCAGGCGTCCATAGTCAGCGAGCGCGTCCACGTTCTGCTTGAGGTATTTGGCGCCGACGACGTCGAGGATGACGTCCGCGCCCTTGCCTCCGTTTTGGCGGCGAAGGCTCTCGGGAAAATCTTCCTCTGCGTAGTTGATCGCTATGTCCGCACCCAGGAAGGCCTTCGCCGTGCTCACTTTTTCATCAGACCCGGCAGTGGTGGCAACCCTGGCGCCGAGCGCCTTGGCCAGCTGGATGGCCATGGTGCCGATCCCGCCTGTGGCCCCATGGATCAGGACGGTCTCCCCCTCCTGCAGCTGGGCGGTCATGACCAGGTTGGAGTAGACGGTGGCGGCAACTTCGGGAAGCGCTGCCGCGGTGACCAGGTCGACGCCGTCGGGCACCCGGAGGACCTGCTCGGCGGGGACAGCCACCTGTTGGGCATAGCCGCCCCCGGCCAGCAGCGCCACCACTTTGTCACCGAGGGAAAACGCCCTCGTGACGCCGGGGCCGAAACCTGCGATCCGGCCGGATACCTCAAGCCCCGGAATGTCCGAGGCTCCTGGCGGCGGCGGGTAGAAACCCCTGCGCTGCTGCACGTCCGGCCGGTTGAGGCCGGCCGCCACGACGTCGATCAGCACCTCTCCGGTACCGGGTACCGGGGCCTCGACCTCGCGGACCTCCAACACTTCCGGGCCGCCCGGCTCCGAGATGTAGACGGCTTTCATGGAACACTCCCGTTTCTGACTGAATACTGCGTGCAACCAGTGTGCACCGGACACCTTCCGGACTCTGTTTTGTTGCAGGCAAGTGCCTATGAAACACTACTTGTTGAGGAAGGTTGTCCGAGCGGCCGAAGGAGCTAGTCTTGAAAACTAGTGTGCGGTAACCCCGTACCAAGAGTTCGAATCTCTTACCTTCCGCGAAATAGGACCCCTGTCCGCCAGCATGCTGGCGGACAGGGGTCCTTCGTTTAAGCCCCGGCAGGCCGCAGCCGGTCCGGAATGGCAGCCGCGAGGGAAACCAGTGCCCCCGGGTAAATTGTTCTGACAAATTTGCCCAGCACCCTTCCACCAAAGCTACTGGCCGGTATCCTTTGTGATAGTCGGCACACTGGGGTAGATGCCGGCCACCACATTCCGCCAACAGCATCACCGGAACCGGGGCTACTGGGGCTCCCGGCCGGGAGGTGGCCCGTTCCGCTGGGGAGCGTCCCGCCGAATGCACGCGCTATCAACCCTGCGTTCATTCAGCGCTGTTGTGATGTGCCGGATACCACTTGACCAGGAGCAGGATCCGGGCCCCTGTCCGTCGGTACAACCCGGACATCTTCCATCGGGTCCCCCACCGGGACACCCTTATGAAAGTACGAGCGGATGCATCACACACCTTGGAAACTAGCGCTGGGTACAGCGTTGTCGGCGGGGCTTCTGGCTCCCCTGGCAGCATTTCCCGCAGTTGCGGACAATAAAGCCGCGGAGGTCTCAGCCGCGGCAGGAACCTCCCCCGTTGTGATCAACGAGGCCTACCTCAGCGGCGGAAGTACGGGCGCCGCCTACAAGAACCGGTTTTTGGAGCTTTACAACTCCTCGGACGCCCCGGTGTCGCTGGACGGCTGGTCAGTCCAGTACCGTTCCGCAGCCGGAACGGCAGCCCCTACCGCCGTGGCATCCCTTTCCGGCACCATCGCGGCAAAGGGGCATTACCTGATCCAGGGTGCCAGCAACGGAACCAACGGCGCCGACCTCCCCACGCCGGACCTCGTAGCAGGAAGCCTGAATTTCAGCGGCACCTCCGGCACCATCGTGCTCGCAAAGCAGCCCACCGCCGTCGCGCTGTCCACCGGCTCCCAGGTGGAGCCCGCGGGCGTGGCCGACCTGCTGGGCTACGGCTCCTCCAACACCTTCGAAACTGCATTAGCTGCTGGCCCTGCGGGTGCGGGCGACGTGAGGAGCCTGAACCGCAGCGGCGGCGCGGACAGCAACAGCAATGCGGCGGACTTCAGCCTCAGCACAACCATCAGCCCAACCCCGGGCGGTGGCACCGCCCCGGATCCGGGCCCCGCGCCGTCAGTCCGGTCCATCGCCGAGATCCAGGGCACGGGCGCGCAAAGCCCCCTCACCGGATCAACAGTGACCACCACCGGAACGGTCACCGCAGTCTTCCCCACCGGTGGCCTCAACGGCTACTACCTGCAGACGCCGGGAACCGGTGGCGACCTGACGGCAACGAACCATGCCGCGTCGGACGGAATCTTCGTCTACTCCCCCGCCACGGTGGCATCGGTCCAGGCCGGAGACCACGTACAGGTGACCGGTGCCGTGGCGGAGTACTACGGGATGACGCAGCTGAACGTCACCGCAGCGGCCGGACTCACCAAGCTGGCCGAGGCCGCGCCGGAGGTCAAGGCAACCCCCTTCACGCTGCCCGCCGACGAGGCCTTCCGCGAATCCCTGGAAGGCATGCTCCTGGCACCCCAGGGGCCGCTGACTGTCACGGACAACTACTCCCTGAACCAGTACGGCGAGATCGGCCTCGCCGGCGGAACGACGCCGCTGGTCCAGCCCACCGCCGTCGCCCCTTACGGCTCAGCCGAATACACCGCAACGGTGGCGGACAACGCCGCCCGCGGGATCAAGCTGGACGACGGCTCCAGCACCAACTTCCTTCGCGACGCCGCGGCCAAAGCCCAGGTCCTTCCCTACCTGACCACGGCTGACCCGGTACGGGTGGGCTCGCCGGTCACGTTCACCACCAATGTGGTGCTCGGCTACGGCAACAACGCCTGGAAGCTCCAGCCGCTGACCCACCTCACAGAAGGCAACAAGGCCACCGTCCAGCCGGCGTCGTTCGGGGCCACGCGCACCGACGCTCCTGCCGCAGTAGGAGGCAACCTCAAGATCGCCTCCTTCAACGTGCTCAACTACTTCCCCACCACAGGTGACCAGCTCGCGGGCTGCACCTACTACGAGGACCGGGCCGGGAACCCGATCACGGTCCGCGGCGGCTGCGACGCCCGCGGCGCCGCCAACGTCGAGAACTTCGAACGGCAGCAGGACAAGATTGTCTCGGCCATCTCCAAGGCCGGCGCCGATGTTGTCTCACTGATGGAGATCGAGAACTCCGCACAGTTCGGCAAGGACCGGGACGACGCCCTGGCCAAGCTGGTGGATGCCCTGAACATCGAGACGCCGGGCATCTGGGATTACGTCAGGTCCCCTGCCAACGCGCCGCCGCTGAGCGACGAGGACATGATCCGCACCGCGTTCATCTACAAAAAGGCAGTTGCAGAGCCTGTGGGTGAGTCCATCATCCACAACGACACCGTGGCGTTCTCCAACGCCCGCAAGCCGCTGGCCCAGGTTTTCAAGCCCGTGGGTGGCGGTGCGGGCACAGAGTTCATTGCCATCGCAAACCACTTCAAATCCAAAGGCTCGGCGGCCACCCCCGAGGACACGGACCAGGGGCAGGGCGCATCAAACCTCGCACGCACGGCCCAGGCGAAGTCCCTTCTCGAGTTCACCAAGTCCCTGCAGCAGTCAAAGGGCACTGACAAGGTGTTCCTGATCGGCGACTTCAACGCCTACGCCAAGGAAGACCCCATCAACGTCTTCACGGCAGAGGGCTACGTCAACCAGGACGGGAAAGCCCGCAACGCCGACGGCACCGCCAAGCACTCCTACCTCTTCGGCGGCATGGTGGGCTCGCTGGACCACATCCTGGCCTCCCCTGCCGCCAATGCGGTAGTCACTGGCGCTGATATCTGGAACATCAACTCGGTTGAGTCTGTGGCCCTGGAATACAGCCGTTACAACAACAACGTCACCAACTACTACGCACCGGACCAGTTCCGCGCCAGCGACCACGATCCCGTGATGGTCGGCCTGGACCTGCAGTCCGCTCCCGCCACCGTTGACCTGAACTTCCTGGGCATCAACGACTTCCACGGCAGGATCGACACCAACACGGTCCTGTTTGCAGGCACGATCGAGAAACTCCGTGCGGCGGCCGCACCCGGTGCCACCGCCTTCCTCTCAGCCGGAGACAACATCGGCGCGTCGCTGTTTGCCTCCGCCGTCGCCAAGGACCAGCCCACCATAGATGTGCTGAACGCCCTGGATTTGAAGGCCTCGGCCGTCGGCAACCACGAGTTCGACGGCGGCTGGGCGGACCTGCAGGACCGCGTCATCGCCGGCGGCACCAACGCCAGGTTCCCCTACCTGGGCGCGAACGTGTACAAGAAGGGCACCACCGAGCCGGCCCTGCCGGAGTTCACCGTCCTGGACATGAACGGCATCAAGGTGGCCGTCGTCGGCACGGTCACGCAGGAAGTTCCTTCCCTGGTGACCCCCGCCGGGATTGCCGACCTTGAGTTTGGCGATCCCGTGGACGCCATCAACCGGGCGGCCGCACGGATCACCGCGGAGAACCTGGCCGACGTCATCATCGTGGAAAACCACGACGGCGCCGGTTCGGGAACGGTGGAAGGCTCCACCCTGGCGGAGGAAGTGGCAGCCGGCGGCCCGTTCGCGAAGCTGGTCACCGAAACATCCCCGGACGTGGACGCCATCTTCACCGGGCACACCCACAAGGAATACGCGTGGGACGCACCGGTTCCCGGCATGGAGGGCAAGACCCGGCCGATTGTCCAGACAGGCAACTACGGCGAGAACGTGGGGCAGATCCAGCTCACCGTGGACACCGCCACCAAGCAAGTGACCGCGTACAAGGCCGGAAACGTGAAGCGCACCACGGATCCTGCCGCAGACCTGGTCGCCGCCTACCCGCGCGTGGCCGCCGTCGACGCGATCGTGAAGAAGGCACTGGCGGATGCCGCCGTCGTCGGCAACCAGCCCGTTGGTGCTGTCACGGCGGACATCACCACAGCATTCACCACGGACGCCGCCGGCGTGGCAAAACGTGATGACCGCAGCAGCGAATCCACGCTGGGCAACCTGGTGGCGGACTCGCTGCTCAACTCGTTGCAGCCGGCCGAACTGGGCGGTGCTGAGATCGGTGTGGTCAATGCCGGCGGCTTGCGGAACGAGCTGTACTTCGCCCCGGACGGCACCATTACCTACGCCGAAGCCAATGCGGTGCTTCCGTTCGTCAACAACCTGTGGACCACGTCCCTGACCGGTGCACAGTTCAAGACGCTGCTGGAGCAGCAATGGCAGACCAACGCGGACGGCACGGTTCCCAGCCGGGCCTACATCCAGCTGGGCCTGTCCGAGAACGTGAACTACACGTACGACGCCGCACGGCTGGCCGGTGACCGCATCACCTCCGTCCGCGTGAACGGGGCTGCGCTTGATCCGGCCAGGTCCTACCGGGTGGGCACATTCAGCTTCCTGGCAACCGGGGGCGACAACTTCCGCGTTTTCACCGAAGGTGCCAACACCAAGGACTCGGGGCTGGTGGACCGTGACGCGTGGATCGGCTTCCTGCAGGACAGCAGCCCGGTCTCGCCCAATTTCGCCCGGCGATCGGTGGCGGTCACGAACACCACCGCCAGTGAGGTCAAGCCCGGCGAACCGGTCAGCCTCACGGTCTCCAAGCTGGACCTGACCTCCCTGGGCAGCCCGGTCAACAAGACCCTCTCGGCAGTGTTTACGGACACCGCCGGTGTTGTGGCCGATCTAGGGTCCGTGCCCGTCACGGCCGGTTCCGCAACAGTGAACCTGGCCGTCCCCTCAAGTGCCGCTGCCGGTCCGGGAACACTGGTCCTCACCGCTGCGGAATCGGGTACCAGGGTCACGGTGGAGGTCAAAGTGGCAGCCACCGAGCCTGCCGGACCGGTTTGCACCAAACCGGTCAAGCCTTCACGGCCTGCGGACCTGGCCGGCCAGCTGAACTACGGCCAGGCCATGGCCGCCTACCGGGCCTGCCTGCGCGGCTGACGCCCCCGCCTGGAAGTGTGAAAGGTCCAAAAAACCACTGACGCTCGTTACCTTTTTCTTAGCCCGTTTCCTGTTGCAGGATGTGGGTGTGCTGGCCTGCTGATCCCGGCATGATTGCAACGCTCTGTTGATGATGATCCTGAGAGTGTT
>NZ_JAJOMC010000071.1 GCF_021129155.1 Arthrobacter sp. AK04
CCGCCCCGCCGCCCCCCCCCCGCGCCCGCCGGCGGGCGGCGCCGGGGGCCTAAATCAGCCCCCGCGCCCCGCCCGCGCCGGGCGCGGCCGCGGGCCCCCCCCCGCCGCTCTTTAACGTACTCGAGGTGCGTCTTGTAGCCGTCGTCCATGGCGTCCGCGGCAGCCGCTGCCTGGCCGTCCCGTGAAGCGGGGGCACCACAGCGACGGCAGTCCCACACTGGTGGAATCTGGTCCTCGGGAAGCTTGATGAAAACCGGCCTCGTCTCGTGCCCCTTTGCGCACCAGTAGGAGATTTGGATACGGGGAAGAGCCTTGCCGTGATCCTCGGACTCGAAGCTGGAACCCGTCCCTTCCGTGACGCCCGCCCGGGTACCGCGAAAGCCTGATGCCGGGTGAATCATCGAAGGACTCCTGCCTGCTTAAACAGAAACTGTGGCTGTCGGGAACCGACAGCCACAGTTTAGTTCCCTGTTCCGCGCGGCGGCAGTGTCCGCGCAGGGCCTTTTCCCGGTCTACGGGATCAGGAGTCCCCGCCGCCGCTGAAGCGCATGATGAGGCCCAGGGCAATAATGACCATCCCCCAGGTGACTCCGAGGACCACGGTGAACCTGTTCAGGTTGCGTTCGGCCACGCCCGAGGAGCTGAGCCCGGAGCTCATGCCGCCGCCGAACATGTCCGACATCCCGCCGCCCCGTCCCTTGTGGAGGAGGATGAGCAGCGTCAGCAGGAGGCTGGTGATGCCCAGGAGGATCTGCAGAATGACATGAAGAACGTCCACGACGGCCTTTCAGGAAGTTGGAATTGCGGGAGTGTGCGCGGCGGGACGGACTAGTCCGTCACCAGGTGACTCTCGAACCTGACAATATTAGCAAACTCGGCCGGATCCAGGCTCGCCCCGCCCACCAGCAGGCCGTCCACGTCGCGTTCCTTGAGGATTGCGGCGGCGTTGTTGGCCTTGACCGAGCCGCCGTACAGCAGGCGGGTCCTCGCGGCGGTGTCCGCCCCGAACAGCTGCTCAAGCTCGGCACGGATGGCCGCGCACATCTCCTGGGCATCTTCCGGCCCGGCCACTTCACCGGTGCCGATGGCCCAGACGGGCTCGTAGGCGACCACCAGTTCGGCGGCCTGGTCAGCGGTCAGCCCGGACACACCGGCACGCAGCTGCTCCAGGGTGTGGTCGACGTGCGTGCCCGCCTGGCGGATCTCAAGGCCCTCACCGACGCAGAGCACGGGCGTGACGCCGTGCTTGAAGGCAGCCTTGACCTTGGCGTTGAGGACGTCGTCGGATTCGTTGTGGATGGTGCGGCGTTCGCTGTGGCCCACCAGGACGTACTTGCAGCCGAGCTTGTTCAGGAACTGCCCGGAGATATCGCCGGTGTAGGCGCCGGAGTCGAACTGTGACAGGTCCTGGCCGCCGTAGGCGATGTCCAGGTCGTCGCCCTGGACAAGCGTCTGGACGCCGCGGAGGTCGGTGAACGGCGGGAAGACGGCAACCTCAACCCGGCTGTAGTCGTGCTTGGCGTCGGAAAGGGTCCAGGCAAGCTTCTGCAGCAGGGTGATGCCCTGCACGTGGTCCATGTTCATCTTCCAGTTGCCCGCGATGAATGGCTTGCGGTCGAAAGCGCCGTTCGTTGACGTTGTCACGTATTCTCCAAAAAGTTCTTGATAAGTGTTCAGCCGGCAGGCTGCCGAGGGCAACCTGCCGGCCGGAGGGACTGAAGGGTCAGGTACTGCTGCCGGAAGTACCGGGCAGGGCCTACCGGTCCAGGACGCTGAGCCCCGGCAGTTCCTTGCCTTCGAGGTATTCCAGGCTGGCGCCGCCGCCGGTGGAAATATGGCCGAACTGGTCGTCGGCGAACCCGAGCGTGCGTACCGCAGCGGCTGAGTCACCGCCGCCCACCACGGTGAACGCTTCCGTTTCGGTGAGGGCCTGGGCGATGGCGCGGGTTCCGGCTGAGAACGCTTCGAACTCGAAGACCCCCATCGGACCGTTCCAGAACACCGTCTTGGCCGCCTTGATCCGCTCGGCGAATGCTGCCGCCGAATCCGGCCCAATGTCCAGTCCGATGCCCTGGGCACCGAAGCTGCTGCCCTCGATGTTGTCCGCGGGGACAGTCTCGTGGGCGGCGTCTGCTGCGAACTTCTCAGCCACTACGACGTCCGTGGGGACCACGAACTCCGTGCCGGCGTCTGCTGCGCGCTTGAGGTAGTCCTGGACCACGGGGATCTGGTCTTCCTCGAGCAGGCTGGAGGCCACTTTGTGCCCGGCCGCGGCGAGGAACGTGAAGAGCATTCCGCCGCCCACCAGGATGGTGTCGGCCTTGCCCAGCAGGTTCTCGATGACCGCAAGCTTGTCCGAGACCTTGGAGCCGCCGAGCACCACCGCGTAGGGACGCTGGGTGTCCGTGGTCAGCTTCCGCAAGACCTCCACCTCGGTGTGCACAAGGTCCCCAAGGTACGACGGAAGCCTGGTGGCGACGTCGTACACGCTGGCGTGCTTGCGGTGCACCGCCCCGAAGGCGTCGTCCACGTAGGCGCCGTTCCCGCCGGTCAGGGCTACCAGCTCGTCAGCGAAGGCGCCGCGCTCGGCGTCGTCCTTGCTGGTTTCGCGGGGATCGAAGCGGACGTTCTCGAGGACGAGGACTTCGCCGTCCTGCAGGGACGCTGCTGCTTCTTTGGCGGCGCTGCCGACGGTGTCGGCGGCCAGGGTGACCTTGAAGCCGGCCAGTTCAGCCAGGCGGTTCACTGCGGGCCTAAGGGAGTATTTCTCCTCGGGCGCGCCCTTGGGGCGGCCAAGGTGGGCTGTTACCAGCACGCGGGCACCGGCGTCCGTGAGCTTTGACAGCACTGGCAGTGAGGCCTTGATGCGGCCGTCGTCAGTGACTGTAGAGCCGTCGAGCGGCACATTCAGGTCACTTCGAACCAGAATGTACCGCCCGCGGACACCTTCAGCGATGAGTTCGTTGAGGGTGTTTGATGTCATGTGTCTAACCCTAGCCCAGCTTGGCTGCGACAAGCTCCGTGAGGTCGACGAGGCGGTTGGAGTAGCCCCATTCGTTGTCATACCAGGAAACAACCTTGACCTGGTTGCCGATCACCTTGGTCAGGCCGGAGTCGAAGATGGACGAAGCGGGATCGCCGACGATGTCGCTGGAGACGATGGGCTCGTCCGTGTAGGTCAGGAAGCCCTGCAGCTCCTCGGACTCGGCAGCGCGCTTGAGGGCGGCGTTGACTTCCTCCACGGTGGTCTCGCGGGAGACGGTGACCGTGAGGTCGGTGGCGGAGCCGGTGGGCACGGGAACGCGGATGGCGTAGCCGTCCAGCTTGCCCTTGAGCTCGGGCAGGACCAGGCCGATTGCCTTGGCAGCACCCGTGGACGTGGGCACCATGTTGATGGCGGCGGCGCGGGCACGGCGCAGGTCCTTGTGGGGGCCGTCCTGCAGGTTCTGGTCCGCGGTGTAGGCGTGGACGGTGGTCATGAGGCCGCGCTCGATGCCGAACTCATCGTTGACCACCTTGGCCAGCGGGCCGAGGCAGTTGGTGGTGCAGGATGCGTTGGAGATGATGTGGTGCGTGGCGTTGTCGTACAGGTTGTGGTTCACGCCCATCACGATGGTGATGTCCTCGTCCGAGGCAGGAGCGGAGATCAGGACCTTCTTTGCGCCGGCGTCGATGTGCTTCTGGGCATCGGCAGCCTTGGTGAAGAAGCCGGTGGATTCGATCACGATGTCCACGCCCAGCTCGCCCCACGGCAGGTTGGCGGGGTCGCGCTCGGCGAGCACCTTCACGACGGTGCCGTTGACGACGATGTTGCCGTCCTTGACCTCGATGGTTTCCTTCAGGCGGCCGCCGACGGAGTCGTACTTGAAGAGGTGCGCGAGTGCTTCGGGGCTGGTGAGGTCGTTGACTGCAACGATCTCCAGGTCCGCGCCCTGTGCGAGTGCTGCGCGGAAGTAGTTGCGGCCAATACGGCCAAAGCCGTTGATACCAATACGGGTCGTCACTTTTTCAGTCTCCTTGGTGCTTTCAGAAGCACAACTAGTTGAGCGGGCTATCAAGCCAACTAACAGATCCCGCACGCCATTGGGCAGAGATGATTTACATACGGAGGGCGACCAGCCTCATTGCTGAAGGCTAACCGCCTTCCGTGACCTATCTTACGTTTAACTTGGTCCGCCCCCGCAAGTGCGGGGGCGGACCGTCCACATCCCGGCCTTTATATGTCCGGATTGTGAAGTTTGTTACACGCTGGTGCGGTGTACCTCACTACGGGAGGGTGATGAGGCCCGTGGCGTTGGTGCGGGCTGCTTCGAAGCGCTTTGCGACGTCGGCCCAGTTGACGATGTTCCAGAACGCCTTGACGTAGTCGGCCTTGACGTTGACGTAGTCAAGGTAGAAGGCGTGTTCCCACATGTCCAGCATCAGCAGCGGAGTGGTGCCGAGCGCCACGTTGCCCTGCTGGTCGTACAGCTGCTCGATAACCAGGTTGCCGCCGATGGGTTCGTAGGCCAGGAAGCCCCAGCCGGAACCCTGCAGGCCAAGTGCTGCCGCGGAGAACTGGGCACGGAAGGCGTCGAAGGAGCCAAACGCGTCATCGATGGCCGCCGCGAGTTCGCCCTCGGGCTTGTCGCCGCCGTCCGGGGACAGGTTGTTCCAGAACACCGAGTGGTTGACGTGCCCGCCGGTGTGGAATGCGAGGTCCTTGGAGAGCCGGTTGATGTTGGCGAAGTCGCCCTTCTCCCGGGCTTCCGCCAGCTGGGCCAGGGCGTTGTTGGCGCCGGCCACGTAGGCTGCGTGGTGCTTGCTGTGGTGCAGCTCCATGATGCGCGCGGAAATGTGCGGCTCCAGGGCGGCGTAATCGTAGCTGAGTTCGGGCAATACGTACTCGGTCACAAAATCCTCCAATATCGTGGACATTCGGTCCGGTTGGTAACTCTCGGATTATGCATCCGGGCGGCTGGCGCCCGGAATCTTTTTGATTCTATGGGGCTGTCACTCGTCCAGCATTTCAGGCGTCACATTGGCGTCAGTCCCAGGGATGCCCAGGTCGAGGGCGCGCTTGTCCGCCATGGCCAGCAGCCGGCGGATCCTGCCTGCAATGGCGTCCTTGGTCATGACCGGGTCCGCCAGGCGTCCCAGCTCATCCAGGCTGGCCTGCTTGTGCGCCACCCGGAGTTCACCGGCGTACTTCAGATGGTCCGGAACGTCGTCGCCAAGGATCTCAAGGGCCCGGTCCACGCGTGCGCCTGCCGCCACGGCCGCCTGGGCCGAGCGCCGCAGGTTGGCGTCGTCGAAGTTTGCCAGGCGGTTGGCGGTGGCACGCACTTCCTTGCGCATCCGCCGTTCTTCCCAGACCATCAGCGCATCATGGGCGCCCATCCGGGTGAGGAGGGCCGCGATGGTGTCCCCGTCGCGGATGACCACCCGGTCCACGCCGCGGACTTCGCGGGCTTTCGCCTGGATGTCCAGCCGGCGTGCCGCCCCAACGAGCGCCAGTGCGGACTCCGGCCCCGGGCACGTGACCTCAAGGGATGAGGAACGTCCGGGTTCGGTCAGGGAACCGTGCGCCAGGAAGGCGCCGCGCCAGACGGCTTCGGCATCAGCGGCGGAACCGTTGACGACGGCGGACGGCAGTCCGCGCACGGGACGGCCGCGGCCGTCGAGGAGGCCGGTCTGGCGTGCCAGCGCCTCGCCGTCGCGCACCACCCGGACCACGTAGCGGCTGGCGCGGCGCAATCCCCCGGCGGACACCACGATGATTTCGCTCTGGTGTCCGTAGACTTCGGCGATGGCTGCCCGGAGGCGCCGGGCGGTGGAGGCGAGGTCCACTTCCGCCTCGATGACGATCCGGCCGGAGATGATGTGCAGCCCGCCCGCAAAGCGGAGCATGGCGGAAACCTCGGCTTTGCGCACTGATGACTTTTTGATGTCCAGACGGGACAGTTCTTCTTTGACCGATGCTGTCAGTGCCATGGCACCTTCCTAACTGTTCCCAAAAATGTCCTGGTACGCCGTTGCCAGACGTAAAGGGTCGTGGACGGGACGGCGGCCCGACGCCCCTACTTTACCCAAGACAACCTCGGCGCCGATCATCGCGGCGGCTTTCTCGAACTCCTGCCGGTCCGGGACGGAAGCGGGATCGGCAAGGACCACGTCCACGCTGAACTCCGGGGCGTAGCGCCGCAGCACGTCAAGGTGGTCGGCGGCGGTCATGCCTGTTGTTTCCTTCGTGTCCGTGGCCAGGTTCATGGTCAGGCAGCGCTTGGCCGGAGTCTGGCACAGCGCCTGGCGCATCTCGGGCAGGAGGAGGTGGGGCAGCACGGAGGTGTACCAGGAGCCTGGGCCCAGAATCACCCAGTCAGCCAGTTCGATGGCCGTGAGGGCTTCGACGCAGGCCGGGGCAGCCTCCGGGAGGAGCCGCACCTGCTCCAGCGACCCCGCCACGGCGCAGCGGGCCTGGCCGCGGATGGTGTGCAGGGCGGAGCCGCCGTCGGGTGCGTTGACCCGCACGTCCCCTTCGATGGTGAGCGGCACGGTGGACATGGGGAGCACCTGACCGCGTGCGCCCAGCAGTGCGCCTGCCCAGCGAAGCCCGGCAACGGCGTCGCCCAGCAGCTCCCAGAGGGTCACAATGAGCAGGTTTCCCATGGCGTGTTCATCCAGGGAACCGCCCGGGCCCCTGCCTGGGCGGAACCGGTGCTGCATGACGTCCCGCCAGGTCCGCCCCCAGTCCGTGTCGTCGCACAGGGCGGACAACGCCATCCGCAGGTCGCCGGGCGGAAGGACGCCGTACTCTTCGCGCAGACGCCCGGACGATCCGCCGTCGTCCGCTACTGTCACCACGGCCGTCAGGTCGGAGGTGAGCAGGCGCAGGGCAGAAAGCGACGCGGAAAGGCCGTGGCCGCCGCCCAGGGCAACAACCTTGGGCCCTTTGTCATGCTGGCCCGCTGCTGACCCCGCGGGCGGGACCAGTGGCAGGGCGCCGGTGAAGAGCGACATTACTCCCGGCCCAGATCCCGGTGGGTGGTGGTCACCGTGACGCGCGGGTACTGCGCCAGTTTCTTGGAAAGCTCGACGGCGACTGCCACCGAGCGGTGCTTGCCGCCCGTGCAGCCCACGGCGATGGTGGCGTAGTGCTTGTTCTCACGGCGGTAGCCGTCCAGGACAGGCTCGAGGGCCATGACATAGCGGTCCACGAAGTTCTTGACGCCCTCAGCCTCCAGCACGTAATCGCTGACGTCCTTGTCCAGGCCTGTGTGCGGTCGCAGCTGGGGAACCCAGTGTGGGTTGGGGATGAACCTGACGTCGGCCACGTAGTTGGCGTCCACGGGCAGGCCGTACTTGAAACCAAAGCTCATGACGTTCAGGCGCAGTGCCACGGGGCCGGTTTCGCTGAACAGTTCGGTGATGGCCGTGGCCAGGCCGTGCACGTTGTAGCCGGAGGTATCCAGCACGACGTCGGAGCTGTCGCGGAGTTCCTGCAGCAGCTCCCGTTCGGCTGCGATGCCGTCCAGGATGCGGCCTCCGCCCTGGAGGGGGTGCGGCCGGCGTCCCTGCTCGAACCGGCGGACCAGGACGTTGTCGCTGGCGTCGAGGAAGAGCACGCGGAACGCAACTCCGCTGGCGGCCAGGGCTCCCAGCGCGGCGCGGATATCCGCGAACAGGCCCTTGCTGCGGACATCGATGACCACTGCCAGCCGCGGAATGGACTGCGGGGCATGGGATACCAGCTCCGCCAGGGTTCCCAGCATCTGCGGCGGCAGGTTTTCCACGACGTACCAGCCGTGGTCCTCGAGGGCGTCAGCGGCTGTACTCCGCCCGGCGCCGGACATTCCGGTGACCACCAGCAGCTCCGCTTCGAGGGGCTTGACGGGCTGCAGACCGTCCTGCCCGGCTCCGGATTCCGCCGTCGTGTCTGCCATTAAGTCCGCCCCGTTCCTGTTGTTGTCGCGCAGGCTGCCGCGTTGGCGGAAACCCCGTTCTTTACCCTAGCCAAGTTTCGCCGAACTCCGCTAAGTTTCGATCACTTCGCCGGTGGTCATATTGATGGCCGGCACCGGAGCCGCGCCGGGCCCGTCCGCGGCGAAGTGGTTGACGATCGCGCTGGCAAGGGCCGGCCCGATGCCTTTTGCCTGCGACAGTTCGGCGGCGGAGGCCGCCTTGACGCCCTTGACGGACCCGAAGTGGGCCAGCAGGGCTTTCCGCTTGGAGGCCCCGAGCCCCGGCACGCCGTCCAGCGCCGATACCGTCATGGCCTTGCCGCGCTTTTGCCGGTGGAAGGAAATAGCGAACCGGTGGGCCTCGTCCCGGATGCGCTGCAGCAGGTACAGTCCCTGCGATGTCCTGGGGAGGATCACCGGGAAGTCACTGTCCGGCAGCCATACCTCCTCCAGGCGCTTGGCAAGGCCCACCACGTACACGTCTTCGATGCCCAGGTCCGCGAGGGCGCGGGCTGCAGCGTTCACCTGGGGCTTGCCGCCGTCCACCACCACCAGGTTGGGAGGGTAGGCGAACTTTGCCCGCGGCGCAGGCGTGGTGGTGTCCAGGGCAGTGTCCCGCGCCTGGTCGGATGTGGGCTCCGGGTCCGCTCCGTCAGCGGCACCGGCCAGGGCGGCCTCATCCACCTGCGCGGACTTGTCCTGGAGGTAGTGGCGGAACCGGCGCGTGAGCACATCGTGCATGGCGGCGGTATCGTCCGCCGCAGCGGGTCCGGTGACGGAGAACTTCCGGTAGTCCGATTTCTTCGGCAGACCGTCCTCCACCACCACCATGGAGGCCACCACGTTGGTGCCCTGGACGTGAGAGACGTCGAAGCACTCTATGCGCAGGAGCGGGACCGGAAGGTCCAGTGCTTCCTGGAGCTCCTGGAGCGCCTGCGACCGGACGGTGAGGTCCCCGGCGCGCCGGGTCTTGTGAAGTTTCAGGGCGTGTTCGGCGTTCTCCCGCACCGTGGACAACAGCGTGGCCTTGTCCCCCCGCTGCGGCACGCGGATGTCCACCTTGGCACCCCGGAGTCCGCCGAGCCACTGCGCCAGCTCTTCGGCGTTGCTCGGGGTGACGGGCACCAGGACCTCGCGGGGCAGCCTCCCGTGGCTGTCGCCGTCTTCACCGTAAACCTGCTGCAGGAGATGCTCCACGAGGTCTGGGGTGGTGGAGTCCTCCACCTTTTCCACCACCCAGCCGCGCTGGCCGCGGATGCGGCCGCCGCGGACGTGGAACACCTGGACGGCGGCTTCGAGTTCGTCCTCGTGCAGGGCGAAGATGTCGGCATCCGTCTCGTCTGCGAGCACAACGGCGTTGCGTTCAAAGACCTTGCGCAGGGCGGTGATGTCATCGCGGACCCGGGCGGCGCGCTCGTAGTCAAGCTCGGCCACCGCTTCGGCCATCTGCTTTTCCAGCTTGACGATGAAGCGTTTGGCTTCCCCGCCCATGAAGGCGCAGAAGTCCTCGGCCAGGGCACGGTGGTCCGGCGGGGAGATCCGGCCCACGCAGGGGGCTGAACACTTGTCGATGTAGCCCAGCAGGCAGGGCCGGCCGCTCGCTTCAGCGCGCTTGAACACACCGGCACTGCAGCTGCGCACGGGAAAGACGCGGAGCAGGGTGTCCATGGTCTCGCGGATGGCGCCGGCCGTGTAGGGGCCGAAGTAGCGGGTTCCCTTCCGCTTGTCGCCCCGCATCACCTGCACCCGCGGATACTTCTCGTTCAGGGTTACGGCCAGGTAGGGGTAGGTTTTGTCGTCCCGGAAGACCACGTTGAAGCGCGGCTTGAATTCCTTGATCCAGGTGTACTCCAGCTGCAGCGACTCAAGTTCGCTGCCCACCACGGTCCATTCGACGCTGCTGGCAGCGTGGACCATGGCGTAGGTCTTGGGCAGCAGTCCTGCGGGGTTGGCGAAGTAGGAGTTCAGGCGGGAGCGGAGGCTTTTCGCCTTCCCCACGTAGATCACCCGGCCGTGCTGGTCACGGAACCGGTACACCCCGGGGTTGGTGGGAATTTCACCCGTCTTGGGCCTGTAACTTGCTGGATTTGCCACCTATACAGTCTACTGAGGCGCGCTGGGTAGAAAATTCCACCCGGCCGCCTGCGCAGCCGCAGCCGGCGGTATTCTGCTACTCCGCAGCCTTGCTCTGGTTGTAGCTGGTGGACCGTTCCTGGCCGCTGAGTTCGGCGATGGCGTCCATAATGCGGTCCGTCACTTCCCGGCGGGCCGGCAGCGAGTGGTCCGGGCCGGTCTTGTCGAAGTACAGCGGCTCCCCCACTTTCATGGTGAAATGCTGGGGCTTTACCCCGCTTTCGCCGGCGCGCTGGAGATTCTCGGTTCCGATCAGTCCAACAGGTATGACCGGCGCGCCAGTGGTCAGGGCAAGCCATCCCACGCCGGTGCGCCCGCGGTAAAGGATCCCGTCCCGCGAGCGGGTCCCTTCCGGATAAATGCCGATGCCCTTGCCGGATTCCAGGATGTCCAGCAGCGTCCGGAGCGCCTGCACACTGGCCGCCTGCTCGCCCCGTTCCACGGGAATGGAACCGACGGACTCAAAGAAGGCCTTCATAACCTTGCCCTTGACGCCGCCGGTGGTGAAGTATTCGGCTTTCGCGAAGAAGGCGACCGGCCGTGGCATCAGCGCCTGGACGATCACACTGTCGAAGAATGAGAGGTGGTTGGGGGCCACGATGAACGGCCCGTCAGCCGGGACGTTTTCAAGGCCGACGACGGTGGGCCGGCAGGTGCCCGAGATCAGGCTGCGCGTGGTCCAGCGCACCGCATCAAACATGGCCATCGTTGCTCACCCCGCTCATGGCAGACGCGTGGGCAGCCTGCATCCGTCCGATCAGTTCCGCCAGGCCTTCCGCGGTTTCCACGATGGCCACCGCGCCCGCCTCTTCCAGTTCGCCGTCCGGGGCGAACCCCCAGGCCACTCCAATGCAGTCCAGGCCGTTGGCGATGGCACCGGAAACATCCTGCGCCCGGTCCCCAACCATCACGGCATGCTGCGTGTCCAGATCCTTGAGTGCAGCGGCGATGATCCCGGTCTTGCCCACCGGGATCCCCTCCACAGCACTCTCGTCATCCGCGGAACCGTGGATGCCGTGGAAAAGCCCGTCCACCCCGTGGTGCTCCAGAACCGTGCGGGCCAGGCGCTGCGGCTTCTGGGTGGCAACAGCAACCGGAAGCCCGGCCGAAGCGAAGGATTCAAGGACTTCGCGGACGCCAGGATAGATCCGGCTTTGCGCGATTCCGGTAGCCACGTAGTACTCGCGGTAGAGGCGGATCACCTCGTCCAGCAGCTCAGCCGGCACCTGCGCCACGGTCAGCAGCGAATCGCTGAGCTTCGGGCCGATCATAGAGTGCAGCAGGTCCTGGCCGGGAACCGGCAGCCCAACGGCACGCAGTGCCGACGCTATTCCGTCTGTTATCCCACCGGCCGGATCGACAAGAGTGCCGTCCAGGTCAAAGATCACGGGCACTGTTGTTTGAGTCACCGGGTTAGTTTCTCATGACAGCACTCATGCCTGAAACTCGCATACGCGCAGGGGAATATAACGGCGTGGTTTTCCGTCCCTTACCCGAGGATTTCCGCGAGGAATGTTGCCGTGTGGCTGGCAGTGGACTTGGCAAGCTGCTCCGGCGTTCCCGAGGCAACCACCTGGCCGCCGCCGGAACCGCCGTCAGGCCCGAGATCCACGATCCAGTCTGCGCTCTTGATGACATCCAGGTTGTGTTCGATGGTAATCACGGTATTGCCTTTGTCCACCAGCCCCTGCAGGACCATCAGCAGCTTGCGGATGTCCTCGAAGTGGAGCCCGGTGGTCGGCTCGTCCAGGACATACACGCTGCGCCCGTTTGAGCGCTTCTGCAGTTCCGCAGCCAGCTTGACGCGCTGCGCCTCGCCGCCGGAGAGCGTGGTGGCGGGCTGGCCCAGCCGGACATAGCCCAGCCCCACATCCACCAGCGTGTTGAGGTGCCGGGCGATGGGCGAGAAGGCGGCAAAGAACTCCGCCCCTTCCTCGATGGGCATGTTCAGGACGTCCGCGATGGTCTTGCCCTTGTAATGCACCTCCAGGGTTTCCCGGTTATAGCGCGCGCCGTGGCAGACCTCGCAGGGGACGTAGACGTCCGGCAGGAAGTTCATCTCGATCTTCAGGGTTCCGTCACCGGAGCAAGCCTCGCAGCGGCCGCCCTT
The DNA here is from genome assembly GCF_021129155.1 of Arthrobacter sp. AK04. Taxonomy (GTDB): domain Bacteria; phylum Actinomycetota; class Actinomycetes; order Actinomycetales; family Micrococcaceae; genus Arthrobacter; species Arthrobacter quantipunctorum. The sequence goes on from NZ_JAJOMC010000071.1 coordinate 12,184, forward strand.
GACATTGAACGAGAACCTGCCCGGAAGGTAGCCGCGCACCTTGGCTTCAGTGGTTTCGGCGAAGAGCTTCCGGATGTTGTCAAAGACGCCCGTGTACGTGGCGGGGTTGGAGCGCGGGGTGCGGCCGATGGGGCTCTGGTCCACGTGGACAACCTTGTCCAGGTGCTCGAGGCCCTGGACAGTCTTGTGCCGCCCGGCCACCTGCTTGGCGCCGTTGAGCTTGTTGGCCAGGACCTTGTACAGGATCTCGTTGACCAGGGTGGACTTGCCCGAGCCGCTCACCCCGGTAACCGCAGTGAAGAGTCCAAGTGGGAACGCGGCGTCCACGTTCAGGAGGTTGTTTTCGCGCGCCCCCACGACCTTCAGCTCACGCTTCTTGTCGTACTTGCGGCGCTTCTTGGGGACTTCAATTTTCTTGCGCCCGGATAGGTAGTCGCCGGTCAGCGACGCCGTGTTGTCCAGCAGTTCCTTGTAGGAGCCGGAGTGGACCACCTGGCCGCCGTGCTCCCCCGCCCCGGGTCCGATGTCGACAATCCAGTCGGCAACGTGGATGGTGTCCTCATCGTGTTCAACGACGATGAGCGTGTTTCCCATGTCCCGCAGCCTGGTCAGGGTGTCAATGAGCCGCCTGTTGTCGCGCTGGTGCAGGCCGATGGACGGCTCGTCCAGCACGTAGAGGACTCCCACCAGGCCGGAACCTATCTGGGTGGCCAGGCGGATGCGCTGCGCCTCGCCGCCGGAAAGCGTGGCGGACGGACGTTCAAGGTTCAGGTATTCAAGTCCAACGTCCAGCAGGAACGTCAGGCGTGCCTGGATCTCCTTGAGGACCTGGTGCGCGATCTGCGCTTCACGGCCGGTCAGTACCAGGTTGTTCAGGAAGTCGGCGCAGTCACGCATGGGAAGGGCCGCGACCTCCGCAATGGACTTGCCGTTGATCAGCACGGACAGCGACGCCGGGTTGAGCCGGGCACCGTTGCAGGCGGGGCAGGGAATCTGCCGCATGTACTCTTCGTAGCGGTCACGGGCCCAGTCCGAGTCCGTCTCGCCATGCTTGCGGTGGACGTACTGGATGGCACCTTCAAAGCCAGTGCTGTATTTCCGTTCCCGGCCAAACCGGTTCCGGTACTGCACCACCACTTTGTGGTCCTTGCCGTGCAGGACGGTCTGGCGTACGTCCTTGCCCAGCTTCTCCCACGGGGTGTCCATGGAGAACCCGAGCTCCTTGGCAAGTCCCTCGAGCAGCCTGTTCCAGTACTCTGTGGTTGCCGTGCCCATTGACCAGGGTGCGATGGCGCCCTCGCCCAGTGAGAGTTCCGGGTTGGGAACGATCAGTTCCTCGTCCACTTCCAGCTTTGTGCCGATGCCGCTGCAGGCGGCGCAGGCGCCGAAAGGGTTGTTGAACGAGAAGGACCGGGGTTCAATCTCGTCAATGGCAAGGGGGTGTTCGTTGGGGCAGGCCAGGTTTTCCGAGAAGGCCCGCAGCCGGCCGGGATCGTCCGCCTCAAGGTCCACGAACTCTGCCAGGACGCGGCCCTCCGCCAGGCCCAGGGCCGTTTCGATGGAGTCCGTGAGCCGCTGGCTGATGCCTTCCTTAACCACCAGGCGGTCCACGACCACCTCGATGGTGTGCTTGAACTGTTTGCCAAGCTTGGGCGGATCGCTGAGCTGCACCAGGTTTCCGTCCACCCGGGCACGGGAGTAGCCCTTGGCGGTCAGTTCCTTGAAAAGATCGACAAACTCGCCCTTGCGTCCGCGGACCACGGGAGCAAGCACCTGGAAGCGGGTACCTTCGTCAAGCTCCAGCAGTTGGTCTACGATCTGCTGGGGCGTCTGCTTGGCCACGGGCTCGCCGCACACCGGGCAATGCGGACGGCCCACGCGGGCCCAAAGCAGGCGCATGTAGTCGTAGATTTCGGTGATGGTGCCCACCGTGGAGCGCGGGTTCTTGCTGGTGGACTTCTGGTCGATGGATACTGCCGGCGACAAACCCTCGATGAAGTCGACGTCGGGCTTGTCCACCTGGCCCAGGAACTGGCGGGCGTAGGCGGACAGCGATTCAACGTAGCGCCGCTGGCCCTCCGCGAAGATGGTGTCGAAGGCAAGCGAGGACTTCCCTGACCCGGAGAGCCCGGTGAAGACGATCATCGCGTCCCGGGGCAGGTCGAGGTCCACGTTGCGGAGGTTGTGCTCGCGCGCACCTTTCACCACAAGGCGGGAGAGGTCAGGCCGCTGCGGGGCTGCCGCAGGGGGGACAGTCAGGGCAGTGGAGGGGGCGGAGGTTTCTTCAGCTACGGCTTTAGGCACCCAATAATGCTAATCGAAAACTTCTTCGAACTTGCACGGTTCCGCCCTCAGGGAACATCGTAGGCAGCAGCCAGCAGCTTCACTGCCTCGGCGAAGCTGGCACCCTGGGCTTTGGCCGCGGCGGCGTAGGCTGCGGCCGCGGTGGAGAGCCCGCCGAGACGTTTATCACGTGCACACACAACTGTGCCGTTCCTGCCGCGGGTGGCGACGATTCCGGCTGCCTCAAGCTCTTTGTAGGCACGGGCCACCGTATGCGGAGCAACGTCGAGGATTCCGGCCAGCGCCCTGACGGCGGGCAGCTTTGTTCCCGGTGGCAGGGATCCGTTGTCCGCCAGGTGGATGACGTGCAGCCGAAGCTGCTCGAACAACGCCACGGTGCTGGCGGTGTTGGGCCTCCATGTCCCGGGAAAGCCTGCTGCGGGGGTCAAATGCCGGCCTCGAGTGCATCAGTCCGGCCGGAACCCGCCGAGAACTGGGCGTTGTGCAGCCGGGCGTAGTAGCTGTTAGCGGCCAGGAGGCTGTGGTGCGTGCCCTGTTCAACGATGCGTCCATGATCCATGACCAGAATTAGATCAGCGTTGCGGATGGTGGACAAACGGTGGGCTATGACAAAGCTGGTCCTGCCTTGCCGCAGGCGCTGCATAGCCTGGCGGATGAGGAGCTCGGTCCTCGAGTCCACAGAACTTGTGGCCTCGTCCAGGATCAGGACCGCCCTGCCCGCCAGTTGCGCGCGGGCTATGGTGAGGAGCTGCCGCTGGCCCTGGCTCAGGGGTTCACCGCCGTTTTCCAGGACGGTGCTGTAACCGCACGGCAGCGCCCTGACGAACCTGTCCACGTAACTCGCCTCGGCCGCCGCGATGAGGCAGCTTTCCGTGGCTCCGGGCCGGCCGTAGGCAATGTTTTCCCGGATGGTGCCCCCGAAGAGCCACGCGTCCTGGAGCACTACCCCGAACTGCTCCCGGAGCCGGTCCCGTGGCATGGCCGCAATGTCCGTCCCGCCAATGGTTATCCGGCCGGAACCCGGCTCATAGAACCGCATCAGGAGATTCACCACGGTGGTCTTTCCCGCCCCCGTGTGCCCGACTATGGCCACTGTCTGGCCGGGCTCCACGGAGAAGGAGAGGTTGTGCACTGCCGGGGCCGAGTCCGGATAGCCGAAGGTGACGTCGTCGAAAACGATGCGGCCGCCTGCCGGAAGCGCCTTGGCCGTCTCCGGATCCGGCGGATCCTCCTCAGTATCAAGGAGGGCAAAAACACGCGCGGCGGAGGCAACGCAGGACTGGATGAGGTTCAGCATGCCACCGATCTGGCCCACCGGCTGGGTGAAGAGCCTGCTGAACTGGATGAAGGCCTGGATGCCGCCGATGGTCATGGCACCTGCAATGACCTGGAGGGCTCCCACCACGGCCACTGCGATGTAGTTGAGGTTGGAGATCAGCACCATCAGGGGCTGCACCATCCCGGCCGAGTACTGGGCCTTCGTGGCTGCGCGGGCAAGCCTGTCATTGCTCCGTCCGAAGGTCTCTGCGGCTTGGGCCTGGTGTCCGAAAGCCTTGATGACCTCGTGTCCTGAGACAAACTCCTCAACATGCGCATTCAGCTCGCCGGTTTCCGTCCACTGCCCTGCGAAGTGCGCCTGGGAACGGCGGGCCACGAGAACGGTGATCAGGGTGGACAGCGGGACGGTGGCAATGGCGATCACAGCGAGCAGGGGCGAGATCCAAAGCATCATGGCCAGGGATCCGCACAGCATCAGCACAGACATGATCAGCTGTGTCAGGAGCTGGTTCAGGGCCTGGGAAATGTTGTCGATATCGTTCGTGGCACGGCTCAGGACGTCTCCCCGGGACCGTTCCTGGAAATAGGCGGACGGCAGGCGGTGCAGCTTGTCCTCCACTGCAGCCCGGAGGCCGTACATCAGCCCCTGGACGGACCTGGCAGTAAGCGCCCCCTGGATCCAGTTGAACAGGGAGGCGAGGACATACATCACAGCCACTCCGGCCAGCAGGAGACCCAGCCGCCCCTGGTCCAAAGCTCCCTGGAGCACGCCTTCCACCACGACGTCGGTGGCATCGCCGAGGTACTTCGGCGCCGCCACGTTGAGGCCAGCGAAGACGCACGTTGCAGCCACGGCACCGAGCATGAACCGCCTGAACGGCCGCAGCCGGCCAAGGAGCCGCCCGGCCGTGGGCCAGAACCTTTCAGCCGCTCCCGGGGCTACGGCCGGCGGCGTCATACCGGCCCGTCCAGTGCCAGCTGCGAGTCGGCGATCTCCCGGTAGGTGGAGGAACTTTCCAGCAGCTCAGGGTGGGTACCCTGCGCCACCAGGTGCCCGTTGTCGAGGACCAGGATAAGGTCGGCGTTCTCCACCGCGGAGATCCGTTCTGCCACCACGATGACCGTTGCGGCAGAGAGCCTGGCTGCCAGCGCCTGGCGGAGCCTGGTATCGGTGTCGTAGTCCAGCGCTGAGAAGCTGTCGTCAAACAGGTAGAGCGGACTTTTGCGGAGCAAGGCCCGCGTGATGCACAGCCGCTGGCGCTGGCCGCCGGAAAGATTGGTTCCGCCCTGCCCGACGGGCGTGGCAAGGCCCAGCGGCAGTTCACTCATGAAACGCATGGTCTGTGCTGCCTCAAGGGCTTCCCACAGCTCCGCGTCCGTGGCATCCGGCGCGGCCATCCGGAGGTTGTCCGCAATGGTGCCCGTAAACAGATGGGAGTGCTGGGGAACTATCGACATGGCTGCGCGGAGGGTGTCCAGCGGGAGGTCCTTGATGTCTGCGCCGTCCAGGCTGATGGTCCCTGCCGTGGAGTCCAGGAAACGGGGGATCAGGTTGAGCAGCGTGGACTTTCCACTCCCTGTTGAGCCCACGATGGCCGTGGTGGTGCCGGGCCCGGCTGTGAAGCTGATCTCCGCCAGGACGGGAGCTTCCGCGCCGGGGTGCGAAAAACCCACCCGGCTGAACTGCACAATCCCACGGGCATCCTGCAGCCGGAAGCGGCTTCCTGCCGTCGACGGCCCGCCGGAGGTTTCCTGCCGGTCACGCACTGACGGTTCAGTGGTGAGGACTGCGTTGATGCGCTCGGCGCAGACGGCCGCCCGCGGCGCTGTCATCAGGACGTACATTGCCATCATGATGGCGAGCAGGATTTGCAGGATGTAGGCGATGAAAGCGGCCAGCGCCCCGATGTTCATCAGGCCGGACTGGATCCGGTGGCCGCCAAACCATACGACGGCCACGGAGGAGATGTTCACCACGAGCATGATCAGCGGCAGCATTCCTGCCACCAGAAGGGCCGAGTGGAGGTTGTTCGCTGTCAGGCGGCTGTTGGTCCGGGCAAAGCGCCGGACCTCGTGGTCCTGGCGGACGAAGGCGCGGATGACGTTGGCGCCCATGATCTGTTCGCGGAGGATGTCCCCGGCCCGGTCCAGGAGGTCCTGGCCCTCGCGGTAAAGGGGAATCAGGCGCCGCACGATGAGGTACATGATCAGCAGGAGCAGCGGCACGATGACAATCACCACCGCGGACAGTGCCACGTCCTGCTGGAGGGCAAGGACGATGCCGCCCAGGCCCATGGCAGGTCCCGCCACCAGCATGGTGAAGACCAGCACCGAGAAGGCCTGGATCTGCTGGGTGTCGTTGGTGGCCCGGGTGGTAAGGCTCTGCGTGCCGAAGGCCGCCACTTCCTGGGATGAGAGTGACTGGATTTTGGTGAAGATTTCGGCCCGGAGCTGGTGTCCGATCTTCATCGCCACCACGGCCGCCAGGTACCCTGCCGCGATGGCAGCCGCCGCCTGGACCACGGCTACCGCCGCCATGACAGTGCCCAGGCGGGTAATGACCGCATTATTCCCGGCCACGATTCCATCGTCGATGATCGCGGCATTGACGGTGGGCAGCATCAAGGTGGCGGCCGCCTGGATCAACTGGAGAACAACGATGGCAACCACATGGGCTTTGTGGGCCCCGAGCAGCCGCCTCATTAGTCCGGTCAGCAACGTACCTCCACTCAGGTCTGTCAGCCGATGGGGCAGCCGGCGGTAGCCTCTCCCCCTTCAGCCACCCCGTTATTGTAAGCCAGATCACTTTCTGCCGTTGTCACGCCACGTGACGCCATTGTCGAAGCAATCCGGCGGAAACATCCTGGTCAGGGATTCTTGCAGCCAACCGCGAAGATCCTGCGGAAGGGATAGACCGTGCCGTGCGCGGTCTGCGGGTACGCCTCCCGGAGCGCCGCCGCGTACTCCGCCTCGAATTCAGCGGCATCGTCAGCGGAGAGGGCAGCCAGGACGGGACGCAGCGCCGTACCGCGGACCCATTCCAGGACAGCGTCCCTGCCCGGCAGGACCTGCTGGTACGTAGTCTCCCAGGCGTCGGCTGAATACCCGGCGTCGAGCAGGATGTGGAGGTAGTCTGCGGGCTCGCCCACCGATTCCCCGCCCCGGAGGACCCCGTCCAGCTGTGACGACCACTTCGGGGAGCCCGCCAGCCGGCGCATCAGTGCGTGGGACGGGGCGTTGAAGTTCCCCGGAACCTGCAGGGCGAACCATGCCCCCGGCCGGAGCAGGTCCAGCCAGGCGCCCATCATCTCCTGGTGGCCCGGCACCCACTGCAGGGCGGCATTGCTGACCACCACATCCGTGTCCGCAGTGGGCTTCCAGCCGGCGATGTCCGCCTGCTCGAAGCGCAGGCCCTGGCCCGCCCCGGCCAGTTTCGCTGCTTCCGCCAGCATCCCGGCAGAGGAGTCGATGCCCACCACGTCCGCGGCAGGCCAGCGCTCCGCCAGCGTCGCCGTCAGGTTCCCCGGTCCGCAGCCGAGGTCCACCACCTGGACCGGACGGTCCGCGCGGACCCTCCCTGTAAGGTCGAAAAAGGGCCGATCCCGGTAATCGCCGAACTGCACGTATTTCGCCGGATCCCATTCCATGTCCATCTCCACGCCTTGATACCGTCACGTTTACCGGCGAAGCGTAACCCGGGCGCGGCGGAATCGCGGGCCCGGCCGGGCACTAAGCTGGAAATCAATGAAACTCGTTGATCAGCTGACCCAATTTTCCGCCCCCAGCCTGCCTGCCGGCGTCGACCCCGATGACCTCTACACCCGGTTTGTGGAGTGGACTGAAAGCCGGGGGCTGGCCCTGTATCCCGCGCAGGACGAGGCGATCATGGAGCTGGCAACCGGGGCCAACGTCATCCTGGCCACACCCACCGGGTCCGGGAAATCCCTGGTGGCCATCGCAGCGCATTTCCAGGCCATGGCACAGGGGCGCCGGAGTTACTACACCGCCCCCATCAAGGCGCTGGTCTCCGAGAAGTTTTTTGCCCTGTGCGACATTTTCGGTGCGGAGAACGTGGGGATGATCACGGGCGATTCCGGCGTCAACCAGGATGCGCCGATCATTTGCTGCACGGCGGAGATCCTGGCCAACACCGCCCTTCGCGAAGGGGCTGCCGCGGAACTGGGCACCGTCATCATGGACGAGTTCCATTTCTACTCCGACCCGCAGCGCGGCTGGGCCTGGCAGGTGCCGCTGCTGGAGCTGCCGCAGGCACAGTTCCTCCTCATGTCCGCCACGCTCGGTGACGTCAGCCGCTTCGAGGAAGGCCTGACGCACCTGACCGGGTGGCCCACCACCACCGTTAGCTCGGCAGAGCGGCCCATTCCGCTGCATTACTACTACCACGAGACGCCGGTCCACGAGACCCTGGAGGAACTGCTCTCCACCAAACAGGTGCCGGTGTATGTGGTGCACTTCAGCCAGATCGAAGCGATTGACCGCGCGCAGACCCTGATGAGCATCAACGTCTGCACCCGCGAAGAAAAGGACAGGATCGCCGAGCTCATCGCGAACTTCCGCTTCGCAGCCGGCTTCGGCAAGACGCTGAACCGCCTGGTCCGGCACGGCATCGGCGTGCATCACGCGGGCATGCTGCCGAAGTACCGCCGGCTGGTGGAGCAGCTCGCCCAGGCGGGGCTGCTCAAAGTCATCTGCGGCACCGACACGCTGGGGGTGGGCATCAACGTGCCCATCCGCACCGTCCTGCTGACGGCCCTGAGCAAGTACGACGGCGTCCGCACCCGGCTGCTGAACTCCCGTGAGTTCCACCAGATTGCGGGCAGGGCGGGCCGGGCCGGGTACGACACCGCCGGAACAGTAGTGGTGCAGGCTCCCGAGCACGTGACCGAGAACGTGAAGGCGATGGCCAAGGCCGTCGCCAAGTTCGGTGACGACCAGAAGAAGCTGCGCCAGGTGGTCAAGAAGAAGCCCCCGGAGGGCTTTGTGAGCTGGGGCGAACCGACGTTCAAGCGGCTCGTCGAGTCGGCGCCGGACCCGTTGACGTCCAGTTTCACCGTGACCCACGCAATGCTGATGAACCTGATGGAACGGCCCGGCGACCCGTTTGCCGCTGCCCGACGTTTGCTGACCGAAAACCACGAGCCCCGTTCCTCCCAGCTGCAGCTCATGAAGAAGGCGCTGGGCATTTACCGGGAGTTGCTCGCGGCGGAAGTCGTGGAGCGGATCCCCGCCCACGAGCAGGGGCCAGATGGCCGCACAGTCCGGCTGACTGTCCACCTCCAACCGAACTTCGCACTGAACCAGCCGCTGTCCCCCTTCGCGCTCGCCGCACTGGAACTGCTGGACCCGGAGTCGCCGTCGTACGCCCTGGACGTGGTGTCCGTGATCGAGGCGACCCTGGAGAAACCGCGCCAGATCCTCTCCGCACAGCAGAAGAAAGCCCGCGGCGAAGCGGTGGCAGCCATGAAGGCGGACGGCATCGACTACGACCAGCGGATGGCCATGCTGGACGACGTCACCTACCCCCAGCCCCTGGCGGAAATCCTCGGCGAAGCGTTCGAGGTGTACCGGAAGGCCGCGCCCTGGGTGGGCGACTTTGAGCTGGCGCCCAAGTCGGTGGTCCGGGACATGTACGAGCGCGCCATGAACTTTGGGGAGTTCGTCCAGTTCTACGGCCTGGCCCGCTCGGAGGGCATCGTGCTGCGCTACCTCGCGGACGCCTTCAAGGCCCTCCGCCAGACCGTACCGCAGGACATGCTCCGCGAGGACCTGGAGGACCTCGTCGCATGGCTGGGCGAACTGGTCCGCCAGGTGGATTCCAGCCTCCTGGACGAATGGGAGGAACTTGCCTCCGGCCTGGCGCCCACCCCGCATGACGCTCCCC
>NZ_JAJOMC010000072.1 GCF_021129155.1 Arthrobacter sp. AK04
GGGCGCGCGCCCCCCCGCGCGCGGGGGGGGGCCCCGCGGGCCCGGGCGCCCGGCCGGGGCGGGGCGCCGCGGCCCCCCCCCCCCCCCCCGGGCCCGCCCCCCGGGGGGGGCGGGGACCGTCGAGTTCGTCCGGCTCTTCGGCAGCTCGGCGCTGGTGGGTCCGCAATGGGTCATCGACGCCGCGGCGGACCTCCCCGACGAGGAAATGGCGCAGCACGTCACCCTCCTGACGCTCACCAGGCAGCACGGCGGGCACGGCATGGGGGCGGCCGCACTCTTTTTCGCGGACGACCTTCCCCTCAGGCAGCCGCCGGAGGAAATGACGGTCTCGCACGGCAACGCTGAAGCGATCGAGCTTGAGGGCCGCTGCCCGCCGGACGACGTCAACGAGGTGGGGCTTTCAGACCTGGAGAACCGCTACACCATCGTCCATGAGCTGGAGGGGCGCCGGGTGCCCCTTGCCTGCGGCGCATACTCCGAGTGGGAAGGGCTGCTGGCCCACCTTGGCGTCCTGGTGGATCCTGGTTGGCGCCGGCGCGGCCTGGGGTCCCTGGCAGCCTCGATCGCCGCCCACGAGGCCCTCGCGGCGGGCCTGACGCTCCAGTGGCGGACGGACGTCAGCAACACCGGTTCCCTGGCACTGGCCCGGAAGCTGGGCTTGTCAGCCGGCGGAATCCAAACCAGCGTCCACCTTGGCTGACCCCGGAACGCCTCCGCCCCAGCCCTGAACCGGCTGAGGCTTGGCAAAGAACAGCGCCACGGCTGCGCCAACCAGGATGACCCCGGCCGGCAGCAGGATGGACTGCCCCATCGCCGTCGAAAATCCGCCGTGGAGGGCCTCAGGGAGGCTTCCGGACAGGCCCATGCCCTCACCCCCAGCCCCGCCGGGTGCACCGGACGGAAGCTCTGCGGCGAGCCGCGCCTGGATCAGCACCGCGATGGCTGCGCTGCCCAGCACGGCCCCGATCTGCCGTGTGGTGTTGTAGACGCCGGATCCGGCCCCGGCCTGCCGCGGAGGGAGGTTGCGGGTGGCGGTGGTGCTGAGCGGAGCCCAGATGCCGGCGTTGGCGAATCCCAGGATGGCGCTGGGCAGGAGGAACAGCAGGATGGGGGTGTCCGGCTGCATCAGGGCCGAGTTCCACGCGAGGGCCACGGCCATCAGCACCAGGCCAGCGGCAGTGATGAATTTGGGATTGACCTTGTCGATGATTTTCCCCACCACCGGCGCGAGGCCGCCCGAGATCAGTGCCATGGGAACCATCATCAGTGCGGACTGGGTGGGCGTGAGGCCGCGGACCATCTGGTAGTAAAAGATCAGGGGCAGGCTGAACGCGGTCACGGTGAAGCCAACGGTGGTGATTCCGATGTTGGCCAGGGAGAAGTTCCGGTCCCGGAAAAGCGCCAGTGGCAGCAGCGGCTCACCTTTGTTGAACCGCTGCCAGAGGACAAAGAGAGCCAGCACGGCAAGCCCGGCGATGATCAGGCCCCACACCGTGACGGGCCCGGCGATGGTGCCCCAGTTGTAGGTTTCGCCTTCCTGGATGCCGAACACCAGGAGGAAGAGTCCGACGGCGCTGAGCACCACGCCGGGGATGTCGAACCTGTGCGGGTGGGTGCTGAGGGCCGGCACGTTGCGCAGGGCAAGGATGAAACCGGCGATACCGATGGGGACGTTGATGAAGAAGATCCATTCCCAGCCGAGGCCGTCCACCAGGACACCGCCCAAGATAGGGCCCACGAGGGTGGCCATTCCGGCGGTGGCGCCCCAGATGGCCATGGCCGCACCCCGCCTGTCCGGCGGGAAGATCCGGGTGATGACTGCCATAGTCTGCGGCGTCATCATGGCGGCGCCGAGGCCCTGCACCACGCGTGCTGCGATAAGCGTCTCCACATCGCCGGACAGCCCGCACCACAGCGAAGCCAGCGTAAAGACCACCAGTCCTGACAGGTAGAGCTTCTTGGGCCCAAAGCGGTCGCCCAGCCTGCCCGTGATGAGCAGCGGGACCGCGTAGGCCAGGAGGTAGGCGCTGGTGACCCAGATGACCGAATTGATGTCCGCTCCAAGGCCCTCCATGATCCGCGGGTTCGCCACGGACACGATGGTGGTATCAATCAGGATCATGAAGAACCCGATCACCAGGGACCACAGGGCCGGCCAGGGTTTTGCTACGTTTTCCACGGTCATCCTTCGTCAGGTGGTTGCTCCCGGGCGGACCGGATGAACGGCTGAGTCCCGGTTACGCCAGGAGGTCCAGGATCTCCTGGCGGGCGAACATCCGGGCGGCGGCGCGGGCCGACGGCGAACCGGCATCGGGGTCGGCGCCGGCATCCAGCAGGACCCTGGCCACATCGGTGTAGCCCTTGAAGGCGGCTCCCGCGAGCGGAGTCTGGCCGCGGTCATTGGCGGTGCCGGGCTCGGCGCCGTATGCCAGGATGACCTGCACGGTTTCCGCATGGCCGTGGTAGGCGGCCAGCATCAGGAGCGAATCCCCTGCCGCATTGGTCAGGGTGGCGGGAGCGCCCGCGTCCAGGTAGGCACGCAGCAGCGCTGTGTCCCCCTCCCTGGCAGCCTGGAAGAGCGTGTGCGCCAAAGCCAGCGCGTCGTCGTCGGGCCCTGTATCGGGCTGGACGTTGTCAGTCATGGGCGCGGCCCCTTCAGGAATCCGGTCTGGCGCCCCACCACCTGGCCGGCGTCGGGGGCAACGATGAGTTCCTGGGCGGCAGGGTATGGCTCATGGCCGTCCAGGACCGTCAGTATTTCATCCGGCGCGACGGAACGCTTTATGACTGCCAGCGCAACCGGGCCCATCTCATAGTGCTGCGCCACGGACGTCACCGTCCCCACTTTGCGCTCCCCCACCAGGACCGGGCTTCCTGCCTGCGGCAGGGTGTGCTGGGATCCGTCCAGCTGGAGAAAGACGAGGCGGCGGGGCGGATGGCCCAGGTTGTGCACCCGCGCTATGGTTTCCTGCCCCTTGTAGCAGCCCTTGGCCAGGTGCACCGCGGTCCGGAGCAGGTCGAGTTCGTGCGGGATGGTTTTGTCGTCCGTTTCCGCGCCGATCCTGGGGCGCCAGGCCGCCAGGCGCAGTGCTTCGGCTGCCAGGACGCCCGCAAGCGGCCGTCCCGCGACCTTCTCCTCCAGGTCCACGGCGGGAATGAGGTATTCGAACCACGGGCGGTCGAGCCCCGGGTGGCTGGCCTCCGGAACCGTCGCATAGGAGTAGCCGCCGGCCCCCACATGCGGCCACGGGTCCTCCCACGCCAGCAGGCCGGACCACTCCGGGACAGGCTTCGTGCTGCCCACAACGGCCCAGTCCGCGGAAACATCGGCGATGTCCACCCGCAGCATGAACTTCATCCTGTTGAGGAACTCGGCCAGCGGCGCCGCCTCGGCAGCCTCGACGACCAGCCAGGTGGTGGCACCGTCGTCGATCACGCGGGCGTCGAAATCGATCCTGCCCTGCACGCTCAGGAGGAGGAGTTCGCTGGATTCGTTCGGCTGAAGGCCTGCAACCTGCTGGGAGGAAAGGGTGTTGAGCCAGCTCAGGCGGTCCGGACCGGTGACCGTAACAACACCGCGGTGGGAGAGGTCGACGACGGCGGTTCCGGCTGCGAGGGCGCGCTGCTCGCGCAGGGGCTCGCCATAGTGGGCGGCAACGCCGGCGTCCGCGCCGGCCGCCTCAACGGCGCCAGGGCGCGACAGCAGGGGGCTGGGAGTAGTCATATGTAGTAGAAGTCCTTGGGGCTCGGCGGTATTCCGGATTGCTGTGGCCGGAGTGGATCCGGGCCGCCTGCGTCTTTATGCCGAAGGACCGGGAAAAGTCAGGAAACCTTTTTCAGGAAGGCCGAGGCATGCGCTTCCAGGCCTTTGCCTTCCTTGCCGCCAACAGCGACATCCCAGCGCCACAGGAGGTTGCCGTCCACCAGTCCGAAGATGCGGGTGGCGGCGCTGTAGTCCTTGGAATGGCTCCCGCGCATCACCATATCGGTGGTGAGCTGGATCTGCGGACCCTTGATCTGCCCGTAGTACAGCTCGGAGATTCCTCCGGGGTGGGAGATGGACACCGAGATATCGAACCCTCCCTCGCTGTTGCGCAGGGCCTCCACCTCGTCGGCACTCTTCAGCGCCGGAACGATGTCCGCGGGGATCAGGCCCGGGCCGCCGTCGGCATCAAGCTGTTTGCGCTCCAGCGCCCAGAAGCCGGTCTCGACGGTGAGCGGCCGCAGGCGCGTGCCGTCGTCGTCCGTCAGCCAGCTCTCCGCGCGGTACTGCAGGTACGGCAGCCCGTTGTGCGTAAAGGACACGTGCTGCAGGAAGTGCTCCGAGTCCTCGTCACCGCTGCCGAGGCGGCCGCGGCCCTCCCACTCACCAATGAGCCAGGAAAGCGGAACGAGTTCTGGAGTCAGGTCTGTAGGGATCTCAATGGGCACAGCGACTACCTCTGGAAATCGGCAAGCTCCGGAAAAAGACGACTACTTCTGGCCCTTGAACAGGCGGTAGACCACGAATCCGGCAAACCAGGCCATGGCGAGGCTGGCGATGCCGAGCAGGACAAGGAAGAAGATTTCAAAAGCAAGTACGGACATGATGCCATCCTAACGCGTTAGTAGATGAGTAGTTTGTCTATGAAGTAGGCCAGGGAACCCACCGCTGAGACAGGGGCAAGGCCCATGCTAAGGGCAGCGGGGACGTTCAGGGGCGCACCTCGCAGGGTGGCCAGGCGCCGGAAGCTCGCAAGCACCGCCCCTACCACGACGCCGAAGATGGCTGCCGGCAGGACGGCGATGTCCGAGAGCACCAGCCCGGCGAGCGGTCCTGCCAGGCCCGCCAGCACGATCCCCAGGGGTGCCACCACGCTGTCCGGCCAGCGGATCAGCCCGGCCAGCAGGGCAACCGCGGCGCTGATGGCAGCCACCAGGAGCATCTCGCGGACGCCGTTGAACCGTGCGCCGGCTATCCAGCCTGAGCCCAGGCAGGCAAGCAGCACCCCCGCGCAAGAGCCCAGGGTGGATTCGAGCCGCTGGGCCTGCCCTGTTCCGCGGAGCAGCTGCACGATGAAGACGGCCATCATGCCCAGGGCAATAAACGCCGGGGTCCAGTCGAGGTAGCCGGGGGCAGGTGCCAGGCCGGCAGCAACCGCTGCCCCGGCACCCGGCACGGCAATGACGGCAGCGAGTGTCTTCTTGGCGGGTATCCGGAGGAAGTGCGGCCACCCGATGCCGATAGCGGCTGCCATCGCAACAGCGACGGCCACAAGCACCTCACGGGAGGTATAGACACCGGTGATGATCGCAGCGAGGCCGGCCATCCCCACGAGGCCGATAGTCCATGAGCCCAACGACCGCGCCGGTGCCTGCAGCTCCGCGGTCATGCGGAGCCCGGCCTGGATTTAGTTTCTGCACTCACTGCGCTGCAATCCCATCCTGGCGTCGACCTGGAAGGGCGGGACCGCCCTTCGCGGAGGGCGTCGGGGCCCTGGCTCAATCCTGCCTTATATGAACAGGATATGTCGCAAAACGTCCCCGGATCCGGCCCGGATCCATGGCTCCGGACAGGCCTGCGGGTATACTCAAAGCTCAGCTAAGCTCACTGCTGAGGTGGCAGGCCGGCCCTTTTCCGCTGGCCCAATGCCGGAGCAGGAAGCCAGTACCGGCCGGTGAAAACCCGGTTCAGTCGCCCAATGATGCGCGGACGGCCCATGGAGGAACAATGTCGCACATCCTGCTCTTGACGAACAGCACTGGCTCTTCGGTGGACATCCTGCCTGCCTTGGAGCTGCTGAACCACCGGGTCCACATCCTTCCTGCCGAGCCGACTGCCCTGCTGGAGACCGACCCCTGCGACATTGTGCTGCTGGATGCCCGGAAAGACCTGGTGGGCGCCCGTTCCCTCACCCAGCTGCTCAAAGCCACCGGCCTCAGCGCTCCCCTGGTACTGATCCTGACCGAGGGGGGCATGGCGGCCGTTTCTTCCGCCTGGGCCGTGGACGACATCGTCCTCGATTCGGCGGGCCCGGCCGAGGTGGAAGCCCGCATCAGGCTCTCAGTTGCCCGCGCCGTCCCGGACCATGAGGATGCGCCGACGGAGATCCGCGCAGCCGGCGTTGTCATCGACGAGGCGAGCTACACCGCCCGCGTGAACGGCGCACCGCTGAACCTGACCTTCAAGGAATTCGAGCTGCTGAAGTACCTGGCGCAGCACCCCGGCCGCGTCTTCACCCGGCAGCAGCTGCTCACCGAGGTGTGGGGCTACGACTACTACGGCGGCACCCGAACCGTGGACGTCCACGTCCGGCGCTTGCGGGCGAAGCTGGGCGCTGACCACGAGAACCTCATCAGCACCGTGCGCAACGTGGGCTACCGACTTACCCTGGTGCGGCAGCAGGAAGACGAGCTCACCGAGGCCTGAGCGCCCTTGCCGCTTCCCGTATAGCCTTGGCTCATGACTCCAGCGCATCCTGAGAAGTGGCCCGTCCATGCGGAGCGGGGCGCGGTTGACCAGCAGCTCCTGAAAGACTGCCGGGACCTCCTGGCCGCGGCAGAAGAATCTGACGGCAACCCCTCCATATCGGAGCAGACCCTGGTGACCATGCGTACTGGCGGATCTGCCGGGCAGTCACCGCTGACCCTGGCCCTGTATGCCCCGGACGAGGATTCCGACCCCACCAGCGGTCAGGACCTGGCCGGGTTCGCCGTCGTGGTGGAGGAACCCGATGGCACTGGCGTGCTGGAGATCGCCGTCCATCCCAGCTACCGGAACCAGGGGGTGGCAGACCGCCTGGTGGGCCAGCTTAAGGGCAGCCGCGGACTGGAGGGGCTGAAGGCCTGGTCCCACGGCAACCATGAGGCCGCCGCGGACCTGGCTTCCCGTTACGGCTTCGGACCCGTGCGTGAGCTGTGGAAAATGAGGATGACGACGGCGGGAGCGGACCTTCCCGAGGCCACGCTTCCGGAGGGCGTGTCCCTCCGCACCTTTGTACCCGGCCAGGATGAGGACGCCTGGCTGGCGGCGAACCGGGCCGCTTTCGCGCACCACCCCGAACAGGGCAGCCTCACCCGGGCCGATCTGGACGCCCGGATGGCCGAGGACTGGTTCGACCCCTCGGGTTTCCTTCTGGCTGAGGACGGGCAGGGCCGCCTGCTCGGCTTCCACTGGACCAAGGTCCATCCGAAGCACGGCCCGCACCCGGCCATTGGAGAGGTCTACGCGGTGGGCGTGGCACCGGAAGCGCAGGGCATGGGACTTGGCAAGGCCCTCACCGTTGCGGGCATCCGTCACCTCCAGGGCCTGGGGCTGCATGCCGTCATGCTGTATACCGACGCCGACAATGCAGCCGCTGTTTCCCTATACCGGGGCCTGGGCTTCACGCGCTGGGATATGGATGTCATGTACGCACAGGTGGCAACCGTCTAGTCCACCCGGCTGACATACGGCCCCCGGGCGGGAAATGCGCGGGCTTCGGCGCACTGAATGCTTGTAAGGTTGAGGCAGAACCCGCGCAGGCCGGAAGCGCCAGCATCAACCGCCAGGTAAAGGAGATGCCATGAACCCGGAACCTTCCGGAGCAGTCACGTCCAAGGACGTCGCAGTGCCGGTCCGCGCCCGCTTCGGCTCCTCGGAAGTTCCCGCCTCGCGCGCCACCCAGGACCGCATTGACATCCCGGAGTTTGCGCCGAACCTGCAGCCCGAGGGCGACATCCGACCGGACCGGTTCCTGGACCGTGAACTGAGCTGGCTCAGCTTCAACTCCCGCGTCCTGGAACTGGCTGAGGATCCCACGCTCCACCTGCTGGAACGTGTCAGCTTCCTTTCGATCTTTGCCTCCAACCTGGACGAGTTCTTCATGGTCCGGGTGGCAGGGCTCAAACGGCGCATCGCCACCGGCCTGGCAGTCCCCTCCCCCGCAGGCCTGAGCCCTGTTGAGGTGCTGGAGAGGATCAGCGGGGAAGCCCACCGGCTCCAGCAGCGGCACGCGCAGGTCTACGCCGAGCAGATCCGCCCTGCCCTGGCTTACGAACACATCCACCTCATGCACTGGGACGAGCTGGACGACGCAGCGCAGCAGCAGCTCAGCGTGATCTTCGCCGAGAAGGTGTTCCCCATCCTCACGCCCCTCGCGGTGGATCCGGCGCACCCCTTCCCCTACATTTCCGGACTGTCATTGAACCTTGCCGTGGTGGTGCGCAACCCGATCAGCGACAAGGAACTCTTTGCCCGCGTCAAGGTGCCGGACCAGCTTCCGCGCCTTATTTCCATCGACGGCCCCCGCGCCGGGGCCGTGGCAGGACGGGTGGCGCGCTTCATTGCGCTGGAGGAAGTCATCGCGGTGCACCTGGACAAGCTGTTCCCCGGGATGGAGGTCCTGGAGCACCACAGTTTCCGGGTCACCCGGAACGAGGACGTGGAGGTGGAAGAGGATGACGCCGAAAACCTCCTCCAGGCCCTCGAAAAGGAACTCCTGCGCCGCCGCTTCGGCCCGCCCGTCCGGCTTGAGGTCACCAACGACATCAACCCGAACATCCGCGCGCTGCTGATCCGCGAGCTCGGCGTGGAGGAATCCGAGGTCTATTCCGTTCCTGCCCCGCTGGACCTCCGCGGACTCTCGGTGATCGCCGGCATCGACCGCGCCGACCTCCACTACCCCAAGCACGTTCCGCACACGTCCCGGTACCTGAACGAGTCAGAGACGTCCAAGGCCGCCAACGTCTTCGCCGCCATGCGCCGCCGGGACATCCTGCTCCACCACCCCTACGATTCGTTTTCCACCTCGGTGCAGGCGTTCCTGGAACAGGCCGCCGCCGACCCCAAAGTCCAGGCCATCAAGCAGACCCTGTACCGCACCTCCGGGGACTCCCCCATCGTTGACGCCCTGATTGACGCGGCCGAGGCCGGCAAGCAGGTCCTGGCCCTGGTGGAAATCAAGGCCAGGTTCGACGAGCAGGCGAACATCTCCTGGGCCCGCAAGCTGGAACAGGCCGGCGTGCACGTGGTGTACGGCATCGTTGGCCTCAAGACGCACTGCAAGCTTTCGCTGGTGGTGCGCCAGGAGGTTGACGGGCTCCGCCGCTACTGCCACATCGGCACCGGCAACTACCACCCCCGGACCGCCCGCTACTACGAGGACCTGGGCCTGCTCACCGCCAACGAGCAGGTGGGCGAGGACCTGTCCAAGCTCTTCAACCAGCTCTCCGGCTACGCGCCGAAGTCCACGTTCAAGAGGCTGCTGGTGGCGCCCCGTTCCGTCCGTTCAGGGCTGATCGACCGCATCGAGACCGAGATCCGGAACGCCCGCGCCGGAATCCCGGGCCGCGTGCAGATCAAGGTCAACTCCATGGTGGATGAGGCAATCATCGATTCCCTCTACCGCGCTTCGCAGGCCGGAGTGAAGGTTGACGTGGTGGTCCGCGGCATCTGCTCGCTCCGCCCCGGAGTACCCGGGCTCAGCGACAACATCACCGTCCGTTCCATCCTGGGCCGGTTCCTGGAGCACTCCCGGGTGTTCGCCTTCGCCAACGGCGGAGACCCCGTGGTGTACATCGGCTCGGCGGACATGATGCACCGCAACCTTGACCGCAGGGTGGAGGCCCTGGTCCAGCTGTCCAGCACTGATGACATCAACTATGTCCTTGACCTGCTGCGGCGCTACATGGACCCGGATACCTCCAGCTGGCACCTGGACAACGAGGGAGTCTGGACCCGGCACCACCTGTCCGACGACGGCAAGCCCCTTGAGGACGTACAGTCCTGGCTGCTGGCCTCCCGCCCCCGGCAGCGCAGCCTGAGCCGGCGTTAAGGGCACCTGTTTTGTCGAGCGATGCACTCGTAGCAGACCAGACAGACCACCCGGGGGAACCAGTAGCCGTGACGGCTGCCGGTGCCGTGCCATGGCGCGTGGTCAAGGACAAGCTTGAAGTCCTGCTGATCCACCGGCCGCGCTATGACGACTGGTCCTGGCCCAAGGGCAAGATCGACGACGGCGAGACCATCCCGGAGTGCGCGGTCCGGGAGGTCCAGGAGGAAATCGGCCTCACCGCCCAGCTGGGCATCCCGCTGCCGCCCATCCACTACCACGTGGCCTCCGGCCTCAAAGTGGTCCATTACTGGGCCGTCAAGGCCAACGGGGCAAAGCTTCTTCCTGACGGCAAGGAGGTGGACAGCGTCATGTGGTGCGCCCCCGAAAAGGCCGCTGCGCTGCTGTCCAACCCCTCCGACGTCGTGCCCCTGCAATACCTGCAGGAAGCCCACGGGCGCGGGCACCTGGACACGTGGCCTCTCGTGGTGCTCCGTCACGCCAAAGCGAAACCGCGCTCGTCCTGGAGCAAGGCCGAGGGCGAGCGGCCGCTTGCCGCCACGGGGACGCGGCAGGCGCTGGCGGTGAGCCGGCTCCTGCACGCCTGGAAGCCGCTTCGGGTGGTGACCAGCCCCTGGCTGCGGTGCGCCGCAACCGTCGCACCCTATGCCAAGGCGGCGGGTGCCAAGGTGAAGCTCGCGGAGGCGCTGACCGAGCATCGGCATGGCCGCAGCCCGAAGAAGACAGCCGCCGTCATTGAAGGCCTGTTCGATAAGCAGCGCGCGGTGGCTGTCTGCACGCACCGCCCGGCCCTGCCCACCGTGTTCGGCCAGCTGGCCGAGCACATGCCGCAGCACCTGCGTGCGCTCCTGCCGGGAAAGGAGCCCTACCTCTCGCCCGGCGAACTGGTGGTGTGCCACGTGGCTCCCGGCGGAAAGCGGCGGATCGTGGCGGTGGAGCAGTTCAAGCCGTTTGACGACTAGGAACGGCCATGCCGGGGCGCTTGACCCCAGAGTTTTTGTATCAAACACTTAGTACATTGATGCACGATTCTGGGGGATGAAGTGCCGTTTACCGATGCCGCTGTTTTCAGCAACGTTCCGCCAATGGCCGTTGTGTGGCCGTTCCTGCTGGCGGCGGGCAGCTACCTCCTGCTGCGCTGGGTCATCTGGGGACCGGGCGGCGGTTCCGCGGCCACTGCCTCCCAGCACGCATTCTGGGTGGGAATCATGGGGTGGCTGGCCAGTTCCCTGCAGCCGGCCGGAAACGCCGGCATCCTTTACGCCAGTCCGGATTCGCAGCCGCTCATCAGCACCGCGGCAATCGTGCCGGCCCTGGCCTGGCCGATACTCGGGTCCCTGGCCGTGCATGCCATCGGCCAAGTGAGTTATCCCGGCCCCCGCCTCCCCCGGCGCCAGGCGGACCTGGAGGTGCGGCGGGTGCGCGACTTCCTGCCCCGGCCGCTCGCCTGGACCGTCCTTGCTGTGTTTGCGGGTGCCGCCCTGCAAATCGGCTGGATGGCAACCCTTCCCGGCTACGAACCAGTCCCCTACGGGTCCCGCCCCGACCCCGCCGCTGGCTTTGTGCCGTACGGCGGCGACGGCCGGGTTCCCGGCATCAAGCTGGCTTCCTACCTCGGCCCTGCCCTTCTTGTCCTGGCGGTGGGAACCTGGCTGGTGCTGGTGCTGATCACCGGGCGCCGCCGGCTTGAGGCCTTGGACTCCGTGGAGAACAACATCCTCAGGACCATCGCCATGAACAGGTTGCTCCGAACCGTGGCCACCATAGCCTCCGGCCTGGCGGCCATCGCGGGCAACCACGCAGCGCGGCCCGATCCGTCCTTTGTTGCCGGCGGCTGGGTGAACGCTGCCGGGGCGGTAAACCTCGCGGTCCTGCTGGCCATGTGGTGGTGGGCGCCGCCCAAGCTTCCTGCTGTCCAGGCAGATGGTGACGTCCGTGGCCGCCGTGGACCGTCCGCGGCATCCCACCCCGCCACCCGGCTTTCCGTGTCTTTGGGCGCGGCCTCGGGGCTCGCCGCTTTCGTTCCAGCCCTGGCGGCGGCGTTCATTCCAGGGGCCTTGGCCGGCCATCCTGCCCTTGTGGTGGCGCTGGCCGCCGCATGCGTCCTGCTGGTCACCGCGGCGGGGGAACTGCTGATCCAGCGCAACTACGGAACCTCCGAAGCGCCGCGGGGATGGCCGCGCCAGCCGGTCAGCCCGGCAATGCTCACCACCGGCATCGCAGCCCTCGCCATCCTGGCAGCAGCCGTCATTGTGACCTCTTCCGTCCAGGCCGATCTCGGCATCCTGCCCTCGTGGTCCCCAACTCTTTGGGCGTGCGCTGCCGTGGCGCTCGTCGCGGTCCTTCCGGCGGGTGCCGCGAAAGCCCGGAAGGGCATCCCGACGGCGGTCGCGGGCCTGGACGCGGCGCTCCGCGCCATCACCGTGCACAGGGTGGTCCGGACCCTCGCGGCCTGTTTCACCGCGCAGGCCGGGGTGCTGTTGCTGGCGGCGGGGCCGGAGATACGCCGGACACTGGAGCTGGAGCCCGCGCCCTGGGCCTGGGCCTGGGAAGCCGCACCCTTCACCGGCGCGCTGCTGTGCGCTGCGGGGATCGTCATCGCCGTCATTCCCGTGCGCAGCTTCGCCCGCAGCACCGGCTCCGCCCGCACGCCCGCAAAGGAACCGGCCACGTGAGTGCGGGGATCACCGTGGACCTGCGCTCCGCAATACCTCCCTACGAGCAGATACGCTCACAGATCAGCTCCCTGATCGCCCTGGGCGCACTCGACCCCGGAACCCGACTGCCCACGGTCCGCAGCCTCGCGGCCGACCTCGGCATCGCAACGGGCACCGTCGCCCGGGCATACAAGGAGCTGGAGGCCGCCGGGCTCGTGGATTCCCGGCGGCGGGGCGGAACGGTCGTCACCGCTCCGGCCGCCGGCACCCCGGGGGCCCGTGGAACGGTTCCCGTCCCTGCAGCGGTGCAGGCCGCCGTCGACCATTACATTGCAGCCGGCCGGGCAGCGCGCCTGAGCGACGAAGTGCTGCTTGATGTGCTGCGCGGCAAACTGGGACGGGACGCATCGTCATGAGGACCCCAGCCTCCCGGCGTTGTCCCAGTAGACTTGAGCCGTGAGCATCCCAACGCCTTATGAAGACCTGCTGCGCGATGTCCTGGCTTCCGGCACGCACAAATCGGACCGCACGGGCACCGGAACCACCAGCGTTTTCGGACGCCAGATCCGCTTTGACCTGACGAAGAGCTTCCCGCTGATCACCACCAAGCGGGTCCACTTCAAGTCCGTGGCCGTGGAGCTCCTGTGGTTCCTGCGCGGTGAAACCAACGTGAAGTGGATGCAGGACCAGGGCGTCACCATCTGGAACGAATGGGCGGACGCGGACGGCGACCTGGGGCCGGTCTACGGGGTCCAGTGGCGCAGCTGGCCTACCCCTGACGGCGGCCACATCGACCAGATCGCGGAGCTGATCGACAACCTGAAGTCCAACCCGGACTCACGCCGGCACGTGGTCTCCGCCTGGAATGTTTCCGAACTGCAGGACATGGCCCTCCCCCCGTG
The DNA here is from genome assembly GCF_021129155.1 of Arthrobacter sp. AK04. GTDB lineage: Bacteria > Actinomycetota > Actinomycetes > Actinomycetales > Micrococcaceae > Arthrobacter > Arthrobacter quantipunctorum. Next base: position 13,372 of record NZ_JAJOMC010000072.1, read on the forward strand.
CCATGCCTTCTTCCAGTTCTATGTGGCCGACGGCAAGCTGTCCTGCCAGCTGTACCAGCGCTCCGCGGACATGTTCCTGGGCGTCCCGTTCAACATCGCCTCCTACGCGCTGCTCACCTGCATGGTGGCCCAGCAGGTGGGGCTGGAGCCCGGCGAATTCGTCTGGACCGGCGGCGATGTCCACATCTACGAGAACCACATGGACCAGGTCCTCAAGCAGCTGGAGCGCGAGCCCTACGAGTATCCGCAGCTGAGGATCACCCGGAACCCGGCGTCCATCTTCGACTACAAGCTGGAAGACTTCGAAATAGTGGATTACAAGCACCACCCCACCATCAAGGCCCCGATCGCAGTATGAGCACCGAAAACTCCACGGATCCACAGTCCTTCACCGAAGAGCTGGCCGCCTCCATCACCGGCGTGGGCCTCATCTGGGCACAGACCCCGGACGGCGTCATCGGCAAGGACGGGGACATGCCCTGGCACCTTCCCGAGGACCTCAGGCACTTCACCCGGCTGACCACCGGGCACCCTGTCATCATGGGCCGGAAGACCTGGCTGTCCTTCCCGGACAAGTACCGCCCCCTGCCGGGACGGACCAATATTGTCATCACCCGCCAGAAAAGCTGGGCGGATACGCCTGAGGCGGAGGGCGCCATCGTGGTTCCCTCTTTGGACGACGCCCTGCTGGAATCGCAGTTCGTGGACGGCGGTGACACTGTCTGGATCCTGGGCGGCGGCGAGATTTTCCGCCAGTCGACCGAGCTGGCGAACGTTGCAGTGGTTACCACCATTGATGTGGAGGCCGACGGCGACACCTTCGCCCCCGAGCTTGGCACCAGTTGGGAGGCCTCCGCCTCCGTTCCGCCGGACGGCTGGCTGACGGCCGCAAACGGCACGCGTTACCGATTCACCAGATGGTCAAGGACTGAGGGCTAGGAATGTTGAAAAAACCGGAAACCCTCTTTGTGCTGGGCTACATGCTGCTGCCGCTGCTGGCCCTCCTGTCTGCGATTGTTGGGCTCACCATGATCCTGGGCGGCAACAAGATCGCCGGAGCGATTGTGCTGGTGGTGGTGACGCAGGTGTTTGCCTTCGGCGCGCTCTTCGCCCTGCGGGCGCGCAAGGCTGCGGTCCTGGAGGAATCGGAGCGCGGCTAGCGTGCGTAACCGTCCGGGACATGGGGAGGACACCCCATCGCGGACCGGCCTGATCCGGACTTAGGCTAGGGCTGCAGCAGTCAGGTGCTGTTCGAATATTTGGGGGAAGCCTGGTGTCAGGAAACGTATGGGGCGCCGACGTGGCACAGCTGCGTACTCTTGCGCAGCAGTTCAGCAAGACGGCGGACCTGCTGCAGCAGCAGTCCACGCAGCTGAGTGGTCAGATCAACAACAGCCCTGCCTGGAAAGGCCGCGACGCCGAACATTTCCGGTCCGACTGGAACGGCAACCATCGGACCCTCCTGCAGCAGACGGCTACCCGTCTTAAGCAGGAATCCAAGCTCCTGCTCGCCAACGCTGATGAACAGGACAGGGCGAGCAGCACCGGCGGTGCTGGCGGGAGCGCCGGGTCTGGCAGGGGCGGACCCGGTACGGGGGTGCCCGGCAGCCTCGGTGGCCAGGGCACGGGCCGCCCGCCATTCAACAATCCTTGGGGGCTCGACTGGCTTGCTGACCCAGACTCGCCCTTCCGGGACGGCTGGGACATCTACAACCTCACCAAGGCGTTGCCCAACCTCCGGGCTGGTCTCTTCGATCTGCCACACTTCATCAAGAGGGCAGACAGCTTCGCCGAGTTCTTCTCCAAGGACTTCCGAGACGTGGCAAAGGCATTTCAGGACACCAACATGCTGAGCCAGTATTTCAACACGTCCTCGGAGTTGTTCGACGGCAGGTGGGATACAGCCCTGAACCTCGTCGACGGCGGGAAAGCCGCCACGTTCTTCGAGTTCGGCGGCAAGGCCCTCGGAGTGGTGGGGGTTGGACTCGATACCCTCGACGCGTTTAACAACTTCACCAACGGCAACCCGGATGACAACGGCGGCGCTTGGTATTCGGCGGTTAAGGCGGGACTGGGCGTAGCAGGCTTCGTGCCGCCGCCCGTTGGAACTGCTGCAATGGTCGCATCGGGCGCGCTGGCCATCTACGACAACGTCCCCATCGTCAAGGAGACTGTCAATGCTATCGGCGAATCCATCGCTGATAGTGCCGAGGCGGCTTGGGAAAGTGCCGGGGACGCGGCCGAAAACGTCGGCGATTTCTTCGGATTCTGAGCACACAACGAGAGGTACTCACGATGACTGAAACAACATCACAAGCCATCCCCGACGCCATCGGTTATGGATTTGCCGAGATGGCCGCCCTGGCGAGCTTGCGGGGCGGTGACGCAGCAGTACTCAGCGCGGAGGCCTTGCGGGTGGGCAACTACCTTGGCGATACGGACATGGTGAGCGCGGGGGCATCCTCCCTAGTTGCCCGCGGCCTGGCAACGGCCGAAAGCGACGGGCTTCTCGCGGTTGCAGGCCCCACCGCGGCAGTTGCCGCCGTCCTCTCTTCAGCCAGTCGCCGCATGGAGATCTCACTGCTCACCGTAGAAGGGAGCGACAGCGTGATCGCCATGGAAAATGAGGACATCCACTTGCTGTTCCAGCCGCGCTCCTACTTCACCTGGTGGGCCATGGCGCAGAGACCGGACGTCACAGCTGCCGAGGCCAATTTCGCGGTCATCAGGCAGCACCTGCACAATAACCCGCAGGGGGGCGCAACAATTCGTCGCCGCGAGGAGCTCACGGGGCAGACCCTTTACGTGAAAAATGGCGGAGGCGGATCATGGACCATCGGCACCGCCAACGCGCAGCAGAAGGACATTGTTGAAACCACAGGCCTTGACGACGCTGCCCTGCTTGACCAGATCCGCACCATCCGTCAGGACTGACTATGACATTCGATCGCGATCGTGAACGCCGCAACGATGATGTATATGCCGAGCACAAGGCGGCGCTCGCCCGGGGAGAGAAGCGCGTCCTACGGCGAACCGACACCGGCGAACTACACAGCTACCCTGGTGACGAAATCGGCTTTTCTCCCGGCCGAGGCCAGGTACAGGTCCGGTCCTGGTGGGGCATGGGAATTGTGTCTGCCTTTTTGGGGCTCCTGTTCCTTGGTTCTTCGGTGATGTTTCTTGCCTCGTTCGGGCAGGGCGCAGACCCGGAGTGGGGCGCACTGTTCGCCATCGTGCTGGGTGGTTTCGGCGCCTGGTACACCTTTGGCCTGGCCCGTGACGAGCACCGCGCCAATCAATTGCGCAAAGAGCGGGGCGCCCCTGAGCCTGGCGCTGGCCATGTCTCCCAGTGACACGTAAGCCTCGTTCGCCACACAGGTTTCCGGAAGCAGACACCGTTTCGACCCAAAGAAGTAGTTCTTACTTTGCATCGACAGGACTGGCCTGGCCCATGAGAGCCACTGAGAAGACCTTCACGCCGTCGCGTCCCTACTTTTACGGATTTGGGCAGGGAGACGCCATTCATGCCTATACCCCGGAAGAGTGGGGCCTGGGAGGCTCGTCGGCGTCAAGTGCCAGCAACTCGACCCACAGCCTCGCGATTCTTATCCTTGTTGGGGCCGTCATCACCGTCCCGGCACTTCTTGCCCCGATCTGGCTGGTCATCGGGGCTATCCGGCTGAATATCGGCGTTGTCTTCCTGTGTCTGCTCTGCATCATCCTCTTCACAGGTGGCTGGTTTTTCATCCTGAAAACCATTCGGCAGGAACTTCGAGCACGGAAGCTGAGGCGGGCCCGTGGACTGCCCAAGCCCTGGTACGCGGTCACGGACGATCAGGCGCGCACTTGGTTCGAAGAACGTCCGGGAACGGTGGAGATCACCCGGGAGAACTTCCCGAACAGCAGCCATTCGTTCCCAGACGAACCATCATGATGGGAAACGGTCCCGTCATCCAACCGATCACTTCAGCTGTTCCGGCGAACGGGTCACCAACTGGCCGCAGCTTATTTTCGGCTGCGCGGTTGTACTGGGTCTGCTCATGGGCTTACTACCTAGAGGAACGCAAGCCGTGCGCCTTCGGAAAGCGAATGGAAGAACCCTTGAACTTTTGCCCGCTCGAGCAGCCAAGACTGGTATCAGATCCAACTTCCGGGCCAGCAGAAAGGAAACGAATGGTATCCCCCAACAACCCGCGATCCGGGCACGCAACTGGTGGATTGGCCACCCGTGGTCATGAGCCGTTGCGGGCTGCCCTGCTCCTGACAGCCGCCGGAATGGGAGGCGCGGTGTACGCCGTGCGGATGGCCGCAGTGGCAGCCAAGGCGAAACGTCTGCGCGCCGAACGTGGAATCCCTGAACCCAGCGCCCGTCAGCTCGACGGGGGTCAGACCATAATGACCAGGCGTAGCCGGGACGTGCCCCAGGAACCGGGCTACGTCCCCTCCCGGCCGCCGGAACAACCCTTGATTCACCGGCTGGCGGAGAACGGCGAAATTACTCCATACACAGACGAAGAGTATGGCGTCCGCAAGGACGGCGGCGCGGGCATCACCAAACCCGTCAATTCGTCCCCAGGCCTCCTGTTCCTCGCCATCCTGTTGACGGCCTGCGTGGGTGGGCTCGTCTATGCCTTAGTCCAGGTAGCCCTCTCAGACCAGTGGCATATTCTCGGCGAAGTGTGGTGGGTGTTCCCCGCCACCTTGTTTCCTTTCCTGGCGGCCTGGGCCGGTTATGCCAAGGAACGCAAAGCCGAAAAGCTCCGCAGGACCAAGAACCTCCCGCGGCCTGTGGACTAAACGCCCCAGGTGCGTGCCGCCGTCGTACCTTCCGTAACCCGTCCAGCGTGACGTAACCGACTGCGCCCTTCCGGTCGCGCCGTCTAAAATAGTCGAATGACTACAGCAGCTACCCCTTCCGTCGGCCTGGTCGGATGGCGCGGCATGGTCGGCTCCGTCCTCATGCAACGCATGCAGGACGAAGGCGACTTCGCCAACATCAACCCGGTGTTCTTCTCCACCTCCAACGCGGGAGGTGCCGCGCCATCCTTTGCTGATGGCGCCGGCAAGCTTGAAAACGCGTTCGACGTCGACACCCTGGCAAAGCTGCCCATTATCGTCACCGCGCAGGGGGGCGACTACACCAAGCAGGTCCACGGCGAGCTCCGCAGCCGCGGCTGGGGGGGCCTGTGGATCGACGCCGCCTCCACCCTGCGCATGAACGACGACTCCATCATCGTCCTCGACCCCATCAACCGCGACGTCATTGACAAGGGCCTGGTCAACGGCACCAAGGACTTCATCGGCGGCAACTGCACCGTCTCCTGCATGCTGATGGGCCTCGGCGGGCTGTTCAAAAACAACCTGGTGGAGTGGGGCACCTCCATGACGTACCAGGCTGCCTCCGGCGGCGGCGCACGCCACATGCGTGAGCTCCTCAGCCAGTTCGGCACGCTTAACGCCGAGGTCAGCACGGAACTGGACGATCCGGCGTCGGCCATCCTGGACATCGACCGCAAGGTCCTGGCCCACCAGCGCACCGACATCGACGCCACGCAGTTCGGCGTCCCGCTGGCCGGATCCCTGATTCCCTGGATCGACGCGGACCTCGGCAACGGGCAGTCCAAGGAAGAGTGGAAGGCCGGGGTTGAGACCAACAAGATCCTGGGCACCTCGGAGGACAACCACGTGATCATGGACGGGCTCTGCATCCGCATCGGCGCCATGCGCTCCCACTCCCAGGCCCTCACCCTCAAACTCCGCGAGGACCTGTCCGTCGCCGAGATCGAGAAGCTCCTGGCCGAGGACAACCAGTGGGCCAAGGTGGTTCCGAACACGAAGGAAGCCTCCATGGCCGAGCTGACCCCTGTGGCCGCTTCCGGCACCCTGGATATTCCCGTTGGCCGCATCCGCAAGATGGAGATGGGCCCGCAGTACATCAGCGCCTTCACCGTGGGCGACCAGCTCCTGTGGGGTGCTGCCGAGCCGCTGCGCCGCATGCTCAACATCGCCACCGGGAACCTGTAACCCGCCAGCTTTACTGGGGCGGCCCTGCCCCGCACGGACGGTGCTGCCCCCACCACCGTCCATGCGGGCCAGGGCCGTTCTGCTTGGCACGGACGCTCGTTACCTTTTTCTTAGCCCGTTTCCTGTTGCAGGATGTGGGTGTGCTGGCCTGCTGATCCCGGCATGATTGCAACGCTCTGTTGATGATGATCCTGAGAGTGTT
>NZ_JAJOMC010000073.1 GCF_021129155.1 Arthrobacter sp. AK04
AGTTCCCGCTGCCGGCGGATCAGCTCGGTCCGTGCGCCCAGGGTCGTGGCCCCGGCGCGGGCGGGAGAGGAGGAGGCGGGCGCGCGGGGGGGGGGGGGGGCGGGGGGGCGGGGCCCGGCCGCCGGCCGCCCCCCGCCGCCGGGGGGGGCGGGGGCCCGCCCCCCCCCCCCCCCCGCTTCCCCCTTGGCTGAGGTGCTGGGGTGCTTAAGTGCTGGGGTGCTTAGGTGCTGAGGCTCCAGTGGACGCGGATGGCCTCGGCGATAGGGGCGGACTTGACGTCAACCCGGAACGCAACAGGCGCGGTCCCGGTTTCTTCGATGACCGCGTCGCGGTAGACGCGGCCGCAGGAGGGGCAGAGGGTGTAGAGGTCCTCGTCCGCGGGCCACTCCGCAAGCTCCGGCGGGGCGGGGGCTTCACCTGAGTACACGGGGACGCCCTGCGCGTTGGCCTGGATCAGCCCGTCCTTGCTCACGGTGTTGCCGCACACGCAGGTGATGGTGGTGACGTCGTGGCCAACTACGACGGCAGTTTCGGTGTCCACGGCGGCCTCCGCGGCGCTGGAAGGGACGTTTGTGGTACCAGCTTAAGCCTGCAGATCCGCCGCAAAACAGGTACTTCGGCCGTAGCGGGCGCCATTTTCCGGGCACACCATGGTGCTATGAACGCGGAAACTCCCCAAGCGGTTAAACTGAGCCTTCCCCAGGCCTTCCTCCTTCTGGCCACCGATGACAAGGACGGCAAACCCGAAGTTCCGGTGTTCGCCCTGCGGACCACGGTGGCCGGGGCAATCCTGGCCGAGCTGGACCTCCTCGGCGCCATCGGGCTGGAGGGCAAGCATGTCCGGGCCACCGGCACCACCCCTGAAACGGACCTCGAGCACGAACTGGAGCTCATCCGCGGCAAATCACGGCCGCACAGCCCCCGGAGGTGGGTCTCCATGCTGGAAGGCCGCGCCCAGACGCAGCGCATCTACGAGCAGATGGCCTCGGCCGGCATCGTGGAACACGCCGGTGAGAAGCATCTGGGGCGGTTCCGGGCAGTGCGGTATCCGGAAAAGGACCATGCCCCGGAGGCCGCGCTGCTTGAAAAGATCCGGACAGCACTCAGGGCGGCCCCGGCCGGCCTCCAGCCGCCGGAAACCGGCTCGGCCGAGGACGCGGCTGCCCGCAGCGCAGGGCCGGAAGCCGCCACGGGTGAAGCCACGCCAGGCTCGAAGCCTGGAACCAGGGCGCCCGAGGCCAGGACCATAGCGCTGATCGCCCTGATGCAGGCGGCCGGGCTGCTCGGCAAGCTTTTCCCGGAAGCGGACCGGGTCCGGGCCAGTGAGCTGGCCAAGGACTACTGGCCGTCCCGCGCGGTGGAGGACGAACTCCGCATGATCAGGCTGGCGGAGGAAGAAGCCGCAACTCTGTGATGCGGGCTGGGCCTTACCCGTTCCAGGCCTGCGATCGGTCTGGTAATGCGCCGGGGTATCTGCCTGCACCCGCTGATCCGGGAGGTACCATCGTCAGGAGGTCATCCGCGGCGCCTGCCAGTGCTTGCCGGTCCTGGCCCTGAAGGTTCGGAAGGGGAGCAGTGCGCGCAACGGTCAAGGATGTCGCGCGCCGCGCCGGTGTTTCTCCCAAGACTGTTTCGAACGTGATGAACGGGATCGTGCCGGTGAGTGGGGCCACCAGATTGAAGGTGGAGCAGGCCATCCTCGAACTGGATTACGTGCCCAACCTTTCCGCCCGCGGGCTGCGCAATGGAAGGTCCGGCGTGATTGCGCTGGCCCTGCCCGACCTTGGTACACCGTACTCCGCGGAAATTGCCCACAATGTTGTCGAAGTGGCGCACGAGCAGGGCTGGATCGTGCAGATAGAGGAAACCGGATCCGATCCCCAGCGCGAACACGAACTCATGGTCCGCGCCCGCTCCAACCTGATCGATGGGCTGATCCTTAACCCTGTGGTGCTGGATGAGAGCGCCGTCCGGGTGGGCGTTGCCCTTCCCCCGGTGGTCCTGCTCGGTGAGGTCACACAGAAGCTCGCCGACCGCGTGTTCGTGGACAGTTTCGGGGCCGCGCGGGACATGACTTTGGCCCTGGCACAGTCCGGGCGCCGGCGGATAGCCGTCCTGGGAACCACCCAGGGAAGGGGATCGGCCGCGGCGATCCTGAGAACCCAGGGCTATGAAGAGGCGTTGCGGATCCTCGGCATTGACCGGGACCAGTCGTTGCTGATTCCCTGTGAAAAGTGGACGCCGCAGACGGCTGCCGATGCACTCGCTGCCTACCTGGACTCGCATCCGCTTCCCGAAGCCCTGTTCTGCTTCACGGATTCCATGGCAATCGGCGCCCTGAGCGTGCTCTGGAAGAAGGGCCTGCGGATACCGGAGGACATTGCAGTGGCGGGCTTCGATGACATTGCCGACGGCCGTTATGCCGTGCCGTCCCTGACCACCGTCTCCTTTGACAAACGCGCCGTTGCCAGCGAAGCCCTGCGCCTCCTGACGGAGCGGATGGCGGACAAGGCCCAGGAACAGCGTGTGGTGTCCATCGACTACAGGATCCTCGAGCGAGACAGCAGCCGGGCATAAAGCGAGAGCGTCCCACCAACTTGTTGGCGCTAACAATTTTCTCTTGCCGCAGGATATTACATCGATGTAACGTGAGACCCGCGTCACCCTCCCAAAGGCATCCACGGGGAACGGAACGCGCCGGAACCGGAGTTTTAAGCAACACGAAGTGACCGTTCAGCGGACCCATCCAAAGGAGTGATTGGTGAAGCAGTTTGAATATTCGCCAGGGAAGCAGTTGTCCCGGAGGCAGTTAATGACAGGAACGGCCGCGCTGGGCAGCCTCCTGGCAGCAGGCGCACTGACGGGCTGCGGCGGCAACGCAGAGGCTTCCACCGCCCGGGACATCGGGTTCTGGCATCTATTGTCCGGCGGCGACGGTATCAAGATGCAGGCAATGATCGACGCCGCCAACCAGGCCAACCCGCAGTTCAGGGTGGATCCCACGGTTCTGGCCTGGGGACCGCCGTACTACACCAAGCTGGCCATGGCCTCGGCAGGCGGACGTCCTCCGGAGCTGGCCATCATGCATGCCAGCCGGGTTCCGGGCTACGCCCCCGGCGGCCTGATCGACCCGTGGGACCTCTCGCTGCTGGCAGAGCACGGCGTGACGGATGCCGACTTCGCACCGCGAATCTGGGAGAAGAGCCAGCAGGACGGCAAGGTCTTCTCCATCGCCCTGGATTCACACCCGTTCGTCATGTTCTACAACACGGACGTGGCAGGCAAAGCCGGTCTCCTGGGCAGCAACGGACAGCTGGAGGAAGTGACTTCCCCGCAGGACTTCATGGCCATGGCCATGGAAATGCAGAAGGTCACCCAAGCCCATGGGTTGTCCTTCGGCTACCTCGGCAGTGGATCCCAGATGTGGCGGCTCTTCTACACTCTTTACAAGCAGCACGGCGCCGACATGGAGCTGACCCCGGGCCAGCCGATGAAGGTTGACCGGGACGCCGCCATTGAGTCGTTGGAATTCATGGCGTCACTTTTCGATGACACCATCGCGGCCAAGAGCGGCGACATCAGCACCGGCATCGCGGAATTCGCCCGCGGCGACTCGGGCATGCTTTTCAGCGGTGTCTGGGAACTGCCCACGCTCAAGAAGGCGGGCCTCCCGGTGGACGCGCCAACCATTCCCACGCTTTACGGCACACCTGCCGCGTACGCAGACTCGCATTCCTTCGTCCTTCCGCGGCAACTGAACCTGGATGAGACCAAACGCCGCGACGTCTACAAGTTCGTCAGCGACGTCCTCAAGGGATCACTCTCCTGGGCAGAAGCAGGCCACATTCCTGCCTACCAGCCCGTGGTCCGGTCCCAAGCCTACAAAAACCTCACACCGCAGGTGCACTACGCCAATGCGGCGGATGTCATTGCCTACGATCCCGAATCCTGGTTCAGCGGCTCAGGCTCTGACTGGCAGACCTACTTTGCCGAGAACGTACAGAACGTCCTCCTTGGACGCGACAAGGCAGTTGCAGGATGGGACGCTTTCGAAGAGCGCACCAACCACCTTCTTTCCCGGCCCAACCCCGTCTAACCGCACCGAGCGACAAAGGAGTCCTTCATGAGTTCCTCACTAGCAGCCCGGCGCAGCCCCGGGAGCCTCACCAGGAGCAACCTCAGCGGTTGGGGGTTCGCCGCACCCTTCCTGGTTTTCTTCCTCGTCTTCCTTGTGTGGCCCCTTCTTTACGGCGTCTACATGAGCTTCACCGGCAAGTCCCTGACCGGAGCCAATGACAGCCTGATCGGCTTCGCGAACTACGCCGAAGCCTTGGCCGACGCCGGCATGTGGCGCTCACTCGGCAACACCCTCTACTTCACGGTGATCAGCACGGTCCCGCTGGTACTGGTGGCCCTGGTGATGGCCGCACTGCTCAACGTCGGATTGCCGGCCCAATGGCTGTGGCGGCTTTCCTACTTTGCCCCGTACCTGCTGGCGTCCACCGTGGTCTCACTGTTCTTCACATGGATGTACAACCCGCAGCTTGGCCTCATCAACGATGCGCTGTCCAAGATCGGCATCCCCAAGGTCGCCTGGCTCAACGATCCCAACGTGGCCATGTGGGCCATCGTCATTGCCACGCTCTGGTGGACGGTGGGTTTCAACTTCCTGCTCTACCTGGCAGCCATGCAGAACATCCCGCACCAGCACTATGAAGCAGCCTCCCTGGACGGCGCCGGAGCCTGGCGCCAGTTCTTCTCCATCACCCTGCCCCAACTGACCCCCACCACCGTGATGATCGTGCTCCTCCAGATCCTGGCCTCGCTCAAGATCTTCGACCAGGTGTACCAGATGACCGCCGGGGGGCCCGGAGGATCAACCCGCCCCGTGGTGCAGTACATCTTTGAAACCGGGTTCACCGGCTACCGGCTGGGCTATTCCGCAGCCATTTCCTACATCTTCTTCGGACTGATCGTGCTCGTCTCGGTCATGCAGTTCGCCATCACCCGCCGCAGGAGTGCATAACCATGGCAATTCAGACCCTCGACCGGCCCGAGTCAAGCACCAGCGCCAGCCAGGAACGTCGCCGGCCACGCAAGAAGATGAGCCCAGGCAAGATCGCCGCCGTCGCGGTCGCCGCCTTTATCGCATTCCTCTGGCTGATCCCCTTCGCCTGGGCAACCGCCACCGCCTTCAAGACCGAGACGGATGCCGCAGCCCCGAAGATCAGCTGGTTCCCGCCGTCGGGCTTTACTCCGGAAGCCTTCGTGAAGGTGTTCCAGGACGGCAACATCCCGCTGTGGACGTGGAACTCGCTCTACACCTCGGCGGCCATCACGGCCATCACCCTGGTGATCTCGGCGCTCGTGGCCTACGCCCTGTCCCGGATCGACTTCAAGGGCAAGAAAGTGCTGATGACGGTGATCATCGCCTCCATCATCATCCCTCCGCCGGTCCTGATCATTCCGCTCTTCTACCAGATGCTCGCCCTGCACATGATTGACACCTCATGGGCGATCATCCTGCCGCAGGTCATCCACCCGGCCATGGTTTTCGTGCTGAAGAAGTTCTTCGACCAGATTCCCCGCGAACTTGAAGAAGCCGCGGTGATGGACGGCGCCAGCCGGATGCGGATCTTCACCCAAATCATCCTGCCGCTGTCCCGGCCCATCCTGGCCGCCGTCGCCATCTTCGTGTTCATTGGCGCCTGGAACAACTTCCTGTGGCCGTTCATCGCCACCAACGACGGCGCGCTCCTCACCCTCCCGGTGGGCCTGCAAACCATCAAGAGCGCCTACGGCATCCAGTACGCGCAGAACATGGCGTCCGCCCTGCTTGCGGCGCTGCCGCTGATCCTGGTGTTCCTCTTCTTCCAGCGCCAGATCATCAGGGGCGTGGCGACGACGGGCCTCGCCGGAACCTGAGCCTGCACCGTCCGCTTACCAAAGCACTTTCACGAACAGACCTGAACCACAACCAAGGAGCTGCTGCATGTCCCGCGCACGGATCACCCTCGACCGCGACTTCACCATCGGCGAAGTACCCCGCCGCCTCTTTGGCTCCTTCGTGGAGCACATGGGCCGCTGCGTCTACACCGGCATCTACGAACCCGGCCACCCCGAAGCAGACGAAAACGGCTTCCGCCAGGACGTCCTCAAGCTCGTCAAGGAACTCGGCGCCACAGTCATCCGGTACCCCGGCGGCAACTTCGTCTCCGGCTACAACTGGGAGGACGGGATCGGTCCGCGGGAGGACCGTCCCCGCCGGCTGGACGGCGCCTGGCACACCGTGGAGACCAACGCGTTCGGCCTGCACGAATTCGTGGACTGGTCCCGCCAGGCCGGCACCGAAATCATGGAAGCCATTAACCTGGGAACCAGGGGAGTGGACGCGGCCCGCGAAATCGTGGAGTACGCCAACCACCCCGGCGGCAGCTACTGGTCCGACCTCCGCGCCAAAAACGGCCACAAGGACCCCTTCAACATCAAGCTCTGGTGCCTGGGCAACGAGATGGACGGGCCGTGGCAGATCGGCCACAAGACCGCCGAGGAATACGGCCGCCTGGCGCAGGAAGCCGCCAAGGCCATGCGCTTCGTGGACCCGGACATCGAGCTGGTGGCCTGCGGAAGTTCCAACTCGGGCATGCCAACGTTCGGCGCCTGGGAGCAGACTGTCCTGACGCACACTTACGACGAGGTGGACTACGTCTCGCTCCACGCCTACTACCAGGAGCACGACGGCGACGCCGGCAGCTTCCTCGCCAGCGCCGTCGATACTGACTACTTCATCGAATCGGTCATCGCGACCGCCGACGCCGTCCGGGCCAAGGGGAAGCACAAGAAGCACATCAACCTGTCCTTCGACGAGTGGAACGTCTGGTACCAGCGCGGCCGGGACACCGAGGACCAGCTGGGCAACGTCGCGAAGGCGGGCTGGCGCGAACACCCCCGGCTCATCGAGGACAAGTACAACGTGACGGACGCCGTGGTGGTGGGAACCCTGCTGAACTCGCTGCTCCGCCACGGCGACCGCGTCAAGATCGCCAACCAGGCTCAGCTGGTGAACGTCATCGCCCCGATCTTCAGCGAGGAAAACGGGCCAGCGTGGCGCCAGACGATCTTCCACCCGTTCGCCCGCATGGCAGAGCTGGCAAAGGGCCAGATCCTGCGCTTGTCCGTTGATTCGGACAAGTACGAGAATGCCCGCTTCGGCGATACCGACCTCGTGGACGTTAGCGCCACCTGGAACGAGGAAACGGGTCGTGTGGCGCTCTTCTTGGCAAACCGCGGCCTCCAAGAGGCGGCAGACATCGAGGTCTCACTGCGAGGGTTTGATGCCCGCCAGGTGGTCCGCGCCGAGGTCCTGGAAATTCCCGACGGCGGGGACCGATTTACCACCAACATCCAAAGCAACCCGGACCAGGTAGGCCTGAAGCCCCTGCAAGGGGCCAAGGCGAGCGGTTCCGAACTGCGGGCAACGCTTCCGGCGCTGTCCTGGGCTGTGGTCGAACTGGACGTGGCCAAGAACTGACCACGTTGGCGGAAGAAGGCGTCACTCCCTGACGCTGCCGCTGGACGGTGGCAAGCGGACGCCGGGGGGGGGGGCCCCCCCGGCGTCCGCTCAGCACTGCCGGTTTAGGCCAGCGTGAGGCCGGCTTTCTTCACGTCGCCGAAGCTCGCGTCAACGTGGACCACGTCCCGGCCGGTCCGCTGCAGGAGGCTCGCAGCCACGGCGGAGCGGTAGCCGGAGCCGCAATGCACCCACAGCCGGCCGGCGGGTACCTCGTCCATGCGCCGGAGCAGCTCGTGGAGCGGAATGTTCACCGCATCCTGGATGTGGGAATCTTCAAACTCGTCCGTGCGGCGGACATCGAGGATGGCATCATCCTCGGGCTTCTGCAGCACTTCCTCCCAGCCGACGCTGTCATAGGAGGAGGTTTCCACCCGCGGCGCAACGTCCCCGGGTCCGGCGCCGATAGCCGCATCCGGGTTGTCGATGCCGATGCGGGACAGGTCCCGGATGGCGTTCTCCACATCCTGGCGCTCACCCACCAGCGTCAGCTGTTCGTCCCAAGGCAGGATCCAACCCAGGAAGGCAGTGAACTGGGTGCCGTCGCCGTATTCGAAGCTGAGGCTGCCGCTCAGGTGGTTGCTGGCAAAGGCCACGCGGTTGCGCAGGTCCACCACCCACTCTCCCCGCTCCAGCCGGGATGCCAGCTCGTCCTGGTCCAGCGAGTCGGGCAGGTCCAGGTCCGGTGCGGTGGGGCCCGCCATGTTGATGGGGGCCATGTGGGCGTAGTAGGACGGATAGGCCGTGAGGTTGTGGATCAGTTCGCGGACAAAGTGGTCCTCGTCCTGGTCCGTCAGGGCATGGTTGTCGTTCAGCTGCTCGCCGATGGTGGAGGACTCCGCACCGCTGGCCGGGCCCGAGGAGCAGAAGGAACCGAAACCGTGCGTGGGGTACAGCCCGGCGTCCTCAGCCGCCTCATCCACCAGCCGCCGGACCGACCTGTACTGGTGGTGGGTCAGCGGCACGGTGTCTTCCTCGCTGACCAGGTCCGTGCGGCCCACGGAGCCGTACAGCAGGCTGCCGCCCGAGAACACCGCCTGGCGCCCGCCGTCGGTCACGATGTAGGAGAGGTGGTGGTGGGTGTGCCCCGGTGTGGCCACGGCTTTGAGGACCATCCGCCCCACTTGCACAGTGTCCCCGTCGGAGATCGGCTGGCGGCTGTACGGGACATCGTCCGCAGCGTTGACCAGGTAGGCGGCGTTGTGGTCCTGGGCCAGCTGCAGCCCGCCGGTGACGTAATCGTTGTGAATGTGCGTCTCAGCCACGTGGGTGATCCTTACGCCGGCGTCCGAGACGGCCTTTTCCACCCTGTCCGTGTCCCGCTGGGGATCGATGACTACGCCCACCGCGCCGTCGTGCACCAGGTAGGTGCGGTCGCCCAGCTGGGGCGTTTCAATAGTGATGACTTCCATGCCGGATTCCTCCTTGAACGGTTATCAGCGTGATCGCCACGTTACCGCCCGGGCATTCCCGCTGGTAGCCTGAGTGGCTCACTCGTCACGGCCGTGTACCGGCCTGGCGTTCGTTGGGGGTTCTCCGACCTCGTCGATGGTGTGGCCGCTACAGGCCGCCTTGGTTACGGTGGCCTGCTCGATGCGCGACACCGTAAACCATCGCATTGCGTCGCGCGTTCGGCACCATCCAATTAAGAACCACTGGCCGTTCGTGGAGGCGAACAGCACGGGCTCGACGTCACGGGTGGTCGTGGTCCCGTCTCCCGATGTGTAGCGAATACGGATTACTCGCTGCTCGGCCATCGCCTCCTCCAGCGCCGACTTGATGGCGCGCGAGGACGAGGGAAGCGCGTTGACCCAGACACGGCGGGCCAGCTCGTCAGCTTTTGCCCGGGTTCTGGGATCGAGGACGTCCAGGATCTTCCGGATACCGGCTGCTGCAAGATCAGCGTAGGGAGCATCAGGCGCCGCGGACACAGCCGCCATGAGCGCCACCGCCTGCGCCGGAGACAGGCTGACGGGTGGCAGGGACGCGCCGCTGGCCAATCCGTAGCCACCGCCCGGACCTGGGCGCGACCACAGGGGCGCACCGCTGTTCTCCAGCGCGTCGAGGTCTCTCTTGATTGTGCGCACGGACACCTCGAACTCTCTCGCCAACCGTTCGGCGGAGACCCCCCGCGCGCCGCTGCGGCGCAACATCTCTGACAGGGCATGGAGCCGTTCTGCTCGTTTCACTGCACACAGCCCGGCAAATTCATGACATAAATAGTGACATACCGTCGTCCCCAAGGGCTGCGAGAGTTGTGGCATGACAACCACTACGAGCAGTCCGACCATCATTCTCATCGCCGGCCACTGGCTGGGCGCTTGGGCGTGGGATGAAGTTCTTGAACACCTGAAAACCGACCACCCTCATGCCATCGCTATGACGCTGCCCGGTCTCGACGCACACGACCCTGAGCGTGCGACCAAAACCCTCGACGCCCAGGCTCAAGCAATCCTGGGCGCCATTACCCAACACAGTAATCAGCCTGCAATTCTCGTCGCCCACAGTGGGGCTAATGCTCCTGTCAGCCTCGTCATGGACCGATACCCTGAGCTTGTCCTCCGTGTGGTGTGGGTCGACTCCGGCCCTGTGGCGACGGGAAGTGTCTTCGCCCCAGACCTCCCGGAGGAGTTGGAGGAGCTTCCGCTGCCGCCCTTCGACGTCCTCGCGCAGCAGGCGAGCCTCGAAGGCCTGAGCGCAGAGGTCCTCCAGCAGTTTCGGGCCCGGGCTGTCCCTGAGCCGGGCCCCGTGCTTCGTCAGCCGGTCGAGCTCACCAACGATGCCCGCCGCAGGGTCCGGACCACCATGGTCTGTTGCTCAATCCCTGGTGCGCAGGTGCTGGAACTGGCCCAAACCGGTCATCCCATGTTCACCGAAGTCGCGAACCTTGAACACGTCGATGTCATTGACCTCCCGACGGGCCATTGGCCTATGTGGAGCAGACCCCGCGACCTCGCCAAGGCCATTCAGTCAGAAGCGTCTCGAACCAACTGAACTGCACACACAAGCTAAGGGGTCAGCAACTGAAGCGCCGGCCTCCTGCCCGTATCCCCCATGAGGCAGCCAGCCGCCCTTCAATAGAGCTAATCCTCGATGGTCACTCCGCGCCAGAAGGCGATCCGGTCCTCGATCTGCCTGGCACGGGGCTTCGGCTGCGGGTAGAACCAGGCGGCATCCACATTGAGCTTCCCGTCCACTTCCAGCGTGTGGTAGCTGGCCCGGCCCTTCCACGGGCAGACGGAGTAAAGGTCGCTGTCCCTCAGGTAGCCGGCGTTGACGGCGTCGCGGGGGAAGTAGTGGTTGCCCTCCACCACCACGGTGTCCGTTGATTCGGCGATGACTTTTCCGTTCCAGATAGCCCTGACCATGTGGTTCCGTTCTGTTGGGTGCCGCGCGGCGGCGGAACTGTCGTAGGTATCCCAACGCCGCGCCCGGCGGGCTTGTTCCCGGACGGAAGCGGACTGCGCCGGGAGGGCGGGCGCCGGAAGCGGACGACGGCGGGAGGTTCCGACGTCGTCCGGCCTCCTTGGGAGCGCTGCGGCACCCGGCCGCACATACTGGCCGGGGCTACTGCGGGTTGTGGGCGACGACGCAGAAGCGGTTTCCGTCGGGGTCGGCAAGGACAACGAAATCCGGGTCTTCCGGGTACAGGTCCCAGTTGACGCGGGAGGCCCCGAGCGAGATCAGCCGTTCCACCTCTGCCTCCTGGTTGTCCGCATACAAATCCAGGTGGATGCGCGGGTGTTCCTGGGCAGGCGTCTCGCTCAACATCAGTGCCAGCTGCGCGCCCGGGCCCGACGCCGGAACCAGGGTTATCCAGGTCTCGTCACCGGGTTCACGCGGGACGTAGCCGAGGGCTGCGTGCCAGAAGGCGGTGGCGCGGGCGACGTCATTGACGCCGAGGACGGTGCTGCCGAGGGTCAACATGGGCCCAGCCTAAACCCGTCCTTTGAAGCCCGGCTAGACTCGCCTGCATGGGGGACAACAGCACGCCTGAAGAAAACAGCACTGAAGAACACGAACCGCGGAAACCCGCCCGGATACCGGGTGCGGTCCTGCCCATAGCCGGGCTCGTCATCCTGATTGCGGGGTGCACGGTGGCCTGGCTCAACCGGAACACCTACATCGGCTGGTTCGCCTACGCGCCGCTGAGCAACCAGCCCTTCTCCGGCACAGGGATGGCCTTCCTCAGCCCGGGGACGCAGGCGGGCCTGGCCATCGCCGTCGTGGGCATGCTGCTGCTCGCCTTCTGGGCCGGCTACAACATCGGCCGGAAAGCCAGCGGCCGGGAACAGTGACAAAGGGATGGCGACGGCGGCGCGTCCCGGCGTCGTAAGTCGCCTTAGGGGCCCGAAGTTTGGATCCCGCCACGGATCTTGGTATGGTGTGAGTCGTGTCACCCACCAGTGGCACACGCTTATGATCTGCGGCGGGAGAGTCCTGCCGGTACGTTCAGCAGGCGCCGTAGGAGCAAATCCTCCCCAGGAATCTCTCAGGCCCACGTACCGCCGCGGCAAGGCAACTCTGGAAAGCAGTCCGGGCAACCGGGCTCACCGACGGTGCAAGTGGCGCCCCGCTGAACAGCAGGGCAACGCAAAACTCTCAGGTCCAATACAGAGCGGGGAGGAACCCGAATCAAAGTGGCACCATATGCCACCTGAATTATGGAGTTCCCCTCATGACGGTTCAGTCGTCCCCCACCACCTTCGCAGACCGCCATATCGGCGCGCGCCGCCAGTCCGATATCGACACCATGCTCAAGGCCGTCGGCTACGACAGCCTCGATGGCCTCGTTGACAGCGCGGTCCCGGATTCCATCCGCCAGGACAAGCCGCTCACCCTTGAGAGCGCCCTGAGCGAGGTCCAGGTCCTCGCCGAGCTCCGCAAGCTGGCCGGCAAGAACAAGATGGCCGTGCAGATGATCGGCCAAGGTTACTACGACACTGTCACCCCGCCGGTGATCCGGCGCAACATCCTCGAAGCCCCCGCATGGTACACCGCCTACACCCCGTACCAGCCCGAGATTTCCCAGGGCCGGCTCGAAGCGCTGCTGAACTTCCAGACCATGGTCCAGGACCTCACCGCACTCCCGGTGGCCAACGCCTCACTCCTCGACGAAGCCACTGCCGTGGCCGAAGCCGTGCTTTTGATGCGCCGCGCGAACAAGAACAAGATTGCGAAAGACGGCAAGACCGTCCTGGACGCCGACCTCCTCCCGCAGACCATCGCCATTGTCCTGGGCCGCGCCGAAGCCCTGGGCTTTGAGGTGGAAATCGCCGACCTCACCGCCGGGCTGCCCGAGGGCGACATCAACGGCGTGGTCCTGCAGCAGCCCGGCGTCTCCGGCCGGGTCTGGGACCAGTCAGCCGTCATCGCCGGGGCCAAGGAACGCGGCGCACTGGTCACCGTCGCCGCCGACCTCCTGGCCCTCACCCTGATCACCCCGCCAGGCGAGCAGGGCGCGGACATCGCCGTCGGCTCCACCCAGCGCTTTGGCGTGCCGTTGTTCTTTGGGGGACCGCACGCCGCCTACATGGCCGTCCGCGACGGCATGGAGCGCACCTTGCCGGGTCGCATCGTGGGCGTGTCCAAGGACAACGCGGGCGTCCCCGCCTACCGCCTGGCCCTGCAGACCCGCGAGCAGCACATCCGCCGCGAGAAGGCCACGTCCAACATCTGCACCGCGCAGGCCCTGCTGGCCATCGTCTCGTCCTTCTACGCCGTCTACCACGGCCCCGACGGCCTGAAGGCGATCGCCGAAACCGTCCACACCAACGCCCGCGCCCTGGCTGCGACGTTGAAGCACGCAGGCCGCGAACTGGTGTCCGAGTCCTTCTTCGACACCCTCACCGTCCGCGTGCCCGGCAAGGCCGCCAAGGTGATCACCGCCGCCGAGGCCCGCGGCATCAACCTGCGACTCATCGACGCGGACACAGTTGGCGTGTCCGTCGATGAAACCACGACGCCGGAGGTCCTTTCCGCGGTGGCGGTCGCCTTTGGCGCCGGTCCGGTTGTGTCCGGTGAGGGCTTTGAGCTGCCGGAGCCGGTGCTGCGCACCTCCACTTACCTGCAGCACCCGGTGTTCAACACCCACCGCTCCGAAACCCAGCTCCTGCGCTACATCCGCCGGCTCTCAGACCGGGACCTGGCGCTGGACCGCACCATGATTCCGCTGGGTTCCTGCACCATGAAGCTGAACGCCACGGCCGAGATGGAAGCGATCTCCTGGCCGGAGTTCGCCTCCATCCACCCGTTCGCCCCGGACTCCCAGACCGCCGGCTGGCGCGAACTGATTTCCGGGCTGGAAGCCGACCTCGCCGAGATCACCGGGTACGACCAGGTGTCCATCCAGCCCAACGCCGGATCCCAGGGTGAACTGGCCGGCCTGCTGGCGATCCGCGGCTACCACCACTCCCGCGGCGACCAGCAGCGCAACGTCTGCCTGATCCCCGCCTCGGCCCACGGCACCAACGCCGCGTCCGCTGTCCTCGCAGGCATGAAGGTTGTTGTGGTGGCCACCGCCGCCGACGGCACCATCGACCACGCGGACCTTGCTGCGAAGATCGAGGCACACAAGGATGTCCTCTCGGCGATCATGATCACCTACCCGTCCACCCACGGTGTGTACGACTCCGATGTCCGTGAGGTCTGCGACGCGATCCACGCCGCCGGGGGACAAGTGTACGTTGACGGAGCCAACCTGAACGCCCTCGTAGGGCTGGCGCAGCCCGGGAAGTTCGGCGGGGACGTGTCCCACCTGAACCTGCACAAGACCTTCTGCATCCCGCACGGCGGTGGCGGACCCGGCGTCGGACCCGTTGCTGCCAAGGCGCACCTGGCACCGTTTATGCCGGGCGACGCCAATAAGGCGGCCCACGAGGCCGGGCACGGCGTTGCGATCTCCGCCTCGCGCTTCGGTTCCGCGGGCGTGCTGCCGATTTCCTGGGCCTATGTGAAGCTGATGGGCGGGCAGGGCCTCACCGAGGCAACCAAGTCCGCGCTCCTGGCTGCCAACTACGTTGCCGCCCGCCTGGACGAGCACTTCCCGGTCCTCTACACCGGCGAAACCGGACTGGTGGCGCATGAGTGCATCCTGGACCTGCGCGACCTGACGGCCCAGACCGGCGTCACCGCGGAGGACGTCGCCAAGCGGCTCATCGACTTCGGCTTCCACGCCCCCACGCTGTCCTTCCCGGTGGCAGGCACCCTCATGGTGGAGCCCACCGAGTCCGAGGACCTCGCGGAGATCGACCGCTTCATCGAAGCCATGATCACCATCCGCAAGGAAATCGACCAGGTGGCCAACGGCGACTTCACCGTGACCAGCAGCCCGCTGCGCAACGCACCCCACACGGCCGCCGCCGTCGTCTCTTCAGACTGGGACCGGACGTACCCGCGCGAGCAGGCAGCCTTCCCGGTGCCCTCCCTGCGGCAGGACAAGTACTTCCCGCCGGTTGGCCGCATCGACGGTGCAGCGGGGGACCGCAACCTGGTGTGCTCCTGCCCTCCGCTTTCCGAATTTGAGAACTAAGGATTTTCTGATGACTGAGAACTACACCGCGCTCTACGAGCAGCACAAAATCGCCGGCGCCTCCTTTACCGATTTCGGCGGCTGGCAGATGCCCCTGAAGTACAGCTCCGAACTGGCTGAACACCATGCCGTCCGTAACGCTGCAGGCCTGTTCGATCTCTCCCACATGGGCGAAGTCTGGGTCACCGGCCCCGACGCCGCAGCGTTCCTGGACTACGCCCTGGCCGGCAAGCTGTCCGCCGTCGCGGTTGGCAAGGCGAAGTACTCGCTGATCTGCCAGGAAGACGGGGGCATCATCGATGACCTGATCTCCTACCGGCGAGCGGAAGACAAGTACCTGGTGGTCCCCAACGCCGGCAACGCTGCGGTGGTCGCCGCCGCACTCGCCGAGCGGGCTGCGGGCTTCGACGTTGTTGTTGACGACGTCTCCGCCGAGACCTCCCTCATCGCGGTCCAGGGACCCAACGCCGAGGCCATCCTGCTGACGCTGGTTCCCGCCGACCAGCACTCGCTGGTGACCGAACTGAAGTACTACGCCGCAGTTGAGGTAGGTATCACCGTCAACGGCACCGTTCAGGACCTGCTGCTGGCCCGTACCGGCTACACCGGCGAGGACGGCTTCGAGATCTACGTCCCGAACGAGGACGCTGCCGGTTTGTGGGACGCGCTGCTGGAAGCCGGCGCCGGCCACGGGCTCATCCCCGCCGGCCTGGCCTGCCGTGACTCGCTTCGCCTGGAGGCCGGCATGCCGCTGTACGGCAACGAGCTTTCCCGCGGGGGCAACCCGTACGCCGCAGGACTGGGCCCGGTTGTCTCGCTCAAGAAGGAGTCCGACTTTGTGGGCAAGGCCGTGCTGGCCGAACTCAAGGAACTGGGTGCCGGCTACACTTCCGGCCGCAGGCTCGTGGGCCTCAAGGGCCTGGGCCGCCGCGCCGGCCGCAGCCACTACCCGGTTCTCAAGGACGGCAACGTCGTCGGCGAGGTGACCTCCGGCCAGCCAAGCCCCACCCTTGGCTACCCGATCGCGATGGCCTATGTCGACGTCGAACACTCCGAACCCGGCACCGCCCTGGACATCGACCTCCGCGGCAAGCCCGAGCCCTTCGAAGTAGTAGCCCTCCCGTTCTACAAGCGCCAGAAGTAGCAGACGCCGACGGCCCGTCGGGTCCGACCTCCTCGGCATGCTCGGTCGCGAAGACGCCCGCTGAGCGGACGTGACGCTCCCTTAGACGCATGCTGCCGGAGGCCGGACCCAAAGGGGCCGGACGCTCTCTCATTTGATGTTGGTTTTATCCGGACGCTCTATCACTTGATGCGCGGTTTGACCGGACGCTCTCTCACTTTTCACACACCAGATTGAAGGAAACACACCATGGCAAAAGTTGTTGCTGAACTGAAGTACTCCGCCGAGCACGAATGGGTTGCTGCTGACGGATCCGGACCTGCCAACATCGGCATCTCCGCCGTGGCCGCCGAAGCCCTGGGCGACATCGTCTACGTGGACCTGCCCGAGGTTGGCTCCACGGTCACCGCGGGGGAGACCTGCGGCGAGGTGGAGTCCACCAAGTCGGTCTCCGACCTGTACGCCCCCGTGACCGGCGAAGTTGTGGAGATCAACGAAGACGTGGTCTCCGACCCCGCCCTGATCAACAACGATCCCTACGGTGCAGGCTGGCTCTTCAAGGTGGCCGTCACTGAAGAAGGCCCGCTGCTGTCCGCCGAAGAGTACGCGGCAGCCAACGGCGGCGAGCTGTGAGCGCCGCGGGCATGACCACAACAACCGCCTTTGAGCAGGTGGTCTCCCCGTCCCTGGACGCGGACCTCTCCGCCCTGGACCCGGAGATCGCCGCGAAGATCGACGACGAGCTGACCCGCCAGCGCGACGGCCTGGAGATGATCGCCTCCGAGAACCACACCGCCGTCGCCGTCATGCAGGCCCAGGGTTCCGTGCTCACCAACAAGTACGCCGAGGGCTACCCGGGCAAGCGCTACTACGGCGGCTGCGAGCACGTTGACGTCATCGAACAGCTCGCCATTGACCGGATCAAGGCATTGTTCGGCGCTGGGTTCGCCAACGTGCAGCCGCACTCCGGCGCGCAGGCCAACGCCTCGGTGATGCATGCGCTGATCAAGCCGGGCGATACCATCATGGGCCTGAACCTGGCCCATGGCGGCCACCTCACCCACGGGATGAAGATCAACTTCTCCGGCAAGCTTTACAACGTGGTGCCGTACGGCGTCCGCGAGGACACCCACACCGTGGACATGGCCGAAGTGGAGCGCCTGGCCCAGGAAACCAAGCCTGCACTGATCGTGGCCGGCTGGTCCGCCTACGCCCGGCAGCTGGACTTCGCCGAGTTCCGCCGCGTCGCCGACTCCGTGGGCGCCTACCTGATGGTGGACATGGCGCACTTCGCCGGACTGGTTGCCGCCGGGCTCCACCCGTCACCGGTGCCGCATGCCCACGTCACCACGTCCACCACGCACAAGACCCTCGCCGGTCCGCGCGGCGGCATCATCCTGACGAACGACGCCGACATCGCCAAGAAGATCAACTCGGCTGTGTTTCCGGGCCAGCAGGGCGGCCCGCTGGAGCACGTGATTGCGGGCAAGGCCGTGGCGTTCAAGATCGCAGCGTCCGCCGAGTTCAAGGAGCGCCAGGAACGCGTCCTGGCCGGTGCCCGGATCCTGGCCGAACGCTTGGTCCAACCGGACGTCACCGCCAAGGGGATCAGTGTGGTCTCCGGCGGCACCGATGTGCACCTGGTCCTTGTGGACCTGCGCAACTGTGAGCTGGACGGCCAGCAGGCCGAGGACCGGCTCGCGGAAATCGACATCACCGTCAACCGCAACGCCGTACCCTTCGACCCGCGCCCGCCCATGGTCACCTCCGGCCTGCGCATCGGCACCCCCGCCCTTGCCACCCGCGGGTTCGGCGAGGCTGCCTTCCGTGAGGTTGCGGACATCATCGCCGAGGCATTGACGGCCGACGCCGGCGCGGACCTTTCCGGGCTGCGTCACCGCGTCGAAGAGTTGGCGAAGGCCCACCCCCTGTACCCGGGCGTCGCAAACCTCGCCTAATCTCTGGAGTTTTTGTCCAGATATGCCGGGTTCGGGGGCGTTCAAGTCTGCGTATCTGGACAAAAACTCCGTACCACCTCTCCAGTAAGGAAGCACGCGCATGGCTGTTGGAGTCTTTGATCTTTTCTCTATTGGGATCGGTCCTTCGTCGTCCCATACTGTCGGGCCGATGCGTGCTGCTGCCGTGTTTGCGGAGGAGCTGAAGGCCTCCGGTGCCCTGGATCGGGTGGCGTCGTTGCGGGTGGATCTTTATGGGTCGTTGGCTGCGACGGGTCATGGGCATGGGACGATGACGGCCATTTTGTTGGGGCTGGAAGGGTTCCATCCGGAGTTGATCCTGCCGGACGAGGTGGAGGAACGCCTGGCCGCAATCGCCGAAACCGGCATGCTGCAGCTGGCTGGTGCGGTGGCCTTGCCGTACGGGGTGAAGGATATGGTGCTGCGGCCGTTGACCGTCCTGCCCCGGCACACCAACGGCATGACCTTCACGGTCTCCGACGCCGACGGCCAGGTCCTCCACAGCGCCACGTTCTTCTCGGTAGGCGGCGGGTTCATCGTCCGGGAGGGTGAGGAGGACGCGGCGCTGCAGGAGCTGGAGGAGTCCAAGAAGGTGCTGCCGCTGCCGTTCCGAACCGCCGCCGAACTGCTGGAGCACTGCCGGGAGACCGGTTTGGGCATCAGTGACGTGATGCGGGTCAATGAGGAGGACAGCCGCACGCCGGAGCAGATCCGGGAGGGCCTGCTGCATATTTACTCCGTGATGGAAGGGTGTGTGGCCACGTCCCTGAAGCGTGAGGGGGTGCTGCCGGGCGGGTTGAAGGTCCGACGGCGGGCGCCTGACTGGTATGACCGGTTGCGGAAGGAAACCGCCCGCCCCGGCGGGGCTGGCGACGAATCCGACGCCGAGGCGGGGGAGTTCCATGACCAGAAGTATTGGCAGGAGTGGGTTAACTTGATTGCCCTGGCGGTGAATGAGGAGAACGCCTCCGGCGGCCGGGTGGTCACGGCGCCGACGAACGGGGCGGCAGGGATCATTCCGGCGGTGCTGTATTACGCGCTGCATTTCGCGCCGGGGATGGAGAACGCCTCCCGGCAGGACCGCGACGACGTAGTGGTG